>NZ_JBIRZZ010000014.1:0-175077 GCF_044391385.1 Streptomyces sp. NPDC018693 | reverse complement strand
GGGGTTTCGCCCGGGGGGGCTTTGGGTTGGGCGGAAAGTTCTTTTTTATGGACGCTTCGTGGGGGGCCTTCCCGGGGGGGGGGGGGGGCCCCACCCCGGCCCCCCCCGCCCCGACACCTCTCCGCTCCACATCACCGGGTTCCCCAAGGAGTACGCATCACCATGGCCTCTTTCGACGTCAACGCCGCCCGCGCCCAGCGCCTCGAAGCCCTCGGCCGCACCTGGTCGTTCGAGCTCGACGGCGAGACCTTCACGCTGCCCACCGAGCTCACCCGTGCCACCGCCCGGGCGCTGCGCAAGCTCGACGACAACGACGTCGACGGGCTGCTCGGCCTGCTCATGGGCGAGCAGCAGTTCGCCCGCTTCGAACGGCACGAGGTCACCATGCAGGACATCGCCGCCATCCTGGAGGCATACGGCAAGGAGACCGGGCTCGGCCTGGGGGAAGGCTGAGCCTCGTCGGGTTCGTCGACGAACACGCCGAGGCACTCGAAGCGGACCTGCTGCGTTACTACGGCACCGACCTGCTCGACTGGCACCGGGAGCGGCTGTCCGCCCGGCGGCTCGCGGTGCTCATCAAGCATCTGCCGCGCGACAGCGCCCTCAACCGGGAGCTGCACGGGGAGGCCGCCGACTGGTCGGTGACGGACCATCTGCTGGCCGCCGCCGTGGACCATCTGGCGGCCGCCAACTGGATGTTCGCCTCCGTCAACTCCGCGGAGGACGGCGACCAGCCGGAACCCCCGGTGCCGGTGCCGCGACCGACCGACCTGGCGGCGGAGGAGGAGTCCGACCCCGTCGAACGTCCGTTCCCGGACACTCCTCCTCCACGGGACACCGACACCGCAGGTCAGAGCGCATCGGCGCCCTCTCCGGCACAGCTGGCGAGATTCTTCGCCTGACGCACTCCGCGGCGGCACGGGGGGGGCGCAGCACGGGGGCCCTTCAGTGGCCGCCCGGCTGCTCGTCGTCACGACGGCGGACCCCCGCCCGGCCCTCCAACTCGTCCGCGAGGGCACGGGCCTTGTCCGAGAGCCGGGGGCGCTCCTCGCCCCGCGGCCCTGGGGCGGCCGGCTCGGTGGGGTCCCGCGGGGACCGCTGCTCGGCCGACTCCGTGCGGCGCCCCCGGTCTCGGCCTGCTCCTGCTCCCGTCTCACCGGGCAGGGCGAGCGGCGGCACACTGGGCCGGCCGTTACGGCGTAGGACCGGGCGCCGCTCGGAGGGAGCCGCCCGCTTCTCACGCACCTCACGGGCGGACAGCAGTATGTCGGCCGTCGAACCGGAGGCCGGCTCCGCCCCGGTCTGCGCATCCCGCCCGTACTCGGGGTCGTCGTCCCCCTCACCACCGTCACCCGGGGGTGGCACCGGCCCCCCGTCCGCCACCGACCGCTCCCGCTCCCCCCGTTCCTCCACCCGCGTCACCTCGGCAGGGGGCCGCAGCAGTTCCACGTACGGCAGGGGGATCACCTCACCGCCCCGCTGTCCCTCGCCGCGCCGGGCCCGGCGCGGCCTGCGCCCCGTGCGGGCGTCCTCCTGCCCCTGCAGATACGCGACGGTGATCCGCTCCTCGTACGCCCGCCGTATCGCCGGAAGCTGCTCGGCGACCACGTCGGCCCAGCCCGCGCTGTAGGCGGCCAGTTCGCGCCGGTCGAGTTCGGCCCGGGGGAGGACGACGAGGTCCTCCGGCGCGTGCCCGAGGCGGAGGACGAGCTCGGAGACACGGGCGATGAGATGTGGCAGATCAGCGGCTTGTTCAAGCCAGTCGATCACATGCTGATCGGCTACACGCTGTTCGACTACACGCTGATCGAACACATGCTGATCGATCGCACGCTGATGCCGCGCGTTGCTCGCGTCCCCGTCCACCCCGTTGGCCTTGCTCTCGTCCCTGCCCCATCGCGCCCCCCGCGCGAGGACGGCTGCCCGGCCGCCGTCCACCGTCGTCTGATACGCCCTCAGTTCCCCGCTGAGGCGCCTCTGTTCACTGTCCCTTCACCCGACGGGAGGACGGCCGGATCCTACTCCACCAACCTGACACAACCTTCACCGCACCCCGCATCTCCGCAGGTCGTGACCGCGACCCCGGGGTCGGTCCTCGCCAAACCACAGAACCCGACCCCGGATTACTCGTACACTAGTTCGAACAGACGCTTCGAACACCCCCAGAGGCGCCACCTGTACCACCAGCCCGACGGACAGACCGGAAAGCAGGCAGACATGGCGACTGGCACGAGCAACTCCCCGCAGCACCCGATCGACACCTACACCCGCCTCGCCCACCTCCTGCACACCCCCGACCACGAGGCCCTGCTCGACCGCGTCTACGAGGAACTACTCGCCCGCGAGTCCCGCGCCTACGCCGCCGGCTGGTCGGACGCCTTGACAGAGGCCCGCCGCACCGGCGGCACGGAGCGGTGGCACCGCCGGTAGACGCCGACGCCCAGCGCTGAAGCCGTCACCCGTGCACGAGGGAGCGGACCTGGGCAGCGCCCGCTCCCCCTCAGCCGAAGACCACAACGAAGAACACGGCCGACCCCACCACGCCGGCAAGCGCGAGAGCCCCCGTCGCCAGGAAGCGGAGGACGACGAAAGAGGGCAGGGGAGACAGCATCGCCGCCCGCGGGTTGCCTTCCAGGCAGTGGACCTTGACCGCTGAGCCCGGGTTGGGCAGAACTCCCGAATACGGCCCAATTTCAAGTCTAGTACGACCGGCCGACGGGTGGTGATATTCCACCAGAATTGCCATGCCCTTTCCGCTATTTTTCTTGTGTGCCACACAGATCCCGTCGGAAAGGAATCCGCTCCGGGAAAGGCGGAATGCGAGCAGCGATTCCGAGAAGAGCAACAGAAATGCCAGCGCCGGCATGGCGCCGATCATGCCGATCGCCAAAAAAACCAGCGCTCCAACCACAATATCGCCGACCATTTCCCACCCCTCACGGACTACCACGTATCGCTTTTCCGCCAGTATACCGAGCGAAACCGTATGGGAGGTCGCCATGCTGGACCCCACCACCACAGGATATATAAGCAGACTGGTCGCCGAAGAGGTAGCCAAGAATTTCAACGAAATCAAGGAGGAGTCCAAGGCCCACCTCGAAACTCTCGGCGAGAAGGCGCAGTGGTTCCAGGAGAACATACCCGGAGGACAGCAGCTCGAATCCGTTGCGACAGCCGTCCAGGGCACGGACAACACCGGTGTGGCCGCTTCCAATCAGGCTCTCTACTGGAGCACCCAGTTCTTCAAGTTCGACCCGAGCGTGCTCTCCGTATCGCCCAATGTTGTCGACTGGACACCGGGCAGAGGCTTCACCTTCCTCGGTAGCGATCGGCAGCACAGAATTCCCGTGGGCCGGGCAGTGGATCGAATCCCCGGTCTGCGCGCCCTGCGCAGAAACCGCGGCAACGACGAAGAGAACGATGGCGGGGCGAACGACGCCGATCACAGCGAAACGATCAGGAACCTGAAGGACCAACTCGGGGCACAGTCCCGAAAAATCAGAGACCACGATTCTGCGATTCGCAGCCTGCTGGCCGGGCAGCAACGCACTGCCAGAGCCGGCGCGGCAAGCACGGCCGAGCGGGCCCGCCGCGAGGAACGGCGCGCCACGTTCAACCCGCTCCGTCGCCAGACCGCCCTTGCCTCCGCCTCCGAGCTGCGCCAACTCGAAAGCGTGTTGCGACAGACGGAACGGGAGGCCGCGGACCTCGAACGCCGCCTGGCAGGCTCCGGCAGCTGAACTGAAGGAATGACGCCGCATGTCTCTCGTAAGCGCACTGAAGAAATCCACGACGTCACTCAGCGGTTTCCGGACCCAGGCAGATGCCGCCGCCCGAGCCACGAAGGGCCTCGGCGACCAGGCGAAGACCGCCGGAACCGGCCTGCAGAAAATCAAGTCGTCGGCCCAGGGTTCCGCCACCCAGCTCAAGAAACTCAAGACCGCCTCCGACCAGGCCGAGAAGTCCATTTCCAAAACCGGCAGAACCGGATCCACCGCCGGCAAGAACCTCGGCAAGTACGAGTCCGGGGCCAAGAAGGCGGCCAAGGGGCAGGACCGGATGAACAAGTCGATGAAGGGCAACTTCTTCGGCATGCTCATGGACCTGTTGATGCCGCTCATCGAGAAGGTCGTCGAGATGGCGACCCGGTCGAAGACCATGCAGAAGGTGTTGAAGACGGCCTTCAACGCCATCAAGTCCGTGATCAGCAAGGTCATGAAGGCCATCGGGCCGATCATGAAGAACGCCGCGAAGCTGATCAAGTCCGTGTGGAACGGCATCAAGAAGGCGATCTCTGCCGTCGTCAAGGCCGTCGCCAAGGTGATCAAGACTTACGTCGCGATCTGGAAGAAGGTCATCAGCACCGCGCTGAAGGCGATCAAGACGGTCGTCTCCAGCGTGTGGAAGGGCATCAAGGCGGTCATCTCGCCCGTCGTCAACTGGATCAAGTCGGCCATCCCGAACGCCTTCCGGGCCGTCAAGAACAAGCTGTCCAGCATCTGGGGCGGCCTCAAGGGCATCGCCGGCCGCGCCTTCAACGGCATCAAGAGCGCGGTCAGGGGCCCGATCAACGCGGTCATCGGCATCATCAACCGCGCCATCGGCGCCCTCAACGGCATCAAGGTGTCCATCCCCGGCTGGGTCCCGATGGTCGGCGGCAAGACCTTCGGCGTCAGCCTGCCCAAGATCCCCGCCCTCGCGGCCGGCGGTGTCGTCATGCCCCGCTCCGGCGGTGTCCCCGCGATCCTCGCCGAGGCCGGTGAGGCCGAGGCCGTCCTGCCGCTCAGCAAGCTCGACCGGCTGCTGCGCCGCGCCGCCGCCCAGGGCAGGGCGTACGCCGGTGCCGCCATGGCCGGCGGCGGCGCCCTGCACATCGAGAACTACTATGCGGCCGAGACCAGCACCCCGCAGCGCACCGCCGACGCCCTGATGTTCCTCGCGAAGGCCCGCGGATGAGTACGGCGGCCATGAGCACGCCGGTCAACCCCCTCGCCGGGATCGCACCGGCCCTGCGCACCTTCCGTACGAACCTCGCCCGCGGCGGCGACACCCTGCGCGCCCTCACCGCCCGCGTCAGGAGCGCCGCCACCGCCACCGACCGCATCCGCTCCGCCGCCGACCAGGCCGCCGGCGCCGTACGCCGGACCAAGACGGACGCCGACGCCACCGCCCGCTCCCTCACCCGGGCCGGGCGCTCCGCCGGCACCGCCGCCACCGGGGTGAAGTCCTTCGGCACCCGCGCCAAGGGCGCCACCCGTGCCCTCGGCAGACTGAAGGGCGGCGGCCTGCTGGCCCTGATCGGCGGGCTCGTCGGCGCCGCCGGCATCCTCGGCACCCTCCTGGGCGCCTTCGGCACCGCCATGACCATCGGCTCCGGCGTGATGACGGCGATCAACGTCATCACCCGCGCCAACCCCCTCGGCTTCGTCCTCGGCCTCCTCCTCCCGGTCGCCGGCTGGCTGCTGGACCTCGCCATGAACTCCGAGGCCGGTCAGCGGATCATGAAGGCGGTCGGCACCGTCGTACTGAAGTACGTCCAGCTGTACCTCGCGATCCTGACCCCGCTGCTCAAGGCGATCGCGACGGCGGTGAGCACGTACGTCACCGTCTACCTGACCGTCATCACCACCGCGATCAAGGTCGTCGGTGCCCTCATCGGCACCGGCTTCGCCGTCCTGAAGGCCCTCACCACCGGCGACACACGCGCCCTGCGCGACAAGGTGTCCTCCCTCTGGAAGGGCTTCAAGAGCACGGTCAAGCCGGTGCTGGACTGGATCACCAGGGACATCCCCCGGATGTTCGGCCGCGTCAAGGACGCGACGTCCAGCACCCTCGGCGCGCTCGGCAAGTTCGTCACCACCGGCGCGCAGACCGTCGCGGGCGTCATCAAGGGCCCCATCAACGGCCTGATCGCGTTCGCCAACTGGGTCATCGACGGGCTCAACAGCCTCAGCGTCAACATCCTCGGCAAGAAGTTCGGCGTGGACCTCGACAAGATCCCGATGCTCGCCGAGGGCGGCGTCGTGGTCCCCGGCGCGTCCCCCCGGGCCGGCCGGGTACTGCCGCTGACCGCCCTGCACCGGCGGCAGCGGGCGCTCGACCGCCGGCACCGGGCGACGGCGGCCCGGCGCCCGCACCACATCAAGGAGTTCCACGAGAGCCGGACCGCCGGCGTCCACGGCAACGCCGAAGACCTCCTCTTCCTGGCAGCCGCCCACGCCTGCCCATGACCGACCTGACAGCCATGACAGCCATGACAGTGAGGTGACGGCCCGATGGCCGAGATGACCACAACCGCATACACCGACGACGTACCCCCCGGCTCACTCATCACCCGCGACGGGCAGATGCAGTGGGCCGGACTGCTGCTGGGCCCCGGCACCCCCTACGAGATCGACCGCGGCGGCCTCACCGGCTGGGAGGACCTGCCCGAGTACGACTCCTCCGACGCCGACCACCCCACCGCGCACGGCGCCTGGCCCGGCGCCCGCTACGCCCGCCCCCGCCGGATCGGCGGCACGGTGTGGACCGTACCGGCGCAGGACGACTCCGCCACCTCCCTGGAGGCGATGCGCGCACTGCGCCAGGCGCTGCTGCTCGGCGACAGCGAGCGCTGGCTGGCGGTGCGGCTGCACGGCGAGACGCTGGCCGTACGGGCCCGGGTCAGCCAGCGCGTACTGGCCGCCGACCGGACGTACACCACGCAGGGCGTGTCCCGGGCGACCGTGCAGTGGCACGCCACCGACCCGCGCCGCTACGCCGTCACCGAGCAGACCGCCGTCACCGGAGCCCCGCAGCCGGAGAGCGGCCTGACCTGGCCGCTGACCTGGCCGCTGTACTGGGGGCAGGCGACCTCGACCGGTGACGTCACCGTCGACAACGGCGGCTCCGCGCCCACCCACCCGGTGCTCACCTTCACCGGTCCGTGCGTCAACCCGACCGTCATGGACCGCACTTCGGGCCGCCGGCTGCGCTACACGATCGGCCTGGCCGCCGGCGACGAGCTCGTCGTCGACACCGCGGCCGGCACGGTCACCCTCAACGGCACCGCCTCCCGCCGCCACACGGCGGCCGCCGACAGCAGCCCCGAGGAACTGTTCGCCTTCGAACCGGGCCGCGCCCAGCTGGCGTTCCGCCCGGACACCTACGACTCCGGCGCCCGTATGTCGGTCCGCTGGCGCTCCGCGGAGTGGTGACCCGCATGACCTGTCGCATGTCCCCACGAGGAGTGGCGATCACATGACCGTACGATCCGCCTGGCTCACCGAGTTCGGCCAGACCCGCGAGGACACCCGCGTCACCCTCTCCGGCCTGCTCACCCCGAACGCCTTCGCCCCGGAGAACATCCCGCTGAAGGCCCGCGGCGGCCTCGTCCCCGGCGGGTTCGCACTCACCGGCACCGCCGGCAGCATGACCTTCACCGTCGGCCCGGGCCGCGCCTTCATCCAGGGCGGCCGGACCGCCCAGGGCACCTACCCGGTGGCGGTGACCGAGCCGGAGTCCCTCACCGTCGCCGACGGCGACGCCCAGTACGACCGCGTCGACCTGGTCGAACTGGTCGTCCAGGACAGCGTCTACGACGGCACCGCCGAGACCCGGGCCTTCGTCCGCCTGGTCCGGGGCACCCCGGCCGCCACGCCCGTCGTCCCGAACACGCCCGACGGCAGCGCCCTGCCGCTGTACCGGATCCTGGTGCCCGCCCGCGTGTCGGCCGGGACCGGCGGACTGAACTGGTCCGAAGTGGTCACCAACCTGCGCTATCCGACCGTCGCCCTCGGCGGCATCGTCCCCGCCTCCGGCTTCACCGGCGCGTACGCCGGCCAGTACCGGGACACTCCGGGCGTCCTGGAGCGCTGGGACGGCACCGCCTGGGTCGCCTACCCGAAGGCGGTCGGCGGCATCGCCCCGGCCGGCGCGCTGACCACCGGCTCCTACGTCGGCCAGCACCGGGAGGACGGCGCCGGCCGGCTGCAGCGCTGGGACGGCTCCGCCTGGCAGTTCGTCCAGGGCCGGGCGTCGATCCTGCTCAGCGTCTCGCAGGGCACCCGGCAGTCGGTGCCGCACAACACCTGGACGCAGATGACCATGGGGACCGTCGACGTGGACGACGCCTCCGGCTGGGACGGCTCCGGCACCTACGCCGTGCCGCGGGCCGGCTGGTGGCGGGTCGACGGCAACATCACCTGGTTCACCGAGGCCGTCTCGGACGGTTCGCGCGGCGCCCGGATCCTGGTCAACGGCAACGGTGTCCCGCGCGGGACCTGGCTGGTCGGCGCAGGCCCGGCCTCCACCAGCGTCGGCGGCAGCTGCCTGGTGCGCCTCGCGGCCGGCGACCGGCTCACCCTGCACGGCCTGCAGAACTCGGGCGTCACCGTCAGCACCCTCGGCGGCTCCGGCTACGCCACCTGCCTCAGCGCCGAGTGGATCAAGTCCTGACGCACCATCAACACCCTTTGCCACCACACCTTTGCCACCACACCTTTGCCACCACCGTAGACCACAGGAGACCAGCAGATGAACCTGCGCAGCTCATGGGTGGCCGAGACCGGCCAGACCCGCGAGGACACCCGGCTGACCCAGCTCGGCGCGACCACCCCGACCGACCCGCTCCAGGTCCGCTCCGGCATCCTGCCCGGCTCCTACGACGGCCTGTACCGCCTGTCCGGCTTCTGGATGGAGGGCGGCGCGGGCACCATGACCGCCACCGTCCACGAGGGCCGGGCCGTCGTCCAGGCCGAGCCCGGCCAGGGCGCCTATCCGGTCACCCTGCCCGAGCAGACCACCCTCACCTTCGCCGACGGCGACGCCCAGTTCGACCGCGTCGACCTGGTCGTCCTGCGGATCTACGACAACGTCTACGACGCCTCCGGCCGCACCGAGGCCGTCCTGGAGATCGTGCGCGGCGAGCCGAACGCCGTTCCGCAGCCGCCCGCGGTGCCGCCCATCGCGCTGCCGATCTACCGGGTCACCGTCCGCTCCGGGGCCGGCGCGGGCAACGGCGGCGTCAACTGGGCCGCCGACGCCGTGGATCTGCGCACCCCGACCGTCGCGATCGGCGGCATCCTGCCGGTCGTCGGCGACACCGGCGACGGCGCCTACCCCGGCCAGTACCGCGATTCCGGCGGCGCGCTGCAGCGCTGGGACGGCTCGGCCTGGGTGTCGTACCCGAGCGCGCTGGGCGGCATCGCCCCGGCCGGCACGGTGGGCACGGCCAGCTACACCGGCCAGTACCGCGACAGTTCCTCCGGCGTGCTCCAGCGCTGGAACGGCTCCTCCTGGGTGTCGTACCAGCCGGTGCCGACCTGGACCGACTACACCCCGGTGTGGGGCGCCGAGAACGGCACCGCCCCCAGCATCGGCAACGGCGTCCTCGCGGGGTCGTACGCCAAGCTGGGCACGGTCGTGCACGTCCGGATCTATCTGAGGATCGGCTCCACGACCAACCTCGCCGCGCAGGCCGCCAACGGCAACTGGACGTTCAAGCTGCCGGTGCCGCCGGTGTCGACGACATGGAAGCTGGACGGCCGGGTGCTGACCGCCCTCGCCTTCGACTCCTCCGAGACGCTGATGTGGCAGGGCAGCGGACTGCTCTCCACCAACAGCGGCGGCATCGTCCGCTCGCTCCGCGACGGCCTGCACAACTCCGTCGCCATCTGGGACAAGAGCTACCCCCTCACCTGGGCCGTCGGCGACGTCCTGTCGATCTACGGCACCTACGAGTCCGCCTCCTGACCCGCCCGCGAAAGGACCCACCATGAACGCCCGTTCCGCATGGCTGTCGCCGAACGGCCAGACCCGCGAGGACAGCCGGGTCGCCCCGCTCGGCGCCCACACCCCCGTCTCCCCCGTCGGCACCCGCTCGGGCGTCCTGCCGGGCTCCTACAGCGGCGAGCACCGCGTCTCCGGCTTCTGGCTGGCCGGCACCGCCGGGTCGATGACCGCCGAGGTCAGCACCGGCCGGGCGGTGATCCAGGCCGAGGAGACACGCGGCGCCTACCCGGTGGCCGTCACCGAGGGCATCCTGCTCACGTTCGCCGACGGCGACGCCCAGTACGACCGCGTCGACCTGGTCGTCCTGCGGATCTACGACGACGCCTACGACGCCTCCGGGCGCACCGAGGCCGCCGTCGAGGTCGTCCCGGGCACCCCGGCCGCCGTCCCGGCCGCGCCCGCCGCGCCGGGCCTGTCGCTGCCGTTGTTCGAGGTCACCGTGAAGACCGGCCGCAGCACCGGCAACGGCGGCATCGACTGGAGCACGTCCCTGAAGGACCTGCGTCCCACCACCGTCGCCATCGGCGGCATCCTGCCGACCGCCGCCGGCGATGGCGTGAACGGCGCCTACCCGGGCCAGTACCGGGACGTCAACAGCGCGCTCCAGCGCTGGAACGGCACCGCCTGGCTGCCGTACCCGCGCGACATCGGCGGCATCGTCCCGGCCGGCACGCTGACCACCGGCGGCTACCCGGGCCAGTACCGCGACTCCTCGCTGGGCCAGTTGCAGCGCTGGAACGGCACGGCCTGGCTGCCGGCCGTGCCGGGGCCGGTGTTCGCGTCGAGCCTGGACGGCGGATACACCGCCTCGACCACGTACACGGCCGCCCTCGACGAGACCGCCGTCTCCGCGCTGACCCTCACCTTCACCGCCCCGCCCTCGGGAGCGGTGATCATCAGCCTGGGCTGCCGCATGCGGTCCAGCGACACCACGTCCGCCTACATGTGCCCGAAGGTCACCCGGGGCGGCACCGTGGTCTGGGACGTGAACGACGAGCGCGCCGCCATCTGCTCGGGCGCCCGGACCACCTCCGTCTCCGCGCAGCTGCGACTCGGCTCGCTGACCCCCGGCGAGAGCCACACGGTCACCGCCATGCACCGGTCCAGCGACGCCACCGTCCGATGCTGGTTCGACAGCATGTACCTGCGCGTCGACCCCCTCGCCTGACCTCACCCCCGTCTTCACCCCAAGGAGTCGACCATGCCCGTACGCTCCGGCTGGCTGTCCCCCGACGGACAGTCCCGTGAGGACACCCGGCTCGGCGCGCTCGGCGCGCTCACCCCGACCTCGCCCGTCACCACCCGCTCCGGTGTCCTGCCGGGCTCCGCCGACGGCCAGTGGCGGATCTCCGGCTTCACCGTGACCGGCGTCGACGGCACCATGACCGCCGACGTCCACCCGGGCCGCGCCCTCGTCCAGGGCACCGACGCCCAGGGCGCCTACCCGGTCGCGCTGACCGAGCCCCTCCCGCTCACCTTCGCCGACGGCGACCCGCAGTACGACCGGATCGACCTGGTCGTCCTGCGGGTGTACGACGACGTCTACGACGGCTCCGGCCGCCACGAGGCCGCCGTCGAGGTCGTCCCGGGCACCCCGGCCGCCGTGCCGGCCGCACCGGACACACCCCCGCTGTCCCTCCCGCTCTACCGGGTCACCGTCGCCAAGGGTTCGAGCACGGGCGGCGGAGGGCTCGCCTGGGACTCGGCGCTCACCGGTGTCCGTACCGCCACGGTCGCGGTCGGCGGCATCCTGCCGGTCACCAGCGACACCTCGATCGGCGCCTACCCCGGCCAGTACCGCGACGCGGGCGGCCGCCTCCAGCGCTGGACCGGCTCGGCCTGGACCGACTACCCGGTGCTGCCGACCTGGCAGAGCTGGACCCCGGCCTGGACGACCGGCTCCGGCAGCGCCACCCCGTCGTACGGCAACGCCACGCTGAACTGCCGGTACGTCAAGTCCGGTACGACCGTGCACCTCAACTTCTCGATCCAGTTCGGCACCACCACCAACTTCGGCGCCAACCCCGCCACCGGGGACAACTGGCGGTTCTCGCTGCCGGTGCCGGCGTCCGCCGCCCACCCCGTGATCGGCTTCGCCGAGCTGTCCGCCAGCAACAGCGCCCGCGCCATGGGCCGGATCTACCTCGCCACCACCAGCACCTTCGAACTGAACATCGGCACGGGCCGGGTCGACGCCACCGCGATCACCTCTCCCACGTACGGCACCGTGGACTCCCTGTCGCCCTGGACCTGGTCCTCCCCGCACGCCATCCGTGGCTCCGCCACCTACGAGGCCGCCTCATGACGACCACCACCCCGTACCGCGCGATCTTCTGCGACCTGCGCGACGACACCACCATCGACATCCTGCCGCTGCGGGACGTCACCGTCGACGACTACATCGGCAAGGCCGGCTCGCTCTCCGGCACCGTCCCCGTGCCCGACGCGGAGATGGCCGCCCGGGTCCGCCGCATCGAGGAGGGCCGCACCGCGGTCTACCTCCAGCGCGGCAACGACCTGTGGTGGGGCGGCATCATCTGGACGGCCACCCTGCAGAGCGACGACCGGGGCGTGCTCACCCTCGGCATCCAGGCGGCCACCTTCGAGTCGTACGCCGGGCGCCGCCGTATCCGCGCCGACCTCTCCTTCACCGACGAGGACCAGCTGGTCGTGGCCCGCAAGCTGTGGGAGCACCTCCAGCTCGGCCGGTTCGCCGACGAGGCGGACAGGCCCACGCGGATCGGCGGGAACATCGGCGTCTCCTACGGCTACGAGACCTCCGGCCAGCGGCGCACCGCCCTGTACCGGGACGGCGACGAGACCGTCTACCTGGAGGCGATCGACGCGCTCGCGGCCCAGGACAACGGCTTCGAGCACCACATCTCCGTCTACCGCGACCCGGGCACCGGCACGCGGGTACGACGGCTGCGGCTCGGCAGCCCGAAGATCCGCACCGGCACCACCGACCTGGTGATGGACCGCCCGGGCACCATCCTGTCGTACTCCTTCCCGCGCGACGCCACCCGCGGCGGCACCACCGCCCGGGCCCGTGGCGGCAGCGACAACACCAACCAGGCCGCCGAGTCCCGCCCGGTGTTCGCCGACGCCGACGAGGCGAGCGAACTGATCGCGGCCGGCTATCCGCGCATCGACCTGTCCTCGGACCACAACGAGACGACCAGCAAGGCCGTCCTGAAGTCCCTGGCCACCGCCGAACTCGCCCAGGCCACCGGCGCGGTGGTGATCCCCGCGATCAGCATCCGCCTCGACGACCTGGTGCCGCCCGCGCTGCTCGGGCGGACCGTGCGGATCCGGATCACCGACGAGTGGTGGACCGAGGGCCTCGACGCGCGCTTCCGGATCATCGGCGTCAAGGTCAGCCCGGCGCAGCGCGGCCGCCCCGACACCGCCGAGCTCTACCTGGAGGAGGTCTGATGCCCCAGCTGCCCGAAGACATCATCGACCGGCTGACCCAGATGGAACGCCGCATCCAGCAGCTGTCCACCGCCGTCAACAGCCGGCCGGCGCTCAACCGGATCTCCGGCGGCGCGGTCGAGATCACCGACGGCGGCTCCCTGCTGGTGCGCACGCCCTCCAACACGCCGATGTTCCGGGTCGGCAAGTGGAGCGGCGACGAGTACGGCATGGAGATCCACCGGCAGAGCGGCAGCCTCGCCCTCAGCCTCTACAACGGCGACGCGTCCAGCACCTCGCTGCAGCCGCTGCGGATCTACGACTCCGCCAACCGGGAGATCATCTCCGACGACATCGTCACCGGGGGTCTCGCCCGGCCGTGGCTGGCGCTGCTGCCGCCGCAGGACACGTCGACCGCGCGCTGGCCGCAGACCACCACCACCTCCTGGACGACGGTCGCGATGTCCTACAACGTCGTCTGGCAGCCGGTGCTGCGCCTCCTGGTGAACACCAGGGTCAGCTCGGGCGCCTCCGGCCAGGTCCGGGTCCTCGTCAACGGCGCGCAGTGGGGCAGTACCACCAGCGCGCCGGCCGACTTCGACAACACCGGCCAGATCGCGGCCGACTTCGGCGCGGTCTTCGGCAAGCAGGTCAAGGTCGAGATCCAGGCCATGGTCACGAGCGCCTCCGGCACGGTCTACGCGAACCCGGTCCTGATGCACACCCGCCAGACGTGACACCAGACGCGACAAGGGAGCTTTCCTCATGGACATAGACCCCACCCAGCCCTGGGGCCTGGCCATCGACTACGCCGGCCGCGCCACCCTCGTCGAGGCCGGCCACACCATCCACATCAACGTCTCCGACTCCGGCTTCAGCAGCGTCATCGGCCCCGACTCGATCACCGGCACCTACCTCCCGGTCAACATCAGCGCCGAGTTCACGGAAACAGGCCCCCGAGGCGTGACCCTCCGCGGCTACGGCCGCGTCACGGTCCACCCGGTCGGCACCGCCCCGGTCGTCCCCGACCAGTCCGCCATCCAACGCGCCGTAACCGAAGCCCTGACCGACTTCAACTCCAACACCGCGGCCTACCTGACCCTCTGCACCACCTGGACCCCGAACCCGGGCGACGACGAACCCCCGACCGACCCGAGCCCCAACGAACCGGACCCCGAAGGCCCATAGCCACATCCTCGCCGTAGCTGCGGGCAGTCGTGCCTCCCCCAGTGCCTTAAGGGCCTGGGAGGTGCCCCCAGGCGGCACGGGTGGGCTGGGGGTCCCCCCTCTGGGGGAGGCACCTCGCCAGCGCCGAGCCGCGCACCCCACCCCCACCCGCCACAGCGCAGCCGCACCAACACACCCCGAGCCGCTCCAACACCGGCCGGGGTTTTCTCGTACCCGCTCAACACTCAGGGAGGCACCCATGGCCACCCCCCTCTCCGCCGACGCCCTCACATCCGCTCTGCGCGCCGAGGGCGTCACCGTCGTCGAACACCCCGGCTGGCGCACGCACAACCGCAACCACAGAGGCACCTGGGGCCCAGTCAACGGCGTGATCATCCACCACACAGTCACCTCAGGCACCACCCCCAGCGTCGAACTCTGCTTCAACGGCCACTCCACCCTCCCCGGCCCCCTCTGCCACGGCGTGATCGCCAAGGACGGCACCGTCCACCTGGTCGGCCACGGCCGCACCAACCACGCCGGCACCGGCGACGCCGACGTCCTCAACGCGGTCATCACCGAGCGCACCCCCCTCCCCCCACCGAACCAGAACAACACGGACGGCAACGCCCGCTTCTACGGCTTCGAGTGCGTCAACCTCGGCGACGGCAAGGACCCCTGGCCCGAGCCCCAACTGGACGCGATAGTGCGGACCTCCGCCGCCATCTGCCGAGCCCACGGCTGGAGCGCCCGCTCTGTCATCGGCCACAAGGAGTGGACCAACACCAAGATCGACCCGCGCGGCTTCGCGATGACGGACCTGCGCGACCGCATCGCCGCCCGTCTGACCAAGCGTCCCGCCACAGGGCCGAGTCCACAGCCCACCCCGGCCGCGAAGTACCAGCCCTACCCCGGCGCCGCCTGGTTCAAGAAGAACCCGCGCTCCCCCATCGTCACCGCGATGGGCAAGCGCCTGGTCGCCGTCGGCTGCTCGGCCTACACCAAAGGCCCCGGCCCCCAGTGGACCGACGCCGACCGCCGCTCGTACGCCAAGTGGCAACGCAAGCTCGGCTACACCGGCCTCGACGCCGACGGCTGGCCCGGCGCCAGGTCCTGGGCGGCCCTGAAAGTCCCGTACAGCTCCTGAAGAAGCGAGTGAAGAAGCGAGGTCCCCGTGTCCGAGGCCGCCAAGCGAACCCTCCGCACCGTAGTCCAGACCGCTGTCGGCCTGTGCGTCCTGCTGCCGACGGTCGTCGACGCCGCCGGCATCCCCGAGACGCTCCCCTGGGCGGCCGCCGCCCTGGCCGCCGCCGCGGCCGTCACCCGGGTGATGGCCGTCCCCGGCGTCCAGGCGCTGCTCCCTTCCTGGCTGCGCACCGAGAACACCGAGAGCACCGAAATCCCCACAAGCACCCGCAGCACCGATACGACACCCCCGGAACGGAGGGCCGCGTGAACGAACCCCACCCGCTCTCCGACCCCACCGCCGTCGCCGTGGAACTGGAGCGTCTGCGCGGCACGGTGGAGGCCGGCTTCGCCCGCGTCGACGGCTCCCTCGCCCTGCTGGTGCAGCGCAGCGACCAGACCGACAAACAGCTCGCCGACCACGAGCAGCGCCTGGACGCCCTGGAACGCTCCCGCTGGCCCCTCGCCAGCATCGCCGCCCTGGCCGCGGTGTCCACGGCGGCGGTCGCCGTCTGGGAACTGGCGGTCCGCTGACTCAAAAACTGCCGGACCCCGGCAAGTTCCACCCCCGGGAAACAGCCGACAGCAGCCCCTGTCCGCCCACCCCCCGGTCCCGCACCATGGCTCCTGACGGCCGGTCACCGGCCGTACGTACGGGGATTCAAGGACGAGGACCGGGGGGCCCGCCATGTCACACGACCCGAACACACTGACCGGACGCCTGGACCCGCTCGGCGTCGACGTCCGCCTGGCCGTCATCGAGTACGACGACTGCCTCACCGAGTACGGCCCGCGCGCCGACGACCCGGACGTCCCGCGCCACGCCCTCGACGACTACGCGCTCGCCCTCGACATCCTGGCCCTGGCCCGCCGGGCCCCCGTCGAGGACGTGCCCGCGCTGCTCACCGTGGGCACCAAGGCCCTGCTCCGCTTCCACGGCGCCGCGCGCGGCTGACCGGCTCCGGCACGATCATGCTGCCGGAACCCGGCAGCGAACCGCACCACCGAACGGGGGTGGCTCCATGCGGCACACACTCACACCACGCCGACCGAAGGCCCTGCTGCACGGCTGGCTCATCGGCAACATCGGCTTCCTCGCCCTGATCGCCGTCGTCGGCGGCCTCTCCCTCGACGGCGGCGCCGTCGGCCTCGCCCTCTACACGGCCCTGGTCCTGCCGCCGATGGCGGCCGGCCTCCGCCTCACCAGAGCGCCACGCGCCGCGGCAGACCCCGCACCGGAACCCCCGCCCGACACCGAGACCGAGCGGGCCATCACCCACTACGGCGAACGGCTGCGCACCCACCCCTACGTCCCCGGCCCCACCGCCGCCCCGGAGGAGCTCGCGGACTACCGCACCGCACTCGACGCCTACGAGCAGGCCAAGCACAGCTCCCCCACCGAGGTGCCGGCGCTGCTGGCCCGCGGCGGCGCGGCAATGCGACGGCTGGGCGGCGACGACCACCCCACCGCCGGCATCACCTGGAACCACGGCCAGGGCTCGATGAAGATACGCCTGCCCCGCCCCGCCGCGGGCAGCGCCGCCGTGCTGGCGTTCGAGACGGACGAGGCACAACACTTCTTCGTGCACACCCGCACCGGCCACCCCTCCCGCCGCCAGCTGCTGCTCAACGGCGGCCCGGACCCCACCAGCGCCTACGTCACCGTGCCCCCGCAGGACGCCGACACACTGATCGTCGAGGTCACCGCCCAGGGCTCCTGGCGGCTGGCGCTGCGCCCGATCGACCAGGTACGACGGCTGCCGAACGGCGGACGCATCCGCGGCCGCGGCACGGAGACCGTACTGAAGAGCAGCGGCCCGCGCGCACTGGAGTTCGAGCACCACGACGACTCACCGTTCACCGTGCGCCGGCTCACCCGCTCCCTGCGCCCCGCCGAAGTGCTCGCCGAGGGCCGCGGCACGGCCCGGCTGACCGTCGCCGTGACGGACCGCTGCGCCGTCCGCGTCGACAGCGGCGGCACCTGGACCCTGCGGGCGCCGAGGACCTGAGCACCGGACTGAACACCGTTGAACGCCGAAGGGCGGTCACCCCGTGTCGCACGGGGTGACCGCCCTTCAACTCAGTTCAACCACTCACTGGTTGTACGGACCGTAGTCGTAGTCCTCCAGCGGAACGGCCTGGCCGGAGCCGGTGCCGAACGGCGAGTAGTCGATGTCGTCGTAGCCGACGGCCGAGTACATCGCGGCCTTCGCCTCCTCGGTCGGCTCGACCCGGATGTTGCGGTAGCGGGACAGACCCGTACCGGCCGGGATGAGCTTACCGATGATGACGTTCTCCTTGAGGCCGATCAGGGAATCGGACTTGGCGTTGATCGCCGCGTCCGTGAGGACCCTGGTCGTCTCCTGGAAGGAGGCCGCCGACAGCCAGGACTCGGTGGCCAGCGACGCCTTGGTGATACCCATGAGCTGCGGACGACCGGAGGCCGGGTGACCGCCCTCCTGGACCACACGACGGTTCTCCTGCTCGAAGCGGGAGCGCTCGACCAGCTCACCGGGCAGCAGCTCGGCGTCACCGGACTCGATGATCGTCACACGGCGCAGCATCTGCCGGATGATGATCTCGATGTGCTTGTCGTGGATCGACACACCCTGCGAGTTGTACACCTTCTGGACCTCGCCGACCAGGTGGACCTGGACGGCACGCTGACCCAGGATGCGCAGCACGTCGTGCGGGTTGGTGGCACCCACGGTGAGCTTCTGGCCCACCTCGACGTGCTCGCCCTCGCTGACTAGGAGACGGGCGCGCTTCGAGATCGGGTACGCGCTCTCGTCGCTGCCGTCGTCCGGCGTGATGACGATCTTCTTGGTCTTCTCGGTCTCCTCGATGCGAACACGGCCGCTCGCCTCGGAGATCGGTGCGACACCCTTCGGGGTACGGGCCTCGAAGAGCTCGACGACACGCGGCAGACCCTGGGTGATGTCGTCACCGGCCACACCACCGGTGTGGAAGGTACGCATCGTCAGCTGGGTACCGGGCTCACCGATGGACTGGGCGGCGATGATGCCGACCGCCTCACCGATGTCGACCAGCTTGCCGGTGGCCAGCGAACGGCCGTAGCACATGGCGCAGGTGCCGACGGCGGACTCACAGGTCAGGACCGAGCGGGTCTTGACCTCCGAGACGCCGTGCTTGACCAGCTCGTCGATGAGCACGTCACCGAGGTCGGTACCGGCCGGGGCCAGCACCCTGCCGTCGACGACGATGTCCTCGGCGAGGCAGCGCGCGTACACGGACGTCTCCACGTCGTCCGCCTTGCGCAGGACGCCGTCGGCGCCGCGCTCGGCGATGACCAGACGCAGACCGCGGTCGGTGCCGCAGTCCTCCTCGCGGATGATGACGTCCTGGGAGACGTCGACCAGACGACGGGTGAGGTAACCCGAGTCGGCGGTACGCAGAGCGGTGTCCGCCAGACCCTTACGGGCACCGTGCGTGGAGATGAAGTACTCCAGCACGGACAGACCCTCACGGAACGACGCCTTGATCGGACGCGGGATCGTCTCGTTCTTCGCGTTCGACACCAGACCACGCATACCGGCGATCTGACGCATCTGCATCATGTTGCCTCGTGCACCCGAGTTCACCATCATGAAGATCGGGTTGGTCTTCGGGAAGTTGTCGTTCATCGCCTCGGCGACCTCGTTGGTCGCCTTGGTCCAGATCGCGATGAGCTCCTGCGTGCGCTCGTCCTTGGTGATCAGACCGCGCTCGTACTGCTTCTGGACCTTCTCGTCCTGCGCCTCGTAGCCGCGGACGATCTCCTTCTTCGCCTCGGGGACGACGACGTCGGAGATGGCGACGGTCACGCCGGAACGGGTGGCCCAGTAGAAGCCGGCCGCCTTCAGGTTGTCGAGCGTCGCCGCCACGATGACCTTCGGGTAGCGCTCGGCGAGGTCGTTGACGATCTCGGAGAGCTGCTTCTTGCCGACCTCGTAGTCGACGAACGGGTAGTCCTCGGGCAGCAGCTCGTTGAAGAGCGCACGGCCCAGGGTCGTCCGCAGCCGGAACGAGTCACCCTGCTGCCACTCCGGCTCGCCCTCCTCCTGCACAGGCGGCGTCCACCCACGCGGCGGGATGGTGCCCACCGGGAAGCGGATGTCGACCGGCGACTGCAGGGAGAGCTCACCCGCGTCGAACGCCATGATCGCCTCGGCGACGGACGCGAAGGAGCGCTCCGCACCCTTGACGTCCCGCATCTCACCGTCGGTGGTGAGGAAGAACAGACCGAGGACCATGTCCTGGGTCGGCATCGTCACCGGACGGCCGTCGGCGGGCTTGAGGATGTTGTTCGAGGACAGCATCAGGATGCGGGCCTCGGCCTGCGCCTCCGCGGACAGCGGCAGGTGCACGGCCATCTGGTCACCGTCGAAGTCCGCGTTGAACGCGGTGCAGACGAGCGGGTGGATCTGGATGGCCTTGCCCTCGACCAGCTGCGGCTCGAACGCCTGGATACCGAGGCGGTGCAGGGTGGGCGCGCGGTTCAGCAGCACCGGGTGCTCGGCGATGACCTCTTCGAGGACGTCGTACACGACCGTACGGCCGCGCTCGACCATCCTCTTCGCGCTCTTGATGTTCTGGGCGTGGTTGAGGTCGACGAGCCGCTTCATCACGAACGGCTTGAACAGCTCCAGCGCCATGGCCTTCGGCAGACCGCACTGGTGCAGCTTCAGCTGCGGACCGACGACGATCACGGAACGCGCGGAGTAGTCCACACGCTTGCCGAGCAGGTTCTGACGGAAGCGACCCTGCTTGCCCTTCAGCATGTCGCTGAGGGACTTCAGCGGGCGGTTGCCCGGACCGGTCACCGGACGGCCACGGCGGCCGTTGTCGAACAGCGCGTCGACGGCCTCCTGGAGCATGCGCTTCTCGTTGTTCACGATGATCTCGGGCGCGCCGAGGTCGAGAAGCCGCTTCAGACGGTTGTTGCGGTTGATGACACGGCGGTACAGGTCGTTCAGGTCGGAGGTCGCGAAGCGGCCACCGTCCAGCTGCACCATGGGACGCAGGTCCGGCGGGATGACCGGCACGCAGTCCAGCACCATGCCCTTGGGGCTGTTGCTGGTCTGCAGGAACGCGGAGACGACCTTCAGGCGCTTGAGCGCACGGGTCTTCTTCTGGCCCTTGCCGGTGCGGATGATCTCGCGGAGCTTCTCGGCCTCCTCGTCGAGGTCGAAGGACTCCAGGCGCTTCTGCAGCGCCGCGGCACCCATCGAACCGTCGAAGTACGTGCCGAAGCGGTCCCGCAGCTCGCGGTAGAGGAGCTCGTCGCCCTCCAGGTCCTGGACCTTGAGGTTCTTGAAGCGGGTCCACACCTCGTCGAGACGGTCGATCTCGCGCTGCGCACGGTCACGCAGCTGCTTCATCTCACGCTCGGCACCCTCGCGGACCTTGCGGCGCACGTCGGCCTTGGCGCCCTCGGCCTCCAGCTCGGCCAGGTCGGTCTCGAGCTTCTTGGCGCGGGCCTCCAGGTCGGCGTCCCGGCGGTTCTCGATCTGCTGCCGCTCGACGGAGACATGCGCCTCCAGGGAGGGCAGGTCGCGGGTGCGGCGCTCCTCGTCGACGTACGTGATCATGTACGCCGCGAAGTAGATGACCTTCTCCAGGTCCTTCGGGGCGAGGTCGAGCAGATAGCCCAGACGGCTCGGGACGCCCTTGAAGTACCAGATGTGCGTGACGGGCGCGGCCAGCTCGATGTGGCCCATCCGCTCACGGCGCACCTTGGCGCGGGTGACCTCGACGCCACAGCGCTCACAGATGATGCCCTTGAAGCGGACGCGCTTGTACTTGCCGCAGTAGCACTCCCAGTCCCGGGTCGGACCGAAGATCTTCTCGCAGAAGAGTCCGTCCTTCTCGGGCTTGAGGGTGCGGTAGTTGATGGTCTCGGGCTTCTTGACCTCACCGTGGCTCCACTGACGGATGTCGTCAGCGGTGGCCAGGCCGATCCGGAGCTCGTCGAAGAAGTTGACGTCGAGCACTATGCGTCAATCCCTCTCAGGGTCGTAAGTCTTGGGGTCTGAAACGGGGGTCCTGGGGCCGGCGGCCTTCTGGATGAAGGCCGCCGGACTCCCGTCAGACCTCTTCGACGCTGCTCGGCTCACGCCGGGACAGGTCGATGCCGAGCTCCTCCGCAGCGCGGAAGACGTCCTCGTCGGTGTCACGCATCTCGATGGACATACCGTCGCTGGACAGCACCTCCACATTCAGGCAGAGCGACTGCATCTCCTTGATGAGCACCTTGAAGGACTCGGGGATGCCGGGCTCGGGGATGTTCTCGCCCTTGACGATGGCCTCGTAGACCTTCACGCGGCCGGTGACGTCGTCGGACTTGATGGTCAGCAGCTCCTGGAGGGCGTACGCGGCGCCGTACGCCTCCAGCGCCCACACCTCCATCTCACCGAAGCGCTGGCCACCGAACTGGGCCTTACCACCCAGCGGCTGCTGGGTGATCATCGAGTACGGGCCGGTCGAACGGGCGTGCAGCTTGTCGTCGACCAGGTGGTGCAGCTTCAGGATGTACATGTAGCCGACCGAGATCGGGTCCGGGAACGGCTCACCGCTACGGCCGTCGAACAGCCGCGCCTTGCCGGACGGGAGCACCATGCGCTCGCCGTCGCGGTTCGGGATGGTGTGCTGCAGCAGACCCGCGAGCTCGTCCTCACGCGCACCGTCGAAGACCGGGGTGGCGACGTTGGTGCCCGGCTGGACCGAGTCGGCGCCGATGGCCTGCAGGCGCTGCGCCCAGTCGTCCGCGAGGCCGGAGACGTCCCAGCCGCGGCTGGCGAGCCAGCCGAGGTGGATCTCCAGGACCTGTCCCGGGTTCATTCGGGACGGCACACCCAGCGGGTTGAGGATGATGTCGACCGGGGTCCCGTCCTCGAGGAACGGCATGTCCTCGATGGGCAGGATCTTGGAGATGACACCCTTGTTGCCGTGACGGCCGGCGAGCTTGTCACCGTCGGTGATCTTGCGCTTCTGCGCGACGTAGACGCGCACCAGCTGGTTGACACCGGGGGGAAGCTCGTCGCCCTCCTCGCGGTCGAAGACGCGGACGCCGATGACCTTGCCGGTCTCACCGTGCGGCACCTTCAGCGAGGTGTCACGGACCTCACGGGCCTTCTCACCGAAGATCGCGCGGAGCAGGCGCTCCTCGGGGGTCAGCTCGGTCTCACCCTTCGGGGTGACCTTGCCGACGAGGATGTCACCGGCGATGACCTCGGCACCGATGCGGATGATGCCGCGCTCGTCGAGGTCGGCGAGGACCTCCTCGGAGACGTTCGGGATGTCCCGGGTGATCTCCTCGGGGCCGAGCTTGGTGTCACGGGCGTCGACCTCGTGCTCCTCGATGTGGATCGAGGAGAGGACGTCGTCCTGCACGAGGCGCTGCGACAGGATGATCGCGTCCTCGTAGTTGTGACCCTCCCACGGCATGAACGCCACGAGCAGGTTCTTGCCGAGGGCCATCTCGCCGTTCTGGGTGGCCGGACCGTCGGCGAGGACCTGGCCCTCGATGATCCGGTCGCCCTCGTTGACGATGACCTTCTGGTTGACCGAGGTGCCCTGGTTGGAGCGGGCGAACTTGGCCAGGCGGTACGTGATGTACGTGCCGTCGTCGTTGGCGGTGGTGATGTAGTCCGCGGAGACCTCCTGGACCACACCGGCCTTCTCGGCCTTGACGACGTCGCCGGCGTCGACGGCGGAGCGGTACTCCATGCCGGTGCCGACGAGCGGGGACTCGGACTTGATCAGGGGCACGGCCTGACGCATCATGTTCGCGCCCATGAGGGCACGGTTGGCGTCGTCGTGCTCCAGGAAGGGGATCATGGCGGTCGCGACCGACACCATCTGGCGCGGCGAGACGTCCATGTAGTCCACGTCCTCGGGGGCGACGTAGTCGACCTCGCCGCCACGGCGGCGGACCAGGACGCGGGCCTCCTCGAAGCGGAGGTCGTCCGTCAGCGGCGCGTTGGCCTGCGCGATGACGAAGCGGTCCTCTTCGTCGGCGGTCAGGTAGTGCACCTCTTCGGTGACGACACCGTTCTCGTCGACCTTGCGGTACGGGGTCTCGACGAAACCGAACGCGTTGACCCGGCCGTAGGTGGCGAGCGAGCCGATCAGACCGATGTTCGGGCCTTCGGGGGTCTCGATCGGGCACATGCGGCCGTAGTGCGAGGGGTGCACGTCACGGACCTCGAAGCCGGCCCGCTCACGGGACAGACCACCCGGGCCGAGCGCGGACAGACGACGCTTGTGCGTCAGCCCGGACAGCGGGTTGTTCTGGTCCATGAACTGGGACAGCTGGCTGGTGCCGAAGAACTCCTTGATGGAGGCGACGACCGGCCGGATGTTGATCAGGGTCTGCGGCGTGATCGCCTCGACGTCCTGGGTCGTCATCCGCTCGCGGACGACACGCTCCATACGCGCCAGACCCGTACGGACCTGGTTCTGGATGAGCTCGCCGACGCTGCGCAGACGACGGTTGCCGAAGTGGTCGATGTCGTCGGTCTCGACCACGATCGAGGTGCCGTTGTCGCCGACCGTCTCGGTCTCGCCCGCGTGCAGCTTCACCAGGTACTTGATCGTCGAGATGATGTCCTCGACGGTCAGGATGCCGGCGTCCAGCGGCGCGTCCGCGCCCAGCTTCTTGTTGACCTTGTAGCGGCCGACCTTGGCGAGGTCGTAGCGCTTGGGGTTGAAGTACAGGTTCTCCAGCAGCGTCTGCGCGGCCTCACGCGTGGGGGGCTCGCCCGGACGCAGCTTGCGGTAGATGTCGAGCAGCGCGTCGTCCTGGCCCTGGGTGTGGTCCTTCTCCAGGGTGGCGCGCATGGACTCGTACTCGCCGAACTCCTCGAGGATCTGCTCGGTCGTCCAGCCGAGCGCCTTCAGCAGGACGGTGACGGACTGCTTGCGCTTGCGGTCGATACGGACACCGACCATGTCGCGCTTGTCGATCTCCATCTCCAGCCAGGCACCCCGGGACGGGATGATCTTGGCGGAGAAGATGTCCTTGTCCGACGTCTTGTCGATGCTGGAGTCGAAGTAGACACCGGGCGAGCGGACCAGCTGCGACACCACGACACGCTCGGTGCCGTTGATGACGAAGGTGCCCTTGTTGGTCATGAGCGGGAAGTCGCCCATGAAGACCGTCTGGGACTTGATCTCGCCGGTCTCGTTGTTGGTGAACTCGGCCGTGACGAAGAGCGGCGCGGCGTACGTGAAGTCGCGCTCCTTGCACTCGTCGATCGAGTTCTTCGGGGGCTCGAAGCGGTGGTCGCGGAATGTCAGCGACATCGACCCGGAGAAGTCCTCGATCGGGGAGATCTCCTCGAAGATCTCCTCGAGGCCGGACTTGGTGGGGACGTCCTGACCGGACTCCAGAGCCGCCTCGACCCGACTCTGCCAGGCGGTGTTGCCGAGCAGCCAGTCGAAGCTCTCGGTCTGCAGCGCGAGCAGGTTCGGAACCTCAAGGGGCTCCTTGATCTTTGCAAAGGAGATGCGCAGCGGGGCGGTGCTGGCGCCGTTGTTCATATTCGCGTTCGAGGCAGTGCGCGAGGCGGCCAAGAGGGGGTCCTTCCGAGGGCTCGGACTCACTACGCGCTCCCCGGCCCCTCACCCACCAATAGCGACAGAAATCCCAGGTCAGGATTGTTTCCATCGTCGATGCTGAGGCGAGGGCAGACCCCTGGTGACGGGCAGGGGACAGCTAACAGGCAGCGCAAAGGGTCAGTGTAGCCACTTGGCACACTGATGTCCAGTGCGGGTTTTCGAGACCCTCATCGGCCCTCGTGTTCTCAACATCTGCGACAAGGCACTGCCCTCAACGCACGTTGATACTGCCCTCTTCGCCGTCGATCCATGCCTCGGATTCGGACCGTTGTGACGACGCGTCCTGAGAATTGCGCGCTGCGTGCGGTTCGTCAAGGCCCCCCGGCCCCGACCAGGGAGATCCGGGGACACCCGGAGACACGACGAAGATCACCATACCCCCCGGGAACCGGGGCGCAAGGCAACCGTGGCCGCGCCCCCAGGAACGCCGAAGAGCGACCACCCAGATGGATGATCGCTCTTCGGTGCGTTCGCGTTACAGCCCTACGGGGCCGTCACAGGCGGTCGCGAAGGTCTTACTTGACCTCGACGGACGCGCCGGCGCCCTTGAGGGCCTCGGCGGCCTTGTCCGCGGCCTCCTTGTTGACCTTCTCCAGAACCGGCTTCGGCGTACCGTCGACCAGGTCCTTGGCCTCCTTCAGGCCGAGGGAGGTCAGCTCACGGACGACCTTGATGACCTGGATCTTCTTCTCGCCGGCACCGGTGAGGATGACGTCGAACTCGTCCTTCTCCTCGACGGCCTCGGCGGCCGGGGCGCCCGGGGCGCCGGCCATCATGACCGGGGCGGCAGCGGCGGCGGTGACGTCGAACTTCTCCTCGAACGCCTTCACGAACTCGGAAAGCTGGATGAGGGTCATGTTCTCGAACTCGGCGAGCAGTTCTTCCTGGGTGAGAGCCACGGTGGCTTTCCTTCCACTAATTCGGCTGGTGCCGGATGTACATGACTGGCGGGCGTACGTTGGCCCGCTACGACCGCCACCCGAGGGCAGCGATCATGATGCGAGCCGAATTACTCGGCACCGCCCTGCTCGTCCTGCTTGGCGCGCAGCGCGTCCACGGTGCGGACGAGCTTCGACGGCAGCGCCTGGAAGACGGAGGCAGCCTGGGACTGCTTCCCCTTGAGGGCACCGGCCAGCTTGGACAGCAGAACCTCGCGGGACTCGAGGTCCGCAAGCTTCTTGATCTCGTCGGCGGACAGCGCCTTGCCGTCAAGGACACCGCCCTTGATGACGAGATTCGGGTTTTCCTTGGCGAAGTCACGGAGACCCTTCGCCGACTCCACCGGGTCACCGGTGACGAAGGCGACGGCCGTCGGACCAGCGAAGAGCTGGTCGTCCAGCGTGATCCCGGCCTCGTTGGCCGCAATCTTGGTCAGCGTGTTCTTCACCACGGCGTACTGGGCGTTCTCACCGAGCGACCGGCGCAGCGTCTTGAGCTGCGCCACGGTGAGACCGCGGTACTCGGTCAGCACGGCGGCGTTGGAGCTACGGAACTTGTCCGTCAGCTCGGCAACCGCGGCAGCCTTGTCGGGCCTCGCCATAGAGCCTCGGCCTCCTTCCGGGTGATTCGGACCGCGCGGACCCGAAGGAGGACTGGGGAAAACGAAACGCCCCGGCGCAGGCGCACGGGGCGGACTCGACCGGCCGTACACACGCCAGGGCGTGCACTCCGGGAGCTCTTCCACTGTCACCTGCGCGGGTCGCCCACTTTTCAGCGGATCCTTCGGCCACCGCGCACCCATCCGAGCACGCGGCAACGACCAGCGGTCTTTGGCTTCTGTAGGAGATTAAAGGACAGGCTCGCCGTCAAGCAAATCGGCGTCCTCGCCGAGGTCCTCCTCGCTGAACTCCTCCTCGCCCATGGCCTCCCCCATCTCCTTCATCATGTCCATGAAGTCGACGGTCTCCTCAGTCGGCGGGACGTAGACCTCTGCCTTCGTCCCGTAGTCGGAGAACTTCATGCTCGCCGTGATGGTGCCCTCGGGGGTTTCCATACCGACGTCCATCCGCACCGGCAGATCGTCCTTGTTGACCCAGACCTCGGTGTCGTAGCCCTTGATGCCGGACTTCTCGATGGTGTCGAGGAGATCCTTGCGGTCGTCGGCGTCGAGCACGTCGAGGGACTTGTTGGCCGCCATCATCTCCTTGACGGAGAGCGTGCCCTTGTAGTGGTCGGCCTCCACGCCGTCGATCTTCTCGCTGCCGACGTGCTTGAGGTTGGGCGACTCCAGCAGCAGGGCGAGCTGCTTGGCGGGGTCCTGGTTCATGTCGGTCAGGCCACCGCTCATCGCCTTGGCGAGGTCCGCGTCGCCGGCCTCCTTCGCCATGGCGCCGAAGTCCATCTTCAGCCAGTGCTTGCCGTCCATGTCCAGTTCCTTGGCGGCGGCCTCGCCCATGTCCATGTACATCACGTTGTCGCGCATGATCATGCGCATCTTCTCCGGGCCGCCCGGCTCGCTCGCCAGGGCGGAGCCCTCCATCGTGACGTCCATGACCGACGGGTCCCACCCCATCACGCCGGTCATGGTCATGTCGCCGCCGTCCTCCATGCCGGCCGGCATGGACACCGTCATGGAGATCTTGGCGGACTTGGCGTCGCTGGTCTTCTCGAAGGCCGCCGTCAGCGCCTGCGCGGCGGTCCGCTGTACGGGCTTGACCCCGCCGGCGTTCTCGCTGCCGCACGCCACCGCGCCGGTGAGCAGCAGTACCGTTCCTGCCGCCGCGCCGATCCTGGTTCCTCTGTTCATGTGGGTTCCCCCCGCTGTGTCCGTGTGTCCGGCCCCAGGTTTCACGCCTTCGGCGTCAGCTGCGTGAAGTCCGCCGTCTCCCCCGACGGCGGCGCAGCGACGACCACGTCGGTTCCGTAGTCGCTGTAGGACGCGGTCTGGGTGTACGCGCCCGTAGCAGTGTGGCCTCTTTCCACCTTCTTGACCACCAGATTCTGCTCGTCAAGCCAGATATCGATGGTCCCGCCGGTCATCCCGGCCCGCTGCAGCTGGCCTCGGAGTTCCGCGTCGGAGACATCCGTCACATCGACCGTGCCGGTGTAGTGCGTCGTGCGCCGCCCGTCGACCGTCTCCTGCCCGGCGCCGCGCAGATCGTCCGCGTCCAGCAGCAGCCGCACCGACTGGCTGGGCGTGGTGTTGCGCATCTGGTCGTCGAAGTCGGTGCCGCCACCGAGTGCGTCGAGGTCGTCGTAGGCGTAGCGGATCCAGGGCTTGCCGCCGGCCTTCCGGGCGAACTCCTCGCCCATGTGCGCGTAGTAGGCGTCGGGCAGGTACCGCGCCTCCATCGAGGTGACGCCGAGCCCGCGCATCGTCTCGGCGGTCCTGCCGCCGGTGTACGTGATGGTGAGCGTCCCGGTGAGGCCGTCGCGCCAGCGCAGCGCGCCGTCGGCGGTCAGGGCCAGCTCGCCGCCCATGACGGTCGTGGAGCGCACCTTGGCCGAGGCGGCCCGCTCGGTGGCCTGCTCGGCGGCCCTCAGCCGGGCGAGGGTGGCCGGCGCCGGCGAGTGCGTGGGCTCGGGCGCCCCCTCGTCGGAGGTGCACCCGGTGGTCACCGTGGTCACCGCCACCGCCGTCAGCACGATCGATACGGCCGTACGGCGCGCCCTCGCCCCCCGCATACGTCCACCCCCATACGTCGGTTCCTGGACGCACGCTAACCCAGGACGGCCGCCCGGCCGGGAAAACGGAACGGGCCCCGCACCTCGAAAGGTGCGGGGCCCGTCCTACCGGCCGGGGTCTCAGACCGCCGCCGGGTCCTCCTCGACGAGGAGGTTACGGGTGCGGTTGGGGTCCAGCTGGATGCCGGGGCCCATGGTGGTGGAGATGGCGGCCTTCTTGATGTAGCGGCCCTTGGCGGCGGACGGCTTCAGACGGAGGATCTCCTCCAGCGCGGCGCCGTAGTTCTCCACCAGCTTGGTGTCGTCGAAGGACACCTTGCCGATGATGAAGTGCAGGTTCGAGTGCTTGTCGACGCGGAACTCGATCTTGCCGCCCTTGATGTCGGTGACGGCCTTGGCGACGTCGGGGGTGACGGTGCCGGTCTTCGGGTTCGGCATCAGACCACGCGGGCCGAGGACGCGGCCGAGGCGGCCGACCTTGCCCATGAGGTCCGGGGTGGCGACGACGGCGTCGAAGTCCAGACGGCCCTTCGACACCTCGTCGATCAGTTCGTCGGCGCCGACGATGTCGGCGCCCGCGGCACGCGCGGCCTCGGCACGGTCACCGGTCGCGAAGACCAGGACCCGGGCGGTCTTACCGGTGCCGTGCGGAAGGTTCACGGTGCCACGGACCATCTGGTCGGCCTTGCGCGGGTCGACACCCAGGCGGAAGGCGACCTCGACGGTGCCGTCGAACTTGGTCGTGGAGGTCTCCTTGGCGAGACGGACGGCCTCGAGCGGGGCGTAGAGCTTGTCCCGGTCGACCTTGGCGTCCGCAGCGCGGAGAGACTTGCTGCGCTTGCTCACTACTGCTCCTGTGTGTTCTAGGAGTCGTGGTCCGGGCCGAGCAGGCCCTGCCACTTCTGCTGCTGGAAAGGTGGGGTCAGCCCTCGACCGTGATGCCCATGGAACGGGCGGTGCCGGCGATGATCTTCGCGGCGGCGTCCAGGTCGTTGGCGTTGAGGTCGGGCATCTTGGTGGTGGCGATCTCGCGGACCTGCGCCTCGGTGATCTTGGCGACCTTGGTCTTGTGCGGCTCGCCGGAGCCCTTCTCCACGCCCGCGGCCTTGAGGATCATCTTGGCGGCCGGCGGCGTCTTGGTGATGAAGGTGAAGGAGCGGTCCTCGTAGACCGTGATCTCCACCGGGATGACCCACCCACGCTGCGACTCGGTCGCGGCGTTGTAAGCCTTGCAGAACTCCATGATGTTCACGCCGTGCTGACCCAGCGCGGGGCCGACCGGCGGGGCCGGGTTGGCGGCACCGGCCTGGATCTGGAGCTTGATGAGCCCCGTGACCTTCTTCTTCTTGGGAGGCATTTCGGGTCCTCTCCCGTTTCTCTGTCGATTTCGTAGTGCCCGAAGGCAACCGCACAACCTTAACGGGTAGGTCTGCGCGGCCAAAAACCGAGCAGGTCAGACAGGCTGTGAGCCCGTCTGACCCGTCCGGTGGCTTCAGTCGCCGAAGGCGTCAGTTCTTCTGGATCTGATCGAACGACAGCTCGACCGGCGTCTCACGCCCGAAGATCTCCACCAGACCCTTGACCTTCTTCGAGTCGGCGTTGATCTCGTTGATCGTGGCCTGCAGCGTGGCGAACGGACCGTCCGTGACGGTGACCGAGTCGCCGACCTCGAAGTCCAGCACCTGGACCTCGACCTTGCGCTGCGGAGCCGGCTTGCCCTCGGCCTCGGCCGCCTCGCGGGCCGCCTTCTCCTCGGCCTCCGGGGCGAGCATCTTGACGATCTCGTCCAGGGTCAGCGGGTACGGGTCGTAGGCGTTGCCCACGAAGCCGGTGACGCCGGGCGTGTTGCGGACGACACCCCAGGACTCGTTCGTCAGGTCCATGCGGACGAGGACGTAGCCGGGCAGCTTGTTCTGCTTGATCGTCTTGCGGTCGCCGTTCTTGATCTGGACGACCTCTTCCTGCGGCACCTCGGCCTGGAAGATGTAGTCCTCGACGTTCAGCGAGACGGCGCGCTGCTCCAGGTTGGTCTTCACGCGGTTCTCGTAGCCGGCGTAGGTGTGGATGACGTACCACTCGCCGGGCAGGGTGCGCAGTTCCTCACGCAGGGCCGCGACGGGGTCGACCGGCTCGGCAGGCTCGGCGGCCTCGGCCTCGGTCTCTTCCTCGCCGTCCTCGGCTTCTTCCTCGTCGGCGGCGGACTCGTCCTCGGCGGCTTCCTCGGTGGGCTCGTCCGCGTCGGCGTCGGCAGCCTCGAACTCGTCCAGGTCCTCGTCCGCGCCCTCGACGATGTCGAGCTCGTCGTCCACCGACTCTTCCGGCTCGATGGCGTCGTTCAGGTTCTGGTCAGACACGGTGGCTGCTTCTTCCTGGATACATAGGGGTGGAACACGCGAAACGGGCGCCGGATACCTCGGCGCCCTTCGCTCTCGACTCAGCCGAAGACGTACTTCGCTGCGTTGCTGAGCCCATAGTCAATCACGGTCACCAGGCCGATCATGATCACGACGAAGATGATGACCACTGTGGTGTATGTCGTCAGCTGGTTGCGCGACGGCCAGACGACCTTGCGGAGTTCCGCGACGATCTGGCGGTAGAAGAGAGCGAGACGCTTCAGCGGGCCCTTCTTGGCACGCTTGCCACCCTTACGGGTCTTCTTGCTCTCGGGCGCCTCGTCCTGGGCGTCAGGCATGTCGAGCGAGCCCACGGCGTCCGCCATTCATCCTCACCTGAATCCCGGGTCGTGGCCGTGCCGCGCCCGGTCTGAGCCGCACGGCGGTGCATTGCTGTACGTACATGCGCACACATCCTGGCGAAGGTGTGTGTAGCAGGGCCGGAGGGACTTGAACCCCCAACCGCCGGTTTTGGAGACCGGTGCTCTACCAATTGAGCTACGACCCTTTGTGTCTCCCCCAACTTACCGCATCCGCCCGGATGCTCGGTGTGCACCGGAGGCGGATCGGCTGCTGAAGGCCAACGACGTGTGAGTGTACGTGGTCCTGGGCGCCTCGTCGAACGGAAACTGGCCGCGGGCCGAATCCGTCCGATGTTCAGCCCCGCGTCAGCCCATGTGTCCACGGCGTTGCCCAGTCCGTGAAACCGGCGTGCCGGGCGCGTTTCCGGTCTGAAACCATGGGCCTCATGAGCGCTGCACACCCTCCCACCGAGCGCCGGGTCTCGGCCCGCATCGGCGCGATCTCCGAGTCCGCCACCCTCGCCGTGGACGCCAAGGCCAAGGCCCTGAAGGCCGCCGGACGTCCGGTGATCGGCTTCGGCGCCGGTGAGCCCGACTTCCCGACGCCGGACTACATCGTCGAGGCGGCCGTCGATGCCTGCAGGAACCCGAAGTACCACCGCTACACGCCGGCCGGCGGCCTGCCCGAGCTGAAGGCCGCGATCGCCGCGAAGACGCTGCGCGACTCCGGCTACGAGGTCGACCCGTCGCAGATCCTCGTCACCAACGGCGGCAAGCAGGCCATCTACGAGGCGTTCGCCGCGATCCTCGACCCGGGCGACGAGGTCATCGTCCCGGCCCCGTACTGGACGACGTACCCGGAGTCGATCCGGCTGGCCGGCGGCGTCCCGGTGGAGGTCGTGGCCGACGAGACCACCGGCTACCGCGTCACCGTCGAGCAGCTGGAGGCGGCCCGCACGAAGAAGACGAAGGTCGTCCTCTTCGTCTCCCCGTCCAACCCGACCGGCGCGGTGTACTCCGAGGCCGAGACCGAGGCCATCGGCCGCTGGGCCGTCGAGCACGGCCTGTGGGTGCTCACCGACGAGATCTACGAGCACCTGGTCTACGGCGACGCCACGTCCGTCTCCCTGCCGGCGATCCTGCCGGAGCTGCGCGACAAGTGCGTCGTGGTCAACGGTGTCGCCAAGACGTATGCGATGACCGGCTGGCGCGTGGGCTGGATCATCGGCCCGAAGGACGTCGTCAAGGCCGCGACCAACCTGCAGTCGCACGCCACGTCGAACGTCTCCAACGTCGCCCAGGTGGCCGCCCTGGCCGCCGTCTCCGGCGACCTGGACGCGGTCGCGAAGATGCGCGAGGCGTTCGACCGCCGCCGCCGCACGATCGTGCGGATGCTGAACGAGATCGAGGGCGTGTACTGCCCCGAGCCCGAGGGCGCCTTCTACGCCTACCCCTCGGTGAAGGCCCTGATCGGCAAGGAGATCCGCGGCAAGCGCCCGCAGGACACCGTCGAGCTGGCCGCGCTGATCCTGGAGGAGGCCGAGGTCGCGGTCGTCCCGGGCGAGGCGTTCGGCACGCCGGGCTATCTGCGCCTGTCGTACGCGCTGGGTGACGAGGACCTCGTCGAGGGTGTCTCGCGGATCCAGAAGCTGCTGGCGGAGGCCCGCGACTGACGTCCACGCGCGTGTACGGGCCGTCTTCCTGCGGGGAGGCGGCCCGTTTCTTCGTGCGAGCAAGACCACGTTCGGGGAATCCGCTACCGGGGCGCCGGAGCCGTACGGCAGGATCGGCGAATGGAGCGTGTACGTGATGTCTCTGAACTGCCGAAAGCCCATCTGCACCTGCACTTCACCGGCTCGATGCGGCCGACGACCGTCCTCGAGCTGGCCGACAAGTACGGCGTGCGCCTGCCGGAGGCGCTGACCGAGGCCCTGACCAGCGGGGAGCCACCGCAGCTGCGGGCCACGGACGAGCGCGGCTGGTTCCGCTTCCAGCGCCTGTACGACGCGGCGCGCTCATGCCTGCGGGAGCCGGAGGACATCCAGCGGCTGGTGCGGGAGGCGGCGGAGGAGGACGTCAGGGACGGCTCCGGCTGGCTGGAGATCCAGGTCGACCCGACGTCGTACGCCCCTCGCCTGGGCGGTCTGATCCCGGCGCTGGAGATCATCCTGGACGCGGTGGAGACGGCGTCCCGGGACACCGGTCTGGGCATGCGGGTGCTGGTGGCCGCGAACCGGATGAAGCACCCGCTGGACGCGCGCACCCTGGCCCGCCTGGCGGTGCGCTACGCCGACCGTGGCGTGGTGGGCTTCGGCCTGTCGAACGACGAGCGGCGGGGCATGGCGCGCGACTTCGACCGCGCCTTCCACATCGCCCGGGAGGGCGGCCTGCTGTCGGCCCCGCACGGCGGCGAGCTGACCGGCCCGGCCTCGGTGCGCGACTGCCTGGACGACCTGCACGCGAGCCGGATCGGGCACGGGGTGCGCGCGGCGGAGGACCCGCGTCTGCTGCGGCGGCTGGCCGACCGGGGGGTGACCTGCGAGGTGTGCCCCGCGTCGAACGTGGCCCTGGGCGTGTACGAGAAGCCGGAGGACGTCCCCCTGCGCACCCTGTACGAGGCGGGCGTACCGCTGGCCCTCGGCGCGGACGATCCGCTGCTGTTCGGCTCCCGGCTCGCCGCTCAGTACGAGATCGCCCGCCGCCACCACGGCTTCACGGACGAGGAGCTGGCCGAGCTGGCCCGTCAGTCGGTGCGGGGCTCGGCGGCCCCGCGGGACGTGAAGGCCAAGCTGCTGTCGGGCGTGGACGACTGGCTGGCCGACTGAGGGCCTACAGCTCCACCCCGACCGTCACCGGCTCGTTGACCAGCGTGATCCCGAACGCCTCACGCACCCCGGCGACGACCTCGCGGGCCAGGGCCAGCAGGTCCTCCGTGGTGGCCTCGCCCCGGTTGGTGAGGGCGAGGGTGTGCTTGGTGGAGATGCGGGCGGGTCCGCTGCCGTAGCCCTTGGTGAAGCCGGCCCGGTCGATCAGCCAGGCCGCGGACGTCTTGGTGTGGCCCTTCCCCGCCGGGTAAGCGGGCGGCTCCACGCCCTCGCCGAGCCGCTCCCTCACGCGCGCGTGGAACGCGGCGAAGTCGGCGTCGGTGAGGATCGGGTTGGTGAAGAAGGAGCCGGCGGACCAGGTGTCGTGGTCCTCGGGGTCGAGCACCATGCCCTTCCCGGAGCGCAGCTTGAGCACGGTGTCGCGCGCGTGGTCGAGTGCGACCCGCTCGCCCTGTTCGACGCCGAGCGCCCGCGCGGTCTCGGCGTACTTGACGGGCGCCGACAGCCCGCCCGCGTCCTCCAGCTCGAAGCGGACGCGCAGGACGACATACCGGTCGGGGTCGGCCTTGAAGCGGCTGTGCCGGTAGGAGAAGGCGCACTCGGCGTTGGTGAGGGTGACCGTCTCGCCCGCGCGGCGGTCGTAGGCGATGACCTCCGTGATGGTGGCGGAGACCTCCTGGCCGTACGCCCCCACGTTCTGGATCGGGGTCGCGCCCGCCGAGCCGGGGATGCCGGCCAGGCACTCGATGCCGGCGAGCCCCGCCTCGACCGTGCGGGCGACGGCGTCGCTCCAGACCTCACCGGCGGCCAGCTCCAGCGTCGTACCGCTCAGCTCGAAGCCGCGGGTGGCGATCCGCAGGGCGGTGCCTGCGAAGCCCTTGTCGCCGATGACCAGGTTCGATCCGCCGCCGATGACCAGCAGCGGGGTGCCGGTGGCGTCGGCTTCGCGCACGACGTCGATCACCTCGGCGTCGGTGGTCGCGGTCACCAGCCGGGTCGCGGGACCGCCCAGCCGGAAGGTGGTCAGCGGGGCGAGGGGGGCGTCGTGAAGTACCTGCACGGGGGCAAGCCTACGAGACCCCACTGACAGCCCCGCCCGTCCGCTCAGGCCAGTCGTACGACCGCGCGGGACATGCCGAGCACCTTCTGCCCGCCGCTCGTCGCGGTCAGGTCCACACGGACGGTGTTGTCGTCGAGCTTGGCCGCGACCTTGCCGCCGACCTCGATGACCGCACCCTGGTCGTCGTTCGGCACGACGACCGGCTTGGTGAAGCGGACCCCGTACTCCACGACCGCGCCCGGATCCCCGGCCCAGTCCGTCACCACACGGATCGCCTCGGCCATCGTGAACATGCCGTGCGCGATGACGTCCGGCAGCCCGACCTCCTTGGCGAACTTCTCGTTCCAGTGGATGGGGTTGAAGTCCCCGGAGGCCCCCGCGTACCGCACGAGCGTGGCGCGTGTCACGGGGAAGGTCTGGGCGGGCAGCTCGGTGCCGACCTCGACGTCGTCGTAAGCGATCTTGGCCGTCATGTCCGTCAGCCCTCCTCGGCCGCGCGGGCGACGAGCTTGGTCCACGCGGTCACGACGTGCTCGCCGGCCTCGTCGTGGACCTCGCCGCGGATGTCCAGGATGTCGTTGCCGGCCATCGACTTGACGGCCTCGATGGTCGAGGTCACGGTCAGCCGGTCACCGGCGCGCACGGGGCGCGCGTAGGCGAACTTCTGGTCGCCGTGCACCACCCGGCTGTAGTCCAGGCCCAGCTGCGGATCCTGCACGACCTGGCCCGCGGCCTTGAAGGTGATCGCGAACACGAACGTCGGCGGAGCGATCACATCGGGGTGCCCGAGTGCCTTCGCCGCCTCCGGGTCCGTGTAGACCGGGTTCGGGTCCCCCACCGCCTCCGCGAACTCACGGATCTTCTCCCGGCCCACCTCGTAGGGCTCGGTGGGCGGATAGCTCCGCCCCACGAAGGACTGGTCGAGCGCCATGGCCCGGCACCTCCTGCTGTCTGTTGCGATCTGACCGACGGTGACCGACGGGTAACAGCCGTCGAAACGACATGAGGCCGCCCCCCGACTGCGGGGGCGGCCTCATGTACGAGCCTGATTTATCGCGTCTCGCGGTGCGCGGTGTGCGCGTTGCAACGCGGGCAGTGCTTCTTCATCTCAAGACGGTCCGGGTTGTTACGCCGGTTCTTCTTGGTGATGTAGTTCCGCTCCTTGCACTCCACGCAGGCCAGCGTGATCTTCGGGCGGACGTCGGTGGCAGCCACGTGAGTGCTCCTAAGACGAACGGGTGGAATAACTAATTCAACGCAAGAAAGAGTAGCCGATCGAAGGACCGACCCCGCAATCGGCTACTGTGAGTAGCGGTGACCGGACTTGAACCGGTGACACAGCGATTATGAGCCGCTTGCTCTACCGACTGAGCTACACCGCTGCGGTGCGATCGGTTCCCACCTCGCGGCGGGAACCTCTCTCACCAGAGCCCCAAAACGGAATCGAACCGTTGACCTTCTCCTTACCATGGAGACGCTCTGCCGACTGAGCTATTGGGGCGAGCGATGAAGACATTACACGGTCCGCGGCCGTTCGCCCAAATCCGTTTGGCGCCCGCCACCGGAGACCGTTTCCCGCCCGCCCCGGCGCCCTCCTGAGCCCCTCCGGGCGACCGGACCACACCGGTACGACTATTGCGCTCCTCCCCGACGGGGCCGTACCGCCGCCCTAGGCTCGACTCACTCTGCGTGATCTTGCCCCGAGCCCTTGCCAACCCCTCGTCCCCCAGCCGAACGCCTTCTCGAGTCCTGCCGAGCCTCTGGAGCGCGATGCCCGACAGCCAGCCGCAGCCGCCCCCTCCGCCGCCCTCCCCCGGCCCCTCCGGGCGGTCCGAGCAGAGCGCCCTGCTGCTGTGCGGGGCCCGGCTCACCGACGGCCGCACCGTGGACGTACGGCTGGGCGGCGGGCGCATCGAGGCGGTCGGCACCACCGGCAGCCTGGCGCCCGGCCCGGCCCCCGGCACCCGCCTGGACCTCAGCGGCTACGTCCTGCTGCCCGCCCCCGCCGAACCCCACGCGCACGCCGACACCGCCCTGTCCGCCGACGCCGACGGCCCGGTCTCCCACGCGCCCCAGGACGTCCAGCGCCGCGCCACCGAGGCGGCACTGCTCCAGCTCGGCCACGGCGCGACCGCGCTGCGCGCACACGTACGCGTGGGCGACGTCCAGGGACTCGGCGCCCTGACCGCCGTACTGCGGACGCGGCGCTCGCTGCACGGCCTCACCGAGCTGACGACGGTCGCGGTGCCCCGGCTGCTGACCGGCGCCGCCGGGGCGGACGGGCTCGCGATGCTGCGGGACGCGCTGAAGATGGGCGCCTCGGTGGTGGGCGGCTGTCCGGACCTCGACCCCGACCCCACCGGCTACGTCGAGACCGTCCTGGAGGTCGCCTCCGAGCACGGCTGCCCCGTCGACCTGCACACCGACGCCGCCGACCCGGCGCGCCTGGCCCGTCTCGCGGCGATGGCCGGCGGGCTGCGCCCCGGCGTCACCCTCAGCCCCTGCGGCGGCCTCGACCGCCTGCCCGCCGACGCCGCCGCACGCACCGCCGACCAGCTCGCCGCGGCCGGCGTGACGGTGGTGTGCCTGCCGCAGGGCGGTTGCGGGGGCGTGGAGGGGCGCGGCACGACGCCCGTACGACTGCTGCGCGCGGCCGGGGTGCGGGTGGCGGCCGGCAGCGGCGCTCTGCGGGACGTGTCGAACCCGGTCGGCCGGGGCGACCCCCTGGAGGCCGCCTACCTGCTGGCGTCCCGGCACGGGCTGCGCCCCGAGGACGCCTACGACGCCGTCAGCGCCTCCGCCCGGGCCGCCCTGGGCCTGCCCGAGGTGCGCGTGGAGGCGGGCTTCCCGGCCGACCTGCTGGCGGTGCGCGGCGACCGCCTGGCGGGGGCGCTGTCCCTGGCGTACAGCAGGATCGTGATCCACCGGGGCTGCGTGGTGGCCCGGACCAGCGCGGTCCGCGAGTACTGCAACTCGGCGGCGGCAGCGGAGTTGGGGCTGCCGCGGCAGGGACGCAAGGACCTGTCGTAGCGGGCCTCGGCACGGTTCGCGAGGCCCTGCGGCGGTCATGCGGCGCGGGCGGCCGTCCGGGCGTACGGTCGGAAACATGCGCATTGTCATCGCTGGTGGTCATGGTCGGATCGCGTTGCGGCTGGAGCGGCTGCTCGCCGCGCGCGGGGACGAGGTCGCGGGGATCATCCGCAACGCGAAACAGGGCGACGACCTGCGGGAGGCGGGCGCCGAACCGGTGCTGCTGGACCTGGAGTCGGCCTCGGTGGAGGAGGTCGCGGCGCATCTGCAGGGAGCGGACGCGGCGGTGTTCGCGGCGGGCGCCGGCCCGGGCAGCGGCGCGGCCCGCAAGCACACGGTCGACAAGGGCGCGGCGGTCCTCTTCGCCGACGCGGCGGTCCGCGCGGGCGTACGCCGCCTCCTGGTCGTGTCGTCGATGGGCGCGAACCCCGAGCACCAGGGCGACGAGGTCTTCGACGTCTACCTGCGCGCCAAGGGCGAGGCCGACGCCTATGTGCGGGGCCTGGACGCGCTCGACTGGACGATCCTGCGCCCCGGTTCGCTCACGGACGACGCCGGCAAGGGCCTGGTCCGGCTGGAGGCGCACACCGGACGGGGCCCGGTCCCGCGCGACGACGTGGCCGCCGTCCTCGCCGAACTCATCGACACCTCGGCGACCGCGGGCCTCACCCTGGAGCTGGTCAGCGGCTCGACGCCGGTGTCCGTGGCGGTGAAGTCGGTGGCCGGGGAATGAGCCTGAGGGCCGGTCAGAACAGCGGCAGCTGACCGGGGATCTCGGGGACGACGTAGCCGTCCAGGGAGGGCTGGACCGTGCCGAGTTGGGCGGTGCGGCGCGATCCGGGGCAGGAGGTCAGCCCGCCGCTTTCCCGCGCGCCCGGTGGGTCGTGGCGGGCGAACCGTCCGGCGACGACGGCGATCTCACGACGGCACTCGGGGCAGGTTCTGCGACGGCTGGACATGAGCTGCGACCTTACATACCGAAAAGCCCCTCCGCTCTGCGTTTCCGCAGCTCGGAGGGGCTCTCGTCCGTGTGGCGGCGCCAGGATTCGAACCTGGGTAGGCTAAGCCGACGGATTTACAGTCCGCTCCCATTGGCCACTCGGGCACACCGCCTGGGATTGCCGCCCTTCGAACCGCTTTTCGGCGGTGCTCCGTGGCGACGACGTAAACGATACCCGATGTGGAGGGGTGCTTCGCCACTCGATTGATCAGCACCCGGAGGCAGCGGGGTGGCTAGGCTTGTCCGGATGCGGCCCGGACCCCCCGCGGGGCCCGGCGGCAGCCCCCGCGGACGCCGACGCGCACCGATACGCACCCCGAACCAAGGAGCCACAGGACATGGCCGACTCCAGTTTCGACATCGTCTCGAAGGTCGAGCGGCAGGAGGTCGACAACGCCCTCAACCAGGCCGCCAAGGAGATCTCGCAGCGCTACGACTTCAAGGGCGTGGGCGCCTCCATCTCGTGGTCCGGCGAGAAGATCCTCATGGAGGCGAACTCCGAGGACCGGGTGCTGGCGGTGCTCGACGTCTTCCAGTCCAAGCTCATCAAGCGCGGTATCTCGCTGAAGGCGCTGGATGCGGGCGAGCCCCAGCTCTCCGGCAAGGAGTACAAGCTCTTCGCGTCGATCAAGGAGGGCATCTCCCAGGAGAACGCCAAGAAGGTCGCCAAGCTCATCCGCGACGAGGGCCCCAAGGGCGTGAAGGCGCAGGTCCAGGGCGACGAACTGCGCGTCAGCTCCAAGAGCCGCGACGACCTGCAGACCGTCATCGCCCTGCTGAAGGGCCAGGACTTCGACTTCGCGCTGCAGTTCGTGAACTACCGGTAGTGGTCGATGAGGGGCGGGCGCCGTCGGCGTCCGCCCCCGCGTGTGTTCCGTCGCGTGGGTGCTCAGTCGCGGGAGTGCCCGAACAGGATCCGGTAGGCGATCAGCAGGACGAGGGAGCCGCCGATCGCCGAGGCCCAGGTGGCGCCGTCGTAGAAGTCCTTGCTGATCGGGTGGTCCAGCCAGCGGGCCGATATCCAGCCGCCGACGAAGGCCCCCGCGATGCCGATGAGGGTCGTGCCGACGAGCCCGCCGGGGTCACGGCCCGGCAGCAGGATCTTGGCGATGACGCCGGCCAACAGTCCGAGGATGATCCACGCGAGGATTCCCATGCCCTGAACCTGCCCTTCCGCTCTGTGTCCGTGCTGTCCGCGCACTGTGATCTTGCTCATTCCGTCCGCCAGACAGGCTTCTGTTCGTTTTCCGTTGAAGGAAACGACGGACCGGCGGCAATCGCCGGTTCCCCGGCTGAGTAGGGTGCGGCCCATGACACAGTCCGGTCCCACCGCCGAGCTCCGGCGCACCCTGGGCGTCCCCGACGCCGTCGTCATCGGGCTCGGCTCCATGGTCGGTGCCGGGATCTTCGCCGCCCTGGCGCCCGCCGCCCGCGCGGCCGGCTCCGGGCTGCTGCTCGGCCTCGCCGTCGCCGCGGTCGTCGCCTACTGCAACGCCATCTCGTCGGCCCGGCTGGCCGCCGTGTACCCGGCGTCCGGCGGCACCTACGTCTACGGCCGCGAGCGGCTCGGCGAGTTCTGGGGCTACCTCGCGGGCTGGTCCTTCGTGGTCGGCAAGACCGCCTCCTGCGCGGCGATGGCGCTGACCGTGGGCGCCTACGTCTGGCCGGACCAGGCGCACGCGGTGGCGGTCGCGGCCGTGGTGGCGCTGACGGCCGTGAACTACGGCGGCGTCCAGAAGTCGGCCTGGCTGACGCGGGCGATCGTGACGGTCGTCCTGGCGGTCCTCGCTTCCGTCGTGGTCGTGTGCCTGGGCTCCGGGGACTCCGACGCCGGGCGGCTGGACATAGGCGCGTCCGGGGGCGCCTGGGGCATCCTGCAGGCGGCCGGGCTGCTGTTCTTCGCCTTCGCGGGGTACGCGCGCATCGCCACCCTCGGCGAGGAGGTACGGGATCCGGCGCGCACCATCCCCCGCGCGATCCCGCTGGCCCTGGGCATCGCGCTGGCCGTGTACGCGTGCGTGGCCGTCGCGGTGCTCTCCGTGCTGGGGGACGGGGGCCTCGGTCGCGCGGACGCGCCGCTGGCGGACGCGGTGCGCGCCGCGGGCGTGCCGGGGCTGGTGCCGGTGGTGCGGGTCGGGGCCGCCGTGGCCGCGCTCGGTTCGCTGCTCGCCCTGATCCTGGGCGTGTCCCGGACCACCCTCGCCATGGCCCGCGACCGGCATCTGCCCCAAGCACTGTCCGCCGTGCATCCCCGCTTCCAGGTGCCGCACCGGGCGGAACTGGCCGTGGGCGCGGTCGTCGCCGTCCTCGCCGCCACCGTCGACGTACGAGGCGCGATCGGCTTCTCCTCCTTCGGCGTGCTGACGTACTACGCGGTGGCCAACGCCTCCGCCTGGACCCTGAACCCGGCCCCGCGCGCCCGCGCCCTGCCCGCCCTGGGCCTCGTCGGTTGCGTGGTCGTGGCGTTCGCCCTGCCGGCGACATCGGTGATCGCGGGCACGAGCGTGCTGGCGGTGGGGGTACTGGCGTACGGCGTCCGGCGCTGGTCGGCCACCCGCCGCTAGCACGGACCGACTGCGCCCCTTCCTCTCTCAGGCGGCCCGTGTGCGTATGCGGAACTCCTCCCAGTGGGGCATGTCCATCGCCTCGTCCGGGTCGTCGTACCAGCCTGTGCCGTCCAGCCAGGCTTGCAGCCAGGTCGTGAGGGTGGGGGCATCCACGTACCAGGCGTGGTCCGCGTCGTGGGCGTTCGGTTCGAAGAGGAGGACGGGGGCCTGTGGGGTGCGGCAGTCGACGCAGGCGTACATGGCGCAGCCCCAGTGGGATATCGGCAGCACGCCCTCGGGCCATGGCCAGTCGGGATCCTTGCGGCCGCCCTGACGGTTGGCGAGGTACTGCGGGACGGCGGCGGGCTCGCCGGCCGGCAGGTTGTCGAGCAGGGGCAGCAGGCCGTACTCCGGGCCGAATCCGCCGTCCCCTATGCGCAGATACAGGTCGGCGAGCAGCGGCGGCAGGGGGAAGCCCAGGGCGGCCTCGGCGCGGGCCAGGGTGTCCGCGTCGACGGGCTCGGGCAGGGAACTCCAGCCCCAGGGGCGGGTGGTGCGCGCCTTGGCCGCCACCCGTGCCAGCAACTGCTCGATCTCGGTCATGCGTTCATGATGCAAGCCGCCACTGACAACCGGGCCGGCCTGTGGACAACCGGCCGGCTGTGGACAACTCGGCACCCCCGCCGGGGGATCAGCGACCCGCGAACGGCTGGTCGGTGCGGACGATGTCGCGGCCCAGCGGGAGCAGCGAGACCGGGATCATCTTGAAGTTGGCGATGCCGAACGGGATCCCGATGATCGTCAGGCAGAGGGCGACGCCCGTGACGATGTGGCCGAGCGCCAGCCACCAGCCCGCGAGGACCAGCCACAGCACATTGCCGAGGCAGGAAGGCGCGCCGGCGTCGCGTCGCTCGACCGTCGTGTAGCCGAAGGGCCAGAGCGCGTAGATCCCGATACGGAAAGCGGCGATGCCGAACGGGATGCCGATGATCGTGATGCACAGCAGCAGGCCCGCCAGGACGTAGCCGAGGAACAGCCAGAAGCCGCTCAGGACGAGCCATATGACGTTCAGGACGGTCTTCACTGGTGGTGACCTGCCATCTTCTCGAGGCGGGCGATGCGCTCCGCCATCGGCGGGTGGGTGGAGAACATCTTGGACATGCCCTGGCCGGCGCGGAACGGGTTCGCGATCATCATGTGGCTCGCGGACTCGATGCGCGGCTCGGGCGGCAGCGGCAGCTGCTTGGTGCCCGCGTCGAGCTTGCGCAGGGCGGCGGCGAGGGCCAGGGGGTCGCCGGTGAGCCGGGCGCCGGAGGCGTCCGCCTCGTACTCTCTGGAGCGGCTGATGGCGAGCTGGATGAGGCCGGCCGCGAGGGGGCCGAGGATCATGATCAGGAGCATGCCGAGCAGGCCGGGGCCGTCATCGTCGTCGGAGCGGCCGATGGGGATCAGCCAGGCGAAGTTCACCAGGAACATGATCACGGAGGCGAGGGCGCCGGCGACCGAGGAGATCAGGATGTCGCGGTTGTAGACGTGGCTGAGTTCATGGCCGATGACGCCGCGCAGTTCGCGCTCGTCGAGGAGGCGCAGGATGCCCTCGGTGCAGCACACGGCGGCGTTGCGCGGGTTGCGGCCGGTCGCGAAGGCGTTGGGTGCCTCGGTCGGGGAGATGTACAGGCGGGGCATCGGCTGGCGGGCCTGGGTGGAGAGCTCGCGGACCATGCGGTAGAGGCCCGGGGCCTCGAACTCGCTGACGGGGCGGGCGCGCATCGCGCGGAGGGCCAGTTTGTCGCTGTTCCAGTACGCGTACGCGTTGGTTCCGACGGCGATCAGGACGGCGACGATCAGGCCCGTGCGGCCGAAGAGGCTGCCGATGACGATGATGAGGGCGGACAGCCCTCCGAGGAGTACTGCGGTCCTGAGCCCGTTGTGCCGGCGGTGCACGGTACGCCCTCCAAGTCGTGCGGCAGGGGAACCCTTTGCTTGCTGGTCTCCGGTCCGACCGGTGTCTTCTCCAGTGGACCCTCCCGTCATGGTCAACGCCAGGCGGGAGTCGCGGGTTCCCTGGCGCGTCCGGCGCCGGGCATGGGCCGTCCGGGTGACGGACGGCCCATGGGATCGCGCGTCGCTCAGAAGAGGGCCGTGTCGGTGTAGCGCAGGATCAGCTGGGGCGCTCCCGACAGGGCGATGCCGAGGACGGCGGTGAGGGTGATCGCGGCCGTGAGGGGGGCGGGGACACGGTGCCGGACGGGCTCGCCCTCGGGCGCGCGGAACAGCAGGGCCGTCCACTGGAGGTAGTAGACCAGCGCGATCACCACGTTGGCGGCCATGACGACGGCCAGCCAGCCGAGGCCCGCGTCGACGGCGGCGGAGAAGACGGTGACCTTCGCGAAGAGGCCGATGATGCCCGGGGGCAGCCCGGCGAGGCAGAGCAGGAAGAAGGCCAGGAGGAGCGCGGCGAGCGGGTTGGTGGCGTAGAGGCCGCGGTAGTCGGTGATCCGGTTGGTCGTCCTCGTACGGCCGACGAGGGCGGCCACCGCGAAGGCGCCGAGGTTCACGGCGCCGTACATGAGGGCGTAGGCGATGGTGGAGCCGATGGCGTGCTCGGCGTCGTCGGTGTAGGCGGCCGCGGCGATCGGGACGAGGAGGTAGCCGGCCTGGCCGACGGACGACCAGGCGAGCAGGCGTACGGCGCTGTACGCGCGTGTGGCCTGCTGGCGCAGCGCGCCGACGTTGCCGATGGTCATGGTGAGCGCGGCGAGGGCGGCGAGGGCGGGGCCCCAGACGTCGGCGTAGGAGGGGAAGCCGATGACGGTGACGAGGATGAGGCCGGAGAAGCCCACGGCCTTGCCGACGACCGACAGGTAGGCGGCGACGGGCAGGGGGGCTCCGACGTAGGTGTCGGGGACCCAGAAGTGGAAGGGGACGGCCGCGGTCTTGAAGGCGAAGCCGACCAGGGTGAGGGCGACGCCGGTCTGGGTGAGGGTGTGGAGCTGTCCGTCGACGTTCTGGAGGCGGTCGGCGATCTGGGTGAGGTAGAGGGTGCCGGTCGACGCGTAGACGAAGCTGATGCCCAGGAGGCTGACGGTGGTCGCGGTGACGGACGACAGGAAGAACTTCAGGGCCGCTTCGGAGGACCTGCGGTCGCCGTGGCGAAGGCCGACGAGGGCGAAGGCGGGCAGGGAGGCGACCTCCAGGGCGACGACGAGGGTGGCGAGGTCGCGGGAGGCGGGCAGGAGGGCGGCGCCGGCGGCGGAGGACGACAGCAGGAACCAGAACTCCCCTTCGGGGAGTTTCCCTCGTTCGTCCTTGAGGGCGGTGACGGACAGCAGGGAGGCCAGCAGGGCGCCGCCCAGGACGAGGAACTGGATGACGAGGGTGAAGCGGTCGGCGGTGTAGCTGCACACGTCCGGCTCGCCGACGACGCAGAAGGTGGAGCGGTCGCCGTCCAGAAGGGGCAGCAGCAGGGCGGTGGAGACGGCGAGGCCGGCGACCGAGAGCCAGCCGAGGACGGCCTTCTTCGCGTCGGGCACGAACAGGTCGGCGACCAGGACGGCCAGGCCGACGACCGCCGCCAGGGTGGGCGGGGCGATCGCGAGCCAGTCGACGGACTGGACCAGGTTCTGGGCCTGCGGCTGAGCCAGGGCGCTCATCGGGTGCCTCCTGCGAGGAGCTGCTGCACGGCCGGGTCGGTGAGGCCGAGGAGGGCCCTGGGCCAGAGGCCGGCGACGACGGTGAGGGCGACGAGCGGGGTCCAGGCCACGAGCTCGTACGTCCGTACGTCGGCGAGCTTCGGGGCGTCCTGCGGTACGGCGCCCATGCACACGCGGCGGACGACGACCAGCAGGTAGGCGGCCGTGAGCAGGGTGCCGAACGCGGCGATCGCGGTGAAGGTGAGGAAGGCGGGGCGGCTGAGGTCCTCGGCGGGCCTGAACGCGCCGAACAGGGCGAGCATCTCGCCCCAGAACCCGGCGAGGCCGGGCAGCCCGAGGGAGGCCACGGCGGCGAAGGCGAGCAGTCCGCCGAACCGCGGGGCCTTGCCGTACAGGCCCGCGCCGGTCCGCTCGGCGAGGGTGTCGAGGTCGGTGGTGCCGGTGCGGTCCTTCAGGGCGCCGACGAGGAAGAAGAGCAGGCCGGTGATGAGGCCGTGGGCGATGTTGGCGAAGAGGGCGCCGTTCACACCGGTCGGGGACATCGTGGCGATGCCGAGGAGGACGAAGCCCATGTGGCCGACGGAGGAGTAGGCGATGAGCCGCTTCAGGTCGCCCTTGGCGCCCCGCTTGGCGAGGGCCAGGCAGGCCAGGGAGCCGTAGATGATGCCGACGACGGCGAAGGCGGCGAGGTAGGGCGCGAAGGTGCGGAAACCGTCCGGTGCGACAGGGAGGAGGATGCGGACGAAACCGTACGTGCCCATCTTCAGCAGGACGCCGGCCAGCAGCACCGAGCCGACGGTCGGGGCGGCGGTGTGGGCGTCGGGCAGCCAGCTGTGCAGGGGCCACATCGGCGTCTTCACCGCAAGCCCGATCCCGACCGCCAGTACGGCGATGACCTGCACGGATGTGGTCAGCGACCGGCCGTTGTCAGTGGCGAGTGCCACCATGTCGAATGTGCCCGCTCGCAGGCCGATCAGGAGCAGGCCGAGCAGCATGACCACCGAGCCGAGCAGCGTGTAGAGGATGAACCTCCAGGCGGCCTCGGCGCGGCCCTCGCCGCCCCAGCGGGCGATGAGGAAGTACATCGGGATCAGGACCATCTCGAAGGCGAGGAAGAACAGCAGCAGGTCGAGGACGGCGAAGGCGGCGAGGGTGCCGGACTCCAGGACGAGCAGCAGGGCGACGAACGCCTTCGGGGCCGGGCCCGCGGGCGGCTTGAAGTACGAGTAGAGCGCGCAGAGGAAGGTCAGCAGCGCGGTCAGGACCAGCAGGGGGAGGGAGATGCCGTCGATGCCGAGGTGGATGCGCACGTCGAGTGCGGGGATCCAGCTGATGTCGGTGCTGGCCTGCATCGTCGACGGATGGTCGTGGTCGAAGCCGAGCGCCAGGACGATCGCGGCGATGAGGACGGCGCCGGTGACGGTCACGCCGTGCCGGAGCACGGCCTGCTCGGGGGACTTCCCCTTCAGCCCGGGCGGGGCAGGCAGGAGAGCGGCGGCGGCGCCGAGGAGCGGGCCGACGACGACGAACGCGAGAAGGAACTGCATCACGGACTCGTTGATATCGATCACGCCTGCTCACGCTCCCGTGGCGACGAGGACGGCGGCGACCGCGAGGACCACGGTGCCGGCGAGCAGCGCGCTCACATAGGTCTGCACATTGCCGGTCTGGGCGCGCCGTACGGCGATGCCGAGCCAGCGGGGTAGGGCGCCCGCGCCGCGTACGTAGGTCTCGACGACCTCGCGGTCGAGGAACCGCACGAGGGTGGCGCCGGCCTGGACCGGGCGAACGAACAGGGCCCGGTAGACGGCGTCCAGGTGGAAGCCGGTGGCCGCGTGGCGGTGGAGGGGGCCGAGCAGCAGCCGTCCTGGGTCGGCGGGGTCCGGCGCGGAGGTCAGGTCGCCGTAGGCGGGGGCGTGGGTGGCGATGGCCTCGGCCTCGACCTGGGCGGCGTCGCCCTCGGGGTGGGCGGCGACCGCGCCCAGCGGGATGTGGGCGGCCGCCGTGGTGAGGTGCCGCCAGGCCGCGTAGGTGACCAGGCCGCCGACCAGGGCGATCCCTGTGCCGAGGACGGAGGTGGTGAGGGTCGGGGCGAGGTCGCCGCCGTCGAACCAGTCGGGCAGCGTGCGGTAGGCGAGCCCGCCGAGGGCAAGGGACGGCACGGCGAGCACCCACAGGACGGCGGTCATGGTCAGCGGCTGCCGCCCGTGGTCAGGGGCCTCGGTGCCCCGGCCGCGGAAGGCCAGCAGCCACAGGCGCGTCGCGTAGGCGGCGGTGAGGAGGGCGGTGAGCAGGGCGGCGACGAGGACGATCCAGCCGGCGGCGCCGGGGGCGTGCTCGGTGTGGCCGCCGGTGACGTGCTCGGCGGCGCCGAGGACGGACTCCTTGGAGAAGAAGCCGCTGAAGGGCGGGATCGCGGCGAGCGCGAGCAGCGCCACGGTCATCGTCCAGTAGGCGTCGGGGACGCGGGCGCGCAGGCCGGTCATGCGGGACATGGCGGCCAGCGAGTTGGTGCCGGCGGCGTGGATGATCACGCCGGCGCCGAGGAACAGCAGGGCCTTGAAGGCGCCGTGGGAGAGGAGGTGGAAGACGGCGGCACCGCGGTCGGCGACGGCGAGGGCGCCGGTCATGTAGCCGAGCTGGCCGATGGTCGAGTAGGCGAGGACGCGTTTGATGTCGTCCTGGGCGAGCGCGGCGAGGCCGGAGCCGATCATCGTCACGGCGGCCATCACGGCGAGCACGACCATCGCGGCCTGCGACGCCTCGAAGACCGGGAGGAGCCGGGCGATGAAGTAGACGCCGGCGGCGACCATCGTCGCGGCGTGGATCAGCGCGGAGACGGGTGTGGGGCCCGCCATCGCGTCGGGGAGCCAGGTGTGCAGCGGGAACTGCGCCGACTTGCCGGCCACGCCCGCGAGGAGCAGCAGGGCGATCAGGGTCGGGTGGTCGAGCCCGCCGTTCGCGACGGCGCCGAGGACCTGGGTGATCCGGAAGGAGCCGGTGTCGGTGGCGAGGGCGAACAGACCGATGAGGAAGGGGACGTCGCCGAGCTTGGTGACGAGGAACGCCTTGAGGGAGGCGGCGCGGGCCTCGGGGGTCTCCCAGTAGTGGCCGACGAGGAAGTACGAGCAGATGCCCATGACTTCCCAGCCGACCAGCAGCACCATCAGGTCGCCGGAGTAGACGACGAGGAGCATCGCGGAGGTGAACAGGGAGACGAGCGCGGCGTACGAGGGGTAGCGGGGGTCCTCGCGGAGGTAGCCCGTGGAGTAGATCTGCACGCAGGAGGCGACCAGGCCGACCAGGACGGCGACCAGGGCGGCGAAGCCGTCGATGTGCAGGGCCAGCTCGATCGGCACGGAGCCGGTCGGGGTGAGTTCGGTGGCGGCGTCGACGGCGGTGTCCCCGCCCTGGCGTACGGCGACGATCGCGGCGAGTACGAGGGAGGTGAGCGTCGGCAGGACGGCGAGCGGGCGGACGAAGCCGGGGGCGGTGCGGCCCAGGAGCAGGCCGGCGGCGGCGCCGAGGAACGGCAGGAGGGGGACGAGGACGGCGAGGGTGGTGGTGGTCACGCGGTGGCCTCGGCCTTCTCGGCGCCCGTCTCGGTCGCGGGGGTGTCGGTCTCGTGGCCCTCGGCGGTGTCGCGGAGCTTGTCGATGTCCGAGGTGCCGCGGTTGCGGTACACGGCGAGGACGATCGCCAGGCCGATGCCGATCTCGGCGGCGGCGATGGCGATGATGAACAGGGTCAGGGCCTGCCCGGAGTGCAGGGTCTCCTCGGCGGCCTTGCTGAGCCAGACGTCGAAGGCGACCAGGTTGAGGTTGACGGCGTTGAGCATCAGCTCGACCGACATCAGGACCAGGATCGCGTTGCGGCGGGCGAGGACGCCGTAGAGGCCGGTGCAGAAGAGGAGGGCGGAGAGGACCGCGGGGTAGGCGAGGTGCATCAGCGGGTCCCCTCCTGCTCGTCCGTCGTGTCGGCCGTCATCCCGTTCGCCTTCGCCTTGCGGGACAGGACGATCGCGCCGACCAGTGCGGCGAGGAGGAGGACGGAGAGGGCCTCGAAGGGGAGGACCCAGTTCTGGAAGAGGCTTGCGCCGGTGACCCTGGTGGAGCCGGCGGCGGGGCCGTCCAGGTCGATCCAGGTGGTGCGGAAGGCGTCGACGACCACCCAGATCAGCGCGGCCGCGGCGGCGACGGCGACCGTGAGGGCGGCCCAGCGGTTGCCGGAGTCCGCGTCCGGGGAGCGGCCGATGGGGGCCCTGGTGAGCATCAGACCGAAGAGGAGGAGGACGACCACTGAGCCGACGTAGATGAGGACCTGCACCCAGGCGATGAACTCGGCCGTCAGCAGGAGGTACTCGACGGCGAGGCCGCCGAGGGCCACCACCAGCCACAGGGCGGCGTGCACCAGCTGCTTGGTGGTGACGGTGACGAGGGCGGCGCCGAAGGTGAGCAGGCCGACGAGGAGGAAGGCGATCTCGACGCCGGTCGGGGAGAGGAAGCCGTGGGTTTCGGCAGCGAGGCTCATGCGTCTCCCTCCCGCGGCTCGGCCTGCGCGGCCAGCTTCTCGGCGGTCTTGCGGGCGGCGGCGACCTCCTTGGGCTCCTCGGCGCCGGGGTCGAGGGCGGGCGGGGCCGGGACGGTCCACATCCACTCGCGGAGCTTGTCGCGCTCGTGGGTGAGGTCGCGGATGTCGGTCTCGGCGTACTCGAACTCGGGCGACCAGAAGAGGGCGTCGAAGGGGCAGACCTCGATGCAGATACCGCAGTACATGCACAGGGAGAAGTCGATGGCGAAGCGGTCGAGGACGTTGCGGCTGCGTTCGCGGCCGCCGGGGGTCGCCGCCGGGACCGTCTCCTTGTGGGAGTCGATGTAGATGCACCAGTCGGGGCACTCACGGGCGCAGAGCATGCAGACCGTGCAGTTCTCCTCGAACAGGCCGATCACTCCGCGGGTGCGGGGCGGGAGTTCGGGCTGGGCGTCGGGATACTGCTCGGTGACCGACTTGCGCGTCATCGTGCGGAGGGTGACGGCCAGGCCCTTGGCGAGGCCGCTGCCGGGGATGGCCATAGCTACTGGATCACCACCTTGACGATGCCGGTGAGGGCGATCTGGGCGAGGGAGAGGGGGACGAGGAGGGTCCAGGACAGCTTCTGGAGCTGGTCCTCACGCAGCCGGGGGTAGGTCACGCGCAGCCAGATGACGATGAAGGCGAGGACGGCCGCCTTCAGCAGGGTCCAGACCCAGCCGAGGCCGTCGGCGCCCCAAGGGCCGTGCCAGCCGCCCAGGAAGAGGACGGTGGTCAGGCCGCACAGGACGACGATCCCGGCGTACTCGGCGAGGAGGAAGAGGGCGAAGCGCAGGCCGGTGTACTCGGTGTAGGCGCCGAAGATGATCTCCGAGTCGGCGACCGGCATGTCGAAGGGGGGTCGCTGGAGTTCGGCGAGGCCGGCGACGAAGAAGACGATCGCGCCGGTGATCTGCCAGGGCAGCCACCACCACTCGAAGGCGTGCAGGATGCCGGGGAGGGAGACCGTGCCGGCGGCCATCGCCACCGAGGCGGCGGCGAGCAGCATGGGGAGTTCGTAGGCGAGGAGCTGGGCGGCGGTGCGCAGGCCGCCGAGGAGGGAGAACTTGTTGGCGCTGGCCCAGCCGGCCATGAGGGAGCCGAGCACGCCGACGCCCATCACCGCGAGTACGAAGAACACGCCGGCGTCCACGACCTGGCCGACGGCGCCCTCGCTCGGGCCGATGGGGATGGCGAGGATGACCAGGAGGTACGGGAGGAGGGCCACGGCCGGGGCGAGCTGGAAGATACGGCGGTCCGCGCCCGTGGGGACGACGTCCTCCTTCTGCGCGAACTTCACGCCGTCCGCGATGAGCTGGGCCCAGCCGTGGAAGCCGCCGGCGTACATGGGGCCGAGGCGGCCCTGCATATGGGCCATCACCTTGTGCTCGGTCTGACCGATGATCAGGGGGAAGGTGAGGAAGACCCCGAAGACGATCAGGAGTCGCAGGGCGACGTCGAGAGCGTCGTTCACGGCGTGCCTCCTGCGGGGTTCTCGGGGGTGGTGCCGGGATCTTCGGTGGCTGGGGTCGCCTCGGGGTCTTCGGTGCGTTCGGGCGCCGTGCTCGGCTCGTCCTCCTGCTCCGGCGACTCCTTGGACTGCGACACGGACTTCGACTGACTCGGCTCGCTCGTCGCGCTCGGCTCACTCCGCGGGCTCGGTTCGCCGGACCGGCTCGGCTCGCTCGGCTCCTTCGGCTCCGGCTCGTCGAACGCCGGGCGGGCGTGGTGCCAGGGCGCGTCCGAGCTGCGGGGCGCGGCCGCCGGGCGGCGGGGCGCGGCTGTCGGCTCGGGCGCGCCGGCCGTCCTGGCCGCGCTGGTCCTCTCAGCGGGTCCAGCCGACTCGCCAGCCCCGGTCGACTCGGCCGCCCTACTGGTCTCGGAGGCCCCAATCGACTCGACGCCCCCAGTTGTCTCGACAGGCCCAGTTGTCTCGGCAGGCCCACTGGTCTCGGACCCACTGGTCTCGGCAGGCCCATTGGTCTCGGCGGGCCCACTGGTCTCGGCAGGCCCGTTTGTCTCGGCAGGCCCGTTGGTCTCGAACGGCCCAGGGGTCCCGGGGAGCCCAGTTGTCTCGCCGCCCCCAGTCGACTCGGCCCCCCGGGCCCCCTCGGCGCGCTGAGAGGCCGAGCCCCCGCTGGCGCTCCGGGTGCGGCGGGGCCCGGCCGGTACGGCAGGGGTGGTTCCGGTGCCGGGCGCGGCGGTGCCCTCGGCGCGCTGGCTCGCGGAGCCTCCGGCCGCGCTGCGCGCGCGGCGCGGCCCGGCCGGGGCGGCTGGCGCCTCGGTGGCCGTTCCCTCCGGAGCCGAAGCTGAAGCCGACGCCGGAGCCGAAGCCGATGCCGGAGCCGAAGTCGGACCCGCGCCCGTCGTGGCCGCCCCCTGGCTGGCCGAGCCCTCCGCGGCCGTACGAGACCGCCGTACCGGCCGCTCCCCCGCGGCCCGCGGCCCCGCCGCGCCCGCACCGCGCGCCGCCGCCCCCGCACCGCGTGCCGGACGGGCAGGCGCAGGCGGGAGCTGGCCCTTCAGTGGGCCCCACTCGTTCGGGTCGGGGACGCCCGGGGGCAGCATCTGGCGGCGCTTGGGGCCGCCGTGCTCGGATTCGCCGGGTTCCTTGGCACCGGGCCACGCCTTGGCCACGCGGGCCGCGAGGACGAAGTCCTTGCGCAGGGGATGGCCCTCGAAGGTGTCCGGGAGGAGGAGGTGGTCCAGGGACGGGTGGCCTTCGAAGGTCACGCCGAACATCTCGTGGGTCTCGCGTTCGTGCCAGGTCGCGCCCGCGTACACGTCGACGGCCGACGCCAGCGCGGGCGCCTCGTGCGGGACGGTCGTACGGAGCAGGAGTCGCCGGACCGGGGTCAGCGCGACCACGTGGGCCGCGATCCGGAAGCCCGTGCCCGGTTCGTCGACCGCGCTCAGCCAGTCGAAGTAGGTGCAGTGCAGCTCGTCGCGGGCGGTGCGCAGGGCGGTCGTCCACGAGGCCGGCGGGACGTCGACCGTGAGGACGTCGTAGGACTCCTCGGCGGTGGCGTCGGGGCCGAACAGTTCCTCGGCGGGAGCGGGCAGCCAGCCGACCGCAGTCATCGGTCACCTCCGTCAGCGGACGGCGGCTTCACCAGCCCGCTCCGCAGCGCGCCCACCGACGGCCGCCCGGCGCCGGGGCCGTTGCCGTACCGCTCCCCCAGCGACTCCCGGGCGATCTTCTCCTGGAGCTTCAGGATCCCCTGGAGCAGCGCCTCGGGCCGGGGCGGGCAGCCGGGCACGTACACGTCGACCGGGATGATCTGGTCGACGCCCTTGGTGACGGAGTACGAGTCCCAGTAGGGGCCGCCGCAGTTGGAGCAGGCGCCGAAGGAGATGACGTACTTCGGCTCGGGCATCTGCTCGTACAGCCGCTTCACGGCCGGCGCCATCTTGTCCGTGACCGTGCCGGAGACGACCATCAGGTCGGCCTGGCGCGGGCCCGGCGCGAAGGGGATCACGCCGAGGCGGATGAAGTCGTGGCGGGCCATCGACGCGGCGATGAACTCGATCGCGCAGCAGGCGAGGCCGAAGTTGAACACCCAGAGCGAGTAGCGCCGACCCCAGTTCAGGACGACCTTCATCGGCTCCGGGGCCAGGCGGGAGAGCACGCCGAGCCTCTTCGGCTCGGGCAGCGGCACCGGCGCGGGGGTCGAGGGGTTCACGTCCATGTCAGGACGCCCTTCTTGTAGGCGTACAGCAGGCCCACGGCGAGGAAGCCGAGGAAGACGAACATCTCCACGAGCGTGGTCGCGCCGTAGCCGGGGGCGGCGAAGATCGTCGCCCAGGGGAAGAGGAAGATCGAGTCGACTGCGAAGATCACGTAGAGGAACGCGTAGACGTAGTAGCGGACCTGGGTGTGCGCCCAGCCCTCGCCGACGGGGTCGACGCCGCACTCGTAGGTCAGGAGTTTCTCGGGGGTGGGGACGACCGGGCGCAGCAGGCGGCCCGCGCCGAAGGCGACGGCGACGAAGAGCACGCCGACCACGGCGAGCAGTCCCACCACCGAGTACGACTGGAAGTAGTCCGCCGCGACGACGACCGGTTCGACGGTCGGTTCCCGCACGTCCGTCCCTCGCTCCCTGAAATCGACGGCATTGACGACATCGACGACATTGACGCTGTTCTCGATCGATCGACACTGTTCGACGATCTGTACGCACGGGAGTCTAGGCCCTGTTAAAGGCACGGTAAGCAGTCCGTCGCACGCTGAACCGCCGGGGTGGGGTTTTCCCCCGTCGCGGGCGGGCGCCGGCCTCATGGCGGAGCGGCCCGCCGCACGGCACGCTAGCCCATATGACCGCTTCCCCTCCCACCCCGCGCGGCGGCGCGACGCGGGGCGCCGACCGGCCGCTGCCCCCGCCCCGCCCGGCCTACGAACCGCAGACCTGGAAGGAGATCGTGCATCTCCTGGCGAACCTGCCGATGGCGCTGGCCGGGTTCACGTACGTCATGACGGTGATGTTCACCGGTGCCGCGCTGTCCCTGACCGTGATCGGCCTGCCGCTGCTGGCGCTGGGTCTGATGGGCGCGCGGCTGCTGGGCCGGGCCGAGCGGGCGCGGGCGCGGGCGCTTCTGGGGATGCGGATCGACGAGCCGAGCCCGTTGCCGCTGCGCCGGGCGGGCGGGCTTCAGTGGCTGTGGCTGGTGCTGAAGGACTCGGTGGGCTGGCGGACGATCCTGTACGACTTCATGCGGCTGCCCTGGGGGATCCTCACCTTCACGATCACCCTGACCTCGCTGTTCGTGCTGTGGCCGGTGCTGCCGTATGTGGCGCGCGGGCTGGCCAACGCGGACCGGGCGATGGTGCGGGGGCTGCTGTCGCCCTCGGACGAGCTGGAACGCCGTATCGCCGAACTGGAGTCCGATCGCGGGGTCGTGGTGGACACGGCGGCGGCCGATCTGCGGCGCATCGAGCGGGATCTGCACGACGGGGCGCAGGCCCGGCTGGTGAACCTGGCGATGGGGTTGGGGCTGGCGAAGGAGAAGCTGCTGGAGGGGCAGGCCGACGACGCGGTGGCGGCGATGGTCGAGGAGGCGCACGGCGAGGTGAAGCTCGCGTTGCAGGAGCTGCGCGACCTGGCCCGGGGCATCCACCCGGCGGTGCTGACCGACCGGGGCCTGGACGCGGCACTGTCGTCGGTCGCCTCGCGGTGCACGGTGCCCGTGAAGGTGACCGTCGACCTGGAGGCGAGACCGGCGGCGGCGATCGAGGGCATCGCCTACTTCACCGTCTCGGAGCTGCTGCAGAACATCAGCAAGCACAGCGGGGCACGGACGGCGTCCGTGGACGTGTGGCGGTCGGAGGACCGGCTGCTGATCCAGGTCGGGGACGACGGCCGGGGCGGGGCCAGCCTGTCCGGCGGCACCGGCATGCGCGGCCTCGCGGACCGCCTCGACGCCGTCGACGGCCTGTTCGTCGTGGACTCCCCGCCCGGCGGCCCTACGACGGTGACGGCGGAGCTTCCCTGGCGGGGCCGCGAGCGGCAGCCCCGGTAGCCCTCGACGGTGAGCCCTCGACGGGGGTGGGGAAAACCCCCGCCTCAAGACGCCGACGGACCGCATGTTCCGCGCGGGCGCCGACGAGGAGGGTGGGGGCAGGACAGCGGGGCCGCCCCACGAGCAGAAACGGACGACGGCGATGACCACGGAGACGGAGTACGGACACCACCCCTACCGGCCGGTCCGGGAACGCCGGTACCGGCTGCCCACCGCGCTGCGGGCGCCGGTCGAGGGGCGGGCCTGGCGGGAGCTGACGTATGTGCTGCTCAGCCTGCCGATCAGCATCGTGCTGTTCACCTTCGCGGTGACGATGACGGCGATGGGCGCGGGCCTGCTGGTGACGTTCCTCGGGGTGCCGGTGCTGGCGGCGGCGCTGGCCGGGTGCCGGGGCTTCGGGGCGCTGGAGCGGACCCGGGCGCGCGGGCTGCTGGATCTGGAGGTGGCCGCCCCGGAGGTGCTGCGCCCGCGCAGGAACAGCCCGATGGGGTGGATCGGGGCGGTCCTGCGCAGCGGCGCGTCCTGGCGGAGCCTGCTGTACGCGGTGCTGCACCTGCCGTGGGCGGTGTTCTCGTTCGGGGTGGCGGTGGCCTTCTGGACGGCCGGCTGGGGGCTTCTGACGTATCCGCTGTGGTTCTGGGTGCTTCCGATGCACGCAGGTCAGGACGGCATTCAGCTGTACGGCGACGAGCAGCACAGCGTCTATCTGGACAACCCGTTCGAGATCTCGGTGACCGCCGGGGTGGGGCTGCTGTTCACGCTGGCCACGCCGTGGATCGTACGGGCGCTGACGATGGTCGACCGGCTGCTGGTGCACGGGCTGCTCGGTCCGTCGCGGCTGGCGTCGCGGGTGGTGGAGCTGGAGTCGGACCGGGGGGTCGTGGTGGACACGGCGGCGGCCGATCTGCGGCGCATCGAGCGGGATCTGCACGACGGGGCACAGGCCCGGCTGGTGGCGCTGGCGATGGATCTGGGGCTGGCGAAGGAGAAGCTGCGGGAGGACCCGAAGGCGGCGGCGCGGATGGTGGACGAGGCGCACGGTGAGGTGAAGACGGCGCTGCAGGAGCTGCGTGACCTGGCGCGCGGCATCCATCCGGCGGTGCTGACCGACCGTGGCCTGGACGCTGCCCTGTCGTCGGTGGCCTCCCGCTGCACGGTGCCGGTGCGGGTCGACGTGGACCTGGTGGAGCGGCCTGCGCCGGCGATCGAGGGGATCGCGTACTTCACCGTCTCGGAGCTGCTGCAGAACATCAGCAAGCACAGCGGGGCACGGACGGCGTCGGTGGATGTCTGGCGGTCGGAGGACCGGCTGTTGCTGCAGGTCGTGGACGACGGGGTGGGCGGCGCGGACACCGCGGCCGGCTCGGGCCTGTCCGGTCTCGCGGGCCGGCTGGACGCGGTCGACGGCATCCTCCTGGTCGACTCCCCCGCGGGCGGCCCCACCCGGGTGACGGCGGAGCTGCCGTGGCGGGCCGTGGGCGTCTGACACCCCTGCCCGCTCTCGCACCCCTGCCCCCTCTCGCACCCACTGCCCGCCCTCGCCCCCGCTTCGCGCAGCCGGAAATAGGGGTTTCCCGGGTCTCGTTGACTTAGGTGCCCCTATTCCCGTTGTGCCGGCCCACCAAGGTCCTCAATGCTGGAATGCTGGACTTTGTCGAGCGTCGGGGCGGGGAGCCGGAAGATCGTGGAGGACAGGGTGCGGGTGGTCATCGCCGAGGACTCGGTGCTGCTGAGGGAGGGCCTGACCCGGTTGCTGACCGACCGCGGGCATGATGTCGTCGCCGGGGTCGGTGACGCGGAGGCCCTGGTCAAGACGGTCACCGAGCTGCACGCGGAGGGCTCGCTGCCGGATGTGGTGGTGGCGGACGTACGGATGCCGCCGACGCACACCGACGAGGGCGTGCGGGCCGCCGTACAACTGCGCAAGGCACATCCCGGTCTGGGGGTACTCGTACTCTCGCAGTACGTGGAGGAGCGGTACGCCACCGAACTGCTGGCGGGTTCCAGCCACGGTGTCGGCTACCTGCTGAAGGACCGGGTGGCCGAGGTGCGGGAGTTCGTGGACGCGGTGGTCCGGGTGGCCGAGGGGGGTACGGCGCTCGACCCGGAGGTGGTCGCACAGTTGCTCGGGCGCAGCCGTAAGCAGGACGTGCTCGCCGGGCTCACCCCGCGGGAGCGGGAGGTGCTGGGCCTGATGGCCGAGGGGCGCACCAACTCGGCGATCGCCAAGCAGCTCGTGGTGAGCGACGGCGCGGTCGAGAAGCACGTCAGCAACATCTTCCTCAAGCTGGGGCTCTCCCCGAGCGAGGGAGACCACCGACGGGTGCTGGCCGTACTCACCTATTTGAACTCATGAACCAGCCATTACGTGAATTCATGAACCAACCGTCCAGACTCATGAACCGGCGCGAAATCGTGCATGCCCTTACCGGACGTAGGGTGGATTTTGGGAGGGTCTGTGACAGACCCCTCCCCGACAGCCGCCTCTGAGGGAGGTCCAGTTCAGTGACCAGTCAGGTCAGCAGCCCAGCGGAGCAGACCGACGGAACCGTCGTGGGAGAGCAGCGCAGACCGGCCGCGGCGAAGGACGTACGCCGCCTCGACCGGGTGATCATCAGGTTCGCGGGTGACTCCGGTGACGGTATGCAGCTCACCGGTGACCGCTTCACCTCGGAAACGGCGTCGTTCGGCAACGACCTGTCGACGCTGCCGAACTTCCCGGCCGAGATCCGCGCCCCCGCCGGCACCCTCCCCGGCGTCTCCTCGTTCCAGCTCCACTTCGCCGACCACGACATCCTCACCCCGGGCGACGCTCCCAACGTCCTGGTCGCGATGAACCCGGCCGCGCTGAAAGCGAACATCGCCGACGTGCCGCGCGGCGCGGAGATCATCGTCAACACCGACGAGTTCACCAAACGGGCGATGCAGAAGGTCGGCTACGCCACCTCGCCCCTGGAGGACGGCTCACTGGACGGCTACCACCTGCACCCGGTTCCGCTGACCACACTGACCGTGCAGGCCCTGAAGGACTTCGCCCTCAGCCGCAAGGAGGCCGAGCGCAGCAAGAACATGTTCGCGCTGGGCCTGCTGTCCTGGATGTACCACCGTCCCACCGAGGGCACCGAGAAGTTCCTGCGCACCAAGTTCGCCCGCAAGCCGGACATCGCGGCCGCGAACATCGCCGCTTTCCGCGCGGGCTGGAACTTCGGCGAGACCACCGAGGACTTCGCCGTCTCCTACGAGGTCGCGCCCGCCGCGAAGGCGTTCCCGGTCGGCACCTACCGCAACATCTCCGGGAACCTGGCCCTGGCCTACGGCCTGGTCACGGCCTCCCGTCAGGCGGATCTGCCACTGTTCCTGGGCTCGTACCCGATCACCCCGGCCTCCGACATCCTCCACGAGCTGTCCAAGCACAAGAACTTCGGTGTGCGCACCTTCCAGGCCGAGGACGAGATCGCCGGCATCGGCGCCGCGCTCGGCGCGGCCTTCGGCGGAAGCCTCGCGGTCACCACGACATCCGGCCCGGGAGTGGCACTGAAGTCGGAGACCATCGGGCTGGCGGTGTCGCTGGAGCTGCCGCTGCTGGTCGTCGACATCCAGCGCGGCGGCCCCTCGACCGGTCTGCCGACCAAGACCGAGCAGGCCGACCTGCTGCAGGCCATGTACGGGCGCAACGGCGAGGCACCGGTCCCGGTGATCGCCCCGCGCACCCCGGCCGACTGCTTCGACGCGGCGCTGGAGGCCGCCCGGATCGCCCTGACCTACCGCACCCCGGTCATGCTGCTGTCCGACGGCTACCTGGCCAACGGCTCCGAGCCCTGGCGGATCCCGGAGCTGGACGAGCTGCCGGACCTCACCGTGCAGTTCGCGCAGGGCCCCAACCACACACTGGAGGACGGCTCCGAGGTCTTCTGGCCCTACCAGCGCGACCCGCACACCCTCGCCCGCCCGTGGGCGGTCCCGGGCACACCGGGTTTGGAGCACCGCATCGGCGGCATCGAGAAGGAGGACGGCAGCGGCAACATCTCCTACGCCCCGGCCAACCACGACTTCATGGTGCGCATCCGGCAGGCCAAGATCGACGGCATCGACGTACCCGACATCGAGGTCGACGACCCGGACGGGGCGAGCACCCTGGTCCTGGGCTGGGGCTCCACCTACGGGCCGATCACCGCCGCGGTGCGGCGGCTGCGCCGCGCCGGGCAGGGCATCGCGCAGGCGCATCTGCGGCACCTCAACCCGTTCCCGCGCAACCTGGGCGAGGTGGTGAAGCGGTACGACAAGGTGGTGATCCCCGAGATGAACCTCGGCCAGCTCGCCCTGCTGATCCGGGCGAAGTACCTGGTCGACGCCCACTCGTACAACCAGGTCAACGGCATGCCGTTCAAGGCGGAACAGCTCGCCACCGCGCTGAAGGAGGCCATCGATGACTGAGGCACTGAAGCTGGTCCCCAAGGCCGAGGCCAAGCAGTCCATGAAGGACTTCAAGTCCGACCAGGAAGTGCGCTGGTGCCCCGGCTGCGGCGACTACGCCATCCTCGCCGCCGTGCAGGGCTTCATGCCGGAGCTGGGCCTGGCCCGCGAGAACATCGTCTTCGTCTCCGGCATCGGCTGCTCGTCCCGCTTCCCGTACTACATGAACACGTACGGCATGCACTCCATCCACGGCCGCGCCCCGGCCATCGCCACCGGCCTCGCCTCCAGCAGGCGGGACCTGAGCGTATGGGTGGTGACCGGCGACGGCGACGCCCTTTCCATCGGCGGCAACCACCTGATCCACGCCCTGCGCCGCAACGTCAACCTGAAGATCCTGCTCTTCAACAACCGGATCTACGGCCTGACCAAGGGGCAGTACAGCCCCACCTCCGAAGTCGGCAAGATCACCAAGTCGACCCCGATGGGCTCCCTGGACGCGCCGTTCAACCCGGTCTCCCTCGCCCTGGGCGCCGAGGCGTCCTTCGTGGCCCGCACGGTCGACTCCGACCGCAAGCACCTCACCGAGGTCCTGCGCCAGGCGGCCGCCCACCCGGGCACGGCTCTGATCGAGATCTACCAGAACTGCAACATCTTCAACGACGGCGCCTTCGAGGTGCTCAAGGACCAGCAGCAAGCACAGGAAGCCGTGATCCGCCTCGAACACGGGCAGCCGATCCGCTTCGGCACCGACGGGGCGCGGGGCGTCGTACGGGACCAGCGGACCGGGGACCTCCAGGTGGTCACCGTCACCCCGGAGAACGAGGCGGACATCCTGGTCCACGACGCCCACGCCGCCTCGCCCACCACCGCCTTCGCCCTCTCCCGGCTCGCCGACCCCGACACCCTTCACCACACACCCATCGGTGTCTTCCGCAGCGTCGAACGCCCGGTGTACGACACACAGATGGCCGACCAGCTCGACACGGCCGTCGAGCAGCGCGGCAAGGGCGATCTGGCGGCGCTGCTGGCCGGCGGGGACACCTGGACGGTCGTCGGCTGAATCCGACCGTTCGACGAGGCGACAGTTCTACGAGGCCCGGGACCGCGCGTCCCGGGCCTCGTCGTACGCCTGGCGGGCCTTCTCGACCGCGTCCATGCGCACCTCGGTCCAGCGGGCCAGGGCGCGCACCTGCTCCGCGGCCTCGCGGCCGAGGTCGGTGAGGGAGTAGTCGACGCGGGGCGGGATGACCGGCTTGGCGTCGCGGTGGACCAGGCCGTCGCGTTCCAGGGTCTGGAGTGTCTGAGTGAGCATCTTCTCGCTGACGCCGCGGCCGCTCCCCCGGTTGATCGCCCGGCGCAGCTCGCTGAAGCGGTGGGGGCGGTCGAGCAGCGTGATGAGGACGAGGACGCCCCAGCGGCTGGTGAGGTGCTCCAGAACCAGGCGGTACGGGCACATGGCCTCAGCGGAGGAACCCTGCTTGCTTACTGCCATACCAGTACCTTACTTCAAAGTGGGTACTTTCGCTTAGTTAGCGCCTCTCCTAGGGTTAGTGGCCGAGCCACCCCACAAGGAGTTGTGAAATGAGCATCGTCGTCACCGGAGCCACCGGAAAGCTCGGCCGCCACGTCATCGGGCAGCTGCTGGACAAGGTCCCGGCCGAGCAGGTCACGGCCGTCGTGCGCGACGAGGCGAAGGCCGCGGACCTCGCGGCACGCGGGGTGAAGCTCGCGGTCGCCGACTACAGCAGTCCCGAGACCCTCGACGGCGTGTTCGCGGCCGGCGACAAGGTGCTGCTGATCTCCGGCAGCGAGGTCGGCAACGACCGGGTCGGCCAGCACAAGGCCGTCATCGACGCCGCCAAGGCCGCCGGGGTCGCACTGCTGGCGTACACCAGCGCGCCGGGCACCCTGACGGCCGCGCTCGCCGACGACCACCGCGGTACCGAGGAGCTGCTGCTCGCCTCCGGCCTGCCGTACACGCTGCTGCGCAACGGCTGGTACCACGAGAACTACACCGAGAACCTCGCCCCGGTGCTGGAGCACAACGCCGTGGTCGCGGCGGCCGGCGAGGGCCGGGTGTCCTCCGCCTCCCGCGCCGACTACGCGGCCGCCGCCGTCGCCGTACTGACCGGCGAGGGCCACGAGAACCAGACGTACGAGCTGGGCGGCGACGAGGCGTGGAGCTTCGCCGAGTACGCGGCCGAGCTCAGCCGCCAGACCGGCAAGGAGATCACCTACAGCCCCGTCCCCCTCGACGCCTTCGTCTCCATCCTGACCGGCGCCGGCCTGCCCGAGCCGTTCGCGCAGATCCTCGGCGGCGTCGACGTCTCCGTCGAGAAGGGCGAGCTGGTCGTCACCTCCGGCGACCTCTCCCGTCTGATCGGCCGCCCGACGACCCCGGTCTCGGAGTCGATCACGGCCGCGCTCAAGGGCTGAACTCCCCCGGTTGCCCTTGGGCACACCCACACCCCCGGCCGTCATGACCGTATAGCGATACGGACATGACGGCCGGGGGTGCTCGGCGCTACCTTCGACCGACGCGCGTGTGCGCGAGCGCGCGGATGCGCGGGAGAACCAGAAGGAGGGGCCGTGGCCGGAGCGTCCAGGGGCGAGCAGCGGATAGGTCTGCTGAACGGCTTCGCGGCCTATGGCATGTGGGGGCTGGTCCCCCTCTTCTGGCCGTTGCTCAAGCCGGGCGGGGCGGTGGAGATCCTCGCCCACCGCATGGTGTGGTCGCTGGTCTTCGTCGCCGCGGCGCTGCTCTACGTACGGCGCTGGAGGTGGGCAGGGGAGCTGCTGCGGCAGCCGCGCCGGCTTGGGCTGGTCGCGGTGGCGGCCGCCGTGATCACGGTGAACTGGGGCGTCTACATCTGGTCCGTGAACGCCGGCCATGTGGTCGAGGCGTCGCTCGGCTACTTCATCAACCCGCTGGTCACCATCGCGATGGGTGTGCTGCTGCTGAAGGAGCGGCTGCGTCCGGCCCAGTGGGCGGCGGTCGGCATCGGTTTCGCCGCGGTGATCGTCCTGACCGTGGGCTACGGCCGCCCGCCGTGGATCTCCCTCGTCCTGGCCTTCTCCTTCGCGATTTACGGACTGGTGAAGAAGAAGGTCAACCTCGGCGGAGTGGAGTCGCTGACCGCCGAGACGGCCCTGCAGTTCCTGCCCGCGCTGGCCTATCTGCTGTGGCTGACCGAGCGCGGCGAGTCGACCTTCACCACGGAGGGTGTCGGGCACGCGGCCCTGCTCGCCTCGACCGGCGTGGTCACCGCCCTCCCGCTGGTCTGCTTCGGCGCCGCCGCGATCCGCGTCCCGCTGTCCACACTGGGGCTGCTGCAGTACCTCGCACCGGTCTTCCAGTTCCTGCTCGGTGTCGTCTACTTCCACGAGGCCATGCCGCCCGAGCGCTGGGCGGGCTTCGCGCTGGTGTGGCTGGCGCTGACGCTCCTCACCTGGGACGCGCTGCGCACCGCCCACCGGACGGCCCGCGTCCTCAGGGCGAAGACCGCGCCCGCGATGCCGGCCGCCGACGTACGGGAGGCCGACCCGGCTCAGTCCGCGCCGGGCCGCCGCTGAGCCCCGTCGGCGGCGGTCTCGCGGGCCCGGTGGGCGCGTACCTTCTCCCGGTTGCCGCAGTGTTCCATCGCGCACCAGCGGCGGCGGCCCGGGCGTGAGGTGTCGACGAAGAGCAGATAGCAGTCGTGGGCCCCGCACTCGCGGATGCGGTCGGCGTACGGCCCGGTGAACAGGCCGATCGCGTCGCGGGCCAGTGTGCCGAGCAGGCGGGTGCCGGTGGCGCCGGGGGCCCAGGCGTGGCTGCCGTCGGCGGTGAGGCGGGGGACGAGCGAGGGCTCGGCGGCGGCCGCGTTGATCACGTCGAGCTGCTCCGGCCGGGCCGGGCGGCCGTGGGCGCGATCGGCGGTCAGCAGGAACAGGGCGTCCCGGAACTCCCGTATGCGCGCCAGCTCGCCGTAGTCCACAGCCAGTTCCAGCCCTTCGGGGAGCCGGCTGCGGGCGGCCCAGCTGATCACGTCGGCGGGCTCGTGCAGCATCTCGTGGCGCGCGAAGGCGCCCGGACCGCCGGTGGTCAGCAGCTCCAGACAGAGCGCGCCCGGGTCGAAGCGGTAGGGCTTGCCCTCGTACGAAAGCAGCGTCAGCCCGGGGGACCGTTCCGGCGTTTCCCTTGCCCACTCGCGCATGTAACCACTATAAGCAGTTACATGACGCAGACGCAGAACTCTCCCGCCCCGCTGCCCTGGAAGCTCGTCATCGACTGCGCGGATCCGCATGCCCAGGCGGACTTCTGGGCCGCCGCGCTGCACTACGAGGCCGAGGACAACAGCGCACTCATCGAGCGGCTGCTCGGCATGGGCGCGCTGCCGGGCGCGGCCACCGTCGAGTACCACGGCCGCGCCGCCTTCCGGGACCTGGTCGCCGTACGACACCCCGAGGACCCGTACGACCCGGACAGCGGCACCGGGCTGGGGCGGCGGCTGCTGTTCCAGCGGGTGCCGGAGGCGAAGACCGTCAAGAACCGGCTGCACCTCGATCTGCACGTCGGCGGGGAGCGGCGCGCGGCCGAGGTCGAGCGGCTGACGGCACTGGGGGCGAGTGCGCTGCGGGAGGTGAAGGAGCAGGGCGGCGAGTGGGTGGTGATGGCAGATCCCGAGGGGAACGAGTTCTGCGTGCAGTGAGGCACTGTCGCCCGAACGACCTGTCCATATAGCACTCTTGACGGAGAGTCAGCTTCAGCTTCACCATCCAGGCACCCCATTCACGCGGGCCCCCCGGCGAGCGACCCTCGCCGGGGCCCCACCGGAATCCGGAGCCCCCCACCATGAAGCTCTCCGTCTCCGGGCGGGCGTCGGCCGCCGCCGTCGTCACGGCCGCCCTCACCCTGCTCGCCACCGGCTCCCTCGCCGGCACGGCACCCGCCGCCCCGGCCCTCACCGCCCCGGCCCTTGCCGACGCGCCGGACATACCGCTGGCGAACGTCAAGGCACACCTCTCCCAACTGCAGTCCATCGCCACCGCCAACGGCGGCAACCGCGCGCACGGGCGGGCCGGTTACCGGGCCTCGCTGGACTATGTGAAGGCGCGGCTGGACGCGGCCGGATACACCACGACGATCCAGCAGTTCACGGCCTCCGGCCGCACCGGCTACAACCTCGTCGCCGAATGGCCCCACAGCCGGTCCGACCAGGTCGTCATGGCCGGCTCCCATCTCGACAGCGTGACCGGCGGCCCCGGCATCAACGACAACGGCTCCGGCTCGGCCGCCGTCCTGGAGACAGCGCTCGCCGTGGCCCGCGCGGATCTGCGGCCCACCCGGCAGCTGCGGTTCGCCTGGTGGGGTGCGGAGGAACTGGGGCTCGTCGGGTCGCGCTACTACGTCAACCGGCTGTCCTCGACGGAGCGTTCACGCATCAGCGCCTATCTGAACCTCGACATGATCGGGTCGCCGAACCCCGGCTACTTCGTCTACGACGACGATCCCACGATCGAGCGAACGTTCAAGGACTACTTCGCCGGCCTCGGCGTCCCCACCGAGATCGAGACCGAGGGCGACGGCCGCTCCGACCACGCGCCCTTCAAGAACGCCGGGGTGCCGGTGGGCGGCCTGTTCACCGGGGCCGGCTACCTCAAGACGGCGGCACAGGCCGCCAAGTGGGGCGGCACGGCGGGCCGGGCCTTCGACCGCTGCTACCACTCGTCGTGCGACACCAGCGCCAACATCGACGACACGGCCCTGAACCGCAACGCGGACGCGCTGGCGTACGCGGTGTGGACCCTGTCGTCGTAGCCGCCCGGGCCTCGCGTCATCCGCCGGGCGTGGCGGCCGACTTCCGGGCGGCCCGCTCGGCCAGGCGGAGCATCCGGGCGCGGGCCGACTCCAACTCCTCGACGTCGTCGGCCGCGGGGCCCTCCTCGCCGGCCAACGCCGTCCACAGGCCGAGCAGTTCATTGCCCAGGTTCAGCCCCTGGAACGGGTCACGCACCGCCCGCCAGGCGGCCGCCGCGCTCTGTACGTTGCCGTACGCGGCCTCGGCGTCACCGGACCGGCGGTGGATCCCGGCCAGGTCGAGGGAGATGTGGAGGGCGCGCACCGGATCGTCCGCCAAGTAGGCGATGTACGCGGTGAGTTCACGCAGCCGGAGCACCTCGGGGTGCTCCGGCCCCAACGTCCCGGACGCCTCGACCACGGTCCGCTCCGCGATCCGCCCCGCCTCATCTATCCGCCCCACCCGCACGGCCTCATTGACCCGCGCCACGGGCTCCCCGAGCACCGCCGGACCACCGCCCTGCCCGCGCCCCCCGACATCGACCCCCTCCCCGGCAAGCACAGCCTCGGCCACAGCATCGAAGCCGCGAGCGGGGGTGGGGGTGGGGGTGGGGGTGGGCTTGGGGTCGGGGTCGAGGCCGAGAACGAGGGCGGATTCGGGGGCGGGGGCTGGCCTTGGGCCGGGACCGAGAGCGGATACGGAAGCGGAGGCCGGCGTGGGGATGGGGGCAGCGGCGGGCTCGAGGCCGGGGCGGAGGGTGGACGCGGAAGCGGAGGCCGGCGTGGGGATGGGGGCAGCGGCGGGCTCGAGGCCGGGGCGGAGGGTGGACGCGGAAGCGGAGGCCGGCGTGGGGGCGGACGTGTGGGCAGGGTCAGGGCTGGACGCGGACGTGACCCTGGTCTGGGTGATCTTGGGCGCCGGGGCGGGGGCGGACCCTGCGGCGGACCCGGGCTCGGGTGCCGGGGCAAGGGCAGCCCCGGGCACAGGCCCCGGCTCGGGCACGGGCACGGCCATTGCGCCCAGGGCGGATTCGGCGGCGAGGGCGGGCGCGGGGTCCTCCGCTGGGGCCGGTACCTCCACTGGTTCCGGCGTCGCGTCCATCCGTGGCGGCGGCCCGAAGACGCCGATCGGGGCCATGGCCGTACCGGGTGCCGCAGCCGCACCCCCACCCGGAGCCGCACTCACACTCGGGCACGCAGGGAGCGCGCGCTCCGCGACCGCACGCCCGCCCGTATCCGAAGCCGCACCAGGAGCCGCGGCCGTACCCGAAGCCGCCACCCCCGCGGGCTCCGCCCTGGGCACCGCACGCGAGCGGAAGGCAGGGGCGGAGTCCGGTGTCGGCCTGGTCGCCTCCTCCAGGGCGCCCATCCGCACCGGCTCCCCCGTGAAGTGGCTGGCGCCGTCGGTGTCGACGCGGAGGGGGACGACGTAGCCGATGCGGCTGTCGTGGACCGTGGCGAGGACGGGGTGGCCGGTGGCGAGGGCGATGCGGTGGAGGTGGCGCAGGACGGCCTGGTGGATGTCGGCGTCGTCGGACGCGCCGACCGGCATGCCACCGATCGTCGCCCCGGCCGTCCCCGCTCCGGGGACACGCACGTCGAGCGGCACCACCACGGCCGCCGCTTCCCGCTTCTTCTCGGGGCTCAGTCGAGACATCGGTTCCCTCACACTCGTACAGGTACCGTCGAGTCTCTCCGCTTCCCCCCGATACCCGCGTCACCACGACGTCACAGCCTCGTTCCAGACCCCCCAACCCCTATTGATTGCGTATGCATATAGTATGTGGATACAAGGATTGGGGGACTCCATGACCACCCGCCGCTTCCTGTTCGTGCTCGGCAGCAGCCGTAGCGACGGCAACACCGAACTCCTCGCCCGCCGGGCCGCCGAGCAGCTACCCGCGGAAGTGACGCAGGAATGGGTGGATCTGACCGAGCGTCCGCTCCCCGACTTCGAGGACGTGCGTCACGACGGCGACCATGACCGCCGCACCGAGGGCGAGACCGCACGCCTCCTCGACGCCACACTCGCCGCGACGGACATCGTGATCGCCTCGCCGCTGTACTGGTACTCGCTGTCCGCCCAGACCAAGCGCTACCTGGACCACTGGTCGGCCTGGCTGCGCACGCCGGGCGTCGACTTCAAGGCGACGATGGCCGGCCGCACGCTCTGGGGCGTGACCGCGCTCGCACACGAGGAGTTCGAGGTCGCCGCCCCGCTCATCGGCACACTGAACCACTCGGCCGCGTACATGGGGATGCGCTTCGGCGGGGTCCTGCTCGGCAACGGCAGCAAGCCCGGTGACGTGCTGAGGGACACGGAGGCGCTGGCCCGCGCCAAGACGTTCTTCGCACAGGAGGCACCCCTGGCCCGTTTCCCCTACGAGGTCTGAGACGAGCCCCGATCAGGTGCTGATGTCCTTGGTCGTGAAGCGCGCCCAGGCCGCCGAGCCGAACACGGCCGCGTAGAGGGCCTGCAGGCCGAGGTTCTTGCGCAGGTCCTCCCAGTGGACGGGGTCGCGCATCAGGTCGGCGAAGGACAGCCAGTGGTGCGGGAAGAGATACGGGTGGATCGTGTGCAGCTGCGGTATCTGATCGACGATCTGCACAGTGATCAGCAGGCCGACGGTCGTCGCCATCGCCGCGATGCCGCTGTTGGTGAGCGTGGAGACGAACAGGCCGAGCGCCGCCACCCCGAGCAGGGACGCGGCGACGACCAGCGCGATCAGCAGGGCTCTGAGCAGCCCCTCTCCCAAGGCGATGCGGGTGCCGGAGATGGTGGTGAGGTCGCCCAGCGGGAACAGCAGCGCCCCGACGGCGAGGGCCGAGGCGGCGACGACGAGGGTGGCGACCAGACAGAAGGCGGCAGTGGTGGCGAACTTGGCGAGCAGCAGCCGGGTCCGCCCGGCCGGGGCGACCAGCAGATAGCGCAGGGTGCCCGCGTTCGCCTCGCCGGCGATCGCGTCGCCCGCGACGACCCCGACCGCCATGGGCAGGAAGAACGGGAGGGTCGCGGCGAGCGCGGTGAACACCAGGAACAGGCCGTTGTTGGTGACCTGCGCCATGAACGCCGGGCCGTCGCCCCTGTGTCCGCCGCCCGAACCGCCACCGTCCGACTCGATCTTGATGGCGATCCCGACCAGGACGGGCACGGCGGCCAGCACACCGAGCAGCGCGACGGTGCGCCAGCGCCGCAGGGTGACGACGAACTCGCTGAGGAAGAGCCCGAGCGCCCAATGGGGCCGCGGCCTCACCGTGACCTCGGCCGTCTCAACCCGCGACATCGAACCCCTCCCCCGTGATGGCCACGAACGCGTCCTCCAGGGAGGCCCGTTCCACCCCGAACCCGCGCACCCGCACCCCCGCCTTCACCAGCGCGGCGTTCAGCTCGGCGGGCTCCCGTTCGGGCGGCTCCCCGGTGACCCGTTCCTCTCCCTCCGCGACGACCACATCGCCGACCCCCTGCTCCTTGAGCACCCGGGCCGCCTCCGCCGTGTCCGGGGTGGTGACCACGAGCCGCCCCCGCGCCCGCGCCGCGAGGTCGGTCACCGCGCCGTGGGCGAGCAGCCGGCCCCGGGCCATCACCGCGGCGTGCGTGCAGACCTGCTCGATCTCGTCGAGGAGGTGGGAGGAGAGGAAGACGGTGGTGCCGTCGGACGCCAGCTCCCGCACCAGGGCCCGGATCTCACGCATGCCCTGCGGATCCAGGCCGTTGGTCGGCTCGTCGAGCACCAGGAGCCGGCGCGGCTGGAGCAGGGCGGCCGCGAGTCCGAGCCGCTGCTTCATGCCGAGCGAGTAGGCGCGGGCCTTCTTCCCTGCGGCGGCCGTGAGTCCGACGCGCTCCAGCGCCGCCCCGATCCGGGCGCGCCGGGTGCGTGGGTCGGCGGTCGGGTCGGCGGCGTCGTAGCGCAGCAGGTTGTCCCGGCCGGAGAGATGGCCGTACAGGGCGGGTCCCTCGATGAGGGCGCCGACCTGTGGCAGTACGGTGCGGGCGGCGCGCGGCATGGGCTGCCCGAGCACCCGCGCCGAGCCGGAGGTCGGCTCGATCAGCCCCATCAGCATGCGGATGGTGGTGGTCTTGCCGGAGCCATTGGGGCCGAGGAAGCCGAAGACGCTGCCGCGCGGGACGGTGAGGTCGAGGGCGTCGACGGCGAGCTGACCACCGCGGTAGCGCTTGGTCAGCGCGCGGGTGTGGATGACGTCGTCGCGCCCCTCACCCTCGACCTCGTTCTCGGCCTCGCCCTTGGCCTCTTCCTCCATCGGCCCCTCCTGCCCCCGGTGGCTCACTTCTGCTGGTTCGCCGCCTTCACGAGCGCGTCCTTGGTGACGGCGCCGGCGTAGACCTTGCCGTCGTCGGTGACCAGGGCGTTGACGAGGCGGGTGGAGTAGACCGTGCCCGAGCCGAACTTGCCGGTGACCTTGTCGCCGAAGGAGCCGAGGAAGTCGCCGAACGCGCCGAGGTCCTCACCGCCTGCGGCCGGACCGGAGGGCAGGTCGCCCATGCCCTCGGCGCCGGAGTCGAAGGTGGCGATGGCGCCCCAGCCCTCGCCGAGGACGTTCATACCGCCGAGCTCGCCGCCGAACGCGCCGAAGTCCTCGGCCGCTCCCGGTTCCTCCTCCATCCCCTTCTCCATGTCCTCGGCCTCGGCCTCGGTGACCTTGGCGCCCTTGGGCGGGGTGAAGTCGAAGGTGGAAGCGGCCGGCTTGGCGAAGCTGACCTTGGTGAAGCCCGCGTCCACGACGGCGGCACCGCCGCTCGCCGGAGTCAGGGTGAACTTCAGGGGCATGCCCGTGCCCGCGTCCACGGCCACGGTGATGGCGCCGACGGTGGAGGTGGCGTCCTTCGGCTTGATGACCAGCTTGTAGGCGTCCCGCCCGGCGACGTGCAGGCTGCCGTCGACGGTGACGGACGTGGTGTCGTCGACGGCCTTGAGAGCTTCGTCGGCGAGTTCCTTGGGCGTGACGGGGACGGTCTCCCCGCCCTTGTGGTCCGCCTCGCCGTTGTGGTCCGCCGCCTCGTCCTGCGGGGCGGTGGAGTGGTAGACCTCGTTGGACTCGCTGTCGTAGCCCCAGAGGTCCTTGCCGTTGTGGATCAGGCTGTACTCGGCGCCCTTCTCCAGGAGGGAGAGCTTCTGCCGGTCCGGCCCGTCGGCGGCGACGCGCAGGGTGTGGGTGCCGGTGACCAGCTCGGTGAGGCGCGCGGAGGGGTCCGCGGAGGAGCCCTCACCCGACTCGGTCATCCCGGCCAGCAGGCCGTCGGCCAGGCCGCCGAGGTCCGGGAGCCCGAGGTCCGTGCTGATCTTCACGGTGCCGGAGAACTGCTCGACGTCCGATGCGGCGATCTTCTCCACGAGCTGCTGCGCGGTGACCTCGGGCAGATCGGGGTCACCGGAGTCGGCGAGCGCCGGGACGAGACCGATGGTCGCGGCCGCGACACCCACGACGGTGACGGGGACGACGTACCGCGCGACCTTGCGCCGCGCGGTGGTGGTGTCGTCGGATTCGTACGGTGCCATGTGTGCCTAACCTCCGTAGTCGGCGGCGCCATTCACCCGAATCGGTGAGGAGCGGTGGTTTCCGTACTCACCATCAGACCAAAACCGCCCGTGGGAGACGTCAGCCCGCGGACTCAACTCAATGTACGACTTCGGTATGACATCGGTGACTTGGAGGTGGAGGCGACCCGTAGGGGATGATCCGGAGCCGGGGGTGTCAGCCCGCGCGATGCACCACCGCGTCGCACAGCTCGACCAGCGCCACCTTCGCGTCGCACTCCGGCAGCGGGGCAAGCGCCGCCCGCGCCTCCTTCGCGTACCGCACGGTGTCCCGCCGCGCCTGCTCCAGCGCCGGGTGCGCCCGCAGCGCGGCCAGCGCCTCGGCGTGCCGTACGTCGTCACTGAGGTCGGAGTCCAGCAGTTCGCACAGCGCGATGTCCTCCGGCAGCCCGAGCCGTGCCGCCCGCTCCCGCAGCCGCAGTACGGGCAGCGTGGGGATGCCCTCGCGCAGATCGGTGCCCGGCGTCTTCCCGGACTCGTGCGAGTCGGAGGCGATGTCCAGCACGTCGTCGGCCAACTGGAAGGCGACCCCGAGGCGCTCTCCGTACTGGGTCAGCACATCGACCACGGTCTCGTCGGCCCCGGACATCATCGCCCCGAACCGGCAGGACACCGCGACCAGCGAGCCGGTCTTGCCGCCGAGCACATCGAGGTAGTGATCGACGGGGTCGCGCCCGTCGGTCGGGCCGGCCGTCTCCAGGATCTGTCCGGTGACGAGCCGTTCGAACGCGAGCGCCTGGACGCGTACCGCCTCCGGCCCGAGGTCGGCGAGGATCTGCGAGGCGCGGGCGAAGAGGAAGTCACCCGTGAGGACGGCGACGGAGTTGCCCCAGCGGGTGTTCGCGCTGTCGACCCCGCGGCGCACCTCGGCCTCGTCCATGACGTCGTCGTGGTAGAGCGTGGCGAGATGCGTGAGCTCCACCACGACGGCCGACGGCACCACACCCGGCGCGTAAGGGTCGCCGAACTGCGCGGCGAGCATCACCAGCAGCGGCCGGAACCGTTTGCCGCCGGCCCGCACCAGGTGCTGCGCGGCCTCCGTGATGAAGGGCACCTCACTCTTGGTGGCTTCGAGCAGGCCCTCCTCGACAGCCGCCAATCCAGCCTGGACATCGGCTTCGAGGGCCTGGTCCCGCACGCTCAGCCCGAACGGCCCGACGACGGTCACGAGGGATCTCCTGTCTGCTGGCGTCTACCGGCGATTACACGGTTTGTCGATAGGTCGCTGCCATCACTCAAGTCAGCGTATCCGGTCACGTTTCGATCACCATCAGACCCCACCGCCTCACGTGAAGGGAACGCCAAGGGAACGGAAGGGACATTTATCGACTTACCGGAAAGTATCCATTAGCCAACCAATGAAGAATTAGCCGCTATTGCCCGATTTGCCACGCATTGCAAAGGGCGGTGACATCTCTCACTCGGCCCGACCGCCCGACCGCGCCCCGGGCGCCCGTCTCCCCTGCCCCGCAGGCGAGTTGAGCCTTGGCGAACGCAAAGGATCAAGCGCCCCATATGCCTCGCCGCGAGGTCAACAGGGCGTTCTGTGAATTCGCCACTTGTTTCGGACATGTGCCCTCGCATACGTTCCCGCCGAGTCGGGCGGACGCCGAATCCTGCCGCCGCCTGACACCCACCCATCGACGAACCACTCGCGTACGGCAGGAGCGGGGGACCCAGGTAACACGCCGCGCCGGGCACACGCCCGACCGGCTTGGGGTGAAGCCATGCCCGTACGGGCGTGGCCGGGCACCTCCCAGCCCGAACCCGACAGCTCACCTCGCAGGCGCCGGAGAGGAACATCACCATGCCCGCATACGGCAAGCCCACCCGCCCGAGCCGCCTCGCCCGCCGCCTCGCCCTCGCCGGCACCGGCGTGGCCGTACTCGCCCTCCCGCTCGTCGGCGCGACCACCGCGTCCGCGGCCACGGCCACCCCCACCTCGACGACGACGGTCGCCGGATACCCGAACAACCTCGACGGCTGGATCCGCGAATCCCTCGCGATCATGGCGGAGAAGGGCATTCCGGGCAGCTACGACGGCATCCACCGCAACATCATGCGCGAGTCGTCCGGCAACCCGAACGCCATCAACCTGTGGGACTCCAACGCGGCCAAGGGCACCCCGTCCAAGGGCCTGCTCCAGGTCATCGACCCGACCTTCGCGGCGTACCACGTGGCCGGCACCTCGTACGACCCGTACGACCCGGTCGCGAACATCACCGCCGCCTGCCACTACGCCCAGCACCGCTACGGGTCGATCGACAACGTCTTCGGGGCCTACTAGGCGTACTGGGCGCTGTACCGGACAGCGCCTCACGGAAAGAGCCGTTCGAGGACGACGGCCACCCCGTCGTCCTCGTTCGACGAAGTCACCTCGTCGGCCACCGCCTTCAGCTCGGGATGCGCGTTGGCCATCGCCACCCCGTGTGCCGCCCAGTCGAACATCGGGATGTCGTTGGGCATGTCGCCGAAGGCGATCGTGTCGGCCGGCCCGATGCCCAGGTGCCGGGCGGCCAGCGCCAGTCCGGTGGCCTTCGTCACCCCGCACGGCTGGAGCTCCACCGTGCCCGGCCCCGACATGGTGACCGTGGCCAGCGAGCCCACCGCCGCCCGCGCCGTCGCCGCCAACTCGTCGTCGGACAGCTCCGGATGGCGCAGCAGCACCTTGCTGATCGGCTCGCACCACAGGTCCTCGCGGCGGGCGACCCGCAGCGCGGGCAGCGTCGGGTGCGGCATCCGGTACCCGGGCTCGATCAGCGTCAGCCCGTCGACGCCGTCCTGGTCGACGGCCGCGTACACCTGGCCGACCTCGGCCTCGATCTTGCCGAGCGCGGTCTCCGCCAGCTCCCGGTCCAGGGTGACCGACCACAGCAGACGGTCCGCGCCGGCGTCGTACAACTGCGCGCCCTGTCCGCACACCGCGAGCCCCCTGCTGCGCAGGTTCTCCAGCAGCGGCCGTACCCGCGGCGCCGGCCTGCCGGTCACCACCAGATGCCGGGCGCCGGCCTCGGTGACCCGGGCGAGCGCGTGCAGCGACCGGTCGGAGAAGGTGTCGTCGCCGCGCAGCAGCGTTCCGTCCAGGTCGGTGGCGATGAGGGCGTACGCGGAGCGCTCGGCATATGCGGTGGGTGCGGGCATGATCAGAGAATACGGATACTTCACGCCGGACCCGACGGCCGTCTCACGCCCCGGATCGCCGCTTTCCCACGCATCGCCGGGTAATGGACGCTTGACGGCCAATGCACCGGTTGGCAACAACATGCTCCGCTACCTACCGCCCGCACCGAGTCGGGCGGTACCGTCCAAGAGTCCAGGGGGGACTTGATCGGGGGGTCAGGTTGAACAGTGGGCGCATTCGTGTGCTGCGGCCGAGCGAACTCGGCGCGGGGGACAGGGAACGGTGGCGCGGGCTGCGGGCGCTGTCCGCGGCTCCTCGCAACCCGTTCATGGAACCGGAATTCACCGACGCGACGGGCAGGGTACGGCCACGGGCCCGGGTCGCGGTGGTCTACGAGGGGCGTGAGCCGGTCGGCTTCCTGCCCCATGAACGCGGCCCGCTCGGCGTGGGCCAGGCGCTCGCCTACGGGGTGTCCGACGCCCAGGGCGCGGTGCTGAGTCCCGGACTCGGCCTCGACGCCGCCGAACTGATGCGGGCCTGCTCTCTGTCGGCGTTCGCCTTCGACAACCTGGAGGCGGAGCAGGGCCTGTTCGTGCCGCACGCGGCCGCCGAGTACGCGGCGTACGTCATCGACGTGGAGAAGGGCTACGACACCTACGAGTCCGTCCTGCGCGCCCAGTCGCCGAAGTTCCTGAAGACGACGCTCGCCAAGGAGCGCCGGCTGGGCCGCCAGGTCGGCGAGGTGCGGTTCGTCTTCGACGAACGTGACCCGGCCGCGCTGCGCACGCTCATGGCGTGGAAGTCCGCGCAGTACCGCAGGACCGGCCGCCGGGACCGGTTCGCGCAGGAGTGGATCACGCGGCTCGTGCACGGGCTCGCCGAGACGCGCGCCCCGGAGTGCACCGGCACGCTGTCCGTCCTCTACGCCGGTGACCGTCCGGTCGCCGCCCACTTCGGGCTGCGCTCCTCGACCGTCCTGGCCTGCTGGTTCCCGTCGTACGACGTGGAGTTCTCCAGGTACTCGCCGGGGCTGGTGCTGCATCTGCGGATGGCCGAGGCGGCCGCCGCCGAGGGCATCCGCACGCTCGACCTGGGGCGGGGCGCGGCCGAGTACAAGGACTCGCTGAGGACCGGCGAACTGCCCGTGTACGAGGGGGCGTGGACCAGGCCGGGGGTCGGCGCCGGGCTGTACTGGCTCAGCCGCGAACCCGCGCGCCGCGCCCACCACTTCGTACGTAACCGGCCGAGGCTCGCGGCGGCGGCCGCTCAGGTGCTGAAGAGCACGGGGCGGCTGCGGCGGTCCTGACACCGAAACGTCATTCTGGGGGGAGCGCATGTTCCGCACGACGCGCACACGGCAGGAGATCCAGCGGTTCCTCGACATCAGTCCCGTCCAGGTCGCCGAGATCGACCTCGACGACGGGGTGGTACGACCGGGTCCGGGCAGCCCGCCGGTGACCCACGGCGAGGTGTTCCTGCTGGTCAGGCGGGCCGGTCGGCCGATCGGCACCCTGCTGGGGCGGGTGCCGGAGGGCGGCGATCCGGCGGCGGTGCTCGGGGCGTCGGCCCATCGGCTCGGCTCCCGGGCAACCTCCCCGCCCGCTGCCCCGGCCGTCCCCGGTCCGCCACCGCCGTACGCCACCGTCGTCATCGCCACCCGTGAGCGCGCCGGACAGCTCGCTCACGCGCTCGACTCGATGCTCGCCCAGGACCACCCGGACTTCGAGATCGTCGTCGTCGACAACGCGCCCGTCACGGACACCACCCGGGACCTGGTCGAGCGCAAGTACGCCGAGCGGGTGCGGTACGTGTGCGAGCCGCTGCCGGGCCTCGCGATCGCCCACAACACGGGCATCGGGGCGGCCCGTGGCGAGGTGGTCGCGTTCACCGACGACGACGTGATCGCCGACCCGCGCTGGCTCACCGAACTGACCGCGCCCTTCGCCGCCGACCCGTGGCTCGGCTGCGCGACCGGCCTGATCCTGCCGGCCCGGCTGCGCACCCCCGCCCAGGTGCTGCTGGAGAGCCACGGCGGCTTCGCGAAGGGTTTCGCGCCCCGGACGTACGACCCCGCCGAACCGCCCGCCGACGAGCCGCTGTTCCCGTTCACGGCGGGACGTTTCGGCTCGGGCGCCAACATGGCCTTCCGCACCGGCGCACTGCGCGCGGTGGGCGGCTTCGACCCCGCGACCGGCGCCGGTACGCGCGCGCGTGGCGGCGACGACCTGTACGGGTTCGTCCGCGTCCTCGCGGCCGGGCACCGGCTGCACTACACGCCGTACGCGCTGGTGTGGCACCACCACCGGGAGACCTGGCGGGACCTGGAGACCCAGGCGTACGGCTACGGCGCGGGCCTCACCGCCTACCTCACCGCGATCCTGGTGAACCGGCCCGCTCTGCTGCCGGCGTTCCTGGCGCGGCTGCCCCGGGGGTTGGCGTACGCGCGGACGCTGACGGCGGTACGGGAGGACTCGGCGGGGGGAGCACCAGGTGATCACGACGAACGGAACCATCCCTGGCCACGGCGGCTCTCACGACTGCAGCGGCGCGGGATGGCGTACGGACCTGTGGGCTATCTGCGGGCGCGACGGGCACTGCGGGCCATGAGACGGGAGCAGCGATGAGAGTGTCTGGGGACAGAGTGGCGGACCTGGGTGCCATAACAGGGCTCGACAGCATCCCGGTCCTCCTCTACCACGCCGTGATGGAGGAACCGCCCGGCTGGATCGCCGAGTTCACGGTGTCGCCGAAGCAGTTCGCGGCGCAGCTCGACGCCGTGGTCGACAGCGGTCGTACGCCCGTCACCATCAGCGCGCTCGCCGACCATCTGGCCGGGCGGGCGCCGCTGCCGGCCCGGCCCGTGCTGCTCACCTTCGACGACGGCTTCGCCGACCTGCCCGGGCCGACCGCCGAGGCGCTCGCCGAGCGGGCGCTGGCGGCGACCGCCTACCTCACCACCGGCGCCATCACACCGGGCGGGCGCAGCCTGCTGCCGCCCGCGCCGATGATGACGCTGGACCGGGCCGCGCTGCTGGAGCAGAGCGGCATGGAGGTGGGCAGTCACACCGTCACCCACGCCCAGCTCGACACCCTCGCGGCGAAGGACCTCTCACACGAACTGCGCGACTCACGTGCGCGGTTGGAGGACGCGCTGGGGCACCCGATCCGCCATCTCGCCTATCCGCACGGCTACAACAGCGGGCGGGTGCGGCGGATGGCGGCCGCGGCCGGGTACGACACGGCGACCGCCGTCCGGCACGCGCTCAGCTCGGACCACGACGAGCGGTACCGCATCGCGCGGCTCATCGTGCGGCAGAGCCACACCGTCGCCGACGTCCGGAACTGGCTGGCCGGACGGGGGGCGCGGATCGCGCCGTACCGGGACGGTCCCAGGACGGTCGGCTGGCGGTGGTACCGCCGGGCGCGCGCTGTCGTGCGGGGGCCCGTGTTCGCCGGCTGACGCGACGGGTGACTCGCCGGGTGACGCGCCGGGTGACGCGCCGGGTGGCGCGCCGGGTGGCGATCTTCCCTACCCCAGCGGCTGGTTGAGGTAGGGGTCGGAGACCGCCTTGCGCAGGCTCTTCCACGCCTGGTCGTTGGCGACGGCCAGATCGCAGTGCGGTCCGGGGTCGCGGTAGTTCCACTGGAGGGCCGCCTTGACCCCGTCGAGGTCCTTGAGCACCGCCGGCACGCCCGCGTACCACTGCGCCTGCCGCTCGGGCCGCGACGGGTCGTCGGCGGTGCCGAACTCGGAGAGCATCAGCGGCTTGTCGTCCGATATGTTCCGGCGGATCCACTCGTGGGTGGCGGTCTGGGTCTGCTCGAAGGACAGCCAGCCGGTGCGGTGGCACTGGTAGTAGTTGTACTGGTTGTAGCCGATCCAGTCGACGTACCGGTCCCCCGGGTACATCTGCCGTATGAGGTCGGCGTGGCCGATGTAGCCGGTGACGATCCACGTCCAGACGACGTTGTCGACACCCAGCGTCCGGAACCGGTCATGGATGTGCCGGTAGGCGTCGACGTAGTCCGCGGGGCTGCCGTTGGCCGGGGTGCGGGTGTCCATCTCCAGGTCGAAGGAGAGGAAGACCTTCCGGCCGGTGCGCTGTCCGTACTCCTTGATCCGCGTGGCCTGTACGTCGATGACGGAGCTGTCGAGACGGCCGGCGGCGATCTGCTTCCAGGTGGGCTGCTGGGCCTCGGTCCCGCCCCACCACTTGCTCTCCCAGGACAGCAGCAGCAGACGGTCCTCACCGACGAGCTGCTCCTGCTCGGTGAGCAGCTGGCCTTCCACGCGTCCCCCCTGGACCAGGGACATGTCGTGGTACGTGTACACGATGTCGAGCGAGCGGCCGACCCGCCGCTCGTACTGGCGGACCTTGTCCGCCAGGTCGTTCCGGTTGTGCGGGACGAAGGCTCCGAACCACGCGCCGCAGGGGGGTTCGAGCAGGTCCGTCGGGCTGCACCGGCCGCCCTGCGGGGCGAACCGTGAACCGGCCCGGCCCTCGCCGGCCGCGGAGCCATCCGCTCCGGAACCGTCCCGCAGCACCAGTACGGCCATCAGCGCCGCGCAGACGGCCAGGGCGGCGGCCAGCAGCCGCCGACCGCCGCGCAGTGGTGGTGGAGGATGAAACAACCTCACAGAGCAGTACCCTTCGCTGTCCTGGGCGGAGAGGCGCGCAGCCGCGGGCAGAACGCGGCGACGGTGGTCAGCAGCGTGAGTGTCAGCAACACGCGCTGCGCGCTGAAGGCATGCGTGGCGATGTAGACCGTCGAGACGACCAGGACGACAGCCACGCTCGACAGGACCGTCAGCATCAGCCGCTCCAGTTGGTCGGAGCGGCGTTCGAAGGCCGGGTCCCTGCGTTCGACGGGTCCTTCCGCGGGCCGCGCGCCGAGCGCCGGCCCGCAGATTCTGACCAGAGCCGCGCCCGGCCCGGCCACCAGGAAGAGGGCGACCGCGGCGACCCGTGGCGGGGAGGCGTCGGGCAGGGCGATCGAGGCGAGGGCGAGCCAGCCGCTGAGCGGGGGCAGCGTGCGGAGCACGAGTTCCCGCGGGGTCATCGGGTTCATCGGTCCGCCTCCTCGGGTTCGGCCGGCCTCGCCGTCTCCGTCGTCTGCTTCAGCGTGTAGACGGATCCCGCGCTGTTCTCGGCCACCAGCTCGAACAGCGGGGACTGAGCGACCGACCGCTGGATGCGGTCGAGCTGTTCCTCGGTGAGCAGACCGTTCATCTCCGCGTTGGCGAACTGGCCCTGGCTGAGCAGGAGATAGGCCCGGCCCGGCGACTCCACGGACGACATGTCCCGGGCAAGGGTGGCCGCCGGGTCCCGGACGATCCGGTCGACGTGCTCACGGGCGTCGTCGAGGAACCAGTAGTGGTCCACACGCCAGTAGTCGGCGAAGGCCAGCGGGTAGTTGCGGTTGGCGGCGACGACGAGCGAGCCGTCGGGGGCCCGGTCGATGAGCCCCTGGACGAGACCCACCTCGGCCGGCGGGAAGTAGCTGATGCGGTCCTTGCCGGAGTAGCTGGGCACGAAGGCGAGCGTGCCGGCGAGGAGGGCGAGAAGGGGCAGCCAGATGAAGCGGCGGGTGGTCGCGGGGTCGGGGCGGGTGGCTGTCGGGTCGCGGGGGGCTGACGTGGCGGCGGCCTCGGCGTCCGCCTCCAGCGCGGCGAGGGTGCGCACCTGGGGCAGCAGCGCGGCCGCGGCGAAGAACGCGGTGCCCGGCAGCATGAACAGCAGTACCCGGAAGGTCATCTCGCTGCCGTAGCTGCTGGCCGCGAACATCGGCAGCGGCGCGATCGCGAGCAGCAGCAGCGGCATGGCGCGATGGCGCAGCACCGGCTGCCGTACGACGCCGACCGCCGCGAGCAGCACCGTGAAGGCCGACAGCAGCCTGGCCACCCAGGACGTGGTCACCGCGCCGGTGCCGGTCGGGGTCGCCCCGTAGCCGGTGGCCACGTTCCCGCCGATGTCGCCGACCGATCGGAGCAGCTCCGGCATCGCCGCAGACAGGAAGGGCAGGGCCGCGGTCGCGCACCAGGCGAGGAAGATCGCGACGGTGGTGATCGGCGGGACCTTGTCCCGATAGCGGCGGGAGACGAGGAGGGCGGCGAACGAGATGATGAGCATGGCCGGGGTCAGCTGGTGCGAGATGACGATCGCCACGAGCAGCAGCACGAGCAGCACGGTCCACACCGCCCGCCGCTGCCGCTCGTCCGTGGCTCTGCCGGTTGCGTACCGCCGCAGGACGACGGCGAGCACACCGAGGTGCAGGGCGAAGGCGACGGACTGCGGGGAGAAGTAGTCCTGCCCCACCCAGTTGGCGATGCAGAACACCCAGACCGCGGTCCAGATCAGCCGCCGGTCCTCGGTGAACGTGCGGTAGATCAGCACCACCGGGAGCAGCAGCAGCAAGCTGGAGAACAGCGGCCACCACGCCATGAACTGGGTGGCGGCGTCCACGCCGAACAGCCGCACCACCGTCGCCTGCGCGGCGAAGAAGCCGGGCCACTGATCGTAGACGGCCATGTCCCCGATGACGTCTTCGCCCTGCAGCCGGCCGGCCGTCAGCAGATGGTCGATGACGGCGTCGTGCTTCCACGCCCACGCGTACAGCGGGGTCGGGTAGAGCACGGCCTGGGTGGCCCGCTCCATCACCAGCAGCCCCACCACGTACGCCGGCGCCCAGCCCGGGTGCCGGCGCGGGTCGCGCACCGTGTACCAGAACCCGCAGGTGAGCAGGGCCAGTCCGGCCCAGAACGCCGGGTGCAGCGCGGCGACCAGCCCGTAGTCCCCGAGCGCGGACACATCGGTGCGCGCGACGGCGATCCCCCACAGGGCCAGCGCCCCGACGAGTGCCAAGCCGGGCCAGGGCCGCCCGGTCCGCCGGGCGGCCTGCGCCCCGGCGGGGCCGGCCATCGCCTCTCCGGCGCCCGCTGCCCCGGCGCGCGCGGGTGACGTCGAGACGGTGAGGGACGGCTCTGACACGGGGGTGGACGCCTGGGAAACAGGTGTGGACGCCTGAGCAGTCGCCACAACCGGCACCGACCCGGGCCCGGCGTCCGCGTCCCGTCCACCCCGTCCGCGCCCCAGCACGGGGTCGCGCCGGGCACCGCCCCCGCGGTTCCCGTCCGGGGGCTGCTGGGCCCCAGGGATCGCGGAGGCCGCAGGCTCCGGTACGCGCGACGTCGTACGGCTCTTCCCCGTCGGCTCCGCGGGCCGGCCCGTCCGCGCGACGGCCAGGTCAAGCGTCGTCTCACCGGAGGTGACGCGGTCGTCGGGCTCCTCCGGGACCGCGTCCGCGGGTTCCCGGTCGACAGGCGGATGCGGCTTCGCGACGGGTTCGGGTTCGGTTCTCTGCCCTGGTGTGTTCGGCGGACGCACGCGGTTCCCCCCTGGCATTGCGGCTCTGGAAGCGTGTTCAGGCACTGGATCGGCCTGTTTCGTCGAAGTGGTGCGCGGGCTCCGCCGGCCGCTCGGGGCGGCGGAGCGACAGGAGCGTGACCGTCAGGAACAGCAGGGCGAGTACGGGCAGGGCGGCCGGAGCGAGCGCGTCCCGCCACGCCCAGCCCCCCACGGCGGCGAGGTACACGACTCCCCAGCGCGCCGTCCACGGCAACCACCGGCCCAGGCTGCTGAGCAACTGCCACACCATGAGAAGAGACAGCAGTTGGAACACCGGCGGCGCCCACCGCAGCAGCGAGCCGGGCCCGCCGACACCCGCTGCCTCCGCGAGGAAACCGGCTGTTTCCGTATAGAACGCCCCACCCACCGCCTGCGGTTCCCGCCCGAGCGCCACCGGCAGCGCGTAGAGCGCCAGGACCAGGGCCGCCAGAGCGGTCCCGGGCAGCCATGGCTCCTGGCGCAGGCACAGCGTCACCGCGGCGGCGTACAGCACGAGCAGGGCGAGCAGGGCACCGAGCGCCCCGGCCGGAAGCTCGTCGAGCATCTCCCGGCCGCTGAGCACCCTGCCCGCCCCGGCCGTCGGGACGTCCCGAAGCCACGGCAGGTCCCACAGCGCCACGACGAACACGCCCGTGGCGGCGGTCAGCAGCCCCCAGAGTCCCGCCCTGAGCCGCCGCTGCCACACCTCGGACCACGGCCCACGCGCCGCGTGGTCCGGACCCGGTGCCGGTACGCCGCCCCCGAGGCCGTCCTCGGCCGGCGGCGCCGCCCCCGGCTGCCGCGGCCGCACGATCAGGGCGAGTGTGTCGGCCTGCAACGCCTCCCGCTCATATCCGGGACGCCCTATGAAGAGCGTCACCGTGTCCTCGTCGGGCCGCACGTGCGGGTGCGCGGCCCGGCGGGCCCAGCTCGTGCCGTACCCGGCGGTGGAGTTCAGCCGTGCCCCGCGCGGTCCGGGCGCCGCTGCGGCGTCGGTGCCGGTGCCGGCCGTGGTGTCCGTGCCGGGCCGCGCCGGGCCCTCCCCCTCGGCCGCCGCAGCGGCCGTCGGTGAACGGAACCGTGGCGGCCGGTCGGCCGGCCCGGCCTTCGTCCCCCGCAGCGCCACCCGCAGACCCACCACCGACACCGTCGCGACCACCGTCATGCCGAGCAGCACCGCCCAGCCGGCGCCCGCGATGCCCGCCGGGGTGAACAGCACGGCCGCGCTGCCCAGCACCAGCGTGCACATCGTGCCCTGCAGCGCCGCGAGCATCCCGGTCCGGCCCTGGACCCGCAGCACCCCGATGTACAGCTCCACCACCACTCTCGGCAGCGCGGCGGCGGCCAGCAGCCGCAGCACGGTCGTGCCGTGCTCGGCGTAGTCCGCGCTGAACGGGGTCAGGATCTGCGGCGCGAACACCACCAGCACCGCGACCACCGGCACCAGCAGCAGCGTCATCCGCCGCAGCGCCCCGCGCACCCCGTCGGCGAGGTGGCGCGGGTCGTGCGAGGCGTGCGCGGTGAGGGAGGAGGCCATGTTGATGGCCATGAACTCCATCGTGCCGCCGACGGTGTACGCCACGTAGAAGTAGCCGTTCTCCGCCGCGCTGAAGCGGACCGCGACCATCACCGGCAGCAGGTTGATCATCGCCAGGCTGAACAGCGCGCCCAGCGAGTCTCCGGCCAGGAAGCGTCCCATGTCGCGGACCCTGGGCGGCTCCAGGTGCCGGTCGGCGGCCTCCTGACGCGGGATGAGCCGGCGGAAGATCAGCCAGCCGAGCGGCAGTGTGGAGAAGGCGATGGCGACGGCCCAGGAGACGAAGATGCCGAGCACCGGCAGCGCGGTGGCGAAGACGGCCAGCAGGACCAGCTTGCCGATGGAGAACACCGCGTTGCCGACGGGCACCCAGCCCGATCTGCGCAGCCCGGTCAGCACCCCGTCCTGCAGGGTGAGCAGCGCCCACGCCACACAGGCGACGACGAACGCCGCGCCCGCCGCTCTCCCGCCGAGCGGCGCGTACGAGTCGCCCCACAGGTCGAGGGTGAGCAGGAAGACGACGGCGGCGATCGCCACGACCACCGAACTCGCCGCGTACGCCCGCCACACCAGCGAGCCGGTCGCCCGTCCCGCGCGCGGCACGAACCGCACCACGGCGCCGATCATCGTGGTCGCCGTGATGCTGGCCAGCAGCCGCATCGCGGCGATCGCCGCGGAGCCCTGGCCGACGGCCTCCTCCGAGTAGTAGCGGGCGGCGACGAGCCAGAAGCCGAGGCCGAGCACCGCGGAGACGCCGGTGCTGAGCATCAGGAAGTACGCGTTGCGGAACAGCGAGTCGGAGACCGGCGCCGCCGCGTGGCCCGCTTCCGCCCGGCCCGCGGTCGACGAGGCGGCTTCCACCACCGCGGTCTCGGCCGGTGTCCCGGCCTTGGTCTCAGCCACGCGTCGGCCCCAGCCCTCCCGGTGCGTCGGCCGGGCGCACCCCGGACTCCTCCAGCACCCGTACGACCTCGCGGGCGCGCCGCGGGTCCACCGGCAGCGCATGCCGCGCGAACCACCGCGCCCCCTGCGGATCGTGCGACGGATCGGTGAACCGGGCGCCCGCGTAGTCGTCCAGCGGCGGGTCGTACAGATACCCGACGACGATCCCCCGCCGCGCCAGCGCCGCGCTCGCCGCGTCCCGGTCGGCGACGAACAGCGGTACCCGGAAGAGGGGTTGCACCTGCTCGCCCGCGGGCCGCTGGACGGGCCGCGCCCACTGGGTCGCCAGCAGCAGCTCGGTACCCTCCCGGCAGGCGGCCAGCACCGCGTCGAGCCGGTCGAGACTGCGGCCGATCCGGCCGAGCCGCAGCCGGCCCGAGCGCAGCCGGTAGTCGTGCATGTCGACCCGCACCCAGGAGTCCGACGCGGCGAGGTCCGGTGCCGCGTCGACCGCACGGGCCAACTCGCCCGGCCGCAACGGCATCCGGATCTCCTCCCGTTCGGTCAGCCCCAGCAGCCGCAGCGTCGCCCAGGCGGCCCGCCGCAGCCCGAGCCCGCGCACCGCGGCCTCCGCGTACGGCCGTACGACGTAGGCGAGTTCGGCCATGAGCCGGGGCGGCAGGAGGAGGTCCTCGCAGGTCTTCGCCAGGGCCTCGCGCAGCCCCGGGTCGGCGCAGGACAGGAAACCGCCGGCCTTGGCGCCGACGTGCTTGGACAGGCTGAAGACGGAGGCGTCCCCCCAGGCGCCGACCGGCCGTCCGCCGGTCTCGCTGCCGATGGCGTGCGCCGCGTCCTCGAACAGCGGGATGCCCAACGCGTCGCACCGCTCCCGCAGGCGTCGCGCGTCGTCCGGGTTGCCGTACAGGTTCGTCGTCAGGACCCCCGACAGCGAGCCCCACACCTCGTCGGGCACGGCATCGATGTCGATGGACGCGTCGAGCGGGTTCAGCGGCGCCTGCACCGGCCGCAGACCGGCCGCGAGCACCACGAAGAAGATGACGTCGTCGTTGACCGGCGACATCAGGACCCGTCCGCCGGACGGGCACCAGTGGCGCAGCGCCACGAACAGCCCGAACCGGCACGACGGCACGTACACGCATTCCCGGCCGAGTCTGCCGCGCATGGTCGCTTCCAGCCGCATCGGCTGTGCGCCACGCCGCGCTGACCCGAGGCCGGCCTCCCCAATGGCCATCCGCCCCCCAAGGTGTGCCATGCGGAAGCCCCCTCCCCGAGGCCCTCCGGCACCCGCCCAGAGTCTCCCTGTTCGCACCGCTCCGTCAAGATTGCGTACCCGCCTGTGGACAACTTGCCGTGCCCGAGCGGTAGCGGAGCGCTGTGGGGCGCGTGGGGTGTCGGGCGCCTCACCCGTCTCACCGCGTGCCTCCCGCACAAGGTCGGCCGTAACGTGTGGCGCGGCTCCCCGCACGCGCGGAGCACCCGCGAGCACGACATGGCGAACACGAAAGCGAGGCAGCACCCGATGCCCCCGTTCGACCTCCCCGAGGGCGACCCCTTCGGCCCGCACAACCTTCCGTACGGCGTCTTCTCGCTCCCGGACACCCCGCAGGAGCGCACCGTCGGCGTACGCCTCGGCGACCACGTTCTCGACGCCGGCGCGGCCGCCCGCGCCCTCGGCTCGCCCCACGCGCCGCTGCTCGCCCAGCCGACCCTCGGCCCGCTGCTCGCGGCGGGCCGTCCGACCTGGTCGGACGTACGGCGCGCGCTGCGGGAGTGGGTGACCGAGCCGACCCACCGGGCCACCCTCGAACCGCTGTTCCACCCGCTGTCCGCGGTGACCCTGCACCTGCCCTTCGAGGTCGCGGACTACGTCGACTTCTACGCCTCCGAGAACCACGCCCGGAACGTGGGCCGGATGTTCCGCCCCGACGCGGCCGACTCCCTCACCCCCAACTGGAAGCACCTGCCGATCGGCTACCACGGCCGCTCGGGCACGGTCGTGGTCTCCGGCACCGATGTCGTGCGCCCCTCGGGCCAGCGCAAGGCGCCGACCGACCCGGAGCCCGTGTTCGGCCCGTCGGTCCGCCTGGACATCGAGGCCGAGGTCGGCTTCGTGGTCGGTGTCCCGTCGCGGATGGGCGAGCCGGTGGGCCTCGGCGCCTACCGCGACCATGTGTTCGGCCTCTGCCTGCTCAACGACTGGTCCGCCCGCGACATCCAGGCATGGGAGTACGTGCCCCTCGGCCCCTTCCTCGGCAAGTCCTTCGCGACCTCCGTGTCGGCCTGGGTCACCCCGCTGGAGGCGCTGGACGAGGCGCGCGTGTCCCCGCCGCAGCGCACGCACCCCCTGCTGCCCTACCTGGACGACACGGGCGAGGAACCCGCCGGCTACGACCTTCGCATCTCGATCACGATCAATGGCCATGTGGTGTCCGAACCCCCCTTCTCCACGATGTACTGGACCGCCGCTCAGCAGCTCGCCCATATGACGGTCAACGGCGCCTCCCTGCGCACCGGCGACCTCTACGGCTCCGGCACGGTGAGCGGCCCGACGGAGCGCGAGCGCGGCTCCCTGCTGGAGCTGACCTGGAACGGCCGCGACCCGCTCGAACTCCCCGACGGCAAGCGGACGTTCCTGGAGGACGGCGATGTGGTCACCCTGTCGGCCTGGGCCCCCGGGCCCGGCGGCCTGCGCGTCGGGCTGGGCGAGGTGACGGGCCGGGTCACCGCGGGCTGACGTCCGCGGCCGAGGCCGTCATACTGGCGGCGGGTGCGGTCCCTGCAGTGCCCGCCGCCCAGCACCACTCCTTCTCCACAACTCCTCTCCCCTACCAGGATCCGGAGCCCGTGGCGTGATCTTCTGTCTGCTCCTGCTGAGCACCGTCGCCCTGACGGCCGCCGTGCCCGCCCCCCGTGCCCTGACCCGGGCCGGCTGGCCCGAACGGGAGCCCGTGGTCGGCCTGTGGGTGTGGCAGTGCCTGGTCGCCACGGTCCTGCTGAGCTGTCTGACGGCCCTGGTGCTGGGGGCCGCCGCCATCTTCACCACCGTCCGCACCCAGGTGTTCGCGCCGGCCCCGCCCGGCGTGGCCGAGGCGTACGACCTCTCCGCCACCCCGGCCTGGGCGTCCGCCCTCACCCTGCTGCTGGCCTGTGGGGCCGCGTGGACCACCGCGATGCTCGCCCGCGAGCTGTTCGAGGCCCGCCGGCGCCGTCATCTGGCCCGAACCCACCTGCGCGAACGCGCCCCCGACCTGCCCGCGGGCCTCCCTGCCGCCCGCGGCCCCCTACTGGTGCTGGAGGACGAGTATCCGGACGCCTGGTGGCTTCCCGGAAACCCACCCCAACTCATCGTCACGACCGGCGCGCTGCACCGTCTCACCTCCCACCAACTCGACGCGATCCTCACCCATGAGCGCGGTCACGCCCGCGCCCGCCACGACTGGCTGCTGCACCTCTCGACCGCCCTGGCGACCGGCTTCCCGCGCATCCCCCTCTTCGCCCACTTCTGCGACCAGACCCACCGCCTGGTCGAACTCGCCGCCGACGACACGGCCTCCCGCCGCTGCGGCCACCTCACCACCGCCCTGGCGCTGATCGAGCTCAACCAGCACCGGGGCGTCCTCTCCTGCGCCAACACCAACCGCCTCCTCGGCGAGCGCGTCGGCCGCCTCCTCGAACCCCCGCCGCGCCTGCTCCCCCACCACCGAGCCCTCACGACCACAGCTGCCGCCCTGGTCCCCCTTCTGCCCTTGCTGATCACCTTCGCCCCGGGCCTGACGGCACTTACCTGACCCACCCGTCTGAACCATCGCGGTCGCGGGCAGTCGGTGGCTGGTCGCGCAGTTCCCCGCGCCCCCAGGTACGCCGCCGAGCTTCTACACCCAGTCCGGCTCCGGCTCCGGCGTAGGCTCTGCGTCCGGCTCCCCCAGCCCGGCCAGCACCTCCAGCACCCCCTCCCCATACGTCGCCAGCTTCTTCTCCCCGACCCCGCCGACGCTCCCCAGCTGAGCCACCGACGTCGGCCACACCGTCGCGATCTCCCGCAGCGTCGCGTCATGGAAGATCACATAGGCCGGAACCCCCTGCTCCCGCGCCTGCTCGGCCCGCCACGCCCGCAACGCCTCGAACGCGGGAACCAGCTCCGCCGGCAGCTCGGCGGCGACCGCCGCCTTCGCCTTGCGCTCTCCCCGCCCGCCGGACGAACCCCCGGCCTTCGCGGTCACCGTCGGCTTCGGCGGCTCCTTCCGCATCGGCACCTCGCGCTCGCGCCGCAGCACCGACCCGCTCGCCTCGGTCAGCACCAGCGTGCCGTACTCCCCCTCGACCGCCAGCAGCCCCTGCGCCAGCAACTGCCGGATGACGCCCCGCCATTCGCCCTCGGCGAGCTCCTCACCGATGCCGAACACGGACAGCTGATCGTGGTCGAACTGGATGACCTTGGCCGTACGCTTGCCCAGCAGGATGTCGACGATCTGCACGGCACCGAACTTCTGCCCACGCTCCCGCTGCAGCCGCACCACCGTCGACAGCACCTTCTGCGCGGCGACGGTGCCGTCCCAGGTCTCCGGCGGTGTCAGGCAGGTGTCGCAGTTGCCGCAGCCCGCCGGGTCGGGTTCCTGACCGAAGTAGTTGAGGAGCTGACCGCGGCGGCACCGCGCGGTCTCGCACAACGCCAGCATCGCGTCCAGGTGGGCCTGCGCCCGACGCCGGAACGCCTCGTCCCCCTCCCCGGACTGGATCAGCTTGCGCTGCTGTATGACGTCGTTGAGGCCGTAGGCCATCCATGCCGTGGAGGGCAGCCCGTCACGGCCTGCGCGCCCCGTCTCCTGGTAGTAGCCCTCGACCGACTTCGGCAGGTCGAGATGGGCGACGAACCGCACGTCCGGCTTGTCGATGCCCATGCCGAAGGCGATGGTCGCGACCACGACCAGGCCGTCCTCCCGCAGGAACCGGGACTGGTGCGCCGCACGGGTGCCCGCGTCCAGTCCGGCGTGGTACGGGACCGCCTCGACGCCGTTCTTCGACAGGAACTCGGCCGTCTTCTCCACCGAGTTGCGCGAGAGGCAGTACACGATGCCCGCGTCGCCCGTGTGTTCCTCTCGCAGGAAGCCCAGCAGCTGCTTCTTGGGGTCGGCCTTGGGAACGATCCGGTACTGGATGTTCGGCCGGTCGAAGCTGGCCACGAAGTGCCGGGCGGTCGGCATGTTCAGCCGCTGGGTGATCTCCTGGTGCGTCGCGCGGGTGGCCGTCGCCGTGAGGGCGATCCGCGGGACGTCCGGCCAGCGCTCGCCGAGCAGGGAGAGGGTCAGGTAGTCCGGGCGGAAGTCGTGGCCCCACTGGGACACACAGTGCGCCTCGTCGATCGCGAAGACGGAGATCTTGCCGCGGGAGAGCAGGTCGAGGGTGGAGTCCAGCCGCAGCCGCTCCGGGGCCAGATACAGCAGGTCCAGCTCACCGGCGAGGAACTCGGCCTCGACCGTCCGCCGCTCGTCGAAGTCCTGCGTGGAGTTGACGAACCCGGCGCGCACACCGAGCGCCCGCAGCGCGTCCACCTGGTCCTGCATCAGCGCAATCAGCGGGGAGACCACGATGCCCGTGCCGGGCCTGACCAGAGAGGGGATCTGGTAGCACAGCGACTTGCCACCGCCGGTCGGCATGAGGACGACCGCGTCTCCGCCGGCCACGACATGCTCGATGATCGCTTCCTGCTCGCCGCGGAAGGCCTCGTACCCGAAGACCCGGTGCAGCGTGGCCAGCGCCTCGCTCCCGGTCACCCCTGCCATCTCGCTGATGCCACCCATCCCGCCGCTCCCGCCCATCGCTCTGTCCCCGACGTCGTCCCTCGACCACTGCCTCCACGATAGGGGCCCGCACTGACACCGCCGGAGTTATCCACAGGCACGATCCGGTCACTCTGCGTGTTCGAATCCACAACCGCCGGAACGCGCAAGGGCCCCGGTCCCAGGACGGGAGCCGGGGCCCACAGGCCGCTAGGGGTCAGCGCACGAACACCCCTGCCTGGCTCGCCAGGTCCAGGAAGTACTGCGGCGCCACACCCAGCACCAGCGTGACCGCCACGCCCACCCCGATCGCTGTCATGGTCAACGGCGAGGGCACGGCCACGGTCGGCCCCTCGGGGCGCGGCTCGCTGAAGAACATCAGCACGATCACACGGATGTAGAAGAACGCCGCGATCGCCGACGAGATCACACCGACCACGACCAGCGGCGCCGCGCCGCCCTCCGCCGCCGCCTTGAACACGGCGAACTTCCCGGCGAAGCCGGAGGTCAGCGGGATACCGGCGAAGGCCAGCAGGAACACCGCGAACACGGCCGCCACCAGCGGCGAGCGCCGGCCGAGACCGGCCCACTTGGACAGGTGCGTCGCCTCACCGCCCGCGTCCCGGACGAGCGTGACGACCGCGAACGCGCCGATCGTCACGAACGAGTACGCCGCGAGGTAGAAGAGGACGGACGACACGCCGTCCTCCGTGGTCGCGATGACACCCGCGAGGATGAAGCCCGCGTGCGCGATGGACGAGTACGCCAGCAGCCGCTTGATGTCGGTCTGGGTGATCGCGACGATCGCACCGCCGAGCATGGTCAGGATCGCCACGCCCCACATGACCGGCCGCCAGTCCCAGCGCAGGCCCGGCAGGACGACGTACAGCACACGCAGCAGGGCGCCGAAGGCGGCCACCTTGGTCGCCGCCGCCATGAAACCGGTGACCGGGGTGGGCGCGCCCTGGTAGACGTCCGGCGTCCACATGTGGAAGGGCACCGCGCCCACCTTGAACAGCAGGCCCATGACCAGCAGCGCGGTGCCGACCAGCAGCAGCGCGTCGTTGCCCATGGTGCCGGCGAGCGCCGGGTCGACGGTGGTGATGGTGCCGTCGACGACCTGGGAGATCGTCGCGTACGACACCGACCCGGCGTACCCGTACAGCAGGGCGATGCCGAACAGGGTGAACGCGGAGGCGAAGGCGCCGAGCAGGAAGTACTTGACCGCGGCCTCCTGCGACATGAGCCGCTTGCGGCGGGCCAGCGCGCACAGCAGGTACAGCGGCAGCGAGAAGACCTCCAGGGCGATGAAGAAGGTCAGCAGGTCGTTGGCCGCGGGAAAGATCAGCATGCCCGTGACCGCGAAGAGCAGCAGCGGGAAGACCTCGGTCGTGGTGAAGCCGGCCTTGACGGCGGCCTTCTCGCTGTCGCTGCCGGGCACGGAGGCCGCCTGCGCGGCGAAGGAGTCGACGCGCTTGCCGTGCGCCACCGGGTCCAGGCGCCGCTCGGCGAAGGTGAACACGCCGACCAGCGCGGCCAGCAGGATGGTGCCCTGCAGGAAGAGCGCGGGTCCGTCGACCGCGATGGCGCCCATCGCGGCGATGCCGGCCTTGGTGGTGCCGTATCCGTTGGCCGCGAGGGCGACGACCGCGGCGAACGCGGCGCACAGAGCCACCACGGACACGAACACCTGTACGTAGTAGCGGGACTTGCGCGGTACCAGCGCCTCGACCAGTACCCCGATGACCGCCGCGCCCACGACGATCAGGGTGGGCGACAGTTGCCCGTACTCGATCTTCGGCGCGTCGATCTTCGCGATCGGGTCGGCCGCCGCTGCCGCCGTTGTCCACAGGCTGTGGACGGCTGTTGCGCTCACTTGGCCGCCTCCACGTCAGGCCGGGGGTCCTTCTTCTCCACGTCGGACAAGGTCTGCTTGACCGCCGGGTTGACGATGTCCGTCACGGGCTTCGGGAAGACGCCCAGGAAGATCAGCAGTGCCACCAACGGGGCCACGACCACCAGCTCACGCACCCTGAGGTCGGGCATCGCCGAGACCTCCGGCTTCACCGGGCCCGTCATCGTCCGCTGGTAGAGGACGAGGGTGTAGAGCGCGGCGAGCACGATGCCGAAAGTGGCGATGATCCCGATCACCGGGTAGCGCGCGAACGTGCCGACCAGGACCAGGAACTCACTGATGAACGGTGCCAGGCCCGGCAGCGACAGGGTCGCCAGACCGCCGATCAGGAAGGTGCCGGCGAGCACCGGGGCGACCTTCTGCACACCGCCGTAGTCGGCGATGAGCCGCGAGCCGCGCCGGGAGATCAGGAAGCCGGCGACCAGCATCAGCGCGGCCGTCGAGATGCCGTGGTTGACCATGTAGAGCGTCGCGCCGGACTGGCCCTGGCTGGTCATCGCGAAGATGCCCATGATGATGAAGCCGAAGTGCGAGATCGACGCGTACGCGATCAGGCGCTTCATGTCCCGCTGGCCGACCGCGAGCAGCGCCCCGTAGATGATGCTGATCAGGGCGAGGACGAGGATGGCCGGCGTCGCCCACTTGCTGGCCTCCGGGAACAGCTGGAGGCAGAAGCGCAGCATCGCGAAGGTGCCCACCTTGTCGACGACCGCCGTGATGAGCACGGCGACCGGCGCGGTGGCCTCCCCCATCGCGTTGGGCAGCCAGGTGTGCAGCGGCCACAGCGGCGCCTTCACCGCGAAGGCGAAGAAGAAGCCGAGGAACAGCCAGCGTTCGGTGCTGGTCGCCATGTCCAGCGAGCCGTTGGCGCGGGCCTCGGCGATCTCGGTGAGGGAGAAGTTCCCGGCGACCACGTACAGGCCGATCACCGCGGCCAGCATGATCAGACCGCCGGCCAGGTTGTAGAGCAGGAACTTCACGGCGGCGTACGACCGTTGTGTGGCCGCCACCTTCTCGCCGTGCTCGTGGGCCCGGTCCCCGAAGCCGCCGATGAGGAAGTACATCGGGATCAGCATGGCTTCGAAGAAGATGTAGAAGAGGAAGACGTCGGTGGCCTCGAAGGAGATGATCACCATCGCCTCGACCGCCAGGATCAGCGCGAAGAAGCCCTGGGTGGGCCGCCACCGCCTGCTGCCGGTCTCCAGCGGGTCGGCGTCGTGCCAGCCCGCCAGGATGATGAACGGGACGAGGACGGCGGTCAGCGCGATCAGCGCCACCCCGATGCCGTCCACGCCCAGCTCGTACCGCACCCCGAAGTCCTTGATCCAGGAATGGGACTCGGTGAGCTGGTAGCGCTCGCCGTCCGGGTCGAAGCGGACCAGGACGGTGATCGCCAGGGCGAGTGTGGCGAGCGAGAAGAGCAGCGCCAGCGCCTTGGCGGCATTGCGCCGCGGGGCCGGCACGGCGGCCGTGGCGATCGCCCCGATCGCCGGGAGGGCCGCCGTCGCTGTCAGCAGAGGAAAGGACATCGGTATCAGACCGCCCTCATCAGCAGGGTCGCGGCGACCAGGAGCGCCGCACCGCCGAACATCGAGACCGCGTACGACCGCGCGAAGCCGTTCTGGAGCCTGCGCATCCGTCCGGACAGGCCGCCGACCGAGGCCGCCGTGCCGTTGACGACACCGTCGACCAGGGTGTGGTCGACGTAGACCAGGGACCGTGTGAGGTGCTCGCCGCCGCGGACCAGGACGACGTGGTTGAAGTCGTCCTGGAGGAGGTCGCGGCGGGCGGCCCGGGTGAGCAGCGAGCCGCGCGGGGCGACGGCCGGGACCGGGCGGCGGCCGTACTGGGCCCAGGCGATCGCGACACCGATGACCATGCAGGCCACGGTCGCGCTGGTGACCGCCGCCGCGCTCAGCGGGGAGTCGCCGTGGTCATGGCCGGTGATGGGCTCCAGCCAGTGCAGGAAGCGGTCGCCGATGCTGAAGAACGCACCGCCGGCCACCGACCCGACGGCCAGCACAATCATCGGGATCGTCATGACCTTGGGCGACTCGTGCGGGTGGGGCATCTCGCCGGGGTGCACCTCGATGCCGGGCTCGACGCTCGGTGCCTTGTCCGGGTCGGGCGCCGGCTGCCACCGCTTCTCGCCGAAGAACGTCATCAGCATCACACGCGTCATGTAGTACGCCGTGAGGGCCGCGCCCAGCAGGGCGCAGCCGCCGAGGATCCAGCCCTCGGTGCCGCCCTTGGCGAACGCCGCCTCGATGATCTTGTCCTTGGAGAAGAAGCCGGACAGGCCCGGGAAGCCGATGATCGCGAGGTAGCCGAGGCCGAAGGTGACGAAGGTGACCGGCATGTACTTGCGCAGGCCGCCGTACTTGCGCATGTCGACCTCGTCGTTCATGCCGTGCATGACCGAACCGGCGCCGAGGAACAGGCCGGCCTTGAAGAAGCCGTGCGTCACCAGGTGCATGATCGCGAAGACGTAGCCGATCGGGCCGAGGCCGGCCGCCAGCACCATGTAGCCGATCTGCGACATGGTCGAGCCGGCCAGTGCCTTCTTGATGTCGTCCTTCGCGCAACCGACGATCGCACCGAACAGGAGCGTGACCGCACCGACGATGGTGACGACGAGCTGCGCGTCGGGCGCCGCGTTGAAGATCGCGCCGGAGCGGACGATCAGGTACACGCCCGCGGTCACCATGGTCGCCGCGTGGATGAGGGCGGAGACCGGGGTCGGGCCCTCCATCGCGTCCCCGAGCCAGGACTGCAGCGGCACCTGGGCGGACTTGCCGCAGGCGGCCAGCAGCAGCATCAGGCCGATCGCGGTGAGCTTGCCCTCGGAGGTGTCGGCGACCAGCCCGGCCTCCTCGTGGGTGCCGAGCACCGGGCCGAAGGCGAAGGTGCCGAAGGTGGTGAACATCAGCATGATGGCGATCGACAGGCCCATGTCGCCGACGCGGTTGACCAGGAACGCCTTCTTCGCCGCGGTGGCCGCGCTGGGCTTGTGCTGCCAGAAGCCGATCAGCAGGTAGGAGGCGAGACCGACGCCCTCCCAGCCGACGTACAGCAGCAGGTAGTTGTCGGCGAGGACGAGGATCAGCATCGCCGCGAGGAACAGGTTCAGATAGCCGAAGAAGCGGCGGCGCCGCTCGTCGTGCTCCATGTACCCGACCGAGTACAGGTGGATCAGCGAGCCGACGCCCGTGATCAGCAGCACGAACGTCATCGACAGCTGGTCGAGGCGGAAGGCGATGTCCGCCTGGAAGCCCTCGACCGGGATCCAGCTGAACAGGTGCTGGGTCAGCGTCCGGTGCTCGGCGTCCTTGCCGAGCAGATCGCTGAAGAGGATCAGGCCGAACAGGAAGGAGACGGCCGACAGAAGCGTGCCGATCCAGTGGCCGACGGCGTCCAACCGACGGCCGCCGACCAGCAGGACGGCCGCTCCGAGCAGGGGCGCCGCGATGAGCAGCGCGATCAGGTTCTCCACGATTCTTCCGACCCCTTACAGCTTCATCAGGCTGGCGTCGTCGACCGAGGCCGAGTGGCGGGCGCGGAACACCGACACGATGATCGCGAGTCCGACCACGACCTCCGCGGCGGCGACGACCATCGTGAAGAAGGCGATGATCTGGCCGTCGAGATTGCCGTGCATCCGGGAGAAGGCGACGAGCGCGAGGTTGCAGGCGTTGAGCATCAGCTCGACGCACATGAACACGACGATCGCGTTACGCCTGATCAGTACGCCGGTCGCGCCGATGCTGAACAACAGGGCGGCGAGATACAGGTAGTTGACCGGGTTCACTTCGACGCCTCCTCGGTCCGCTTGAAGTGCGGCGGCTCGATCCCGGACCGCTCCAGACGGTCCTCGGCGCGCTGTTCGAGGGCCTTGAGGTCGTTGAGCGCCTGGGTCGACACGTCACGGATCTGGCCGCGCTCACGCAGCGTCTTGCTGACCGTGAGGTCCGACGGGGTGCCGTCGGGCAGCAGGCCGGCGATGTCCACGGCGTTGTGCCGCGCGTACACGCCGGGAGCGGGCAGCGGCGGCAGGTGCTTGCCCTCGCGGACGCGCTGCTCGGCCAGCTCGCGCTGGGTCTTGGCGCGCTCGGTGCGCTCGCGGTGGGTGAGCACCATGGCACCGACGGCGGCCGTGATGAGCAGGGCGCCGGTGATCTCGAAGGCGAAGACGTACTTGGTGAAGATCAGGGCGGCGAGGCCCTCCACGTTCCCGCCGGAGTTGGCCTGGGCGAGGCCGTTGAACTCCGTCAGGGAGGCGTTGCCGATGCCGGCGGTCAGCAGGATGCCGAAACCGAGGCCGCACAGGAGGGCCAGCCACCGCTGGCCCTTGATGGTCTCCTTCAGCGAGTCCGCCGCGGTCACGCCGACCAGCATCACCACGAACAGGAACAGCATCATGATCGCGCCGGTGTAGACGACGATCTGCACGATGCCCAGGAAGTAGGCGCCGTTGGCGAGGTAGAAGATCGCCAGGATGATCATGGTGCCGGCCAGGCAGAGCGCGCTGTGCACGGCCTTCTTCATGAAGACGGTGCACAGGGCACCGATCACCGCGACGGTGCCGAGGACCCAGAACTGCAACGCCTCGCCGGTGGACGTCGAGTACGCGGCGAGCTGCGCGCTCATGCGTCCACCTCCTCTTCCTCGGGCCTCTCGCCCTTGGAGACGGCGACCTGGCGCTCGGTGCCGGGCGCGGCCTCCGTCACCAGGCCGCGGTAGTAGTCCTGCTCGTCCGTCCCCGGGTAGATGGCGTGGGGCGTGTCGACCATGCCGTCCTCGAGGCCGGCGAGCAGCTGCTCCTTGGTGTAGATGAGGTTGGCGCGGCTGGAGTCGGCGAGCTCGAACTCGTTGGTCATCGTGAGCGCGCGTGTGGGGCACGCCTCGATGCACAGGCCGCACAGGATGCAGCGGGCGTAGTTGATCTGGTACACGCGCCCGTACCGCTCGCCCGGCGAGTAGCGCTCCTCGTCGGTGTTGTCCGCGCCCTCCACATAGATGGCGTCTGCCGGGCAGGCCCAGGCGCACAGCTCGCAGCCGACGCACTTCTCCAGGCCGTCCGGGTGCCGGTTGAGCTGGTGCCGTCCGTGGAACCGCGGAGCCGTGGTCTTCTTCTGCTCCGGGTACTGCTCGGTCAGCCGCTTCTTGAACATGGCCTTGAAGGTCACGCCGAACCCGGCGACGGGGTTCATGAAACCGGGCTTGGTCTCCTTGGGCTCCTCAGCCATCGGACGCCTCCTTTCCCTCCAGCGATCCGTCACTCACAGTGTCCGACCCACCACTGACAATCAGCTCCCGCTCGCGGTGCGGGCGACGCCTCGGCACCGGCGGCAACTCCTGCCCCGGCAGCGGTGGCACGGGGAATCCGCCTGCCATCGGGTCGAAGGCGGCGGGCTGTTCCACGGCCTGCTCGGCCTTCTGCGTCTTCTCGCGGAACATGTCGGCGACGAAGGAGAGCAGCAGCAGGACGAGGACGCCGCCGCCGACGTAGAGGGCGATGTCGGAGAAGTCGTAGCCCTCGTTCCGCAGGGCGCGCACGGTGGCGACCAGCATCAGCCACGCCACGGCGACCGGGATGAGGACCTTCCAGCCGAGCTGCATCAGCTGGTCGTAGCGGACCCGCGGGAGGGTGCCGCGCAGCCAGATGAAGAAGAAGATCAGCATCTGGAGCTTGACGACGAACCAGAGCATCGGCCACCAGCCGTGGTTCGCGCCCTCCCAGAAGGTGCTGACGGGCCAGGGCGCCCGCCAGCCGCCGAGGAACAGGGTCACCGCGATCATCGACACCGTGACCATGTGGATGTACTCGGACAGCATGAACATCGCGAACTTGATCGACGAGTACTCGGTGTTGAATCCGCCGACCAGGTCGCCCTCGGACTCCGGCATGTCGAACGGGGCCCGGCTGGACTCGCCGATCATCGTCACCATGTAGATCAGGAACGAGACCGGGAGCAGCACCATGTACCAGCGGTCCTCCTGCGCCTCCACGATCGCGGACGTCGACATGGAACCGGAGTAGAGGAAGACCGAGGCGAAGGCCGCGCCCATGGCGATCTCGTACGAGATGATCTGGGCGACCGAGCGGATGCCGCCGAGCAGCGGGTACGTCGAACCGGAGGACCAGCCGCCCAGGACGAAGCCGTACACGCCCAGCGAGCCGATGGCCAGGATGTACAGCATCGCCACCGGCAGGTCGGTGAGCTGCATCGTGGTGCGCTGGCCGAAGATCGAGATCTCGTTGCCGGCCGGGCCGAAGGGGATCACCGCGATCGCCATGAAGGCCGGGATGGCCGCGATGACCGGCGCGAGGACGAACACCACCTTGTCCGCGCGCTTGACGACGATGTCCTCCTTGAGCATCAGCTTCACGCCGTCGGCGAGCGACTGGAGCATGCCCCAGGGGCCGTGCCGGTTGGGGCCGATGCGCCGCTGCATCCATCCGACGACCTTGCGCTCCATGACGATGGAGATCAGCACGGTCAGCATCAGGAAGGCGAAGCAGAAGACGGCCTTGATGACGACCAGCCACCAGGGGTCGCGGCCGAACATCGAGAGGTCTTCAGCGGCGAGGTACGGGCTCATGCCTCCACCTCCTGGGGGGCTTCGGCGGCCGGTGTGGCCGGGCCGATGCGGACGAGGGACCCGGGCAGCGCGCCGGTGTCGGAGGCGACGCCCCCGCCGACGGAGTTCAGCGGCAGCCAGACCACCCGGTCCGGCATCTCGGTGACCTGCAGGGGCAGCTGGACCTCGCCGGCGGGTCCGGTCACGGCGAGCACATCGCCGTCCTTGACGCCCGCCTCGGCGGCCGTCGCGGCCGACACACGTGCGCGTGCCGCGTGCCGCGTCCCGGCGAGCGCCTCGTCGCCCTCCTGAAGGACCCCCTGGTCGAGCAGCAGCCGGTGTCCGGCCAGTACGGCCTCCCCGGCGGCGGGCCGCGGCAGCACGGCCGCGGTATCCAGCGAGTCGCCGGCGCGCGGCCCGTCCCAGAGGCCGAGCCGGTCGATCTCCGCGCGCGTGGTGCGCAGATCCGGCAGGCCCAGGTGGACGTCCATGGCGTCGGCGAGCATCTGCAGCACGCGCGCGTCGGTGGGCGCGAGGCGCCGGGTCATCTGCTCCGGCTTGAGCGCGGCGTCGAAGAACCGCACCCTGCCCTCCCAGTTCAGGAAGGCCCCGGCCTTCTCGGCCACGGCGGCCACCGGCAGGACGACGTCGGCGCGCTCGGTGATCTCGCCGGGCCGCAGCTCCAGCGACACCAGGAAACCCACCTCGTCCAGCGCCTCACGCGCGCGTGCCGGGTCGGGCAGGTCGGCGACCTCGACACCGGCCACGACCAGTGCCTGCAGTTCGCCACCGGCGGCGGCCTCGACGATCTGGCCGGTGTCCCGGCCGTAGCGGTGCGGGAGTTCGGCGACGCCCCAGACGGCGGCGACCTCCTCACGCGCGCGCGGGTCGGTGGCCGGGCGCCCGCCCGGCAGCAGCGACGGCAGCGCGCCCGCCTCGATCCCGGCCCGCTCCCCTGCCCGGCGCGGGATCCACACCAGCTCGGCACCGGTCGCGGACGCGGCCCGTACGGCGGCGGTGAGCCCGCCGGGCACACCGGCCAGCCGCTCCCCCACGACGATGACGGCGCCCTCGGCCCGCAGCGCCTCCGCCGCGCGGCCGCCCGCCTCGTCCAGGCCGACCCCGCCGGCCAGGGCGTCCAGCCACTCGGTCTCGGTGCCGGGAGCGGCCGGCAGCAGGGTGCCGCCCGCCTTCTCCAGGCCGCGGGTGGCGTGCGTGGCCAGCGAGTACACCTTCATGCCGTGCTTGCGCCAGGCTTTGCGCAGCCGCAGGAAGACGCCGGGCGCCTCCTCCTCGGACTCGAAGCCGATCAGCAGGACGGCGGGCGCCTTCTCCAGCGAGGTGTACGTGACGCCCCGTCCGTCGAGGTCGCGGCCGTGTCCGGCGACCCGGGCCGCGAGGAAGTCCGCCTCCTCGCCGCTGTGCACGCGCGCGCGGAAGTCGATGTCGTTGGTGTCGAGCGCCACGCGCGCGAACTTGCTGTACGCGTAGGCGTCCTCGATGGTGAGCCGGCCACCGGTCAGCACGCCGGTGCGCCCCCGCGAGGCCAGCAGGCCCTGCGCGGCGATCTGCAGCGCCTCCGGCCAGGACGCCGGCTCCAGCTCACCCTCGGCGTTGCGCAGCAGCGGCGTCTGAAGGCGGTCCTTGAGCTGCGCGTACCGGAACGCGAAGCGTCCCTTGTCGCACACCCACTCCTCGTTGACCTCGGGGTCGTTCTCGGCGAGGCGCCGCATGACCTTGCCGCGCCGGTGGTCGGTGCGGGTGGCGCAGCCGCCGGAGCAGTGCTCGCAGATGGACGGCGAGGAGACGAGGTCGAAGGGGCGGGAGCGGAAACGGTAGGCCGCCGAGGTGAGCGCGCCGACCGGGCAGATCTGGATGGTGTTGCCGGAGAAGTACGACTCGAACGGATCGCCCTCACCGGTGCCGACCTGCTGGAGCGCGCCCCGCTCGATCAGCTCGATCATCGGGTCGCCGGCGATCTGGTTGGAGAAGCGGGTGCAGCGGGCGCACAGCACGCACCGCTCGCGGTCGAGCAGCACCTGTGTGGAGATCGGCACGGGCTTCTCGTAGGTCCGCTTGCGTCCCTCGAAGCGGGACTCGGCGTTGCCGTGCGACATGGCCTGGTTCTGCAGGGGGCACTCGCCGCCCTTGTCGCAGACGGGGCAGTCCAGCGGGTGGTTGATGAGCAGGAGCTCCATCACACCCTTCTGGGCCTTCTCGGCGACCGGCGAGGTGAGGTGGGTCTTCACCACCATGCCGTCCGTGCACGTGATCGTGCAGGACGCCATGGGCTTGCGCTGGCCCTCGACCTCGACGATGCACTGGCGGCAGGCGCCGGCCGGGTCCAGGGCCGGGTGGTCGCAGAACCGGGGGATCTCGATGCCGAGTTCCTCGGCGGCCCGGATGACCAGGGTGCCCTTCGGCACGCTGATCTCCGCGCCGTCGATCGTCAGCGTCACCAGATCTTCCGGCGGGAGTGCCGCCTCGCCGCTCCCGGACGGAGCGCTGCTGGTCACGGTCATGCGTTCACCTCCGTACGGTCGGCCCAGGCCGTCGACTTGGCCGGGTCGAAGGGGCAGCCGCGGCCCGTGATGTGCTGCTCGTACTCCTCACGGAAGTACTTGAGCGAGGAGAAGATCGGCGAGGCGGCGCCGTCGCCGAGGGCGCAGAAGGACTTGCCGTTGATGTTGTCGGCGATGTCGTTGAGCTTGTCGAGGTCGGACATCTGTCCCTTGCCGGCCTCGATGTCCCGCAGCAACTGCACCAGCCAGTACGTGCCTTCGCGGCAGGGCGTGCACTTGCCGCAGGATTCGTGGGCGTAGAACTCGGTCCAGCGGGTCACCGCCCGCACCACGCAGGTCGTCTCGTCGAAGCACTGGAGTGCCTTCGTGCCGAGCATGGACCCCGCGGCGCCCACTCCCTCGTAGTCGAGGGGGACGTCGAGGTGCTCGTCGGTGAACATCGGGGTGGAGGAGCCGCCCGGCGTCCAGAACTTCAGGCGGTGGCCGGGGCGCATGCCGCCGCTCATCTCCAGCAGCTGGCGCAGGGTGATGCCGAGCGGAGCCTCGTACTGGCCGGGGCTGGCGACGTGGCCGCTGAGCGAGTAGAGCGTGAAGCCGGGCGACTTCTCGCTCCCCATCGACCGGAACCATTCTTTGCCCCGCTGCAGGATCGCGGGAACCGACGCGATCGACTCGACGTTGTTCACAACAGTCGGGCACGCGTAGAGGCCCGCCACAGCAGGGAAGGGGGGACGCAGCCGCGGTTGACCACGGCGGCCTTCGAGGGAGTCCAGGAGCGCGGTCTCCTCACCGCAGATGTACGCGCCGGCGCCGGCGTGCACGGTGAGGTCCAGATCGAGTCCGCTGCCCAGGATGTTCTCACCGAGGTAGCCCGCCGCGTACGCCTCGCGCACGGCCTCGTGCAACCGCCGCAGAACAGGGACGACTTCACCACGCAGATAGATGAAGGCATGCGAAGACCTGATGGCATAACACGCGATGACGATGCCCTCGATGAGGCTGTGCGGGTTCGCGAAGAGGAGCGGGATGTCCTTGCACGTCCCGGGCTCCGATTCGTCGGCGTTGACAACTAGATAGTGCGGTTTTCCATCACCCTGGGGAATGAACTGCCACTTCATCCCCGTCGGGAATCCCGCGCCGCCGCGCCCGCGCAGACCGGAGTCCTTGACGTACGCGATCACGTCGTCCGGCGACATGGCGAGCGCCTTGCGAAGTCCCTCGTATCCTTCGTGCCTTCGGTAGACGTCCAGCGACCAGGACCGGTCCTCGTCCCAGAAGGCCGACAGCACGGGTGCGAGCAGCTTCTCGGGGCTCGTGTCTTTCAGCTCGGGTGCCAAGGTCATCCCTCCCCCTCCTCGGCGATAGGCCCTGCCGGGTGGGCTGGGTCGGAGGCCGATGTGTCCTGCGGCGCGTCATGTGAACTGAGGTGCTCGGCCGGCGACGGCTCGTGCACCGCACCTTCCTGCGGCTCGCCGTGCGGGCCGCCGTCCCGCGGATGGACCACGCGCGCGGGTGCGGTCTCTCCCCTTGCCAGGCGAAGGCCCACCAGCGACGCCGGTCCCGCGCTCCCGCTCGCCTCGACGGCCCCGTCCCGCTCGTCGGGGAAGCCGGCCAGAATCCGCGAGGTCTCCTTGAAGGTGCACAGCGGCGCCCCACGCGTCGGCGAGACGGTCCTGCCGATGCGCAGGTCGTCCACCAGGCGCTTGACGCTCTGCGGGGTCTGGTTGTCGAAGAACTCCCAGTTGACCATCACGACCGGAGCGAAGTCGCAGGCCGCGTTGCACTCGATGTGCTCCAAGGTGATCTTGCCGTCGTCGGTGGTCTCGCCGTTGCCGACGCCCAGGTAGTCCTGGAGCTCCTCGAAGATCGCGTCGCCGCCCATCACCGCGCACAGCGTGTTGGTGCACACCCCGACCTGGTAGTCGCCGGACGGCCGGCGCCGGTACATGGTGTAGAAGGTGGCGACCGCGGTGACCTCGGCGGTGGTCAGGCCGAGCATGTCCGCGCAGAACCGCATCCCGGTGCGCGTGACATGGCCCTCCTCCGACTGCACGAGGTGCAGCATCGGCAGAAGCGCGGACCGGGAGTCGGGGTAGCGGGCGATGATCTCGCGCGCGTCCGCCTCCAGCCGGGTCCGGACGTCGTCCGGGTACGTGGGCGCGGGCAGTTCGGGCATGCCCAGGCTGACGCCGCGGTCCGAAGATGAGGTGGTCACCGGTCGACGCCTCCCATCACGGGGTCGATGGACGCGACGGCGACGATGACGTCGGCGACCTGGCCGCCCTCGCACATCGCCGCCATGGCCTGCAGGTTGGTGAAGGACGGGTCGCGGAAGTGGACCCGGAAGGGGCGGGTGCCGCCGTCGGAGACGGCGTGCACTCCGAGTTCGCCCTTCGGTGACTCGACGGCCGCGTACGCCTGTCCCGGCGGGACGCGGAAGCCCTCGGTCACCAGCTTGAAGTGGTGGATCAGGGCTTCCATGGAGGTGCCCATGATCTTCTTGATGTGGTCCAGGGAGTTGCCGAGCCCGTCCGGTCCCAGGGCGAGCTGGGCGGGCCAGGCGATCTTCCTGTCGGCGACCATGACCGGGCCCGGCTCCAGCCGGTCCAGGCACTGCTCGACGATCCTCAGCGACTGGCGCATCTCCTCCAGCCGGATGAGGAAGCGGCCGTAGGAGTCGCAGGTGTCGGCGGTCGGGACCTCGAAGTCGTAGGTCTCGTAGCCGCAGTAGGGCTGGGCCTTGCGCAGGTCGTGGGGCAGGCCGGTGGAGCGCAGGATCGGGCCGGTGGCGCCGAGTGCCATGCAGCCGGCCAGATCCAGATAGCCGATGTCCTGCATACGGGCCTTGAAGATGGGGTTCCCGGTGGCGAGCTTGTCGTACTCCGGGAGGTTCTTCTTCATCGTCTTCACGAACTCGCGGATCTGGTCCACCGCGCCGGGCGGCAGGTCCTGGGCGAGTCCGCCGGGCCGGATGTACGCGTGGTTCATGCGCAGGCCGGTGACCAGCTCGTAGATGTCGAGGATCATCTCGCGATCACGGAATCCGTAGATCATGATCGTGGTCGCGCCGAGTTCCATACCGCCGGTGGCGATGCACACCAGGTGGGAGGAGAGCCGGTTCAGCTCCATCAGGAGCACCCGGATGATCGTGGCCCGGTCGGGGATCTGGTCCTCGATGCCGAGGAGTTTCTCGACGGCGAGGCAGTAGGCGGTCTCGTTGAAGAAGGACGTCAGGTAGTCCATGCGCGTGACGAAGGTGGTGCCCTGCGTCCACGTGCGGAACTCGAGGTTCTTCTCGATGCCGGTGTGCAGATAGCCGATGCCGCAGCGGGCCTCGGTGACCGTCTCGCCCTCGATCTCCAGGATCAGGCGGAGCACCCCGTGGGTGGAGGGGTGCTGGGGGCCCATGTTGACGACGATGCGCTCGTCGTCGGCGCGGGCCGCGGACTGGACGACCTCGTCCCAGTCGCCACCGGTGACCGTGTAGACGGTGCCTTCGGTGGTCTCGCGCGCCGAGGCGGCAGATGCGTGGGAAGTGCTCACGAGTACGACCTCCGCTGGTCCGGAGCCGGGATCTGGGCGCCCTTGTACTCGACGGGGATGCCGCCGAGGGGGTAGTCCTTGCGCTGCGGGTGGCCCTGCCAGTCGTCCGGCATCATGATCCGCGTCAGGGCCGGGTGACCGTCGAAGACGATCCCGAAGAAGTCGTAGGTCTCACGCTCGTGCCAGTCGTTGGTCGGATAGACCGGGACAAGGGACGGGATGTGCGGGTCGCTGTCCGGGGCGCTGACCTCCAGGCGGATCAGCCGGTTGTGGGTGATCGAGCGCAGGTGGTAGACGGCGTGCAGCTCGCGGCCCTTGTCGTTCGGGTAGTGGACGCCGCTGACGCCGGTGCACAGTTCGAAGCGGAGGGCCGGGTCGTCGCGCAGGGTGCGGGCGACGCGGAGCAGGTGCTCGCGTTCGATGTGGAAGGTGAGTTCGTCGCGGTCGACGACCGTCTTCTCGATGGCGTTGTCGGGCAGCAGGCCCTGCTCCTCCAGCGCGCCCTCCAGTTCGTCGGCGACCTCGTCGAACCAGCCGCCGTAGGGCCGGCTCGCCGGGCCCGGGAGGCGGACGGAGCGGACCAGGCCGCCGTAGCCAGAGGTGTCGCCGCCGTTGTTGGCGCCGAACATGCCGCGCTGGACGCGGATCTCCTCGCCGCCCTGGCCGCGCTGGCCGGGGAGGTTCTCCGCGGAGAGCTCCTTCTCGGGGTTGACCCCGTTGCCGTTCGCGTCGCTCACCGCAGCAGCCCCTTCATCTCGATCGTGGGCAGGGCCTTGAGCGCCGCTTCCTCCGCCTCGCGGGCCGCTTCCTCGGCGTTCACGCCGAGCTTGGAGGTCTGGATCTTCTGGTGCAGCTTGAGGATGGCGTCCAGCAGCATCTCGGGCCGTGGCGGACAGCCAGGTAGGTAGATGTCGACCGGGACGACGTGGTCGACGCCCTGCACGATCGCGTAGTTGTTGAACATGCCGCCCGAGGAGGCGCAGACCCCCATGGAGATCACCCACTTGGGGTTCGGCATCTGGTCGTAGACCTGCCGGAGCACCGGTGCCATCTTCTGGCTCACCCGGCCCGCGACGATCATCAGGTCCGCCTGGCGCGGCGAGCCGCGGAAGACCTCCATGCCGAAGCGCGCCATGTCGTAGCGTCCGGCCCCGGTGGTCATCATCTCGATGGCGCAGCAGGCGAGGCCGAAGGTGGCGGGGAAGACGGACGCCTTGCGCACCCAGCCCGCGGCCTGCTCGACGGTGGTCAGCAGGAAGCCGCTCGGCAGCTTTTCTTCGAGTCCCATGTCTTAAAGGCCCCTCAGTCCCATTCCAGGCCGCCGCGCCGCCATACGTACGCGTACGCGACGAAGACGGTGAGCACGAAGAGCAGCATCTCCACGAGCCCGAAAACACCCAGGGCGTCGAAGGTGACGGCCCAGGGGTAGAGGAAGACGATCTCGATGTCGAAGACGATGAAGAGCATCGCCGTCAGGTAGTACTTGATGGGGAAGCGCCCGCCGCCGGCCGGCGTGGGGGTCGGCTCGATGCCGCACTCGTACGCCTCGAGCTTGGCGCGGTTGTACCGCTTCGGACCGATCAGCGTGGCCATGACCACGGAGAAGATCGCAAAGCCTGCCCCGAGGGCTCCCAGTACGAGGATGGGCGCATAAGCGTTCACCGCTCCTCGCTCCCTTCAGTCGGCACTGACTGGTGGCGGTTCTTCGGACTCCCTTCCTGCCTCAACTGCCCCACGAGCCCCGCCCGTCCCGGCGAAGATCGAGAACATGTGAAGCAGGTCACAAGCCCAACTGCCTCGCATCTTATGCCCGAGGCTCTGTGATCTGCGACACGGGGTATTACCCAAGCTTTGTGATCTCTGCCACCTGACGAAGGATCATGAAGTCACATCAGTGGTGATCTTCGCACGTGAAGCGTCAGAGTGATCACCAGAAGTGACATTTTTGTTCATCGATGCAGGCAGCAGCGGCGTCTCCATATCAAGATGCTTCCCTTGCATGCAAATTGGTGCTGGACGCGGACCCTTGATAGAGGACCGCGTTCACACATGAGGGGGAGAACGGAACCGGGTGTGGACGGGCCGGGCGCGTGTGCACGCGTTCACGAGCGGATCCGGCCAGGCCGGCCCGCGCGAGACGCGGCCACATCGGTAACCGTTCCGTGACCTCGGCCACATTCACAAGGGCCTTATGGGAACCGGGCTTGGCCAACAGTCCCCACCGATGGTAGGTCGCGGGCAATTCGGACGTAACAGCGAAAGGCCATGATCACAGGCATGATCACGTGTGTCCGCAATGACCGTTACGCCGTCAATAAAGAAAACTGCACCCGGGAGTTGGGCCGCGGATTGAACAAGTGTGGCGCAGCACACGTTCCTTGAAGGTATGGAGCAGCCCCTGGTACCGCTTGTACCCATGTCCCACACCGCTCACATACGTAGCCACCGGAAGCCCCGCCCTCGCAGCGCGTCGACGATCGCGATGCGGGCCGGAGTGGCCGGTGGCATCCTCAGCACCGTCGGCGTGGCCGGCGCGTCCACTGCGGCCAACGCGGCGGAGCCGGTGACGCAGACGCTGGAACTGCCGACCCTGACCGCCGACCTGAGCGCGCAGGTCGCGCAGTCCGCTCAGGCCATGGAGCAGGCCGCCGCGGAGTACCAGCTGCAGGCCGAGCGTGACGCGGCCGCCGCCGCGGCGGCCGAGCAGGCCGCGAAGGACCTCGCCGCGGCGAAGAAGGAGGAGGCGCGCAAGCAGGCCGCCGAGGCCGCCCGCAAGGCCGCCGCCGAGCGTGCCGCGCGCAACGCGGAGCGCACCGCCCTGTCCGCCTCCGCCTCGACGACCACCACCGTGAGCGCGCCCGCCAGCGGCAGCGTGGGCACGGTCATCTCCTTCCTCAAGGCGCAGCTGGGCGACGCCTACGTCCTGGGCGCGGCCGGGCCCAACGCGTGGGACTGCTCCAGCCTGGTCCAGGCCGCGTTCAAGCAGGTCGGCGTGGATCTGCCGCGCGTCTCGCAGGACCAGTCGCGGATGGGCGTCGAGGTGTCCCTGTCCAACCTGCAGGTCGGCGACATCCTCTACTGGGGCGCCAAGGGCTCGGCCTACCACGTGGGTGTCTACGTCGGAAACGGCCAGTACCTGGACGCGGCCAACCCCTCCAAGGGCGTCGTCATCCAGAACCTGTCCGGCTACCCGGCGACGGGTGCGGTGCGCGTGCTCTGAGCGCACCACCGTACGTGCTCTGAGCGCACCACCGTACGTGCGCTGAGCACACCACCGCAGGTGCGCCGACCGCACCGCCACACACCGGCGAAGGGCCGCAGCCGCTCGGGGGCAGCGGCCCTTCCGGTCTCCCCGGAGCGGCTACGCCTTCGGGGCCACCTTGCTCAGGCCGTTGATGATGCGGTCCATCGCGTCGCCGCCCGTGGGGTCGGTGAGGTTGGCCAGGAGCTTGAGGGTGAACTTCATCAGCAGCGGGTGGGTCAGACCCCGCTGGGCGGCGATCTTCATGACCTTCGGGTTGCCGATGAGCTTCACGAAGGCACGGCCGAGCGTGTAGTAGCCGCCGTAGGTGTCCGCGAGGATCTGCGGATAGCGCTGGAGGGCGAGTTCGCGCTGGCCGGGAGTGGCACGCGCGTGTGCCTGGACGATGACGTCGGCGGCGAGCTGCCCGGACTCCATGGCGTAGGCGATGCCCTCGCCGTTGAAGGGGTTCACCAGGCCACCGGCGTCACCGGCCAGCAGCAGGCCCTTGGTGTAGTGGGGCTTGCGGTTGAAGGCCATGGGCAGGGCGGCGCCGCGGATCGGGCCGGTCATGTTCTCCGGGGTGTAGCCCCAGTCCTCCGGCATGGACGCGCACCACGCCTTCAGCACCTCGCGCCAGTCCAGCTCCTTGAAGGAGTCGGAGGTGTTCAGGACGCCCAGACCGACGTTGGACGTGCCGTCGCCCATGCCGAAGATCCAGCCGTAGCCGGGCAGCAGCCGGTCCTCGCCCGGCCCCCTGCGGTCCCACAGCTCCAGCCAGGACTCCAGGTAGTCGTCGTCGTGGCGCGGGGAGGTGAAGTACGTACGGACCGCGACGCCCATCGGGCGGTCCTCGCGGCGGTGCAGGCCCATCGCCAGCGACAGCCGGGTGGAGTTGCCGTCGGCGGCCACCACCAGCGGCGCGTGGAAGGTGACTTCGCGCTTCTCCTCGCCCAGCTTGGCGGTCACGCCGGTGATGCGGCCGGTGCGGTCGTCGACGATCGGCCCGGAGACGTTGCACCGCTCGTACAGCCGCGCCCCCGCCTTCTGGGCCTGGCGGGCGAGCTGCTCGTCGAAGTCGTCGCGCTTGCGGACGAGGCCGTAGTCGGGGAAGGAGGCGAGATCCGGCCAGTCCAGCTGGAGCCGGACCCCGCCGCCGATGATGCGCAGGCCCTTGTTGCGCAGCCAGCCGGCCTCCTCGGAGATGTCGATCCCCATGGCCACCAGCTGCTTGACCGCGCGCGGGGTGAGGCCGTCGCCGCAGACCTTCTCGCGCGGGAACTCGGTCTTCTCCAACAACAGGACGTCCAGACCGGACTTGGCGAGGTGGTAGGCCGTCGTGGAGCCGGCAGGTCCCGCGCCGACCACGATGACATCGGCGGTGTTTTCGGAGAGAGGCTCGGTCACGAAGGTCACGGCGGGATCTCCCCAAGGTTCGAAATCTGCGTGCCGACCGGCACTGGACATGGGCAGTCTATTCAGCAGAATTGATCACCCGGCTGAAGGGCTGCCCCGTGAACCGAGTTCTCCCCGAAGTACGGCTGCGTGTCCCCACCGACGAGGACGCGGTCGCGTGGCACCGGATCTTCGGCCACCCGGACGTCATGGAGTTCCACGGCGGCAAGCCGGCGGAACTGTCCGTCTACGAGGAGCTCACCGCCCGCCAGCGGCGGCACGACGCCCAACTCGGCTTCTGTCTGTGGACCATGCTCGACGAGTCCGGGCGGGTCATCGGGTTCACGGGTGCCCAGCCGTGGCCCCGGGACTGGGGGCCGACCGGCGAGATCGAGATCGGCTGGCGGCTCGCCCGGGAGCACTGGGGCAAGGGGTATGTCACGGCGGCCGCGCGGATGACGCTGGAGCGGCTGCGGGAGGCCGGCGTGCCAAGCGTGGTGGCGATGGTGGACGCGCGCAACGCCCGCTCCGTCGCGGTGACCCAGCGGCTGGGGATGCGGCTCGCCGAGGTGTACACCACGCCGGTCTCCCGGCGGGAGGGCCGCTGCTACCGGCTCGACCTGACAGGGCCCGATAACCCAGAGTAATTGACTGTTACAGAAAGACACCTGGCGCTTCCGGACGGCACCCCGGGCGGTTACCCTTCAGGTACCGCTGGGGGTGACATCTGTGCTCATACCACCCAAAACACCCGAAGTGCGCGTACCGAAACTCACCGGCCTGATGGCGATGGACGCGCGCGCGAAAGCCCAGGCCCACGGGGTGCTCCTGACCGCCCCCGACCGGCCCGACTTCCACCACACCGTCGTCGACTATGTCGTACGGCAATATCCACCACCCGGGGCCGAGGTGCCGCGCGGGGCGGTCGTCACCGTCTGGTTCGACTTCGGCGAGGGAGAGGGCGGCGGAGGCGCGGGCGTGCGTGAGCCGCGGGTGCCCAGGCCGGGCGGCGGCGGACTCCAGCGTGAGCTGGACCGGCCGGGGGACGCCTTCGAGGCGATCGCCGGCTGAAGGGGCCCGGGGAGGGCCTCAGCTCTCCTTGAAGCCCCGGTGCAGGGCCACGACCCCGCCCGTGAGGTTGCGCCACGCCACCTTCGACCAGCCGGCCTTCTTCAGGCGCTCGGCCAGGGCCGGCTGGTCGGGCCAGGCGCGGATGGACTCGGCGAGATAGACGTACGCCTCCGGGTTCGACGACACCGCGCGCGCGACCGGGGGCAGGGCGCGCATCAGGTACTCGGTGTAGACGGTGCGGAAGGGCGCCCAGGTCGGGTGTGAGAACTCGCAGATCACCACGCGCCCGCCGGGCCGGGTCACCCGGTGCATCTCCCGCAGCGCCGCGTCGAAGTCCTGCACGTTGCGCAGTCCGAAGGAGATGGTCACGGCGTCGAAGGTGTCGTCCTTGAACGGCAGCCTCGTGGCGTCCCCGGCCGTGAAGGGCAGCCAGGTGTGCTTGCGCTTGCCGACCTGGAGCATGCCCAGGGAGAAGTCGCAGGGGACGACGTACGCGCCCGTCTGCGCGAAGGGCAGTGAGGACGTCGCCGTGCCGGCGGCCAGGTCCAGGACCTTCTGCGCGGGGCGGGCGTCGACCGCCTTCGCGACCTCCTTGCGCCAGCGCCGGTCCTGTCCCAGGGACAGCACGTCGTTGGTCAGGTCGTACCGTTCCGCCACGTTGTCGAACATCGAGGCGACTTCGTGCGGCTGCTTGTCCAGGGATGCGCGGGTCACGGGGCCATTGTGGCAGTACGGGCTCACGCCGGGAGCCTCGCCCTCGGTCGAAACGGTGCCCGGCGCCGAGGACTGTGCCCACCCTCCCCCATTGCCTCAAGGGCATGGGAGGTGCCCCCATCGCCCTGCGGAACGACTGCCCACAGCCAGGCCGGCACGGCCGAGCGACCCACAGCCCCGCGGCCCGCGGCCGCCGAGCGGAGCTACCGGCGTCGGTGGACCAGGCGGCCGTCCAGTACCGTCGCCACGCAGCAGTCGGCGCCGTGGGCCAACAGCCCCGCCTCGTCCGGCGCGTCGAAGACGGCGAAGGTGGCGGGCAGGCCGGCGTGCGGCAGAAGCGGCCGCAGGGTCGCCTCCGCGAGCGCGGTCCGCCCGGCCAGCGGGTCGAGGGTCGGCGGACCGGGCGGGTCCTCGAACCGTTCCCCGGCCGTCAGCCCGGACCGGTGCACGGCGTCCAGCACCTCGGGCAGCCGCAGGTCCCCCGCCACGGCCACCGTGCCGCGCGCCAGCATCCGCTGCACCCCGCGCCGCGCGCTCGCTCCCCGGCGCACGTCGGTCAGGGCGAGCGCGGCGAGCGCCTCGCCGGTCAGCGGCTCGGTGCCGAGCTCGTCGGCCTCGCGGGGGTCGGGGTGGTAGGCGCGCTCCAGCAGCTCAGGGCCATACGGGTTGACCAGGCCCGGGGTCAGCAGGCCCGGCCAGCGTCGTACGCGCGCGCGTGGATGCGCGGCCGCCAGTTCCTCGTACGGACCGACGGCAGCGATCGCACGCCCGTCCACGAGCACCGCGCCACCCGGCACGGCCGGCCGCTCCGGATGGCCGGGAAGCAGCAGGTCGGCGGCGTGGATCGTCAGCAAGGCAGGCTCAGTTGGAAGCCAGGATCTTCAGCTCGGGGTGCGCGGTGCCGCCCTCGATCGCCGTGGACGAGATGTGGGACACGACCCGCTGGTCGACGGGGTCGTTCGCCGGGTCGTCGTGGACGACGAGGTGTTCGTACGTCGTGGAACGCTGGGCCGGCACCCGCCCCGCCGTACGGATCATGTCGATCATTTCCTGAAGATTGGAGCGGTGCCTGGCCCCGGCCGCCGAGACGACGTTCTCCTCCAGCATGACCGAGCCGAGGTCGTCCGCGCCGTAGTGCAGGGTCAGCTGGCCCGCGTCCTGGCCGGTGGTCAGCCAGGAGCCCTGGATGTGGGCCACGTTGTCGAGGAAGATCCGGGCGATCGCGATCATCCGCAGGTACTCGAAGATCGTGGCCTGCGTGCGGCCCTTGAGGTGGTTGTTCTGCGGCTGGTAGAGGTAGGGGATGAAGGCCCGGAAGCCACCGGTCCGGTCCTGCACGTCACGGATCATCCGCAGGTGCTCGATGCGCTCGGCGTTGGTCTCGCCCGTGCCCATCAGCATCGTCGAGGTCGACTCCACGCCCAGCCGGTGCGCGGTCTCCATGATCTCCAGCCAGCGCTCGCCGGACTCCTTCAGCGGGGCGATGGCCTTGCGCGGCCGCTCGGGCAGCAGTTCGGCGCCCGCGCCGGCGAAGGAGTCGAGACCGGCGGCGTGGATCCGCTGGATGGCCTCCTCGACCGACACCTTGGAGATCCGCGCCATGTGCTCGACCTCGCTCGCCCCCAGGCTGTGGATGACGAGCTGCGGGAACTCCTTCTTGATGGCGGCGAAGTGCTTCTCGTAGTACTCGACGCCGTAGTCCGGGTGGTGTCCGCCCTGGAACATGACCTGCGTACCGCCCAGTTCGACCGTCTCGGCGCAGCGCCGCAGGATGTCGTCCAGGTCGCGCGTCCAGCCCTTGTCGCTCTTCGGCGGTGCGTAGAAGGCGCAGAACTTGCAGGCCGTCACACACACGTTGGTGTAGTTGATGTTCCGCTCGATGATGTACGTCGCGATGTGCTCGGTCCCCGCGTACCGGCGGCGGCGTACGGCGTCGGCGGCGGCGCCCAGAGCGTGCAGGGGCGCGTCGCGGTAGAGGTCGAGCGCCTCCTCGGGAGTGATCCGCCCGCCCGCGGCGGCGCGGTCGAGGACGGCTGTGACATCAAAAGAGGTGAGGTCGGCCTTCTCGGTCACGGCGTCCCTTTCGCAAGGTTCGTAAGGGCTGATCAGGAAGTGAGCGCGAAGCGCCCGATTTAAGGGTGGTGGTGGGAGACGGGTGGGCGGACCGGGCCAGCCTACGCCAGCGCTCCCGCCGACCCGGCGTCAGGCCGCGTACGCCCCCGCCAGAAGTCCCACGAGCGCGCCCGCGAGCAGGAACGGCCCGAACGCGATCGCCGTCCCGCGCCCCGCCCTGCGCGCCAGCACGAGCACGCCCGCGTACAGCGCGCCGAGCAGGAACCCGGCGAAGGTGCCGAGCATCACCGACGCCCACCCGTACCAGCCGAGCGCCGCGCCCACCCCCAGCGACAGCTTCACATCGCCGAAGGCCAGTCCGGCCGGATTGATCAGGTGCAGCAGCAGATAGCCGCCGCCGAGTGCGAGCCCGCCCAGCAGCGATGTCGTCCACCGCCCCGCGTGCTCGGGCAGCACCGCCACCACACCCAGCAGGGCGGGCACGACGACCGCGAGCGGCAGCGTCAGCGGATCGGGCAACCGCTGAACCCGCAGATCCACGACGCCCAGCAGCACCCCGACCGGTGCGAGCAGCAACCACACGCCCAGCTCCGGCCGGATCCCGGTGGCGGCGGCGAGCGCGACGCAGACGAGGGCGGTGACGGTGGCGAGGCGGAGGACGGGGATGCCGTAGGAGTACGACGGTGAAGTGGCCGGCGCGTCCAGGCGACCGCCCTCGCACCGCCCGCACCGGGCCCGCCCCAGCCACCCCCGGACGGCATGCCCGGCCGGGCAGCTCGCCCGCCAGCCGGCGCCCTCGTCCGCCTCCTCCAGGGGGACCGAGAAGCGGTAGGCGGCGCGCGGCAGCAGGGAGCCGGCCAGTGCGCCCCACAGCGCGGCGAACGCGATGACCACGGCATCGCTCGGCGGCGTACTCACCATCTGCCCACCCCGTTTCCCCGCCCCCGCGTCCTACTCGTCCCCGAAGACCCGTGACATCCGCGCCACCGGGTTGCCCTCCGCCTTGCTGTCCGACGTGTACGTCAGGTCGTCGCCGGTCGGGGTGAGCCGGATGGTGTGCGGCTTCGGGTTGCAGCCGCTGTGGTTGGACTTCGCGCCGACCGATGTGGCGACGACCTCGGTCTCCGTCACCTGCTTCAGGGTCAGCACGTCCACGCAGACCGCGCCGATGATGTCGGTCTGGTGCAGTTCCCCCAGCTTCTCCCCTACACCGGCCTGTTGGACGGTCACCCGGAAGGTACCCATGGGAAGGGCACCGCCGAGCCCGCTGCCCTGTCCTTCCCAGGTGCCGATGTAGTGCGTCGGCAGAGTGCTGGGCCCCGGACTGGTACTGGGGCTCGCGCTCGGCGTCGCCGCATCGCCCGGCGAGGACGACGGAGCCGGGGAGTACGCCCCCGACGGACCGGCGTCCTCGTCGCTCTCCCCGCCCGGCAGCAGCTCGAACAGGAACGCCGAGCCCACCGTCACCGCCGCCAGCGCCCCGGCGACCGCCAACGCGACCGTGCAGCTCAACCGCCGCCCCCGCCCGCCCTCCCCGGCCCCCGCGCCGGCGGCCACGGTGACGGACACCTTGCCGGGCCTGCCCGGGGAAGGCGCGGTCGGAGGGTCGACCGGCGCGGGTACCGCGGCGGGTGCGGCGGTGTGTACGGCGCCGGGTACGACGGTGGGCACAGGCATCACGGGCGGCGGCCCGAACTCCCCGACGGCACCCGTCCGCTCCCCCTGCACCGCCACTTCGCTGAACCCGACGATCCCGGACCCGGCGCCCCCGGACCCGGTATCTCCGCCCGCCCCGTCGGACGCCCCCTCCAGATTGAGCAACTCCACGGCCGTACGCCCCAACCGCTCCACCAGCGGCCCCGGTAGCCACCCCGCCGCCACCAGCCGCGCCGCCCCCTCGGGAGCGAGCCGGCGGGCCACCTCCCCGGGGGTCGGCCGAGCGGCCGGCTCCTTCGCCAGGCACGCCTCGACGACCTCCCGGAGCACGCCCGCGCCCAGCTCCCCCAGCTCGGGCTCCTCATGGACGACCTTGTACAGCAGCGTCGCCGAGCTGTCCCCTCGGAAAGGGGGCTCGCCGGTCGCCGCGTACGCGAGCACCGCGCCCAGCGAGAAGACGTCGGCCGCTCCCGTGACGCCCTTGCCGAGGATCTGCTCGGGGGCCATGTAGCCCGGCGAGCCGACCGAGACGCCCGTCGACGTCAGCGAAGCCGTGCCGTCCGTGGCCCGGGCGATACCGAAGTCGATGAGCAGCGGGCCGTCGACGGTCAGCAGCACGTTCGACGGCTTCACGTCCCGGTGCACCAGCCCCAGCTCGTGCACCGCGGCGAGCGCCTCGGCCAGCCCCGCGCCCAGTACCCGTGCCGTGTGCCCGGGCAGTGCGCCGCCGCCGTCCGAGGTGACGGCCGCGGCGAGGGACGGGCCGGCCGCGTAGGCCGTGGCGACCCAGGGCACGGCGGCCTCCGGGTCCGCGTCCAGCACCGGCGCGGTCCACGCGCCGCCCACCCGGCGTGCCGCCTCCACCTCGCGGCGGAAGCGGGCGCGGAACTCCTCGTCGAGCGCGAAGTGCGGATGCACGATCTTCACGGCGACCGTACGGCCCCCGGCGCTGCGCCCGAGATAGACCCGGCCCATCCCGCCGGACCCGAGCCGTCCGAGCAGCCGGTAGGGCCCCACGACGGTGGGTTCGTCCGCACCGAGCGGCTGCATGCCCTCACCCCTCCCCCGGAGCACCCTCCTGTGTGAGAGGCAGGTTACGGCCGGAGCAGTTCCACCTTCACGTCCGCCGGGAAGCCGGTCGTCGGGCCGACGCGGCGGGCGAACTCGGCCACCGCCGCCAGCTGCGGCCCGCCGAAGCGGAAGTCCAGGGTGGTGAAGTACTGCTCCAGGACCTTCTCGTCGAACTCCTCCCAGCGCGCCGCCTGCTCGGCGACCTTGCCGACCTCCTCCAGGGAGAGGTTGCGGGAGGCGAGGAACGCCTCGTGGACCTGGCGGGTGATGACCGGCTCCCGCTCCAGGTAGTCCCGGCGCGCCGCCCACACCGCGAAGACGAAGGGCAGCCCGGTCCACTCCTTCCACAGCTGACCGAGGTCGTGCACGGCCAGCCCGAGGCGCGGGCCGTCGTGCAGATTGGCCCGCAGGGCCGCGTCACCGATCAGTACGGCGGCCTCGGCCTCCTGCATCATCAGGCTGAGGTCGGGCGGGCAGGTGTAGTAGTCCGGCCGTACGCCGAAGCGCTCGGCCAGCAGCAGCTGGGCCAGGCGGACCGAGGTGCGGGAGGTCGAGCCGAGGGCCACACGGGCGCCGTCCAGCCGGTCCAGCGGGACCTGGGTGACGATGACGCAGCTCATCACCGGTCCGTCGCAGCCGACCGCGATGTCGGGGAAGGCGACCAGCTGGTCCGCGTGGCGCAGGAACTCGACGAGCGTGACCGGCCCCACGTCGAGGTCTCCCTGCACCAGGCGCTCGCTGAGCTTCTCCGGGGTGTCCTTGGTCAGCTCGAAGTCGAGGAGCGTGCCGGTTCTCGCGAGCCCCCAGTACAGGGGCAGGCAGTTCAGGAACTGGATGTGGCCGACGCGCGGCCGGGTGCGAGAATTGTCCACATCGCGAGACTAGACCCCATCGGGTACGCTGCCGTCCCCGACCCCACCCCGACCCGATCCCGGGCCGATCCGCCGTCCGGGTCAACCATCATCCGGATGTTCAAACATCCGGGTGAAGTGATCTTGACCTCTATTGCTTTCGGCTGCCCGCGTGCTAGGCTCGCCGCAAGTTGCAGTTTGGTTTCCCTTGCAGTACAGAGCCTGCGGAGCATGTAACCGCGGGCTCTCGTCGTTTTCAGACATATGCAGTTGTGCGGCACCGTTTCACACTTGCAGGTTCTGGAGCAGGGCAACCCTTTGTGAGCCCAAGGAGGGCTTATGGCTACCGGAACCGTGAAGTGGTTCAACGCCGAAAAGGGCTTTGGCTTCATCGCCCAGGAGGGCGGCGGCCCCGACGTCTTCGTTCACTACTCCGCGATCAACGCCTCGGGTTTCCGTTCTCTCGAAGAGAACCAGCAGGTGAGCTTCGACGTGACCCAGGGCCCGAAGGGCCCGCAGGCGGAGAACGTCACCCCGGTCTGATCGCCACCAGTGGCATCGTGATCGCAGTCTGAGAGCAGTACCCAAGGAGCCCCGCGCCACATGGCGACGGGGCTCCTGCCTTTCAGTCGTTCCGCTTCAGACGTGTTGCATCACCAGCACGAATGTCGTCCCGGGCGCCAGCGCCTCGTAGAAATGCGGCAGGTCTCCGCGATACGTCACATAATCCCCAGGATTCAGCTCCACGCCTTCTCCCAGCGGCCCCGCCTTCACCTTCCCGGTGCTGACGATCAGATGCTCGACCGATCCCGGAATATGCGGTGCCGACTCGCGGGCCGCGCCCGGTTCGGCGCGCACGTGGTAGATGTCCCGGCGCACGCCCGGTGGGCTCGCCGACAGCAGCGTGCCGACGTAGTTCGCGTGCTCCGAGGCGACCGACGGCCCCTGGCCCGCCCGGATCACCTGCACGGACTGCGACGGCGGCTCCACCAGCACGCTGAAGGGCACACCAAGGGCCACCGCCAGCGCCCAGACGGTCTCGATACTCGGGTTCCCGTTCCCCGCCTCCAGCTGCGACAGCGTGGACTTGGCGATACCTGCTCGTTTGGCCAGTTCGGACAGGGAGAGCCCGGCGCGGGCGCGCTCCCGGCGCAAGGAGGCTGCGATCCAGCCGAGGGGTTCAGTCATGTTCGTCGTCGTTCACTCCATCGGTATGATCGTTCGACTTGACGAACGATCCTCATTCTGTTCATTGTAGGAAACATGCGTTCGCCACAACGAACAGACTCGTCCCCTGCCCGGGGCCCCCTCGTCCGCGACAGTGCCCTCGTGTGGATGGCGAGCGGTGTCGTCGGTGTGTCCTTCGGCGCGATATCCGTCGCCGGCGGGCTGCCCGTCTGGGTGCCGGTCGTGATGTCCCTCGTCGTCTACGCGGGATCCGCCCAGTTCAGCGCGGTCGGCATCCTGATCTCCGGCGGCGGCCCGGTCGCCGCCACCGCCACCGGCCTGCTCCTCAACACCCGCACGGCCGCCTTCAGCCTCGCCGTCGCCGAGATCCTCGGCCGCGGCCGCGCCGCCCGCTTCCTCGGGGCGCACCTGGTGACCGACGAGACGGTCGCCTTCGCCCTGGCCCAGTCCGACCCCGGGCGCCGCCGGGCCGCCTTCTGGATCTCCGGCCTCGGCCTGTACGCGGTGTGGAACATCGGCGTCCTCGTCGGCGCCGTCCTGGGCACCGCCCTGGGCGACACCGCGACCTACGGCCTCGACGCCGCCTTCCCCGCCGTGCTCGCCGCGCTCGTCCTGCCCGCACTGCGGGAGAACGCCCGCATCCGGCGCGCTGCGGCGCTGGGCGCGGTGGTCGCACTGGCGGTGACGCCCGCGGTCCCGGCCGGGGTACCGGTACTGCTGGCGCTGACCGGGCTCCTCGCATACGGCCGTAAGGGCGCCGCCGTATGAGCGCCACGGTCGCGGTGATCCTGGCCCTGGCCGTCGGGACGTACGCCTTCCGGCTGGTGGGACCGGCGCTGCACGGTCGCGTCGAGCTACCCACGCGCGTGCAGGAACTGCTCTCCGCCGGTGCCGTGCTTCTCCTGGTCGCCCTGCTCGTCACCGGCGCGGCGACCGAGGGTGACGGCTTCGGGGGCTGGGCGCGGCTCATCGGCGTGCTCGCGGCCTGCGCGCTGGCGTGGCGCCGGGTGCCGTTCCCGGTGGTGGTGCTGGTGGCTGCGGGAGTGACGGCGGGGCTCCGGGCGGCGGGAGTGGCCTGAGCCGTACGGCGTCGGTCGGAGTGTCAGTGGGCGCCGTTAGCGTCGTACCCATGGCCACCCCCGACTTCCTCACCGCCACCCGCGCCTTCTACGACGCCATCGCCGACGACTACGCCGAGCACTTCCGTGACCTGTTCACACGCTTCCCGATGGACCGGGCCCTGTTCGGCCTCTTCGCCGAACTCGTCGGGCCCGGCGGCAAGGTGGCCGACCTCGGGTGCGGCCCCGGCTGGGTGACCGCGCGTCTGCACGACCTCGGACTGGACGTGTTCGGGGTGGACCTCTCGGCCGGCATGATCGCCGTGGCCCGTCGGGAGAACCCCGGGCTGCGGTTCGAGCAGGGCTCGATGCAGGACCTGGGCCTTCCCGACGGCTCACTGAACGGGGTGGTGTCCTGGTACTCCTCCATCCACACGCCGGTCACCGAAATGCCCGCGCTCCTCGAGGAGTTCCACCGCCTCCTCTCCCCCGGCGGCCACCTCCTCCTCGCCTTCCAGGTGGGCGACGAACCCCTCCACCTCGATCGGCCCTGGGACCACCCCGTCGCCCTGGACTTCCAGCGCCGCCGCCCGGAGGCGATCGCCGAGCTGCTCGACGGGGCCGGTTTCGCCCTGCACTCCCGTACGGTCCGCGAGGCCGATCCGGAGCTGGGCGAGAAAGTCCCCCAGGCGTATCTGATCGCCCGCAGACCATGAGCGGTGCGGTCAGGCGAGGGTGATGCGGCAGTCGGCCCAGGCCGCGTCGCTCAGCAAGGGCCGCAGCCGGGTGAACAGTTCGAAGAGGTGGGGGCCCCAGCGCTCACGGAAGGCGGGGTCCTGGTCGGCGAGGTCAAGCTCGTTGGCGGCGGTGAGTTCGGCGAAGTCGCGGAGCAACCGGGGGTCGGCGGCGTGCGGTCGGCCGGTGAATCGGTCGTGGAGCGGCGCACCGGGCTCGGCCAGCGTCGGGTAGGTGGCGCTCCGTTCGCAGGCGGCGTAGCGGTACACGATCTCCTCGGCCTCCGCGCCGATCAACGCCGCCAGGTCGGTACGGCGGTCCAGCGGAAGCAGGGACCCGGCGAAACCGTCGGTGCCGTACGCGGCATGGCAGAGCCCGGCGAGCCGGAGGGCGGGTCGGGCGTCCCAGGCGGCGAGGCGGGCCTGGACCCGGCTGAGATGGGCGAGGAGCGTGCCACCGGGGTGGGGCAGGTCCCCGGCTCCCGACTCCTCCAGGAAGCGGACGGCTTGGAGGAGGACGGCTTGCTCCGTCACGCGCAGTCCTCTGGTCTCATACATGAGTCCCATCCATGAGTCCCGTCCATGAGTCCCATCCATGACGAGCGTGTCGGTGTGTGCGGGTCGGCACCCGCCCCTCCTCCGCGCCGGTCCGGAGCTCGGCGGGAGCGGGAGCGGGTTGCCGCCCTGGGCCCAGTGGAGATCTTCATCCAGGGCGCTGCGCCCAGTCAATCCTAAGGAATAGTGCATGGACCCAAGTGCTAGCTTGGGTCTCATGACCCTGGACGATCTGCGCGTGTTCGTGGCCGTGTGCCGGGCCGGAAGCCTGAGCGCGGTGGCCCGCGAACTGGGCTGTACGCAGTCGGCGGTCAGCCAGCACGTGAAGCGACTGGAACGGGAGACGGGCGTCGCCCTGCTGGAGCGTCAGCCCAGAGGGGTCGCACCGACCCAGGCCGGCCGTCTGCTGGAGACGGCGGCGGCGGAGGGCATCGCCGGACTCGACCTCGCCGTACGGCAGTTGCGGGACCTGGTGGACGGCGAGTGCGGCTACGTCCGCGTCGCGACCGGCGCGACGACCGTCCGCCACTTCATGTCGGACGCGCTGGTCGCGTACCGCCGCAGCCATCCCAAGGTCAACCTGGAGTTCCGCACGGTCAGTTCGGGCCGGGGCAGTTTCGACGCCCTTGCCGACGGCACACTCGACCTGGCGTGGATCACGCTGGGCCCGCCGGTGCGGGGCATCGAGCAGCGGCCAGTGGTGGAGCTGCCCTGGGTCCTCGCGGTCCGCGCGGACGATCCCATGGCCGACCACGTGTCCGTGGACCCCGCCGATCTGACCGACGTCCGCCTCATCCGCCTCCCGCCCAACTCCGCCTCCGCCGCCCATCTGGAGTCCGCCTGCGTCGAGTCGGGCGTCCGCTTCTCCTACGACACGAGCGTCGCCGACTGGGACACGGCCCTGCTGCTGGCCGAGCTGGGAGCGGGCCGCGCCGTCATCCCGGCCCTCCCCGGGCTGCCGGTGCCCGGGGAGGGCGAGCTGCGCCTGATCCCGGTGCGGGGGCTGCGCCCGCTGCCTGTCGGCTGGGCTGTTCGCCGCTGGGACGCGCTGAGCCCGCCGGCACGGGCGTTCGCGGACATGGTGGTGCGGTGGCGGCGGAGTGGGTGGAGGGGTGAGGCTGGGGGCTGAGGCCCGGGGTACGCCACCAAGTGACCGCAGGGGCCGCCCCTCCTTCAGTCCTTCAGTGCCCGTACAGCCCCTCCACCGTCTCCGTGAAGTCGCGCAGGATCTGCTCCCGGCGCAGCTTCATGGAGGGGGTCAGGTGGCCGGCCGCCTCGGTGAAGTCCCGGGGCAGGATCGCGAAGCGGCGGATGGACTCCGGGCGGGAGACGAGTTTGTTGGCCTCGTCGACGGCACGTTGGAGGACGGCTTCCAGTTCCGCGTCGTCGATGAGGAGGTCAACGGGGACGGGGTGTCTGCCGTTCATCTGGCGCCAGTGGTTGAGGCCGTCGGGGTCGAGGGTGAGGAGGGCGGAGACGTAGGGGCGGCCGTCGCCCAGGACCATGGCCTGGGAGATCAGGGGATGGGAGCGGAGCCAGTTCTCCAGGGGTGCCGGGGCCACGCTCTTGCCGCCCGCCGTGATGATCATCTCCTTCTTGCGGCCGGTGATGGACAGATAGCCCTCGTCGTCCAGGGCGCCCAGGTCGCCGGTCGGCAGCCAGCCGTCGGGGGCGGCCGGGACCACTCCGCCGGCCGCCGGGTCCCAGTAGCCGCGCAGGACGTGCTCGCCGGCGATCAGGATCTCGCCGTCCGCCGCTATGCGGACGCGGGTGCCGGGGAGCGGCCAGCCGACCGTGCCCAGGCGGGGTTTCAGGGGCGGGGTGACCGTGGCGGCGCCGGTGGTCTCCGTGAGGCCGTAGCCCTCGTAGATCTCGATGCCCGCGCCCGCGTAGAAGGCGGCGAGGCGGCGGCCGAGCGGGGAGCCGCCGCAGATCGCGTGGCGGACGCGGCCGCCCATGGCGTTGCGGATACGGCGGTAGACCAGGGGGTCGTAGAAGGCGCGGGCCGTGCGGAGGGCGGCGCCGGGGCCGGGACCGCCGCCGGTCTTGTGGGCCTCGACGGCCTCGCCGTAGCGCCGCGCCACCGCCACGGCGCGGTCGAAGGACGACAGTCTGCCGCCCGACTCCGCGCGTGCGCGGGCCGTGTTGAAGACCTTCTCCAGCATGTACGGGATGGCCAGCAGACACGTCGGCCGGAAGGCGGCCAGGTCCGGCAGCAGGTCCTCCGACTTCAGGCTCGGGGCGTGGCCCAGCCGTACCCGGGCGCGGATGCAGGCGATGGCGACCATGCGGCCGAAGACGTGCGAGAGGGGGAGGAAGAGGAGGACCGACAGGTCGTCCCCGTCGCGCCCGTCCGACTTGAAGACCGGGTAGAGGAGTTCGATCGCGTTGTCGACCTCCGCGAAGAAGTTGCCGTGGGTGAGCGCGCAGCCCTTCGGGCGGCCCGTCGTGCCGGAGGTGTAGATGAGCGTGGCGAGGGTGTCCGGGCCCAGCACGCCACGCCGTACGGCCACTTCGGCGTCCGCGACCCGCGCCGCGCCCAGCTCCGCCAGGCGCTCCACGTGCCCCTTCTCCATCACCCACACGTGCCGCAGGTCCGGGAGCCGGTCCCGTTCCGGGCCCAGGGCCGACGCCTGTCCGACCGTCTCCGTGACCAGGGCGACGGCACCGGAGTCCTGGAGGATCCAGCGGGTCTGGAAGACGGAGGAGGTCGGGTAGACGGGCACGGTGACCAGGCCGGCCGCCCAGGCGGCGAAGTCGAGCAGGGTCCACTCGTAGGTGGTGCGGGCCATGATCGCGATGCGGTCGCCGGGTGCCAGGCCCTCCGCGATCAGGCCCTTCGCGACCGCGAGGACCTGGGCCGCGAAGTGTTCCGCCGTGACGTCCGTCCAGCGGCCGTCCGGCCACTTGCGGCTGAGGACCACCGCGTCCGGTGCGGCGGAGGCGTTCTCGAAGGGCAGGTCGGCGAGCGAGCCGTGGGTCACCGGCTGGGCGAGGGGCGGTACGGCCGCCTCGCGTACGACGCCGTCGAGTCGCCGTGTCTCGGGGGCCGCCGGGGCGGCTGGGGCGGGGTATGCGGTGGACACGGGCGGCTCCCTGGGCGTGCAGCGGCGTGCAGCGGCAAGAACTGCTTGCTGCATACGTACGTGCCTCGCGCTGCGAGGTTTCACCGCCGACGCCCCGAAGGAGGGGTTACCGGCGGTTAGGTGGGGATCGTACGACCCTGAGCTGTGGGGCGTGTGTGGGTTCGGGGATGGTCCCGAGCCAGGGCTGTGCAATCTTGCGGGTTATGTGAGTGACCCTCAGGTCCGACGACGGGGCAGGTCTGCAGCCGTTACCTCGGGTAACCTTACTTCGCAGTCAGCAACCGAGTGGGGAGACGACGTCCATGGCCGACCGCTATCTGACCTTCACCGGCACCGCACCCGGCCGCTTCCTCACCCGCCGCCTCGGCCTGCCGCAGCCCGCCCCGTTGAAGCGCTGGGCGCCGCAGCGGCACACCGGGGAGGTCCTCCACCTCACCGCCGGCAAGTCGGACCTCGACCTCGCCGGACCGCCCCTCGCCGCACTGCCCCGCACCACGGCCTCCGACCACCCCTACGCCGTACTCCTCGACGCCACCGGCGTACGGGACGTCGAGACGCTCGCCGAGGTGCACGCCGCCCTGCACCCCGTCGTACGGTCGGTCGCCCCGAGCGGCCGGGTCGTCCTGCTCGGCGCGCCCCTCGACCCCGCCGACCATCACCAGGCGGCGGCCCAGCAGGCCCTGGAGGGCTTCACGCGCTCGCTCGCCAAGGAGATCGGGCGGGGCAGGACGGTCAATCTCGTACGGCTGACCGACGCGGCCTGCGCCGAGTCGACCCTCCGCTTCCTCCTCTCCCCCAAGTCGGCCTACGTCAGCGGCCAGGTGATCCAGGTAGGGGCCCGCCCCGTCGACGCGCCGGCCGATCCGGAGCGGCCCCTCGCCGGCCGTACCGCCCTGATCACCGGTGGCGGGCGCGGCATCGGCGAGGCGGTCGCCGAGACGCTGGTCAGGGACGGCGCGCGGGTCGTCGTACTCGACGTACCGCAGGCCGAGGACGACGCGCGGCGGGTCGCCGAGCGGCTCGGCGGCACCGCCCTCACCCTCGACATCACCGTCCCCGACGCGGGCGAGCGCATCGCGGCCGCGCTGCCCGACGGGCTGGACGTCCTGATCCACAACGCCGGGATCACCCGGGACCGCCGCCTGGTCAACATGCCCGCCGAGCGCTGGAGTTCGGTGCTCGACGTCAATCTCGCGAGCGTGCTGCGCACGACGGACACGCTGCTGGCGGGCGGGACCCTGCGGCGGGGCGGCCGGATCGTCGCCACCGCGTCCATCGCGGGGCTCGCGGGCAACGCCGGGCAGACGAACTACGCCGCGAGCAAGGCGGGCGTCGTCGGACTGGTGCGCTCCCTCGCCCCGCGCGCCCTCGCCGAGCACGGCGTGACGGTCAACGCGGTTGCGCCCGGGTTCATCGAGACGCGGATGACCGCCGCGATCCCGTTCCTCATCCGGGAGGCGGGCCGCCGGATGAACTCCCTCGCGCAGGGCGGACTGCCGGTCGATGTCGCCGAGACGACCGCCTGGCTGGCCGATCCGGGGTCCGGGTCCGTCAACGGCCAGGTCGTACGCGTATGCGGCCAGAGCCTGCTGGGGGCGTGATGTCCGTCGTCCTCACCCGTGCTCCTTCCCTTCCGCCCCTGCTCGCCCGGGGCGCCCTCCTGTCACCCTTCAAACGCCCCGGCCCCGACGCGGAGTTCCCGCGCACCCGGCTCGTCCTGCCCGGCCTGCGCGTCGACCTCGCCCGGCTCGCCGCGTACGAAAGGGTGTGCGGCTTCGCCACCGGCGAGGACGCGCTGCCGGTCACCTATCCGCACGTCCTCGGCTTCCCGCTGGCCATGCGGCTGATGAGCGGCCGGGACTTCCCGCTGCCGCTGCTCGGGCTGGTACACACGTCGATCGACATCAGGCGGTACGGCGATCCCACGGCCGCCCAGGCGTACGAACTCACCGTGGGTGTCGACGGTTTGGCGCCGCACCGGCGCGGCACCGAGGCGACGGTGACGACCGAGGTGCGGGGCGAGGGCGGGGACGTCGTCTGGGAGTCCCGGAGCACGTATCTGGCACGCCACCGCACCGAGCACCGGGGAGAGGCCCGCGCCGAGCACACGCAGGAGGCCCGCACCGAGCCGGAGTCACCGCTCCCCGTGCTCGACGAGTGGCGCCTCGCCGGGGACGTCGGGCGGCGCTACGGTGCCGCCTCCGGTGACCGCAACCCGATCCACCTGCACCCGCTCACCGCCCGCCTCTTCGGCTTCCCCCGCGCCATCGCGCACGGCATGTGGACGGTCGCCCGCTGCCTCGCCGCCCACGGCACCCCACCGGCCGCGCACGTCCGCGCCGAGTTCCGGGCGCCGGTACTGCTGCCGGGCACGGTGGTGTACGCGGCGGACGGATCGGGTCGGTTCGAGCTGCGCGGGAAGGCGGGGCGAGCGCATGTACGGGGACGGGTCAGCCACCTGTAGCCGGCGGCGACCACGGCCGGCCCTCCATGAGGTTGCCCAGGCCCGCCCACGCGAAGTTCATCAGGGTGGCCGCCGCCTGCCGTCCCGTGACGCCCTCGGAGGCGTTGGCCCAGGTGGCGAGGGACTCGGCGGCACCGACCAGGGCCTCGGCGAGCCCGGCGACCTCCCCCTCGGGCAGGTCGGGGTCGCGGTGGGCCTCGCGGGCGGCGACCGCGATCAGCCGGGTCACGAACGCGACGATCTCCTCCCGCATCACGGCGACCTCGGCGGCGAACGTCTCGCCGTGCGTACGGGCCTGGAGATGCAGCACCGACCAGGCGTCCGGGTGCCGCGCGGTGTGCGCGAAGAACGCCCGCAGCCCGTCCCAGAGTTGGCGGTCGGCGGGCACGTCGGTGCGGACACCGGAGCGCACCGCCTCGACGAGCGCGCCCGCCTCACGCCGGATGCAGGCGGTGAACAGGTCTTCCTTGGAATTCAGGTACAGATACACCAACGGCTTGGACACGCCCGCCAGTTCGGCGATCTCGTCCATCGAGGCGGCCATGTACCCGCGCTGGCCGAAGATCTGTACGGCGGCGTCCAGCATCTGCTGCTCACGGACCGCACGCGGCATCCGTTTGGTCTTCACGGCACCCATGCGTTCAGCGTACGGGCCGGGAGGGAGGTTCCCACCCGGCCCGTGATGCCACTGGCTTATTCCTCGCCGCTTGCGTCGTCCTCATGACGCAGCACCTGGTGGTCAGCCGCCGGCAGGGCCGTGAGGCGGGGCAGGAGCTGGGCGGTGAGCAGGGTGGACAGGGCGGAGGTGTCCGCGCCCGTGCCGTCGGTGCGGACGACCACCGGCTGCGGGGCCCTGCCCGCGAGCCGGGCGCCCACCTCCAGCCGCCGGCGGGCGAGTTCGTACTGCAGGACGGCGCGATTGTCGCGGTACGCCTTGGCGAGGGCGCGCTGGGCGCGGGCCTCGTTCTCGGCGGCGATCAGGCCGCTGCGGCCCCGCGTCTCGATCTCGAACCGCACCCGCTGGGCGTTGGTCTCCTGCTGCTCCAGCAGCTGGGCGACCTCTTCGCGGGCCCGGTTCAGCGCGGCCCTGACCTCGACGATGCGGGCGTCGCGGACCTTCTTGGCGCGCTCGATGTCCATGCCGAGCTGGTCGATGCGGCGCTTGCGGATCAGGCCCCACTCCTGCTCGTACGCCTCCCGCTCCTTGGCGACGCGCTCCCGTGTGGCCAGGTGCTGCTGGTACTGGGCCGGCAGCTGCACGTCCGGGATGTTGGAGCCGGTGATGCGCACGCCGTAGCCGGACAGCTGGCGGTTGAGCAGCTCCTGCATGTCGGCGACGTCCGAGCCGCGCAGGTCGTAGGCGCGCTCGGTGCGCATCTTGCGGGCCCGCTGCCGGATCGCGTCCTGGACGGCGCTGGACAGGACGAGGTCGAAGTTGCCCGCGCCGATGGTGCGGACGAACAGCACGGCGTCGGTGATGCGGAACTTCAGGAAGAACTCGATGGAGCGCAGCGGAACGTTTTCTTGGGTGGGGCAGGCCATGACCGGCGCCGAGTACGGGATCTCGGTGGCCGTGTCGACGACGAAGTCGACCCGGGACCAGGGGTGCCACAGGTAGTGGCGGCCGGCGTCCAGGGTGCGGGTGACGGCGCCGTAGCGCGTCAGGACGCCGTTCGTGCCCTGCTCGATCTCCACGATCGAGGAGCGCCACCACCACAGCCCGCCGATCAGCAGCAGCACCACACCGCTGACGTAGGAGAGGGTGGCGAGGGCGCCGTAGGCGAGGTCACCGGCGGCCGAGTCGGAGTCCGACTCCGCCAGCGACAGCATCACGCCCATCAGCAGGGCGTATACGCCGAGCCACAGCGGCAGCATCCACCACAGGCGGCGCCGGTGGCGCGGGATGATGACGGGGATCAGGGTGTCGGCCTCGCCGCCGCGCAGCAGTCGCGCGATGTCGCTCCAGGGCGCGACGGCCTCGGAGATGACCGACCGGCGGTTCATACGGGCGGTGCTCACTGGTCGGCCTCCTCGGACACGTCGGTTGCTTCGGCGGTGTCGGGCACGTTCGGCACGGTGGGCCGATCGGCCGCCAGCAGCGCGCCGATCTCCGCCTCACGCGAGGCGATCCGCTCGGACACCTCCGCGAGACGCGCCCGTACGGCGGCCATGTCGGCGTCGGTGAACAGTTCCGTGCCGCGCTCGCCGACCAGTTCGCGGGCCAGCTCCAGGAAGTCGATGCCGGCGCCGCCGTCACCGTCCGCCGCGCCGATGCGCACCAGGCGGGGCAGATGGTCGGCGACCTCCTCCAGGGTGTCCAGGACCTGCTGCTGGTAGCGGTATTCGAGGATCTCCGGCGCCTCGGCCGCGGTCACCGCGCGAATGTCGAGGGCCTGCGCCTCCAGGAGCGCCGCGTTGGCCTTGGCCTCCGACTCGGCCTGTACGTAGCGCTGCCGGGCGAGCGCCTCGGCGCGGTTGGTCTCCCGCTCCACGGCGGTGTCCATCTGCGCCTGGTACTGGGCGATGTCGGCCTGGATCGCGGACAGCGTCTCCTGGCTGGAGGCGAGCTCACGGGTGAGGTCGCCCTCGTCCTGCTCCTTGCGCAGCTGGAGCGCGTACTCGTGGGTGTACGCCTCCTTGGCCACCCGCACCATCTCGGGCGCCGCCAGGTCCATGCGGTAGCGCTGGTCGGAGGGCTCGGCGTGGGTGATGTTGGCGTTGGTCAGCTCGACGGCCGGCCGGAACTGCTGGTTGAGCTGCTCAAGCAGCCGCCCGGTGTCCTCACCGACCATGTCGTAGATCCCGGCGGCCTCCTGCTCGTAGATGAGGCTGCGGATGGTCTCGCTGACGGCGTTGCTCAGCTTCTCCTCGAAGCCGCGCACGGCGCCCAGCGTGTAGACGAACTCGGTCGGGTCGCTGATGCGGAACTGGATGAACAGGTCGATCGACGCCTTCACGCCGCCCTTGGTCGGGGCCTCACGCACCGGCGCGTTGAACGGGTACTCGCGGGTGGTGTTGACGATGTACGACACCCGCTTCCAGGGGCTGAGCAGCACGACCCGGCCCGGGCCGACGACCTTCTCCAGCTTGCCGAAGCGGGTGATCATCGCCTGGCAGCCGTCCGGCACCATGACCATGCCCTGCCGCCACCACACGAAGGCGACCGCGAGCACCGCGATGATCCAGTAGTGCACGCCGAAGAGCGGGTTGGTCAGGACGTCACCACCGGCCGCCCCGACGATCGACGCGCCGGCCACGCCGAGCACCGGCAGCATCAGCACCGGCAGCATGGACAGGAAGGAGCGGCCCTTCGGGATCACCATCGGGCAGATGGCGTGCACCGGTTCGCCGGTCTCACGCAGCTGCTCGCTTCTGCCGAGCGCCTCCCCGGCCTCGTCCAGCGGCACGGTCTTCTGCCGCATGACGGTGGCGATGGAGCCACCCTGTTCCCGGGCGGCGGGGAAGTCGGCGGGGTCGATGCCCTGCTCCTCCACCTCGTACTCGTCGCCGCCCCGGGTGTCCGCGGCGCCCTGCGCGCCCGCGCCGCGCGTCCCCCGTCCGACCTGGCGCCGCAGTTCCTCCTGGGCCGCCGCCCGAGGATCGGTTCCGGACGCCACGGCCTCGGCGACGCGCCGTAGGCTCTGTGCCCGCGCTCGTGCCACGGTTCCCCCTTGCTGTACGGATGTCGGTGCTACCGGATATCGGTCTCACCGGTGTGGATTCGGCCATTCCACACCGTGGATCCGCACAAGGGTAAGGGCCGCGCCTGGACAGTTACCGGCCGGTGTCACTGCCGGGACGCGGAAGAAATCCGTGCGGCGATATACGGGGTGCTACGACGCCTGACCCTGGGCACGCGCCGCGTCGTCGGCCACGTCCTCCTGGCTGCGGTTGGCGTCCAGGTCGGCCTTGACCCTGTCCATCTTCCGCACGATCTGCGCGGAGGCCCGGTCCCGCTCCTTGCGCAGCGCCACGAAGCTGACGGGCGCCGAGATCACCAGCGACAGCAGCAGCACCCACATGCCGTTGGAGGAGCCGAGGCCGCGCGGCGCGACACCGGAGTAGACGAGGCCCCAGACGACCACGAAGCAGCCCATGAAGATCCCGAGGCGCATCAGCGTGTAGCGGAGCATCTCAACCCAGTCTTCCGATTCCAGTCCACAAGGCCACTGCAGTCCAAAAGGCCACTGCCCAGTGAAGCACGCCGGGGCACCGATCTTGCACGGGGGTCAGCCGAGCGGCAGCAGCATGATCACGTCGTCCCGGTCGTCGCCCGGCGCGACCCGGATGGCGGCCGGGATCCGGCCCACTTCCTTGTAGCCGCAGGAGCCGTAGAACCGCTCCAGGCCGACCCCGCCCCTGCAGGTGAGCCGGATCGCCTCGATGCCGTCGAAGGTGCGCCCCGCGTCCTCGGCGGCGGCCAGCAGATCACGGCCGTAGCCCTTGCCCTGGTGACGCGGGTGCACCATGACCGTGTACAGCCACGCCCAGTGGGTCATCAGCCGGTGGGTGTTGAAGTGGAAGAAGCCGGTCGCGGCGACCTGCCCGGCCTCGTCGTGCCCGACCAGCAGCCGGGCCCTGCCCTCGGCCATCGCCACCAGGTGCTGCACCAGCGCCGGCCGGATCGCCTCCCGAGTCACCGGCGGCACGAAACCGACGGCTCCACCGGCGTTGGACACGTCCGTCCACAGATCGAGGATGCCGTCGCGCAGTTCGGGAGTGACGGCGGGGTCCAGAGTGAAAGTAAGGGACACCCAAGCATCGTACGCATTACGACAGCAGGCGTGCCGCGACTTTCAGATCGCCGACCAGCCCCTGGTAGGCACGCTCCCGGTCCTCGTCCTGCGCCCTCAGTACCGACGACGGATGCACGGTCGGCACCAGCCGCTCCGGGCGCCCGTGGATCTCCTCCTCCAGGACCGTCCCGCGCACCTGGGTGACCCTGAAGGAGGACCCCAGCAGCGCCTTGCCCGCCGTGGCCCCCAGGATCACGATCAGCTCCGGCTCCACCACGGCCAGCTCGGCGGCGAGCCACGGCCCGCACGCCGTCATCTCCCGCAGCGTGGGCGCCTTGTGAATACGCCGCTTACGGGGCTCGGCCTGCGTGAACTTGAAGTGCTTGACGGCATTGGTGACATACGTGTCGTCCGGCTCGATCCCGGCTTCCTCCAGCGCCCGCCCCAGCACCCGCCCGGCCGGCCCCACGAACGGCTTCCCCTGCCGGTCCTCCTGATCCCCGGGCTGCTCCCCGACGAGCATCACGCGCGCGTGGGGATTCCCGGCGCCGAAGACGGTCTGGGTGGCGTTCAGGTGCAGGGGGCAGCCACGGCAGCCGGCAGCGGCCCGCCGCAGCGCGGGCAGCCCCCCGCGCTCAGGAACGAAGGGTTCGGCGGTGTAGGCGTCTTCCGGGGCCGTGGTACTTGGCATGCGCCACGAGTACCCACCCAAGGGGCGCGGGGAACGGCGCGATCAGCCACGACGGACCCGCACCCGGCGTACATCAGACGCGCATCGGCTGAGGCGCCTCCCGACGCCCGGGGTCGGCCCCGTCGTACTCCCGGATGACCTCGTACCGCGTGTTCCGCTCCACCGGCCGAAACCCCGCGTCGCGGATCAGCTCCAGCAGATCCTCCCGCGTGAGCTTGTTCGGCGTACCGAAGTCGTCCGCGTCATGCGTGATCTTGTACTCGACCACCGAGCCGTCCATGTCATCGGCCCCGAACTGCAACGCGAGCTGCGCCGTCTGCACCCCGTGCATGACCCAGAAGACCTTGACGTGCGGAACGTTGTCGAACAGCAGCCGCGACACCGCGAACGTCTTCAGCGCCTCCGCGCCGGTCGCCATCCGGGTCCGCGCCTGGAGCCGGTTGCGCACCTTGCCGTCCTTCAGGTCGACGAAGTCGTGCTGGTAGCGCAGCGGGATGAAGACCTGGAAACCGCCGGTCTCGTCCTGCAGTTCGCGCAGGCGAAGGACGTGGTCCACCCGGTGCCTGGGCTCCTCGATGTGGCCGTACAGCATGGTGCACGGGGTCTTCAGACCCTTCTCGTGCGCCAGCCGGTGGATGCGGGACCAGTCCTCCCAGTGGGTCCGGTGGTCCACGATGTGCTGCCGGACCTCCCAGTCGAAGATCTCCGCGCCGCCGCCGGTCAGGGACTCCAGACCGGCGTCGATCAGCTCGTCGAGGATCTCGGAGGCGCTGAGCCCGGAGATGGTCTCGAAGTGGTGGATCTCCGTGGCGGTGAACGCCTTCAGGGACACGTCCGGGAGGGCGGCCTTCAGCTCCCGCAGCGACCGCGGGTAGTACCGCCACGGCAGATTGGGGTGCAGTCCGTTGACGATGTGCAGCTCGGTGAGGTTCTCCGACTCCATCGCCTTGGCGAGGCGGACGGCCTCCTCGATACGCATGGTGTACGCGTCCTTCTCCCCCGGCTTGCGCTGGAAGGAGCAGTACGCGCAGGAGGCCGTGCACACATTGGTCATGTTCAGGTGCCGGTTGACGTTGAAGTGCACGACGTCGCCGTTCTTGCGGGTGCGCACCTCGTGGGCCAGACCGCCCAGCCACGCCAGGTCGTCCGACTCGTACAGCGCGATGCCGTCCTCGCGGGTCAGCCGCTCACCGGAGCGGACCTTCTCCTCCAGCTCGCGCTTGAGCCCGACGTCCATGCCAACACCTTTCTACGACAGCCCGACCAAACTTACGCCTAGACCTCTTCGGGCAGGTCCCCGACCCGGTTCTCCCACTTGGTGCTGAGCACAATGGTCGTACGGGTACGGGAGACGCCCTTGGTCCCCGACAGCCGCCGGATGATCCGCTCCAGCCCGTCGACGTCGCTCGCACGCACCTTGAGCATGAAGGAGTCGTCGCCGGCGATGAACCAGCAGTCCTCGATCTCGGTGAACTCCTTCAGCCGGGTCGCCACGTCCTCGTGGTCGGCGGCGTCGGAGAGCGAGATGCCGATCAGGGCGGTGACGCCGAGGCCGAGGGAGGCGGCGTCCACGGTGGCCCGGTAGCCGGTGATCACCCCGGCCGCCTCCAGCCGGTTGATGCGGTCGGTGACGCTGGGGCCCGACAGGCCGACAAGGCGTCCCAGCTCCGCGTACGAGGCCCGGCCGTTCTCTCTCAGGGCCTGGATGAGCTGCCTGTCCACCGCGTCCATGCGATTCGAAGCCTTCCTGAAGTGATGAGGGGTACTGCTGCTTACTACTCGCTGCTTACTGCTCGCTGTTCGCTGCTTGCTGCCGCTGTTCGCTACTCGCCCGAGGCCCCGCCGCCCAGTTCGCCCTTCCACCGGCGGTACAGGCCGTGCTGCTCGACACCCGCCGCGTCGAGGACCCGTCCGGCGACGAAGTCGACCAGGTCCTGGATGTGCGTGGCGCCCGCGTAGAAGGCGGGCGAGGTCGGCACCACGCGGGCGCCCGCGTCGTCCAGCGCGACCAGGTGGCGCAGGGTCTGGCCGTTCAGCGGCGTCTCGCGGACGGCGACGACGAGGGGCCGCCGCTCCTTGAGCGTCACGCTCGCCGCCCGCTGCAGCAGGTCCTTGGAGAGACCGAGGGCGACACCGGCGACGCAGGCCGTCGAGGCGGGGACGATGATCATCCCCCGGGTGGGATACGACCCCGAGGACGGCCCCGCGGCCAGGTCCCCGGCGGTCCAGTACCGGACCCGGTCCAGGTCGGCGTCGAAGACCCCCGGCTTGCCGTCGGCCCCTCGCGAGAGCCACTCACCCAGGTCGTCCCGCCAGTGCGCGTCCCGGAAGGAGATGCCCGTCTCGTCGACCAGGGTGAGCCGTGACGCCCTGCTGACCACCAGGTCAACGCTCTCCCCGACCCCGAGCAGGGCACGCAGCACAGCGGCGGCATACGGCGTCCCGGACGCCCCGGAGACCCCCACGATCCAAGGCACGCGCTGCTTTTCTCCTGCGTTCACACCTTGAGCGTACCGGTGGGGGGAGGGGTGCTCAGGAGCGGCCGGGCGCCTTGGGGTCCACGGGCAGCCGACCGGTGTCGAGCGTGAACTTCCCCAGCGGCGAGTCGATGCTCAGCTCCGGACCGTACGCAATGGTGTCCCGCCCCAGGTAGCCATCGGACGCCGGGTTCCACATGGTCACGGCGTGACCCTTGAGCGGGTCGAGGATCAGGTAGTTGGCGATCCCCCGGGAGGCGTACCAGCGGGGCTTGAGCTCGTAGTCGCGGCGGATGCTGCCCTGGGACACCACTTCGACGACCAGTTCGATGAGGTCGGGCGAGTACGCGCCCTCGTTCTTCGCCACTTCCGAGGCCGGAATGACAGCCAGGTCGGGACAGAACTCATTGTCCTCGTCGAACGGGAAGGCGACATCACTGGCGAAACCCCACTCCGCACCGACCTGGGTCTCAAGAGCGTTCCACACCAGACGGATGGTCTGCGCGTGGTGAGGCTTGACCGGACTCATCATGATGTTGCCCTCGACAATCTCCACCCGATAGCCGGGGAACATGTCCTCGAACCGGCTGAGCTGCGAGTGCAGGCGGTCGATGTCCGAGACGGTCATGGCGGCCTCCCTTGGTCCTGCACCCGATGGTAGGCCGCACGCTATTCACACGGTCAGACCACGAACCAGAAGATCGAGCAGCGCACACACGAAAAGCGCAATCCCGATGAACCCGTTGACGCTGAAGAACGCCCGGTTCACCCGGGACAAGTCGTGCGGGCGCACGATCGTGTGCTCGTAGACGAAGGCGGCCGCGACGATCAGGAGGCCGAGCCAGAAGAAGGTGCCGGCGTCGGTGGCGAGGGCGTACCAGACGAGCAGGGCGGTCGTGATCGCGTGGCACACCCGGGCGGAGCGGATCGCCGCCGGGACGCCGAAGCGGGCCGGGACCGACATGACGCCGATCCGGCGGTCGGCTTCGACGTCCTGGCAGGCGTAGATGAGGTCGAAGCCGCCGATCCAGACGCCCACCGCGAGGCCGAGGACGACCGCGTCCCAGTTCCAGGAGCCGGTGATCGCGAGCCAGCCGCCGACCGGGCCCATCGCCTGGGCGAGGCCGAGGATGGCCTGGGGGAAGTTGGTGAAGCGTTTCCCGTAGGGGTAGACCACCATCGGGATCACGGCGACGGGCGCCAGGGCCAGGCACAGGGGGTTCAGGAGCGCCGCCGAGCCCAGGAAGATCACCAGGGCGATCAGCGCGCCCGTCCACGCGTGGCGGACGGACATCGCGCCGGTCACCAGCTCCCGCTGCGCGGTGCGCGGGTTACGGGCGTCGATCTCGCGGTCGATGATCCGGTTGACCGCCATCGCGAAGGTGCGCAGGCCCACCATGCAGACGGTGACGAGCAGCAGCCGGCCCCAGTGGATGTTCCTGTCCAGCTGGAACATGGCGGTGAGGGCGGCGATGTAGGCGAAGGGCAGCGCGAAGACCGAGTGCTCGATCATCACCAGGCGGAGGAAGGCTTTGGCGCGGCCCGGCTGCGGGATCGCCGCGGAGGCGCTGGTCACAGGCCGTACTCCCGCCAGCGGCGGTCGACCAGCGCGGCCGTGTCCGGGTCCGACTCGACCATGTCCGGCCAGCCGCCGTCGCGCGTGTAGCCCTCCTCGGGCCACTTCTTCGTCGCGTCGATGCCCGCCTTGCCGCCCCAGAACTGCTGGTAGGAGGCGTGGTCGAGGTGGTCGACGGGGCCTTCCACGATGCTGAGGTCGCGGGCGTAGTCGGTGTTGCCGAGGGCCCGCCAGGCGACCTCGTGCAGGTCGTGGACGTCGCAGTCGGAGTCGACGACCACGATCAGCTTGGTCAGGGACATCATGTGGGCGCCCCAGATCGCGTGCATCACCTTCTGCGCGTGCTTGGGGTACTTCTTGTCGATCGAGACGATCGCGCAGTTGTGGAAGCCGCCCGCCTCCGGCAGGTGGTAGTCCACGATGTCCGGCACGATGATCTTCAGCAGCGGGAGGAAGAAACGCTCCGTCGCACGGCCCAGCGGCCCGTCCTCCGTCGGCGGGCGGCCCACGACGATCGACTGGAGCAGGGGCCGGCGGCGCATGGTCACACAGTCGATCCTCAGGGCCGGGAAGGGCTCCTGCGGGGTGTAGAAGCCGGTGTGGTCGCCGAAGGGGCCCTCCGGGAGCATCTCGCCGGGCTCCAGCCAGCCCTCCAGGACGACCTCGGCGTTCGCCGGGACCTGCAGCGGCACGGTCTTGCAGTCGACCATCTCGATCCGCTTGCCCGCGATGAAGCCCGCGAAGAGGTACTCGTCGATGTCGCCGGGGAGGGGGGCGGTGGAGGCGTACGTCACGGCGGGCGGGCAGCCGAAGGCGATCGCGACGGGGAGGCGCTCGCCGCGCCGGGCCGCCACCTGGTAGTGGTTGCGGCTGTCCTTGTGGATCTGCCAGTGCATGCCGATGGTGCGCTTGTCGTGGCGCTGGAGGCGGTACAGCCCGAGGTTGCGGATCCCCGACTCCGGGTCCTTGGTGTGGGTCAGCCCCAGGTTGAAGAAGGAGCCGCCGTCCTTGGGCCAGGTGAAGAGGGCGGGAAGCTTCTCCAGGTCCACCTCGTCGCCGTGCAGGACGACCTCCTGGACCGGCGCGTCCCCGGACTTCACCTTCTTCGGGGGTACGTGCGTCATCGCGCCGAGCTTGCCGAACGCCTCACGCACACCGACGAACCCGTGCGGCAGCTCCGGCTTGAGCAGGCCGCCGATCTTCTCGCTGATCTCGCCGTACGACTTCAGCCCGAGCGCCTTCAGCAGGCGGCGGTCGGTGCCGAAGACGTTCATCGCGAGGGGCATCGCGGAGCCCTTGACGTTCTCGAAGAGGAGCGCCGGGCCGCCGGACTTCTGGACGCGGTCGACGATCTCCCCGACCTCCAGGTACGGATCGACCTCCGCCTTGACGCGCTTGAGGTCGCCTTCACGTTCCAGTGCCCTGAGCAGGGACCGAAGATCGTCGTAAGCCATGGGGCCCAGTATCCCCGAGCGGCTACCCTGGCCCTGTACCTGGGGGCCGTGTGGCCCCCGGCCCCGACGACCGTTCCACTGGAGACGCCCATGCTCCGGGTGCTGATGTTCCTCGTGCCACTGGCGTTGAGCGTGTACGCGTTCATCGACTGCATCAGCACGAAGGAAGAGGACATCCGCCACATCCCCAAGCCGCTCTGGGCGATCCTGGTGCTCCTCTTCCCGCTGGTCGGCTCGATCTCCTGGCTGATCGCCGGCAAGCGCCGCAGCCCGGCCGCCGAGGGCTGGTCCGGCCTGCGCACCGGCGGCGCCCAGGACCGCCCGCGCTGGGTCGCCCCCGACGACAACCCGGACTTCCTGAAGTCCCTGGACGACGACGAGGACAAGGACAAGCGCGACAAGGGCAAGGGCGACAGCTAGCCCGCGGTCAGCCGACCACCTCCTCGGCGGCCGGTCGGCCGGTGCTCACGGAGTCGGGCAGCAGGACCAGTGAGACCGTGCCCACGTGGTCGGACGAGGGGCGGACCTGGACGCGGATGCCGTGCCGTGCGGAGAGGCGGGCGACCACGAACAGGCCCGTGCGCCGGGCGACATCGGGGGTCAGGGTCGGCGGGGTGGCCAGCCGGTGGTTGACGTCCGCGAAGCCCTCGGCGGTCATGCCGATGCCCCGGTCGTGGATCTCGATCATCAGGCGGCCGTCGGGCAACCGGGCCGCGAGGACGCGGACGATGGTGTGCGACGGGGAGAACCTGGTGGCGTTGTCCAGCAGTTCGGCCAGCAGGAGCACCAGGTCGGCCACGGCGCCGCCGTGGATCTCGGCCTCCGGGATGCCGGACGGCTCGATCCGCTCGTAGTCCTCCACCTCGGAGGCGGCGGCGCGCAGTACGTCGATCAGGAGGACCGGCTGGTCGAAGCGGCGGCCGGGCTCCTGGCCCACGAGGGCGAGGAGCTTCTCGCTGTTGCGGCGCATCCGGGTGGCGAGGTGGTCGAGCCGGAAGAGCTTCTCCATCTGGTCCGGGTCGGTCTCGTGTGTCTCCAGGTCGGTGAGCAGGGCCAGCTGGTCCTGGAAGAGCGCCATGTTGCGGTGGGCGAGGTCGGTGCAGACCGCGTTGACGGCGAACCGTTCCCGGGCCTGCTCGGTGATCAGCCGGACCGCCTCCCACAGCATTCGGTCGAACGCCCGGGCGACGTCCCCGACGTCGCCCTTGGCGTGGATGCCGAACCGCTCGACGCTGAAGTCGACGTCGTCCGGGTGGGCCCGGGACAGTTCCTCGGCCAGGCGGGGCAGACCGGCGTGGGCGGCGTCGCGTGCCACGGTCTCCAAGCGCCGTAGGGCCGCCGTCCTGTTGGCCACCGCGGGCTGTGCCCTCGCCGCTTTGTCGCCGGCCTCCCGGAGGATCTGTCTGGCCTCGGCCTCGGCCTGCTCACGGCGGTCGGTCGCCTCCCGTTCGGCCGCCTGCCGTACCCGCTCGGCCTCCCGACGGGCGTGGTCGAGGTCGGCGCGGTGCCGGTCGGCGGCGCCCGCCGCCTTCGCCTCCCGCAGGCGTTCCTCGGCGACCAGCCGCTCCAGCCGCTCGCGTTCCGCCGCCTCTTCCGCCTCGGCGAGGTCCGCTTCGAGCTGCGCGCAGCGGGCTCGTGCCGCATCGCGTTCGCGTACCGCCTCGGCCAGTTCGGCCTCCAGTTCCCGGATCGTCGCGTGCAGTTGCTCGCAGCGCGTCAGTTCGGTGCCGAGCAGCTGCCGGTCATGGGCGCCGGTGTCCTCGATCTGCTGGATACGGGCCTTGAGCCGGCTCAGCTGGAGTGTGCGGTGGGACAGGTCCTGTTCGAGGTCGCGGATGCGCAGCTCGGCCTGCTCCCTCTTGAGGACGGCGTCCTCCAGGCTGTCGCCGGCCATCTGCTCGCGGTACCGGGCGGGTTGGTCGCTGAGCAGGGCGTCGCGGTGCCGCTGGTAGAGGCGTGCCTGTAAGTCGGCGGTGACCTCGCGGCCGTTGCGCCGGCAGGCCGACTTCATCAGGACGTCGAGGAACTGCTTGTCGGGGATGCGGTCGCCCTTGAGGTAGCGGCAGACCGAGGCCGGGCCGAAGTGGTGGGTGGCGGCGAACGCGCGCAGGCTCAGCCCGGTGGCCTGGAACAGGCCGCGCATCGCGAGGACCAGGTCTCTGGTCTCCGGGGAGAGTTCGGGCCGCAGGTCCTGGAAGCCCTTGAGGTGCTCCACGTCGCCGAATTCGTGCTCTTGCCCCACCGATGGCCCCGCCTCTCCGTCCCCTTCGCCCCCATAGGTTCCCATCTCTTCGTCCGCCGATCAGCCGGTCAGTCGATCAGCACGTTGAAGAACGGCACGGCGGCACCGAAGACGGCCGCCCCCACCAGGACGCCCTCGGCCGCGGCCTGTCCGGCGAGACCGGTCAGGACGCCCGCTCCGATGCCGCACAGGGTCCCGAGCAGGAAGATCAGGGCCGAACGGGGGGTCAGCAGGGGGCGGTGCACAGCGACTCCTTCGGGTCGTCCGCGGGGTGTGACGACAGCGTGCCGGAGACCGGGGGTGTCGCGGGACGGAAACACCGCCCGTTTCCGCAGGTGGGAACAGTTCGCGACGGACGGAGTCTCGTTCCCGGCCGGAAACACCCCCCGCACCCCCTTGAACTTGTCCGATGACCCTCGTACTTTGAAGACCGCCATACTTCGACGACCGTCGTACTTAGCTCAGGCTTTCGGTCGTCGACGGACGTCATCGAGAGGCGGAGGTGTGCGCCCATGCGCGCGGTCGAGTTCCAGGAGTACGGCGGTCCCGGCGTCCTCGGGGTGGTGGAGGCCGACGTGCCGGAGCCCGGACCCGGGCAGGTGAGCATCGACGTGGCGTACGCGGGCGTGAACTTCGCCGACCTCAAGGCCCGCGCCGAGGGCTACCGGGTGGCCGGGCTGCCCTACCGCCCCGGCATCGAGGTCTCCGGCCGGGTCCGGGCGCTCGGCGCGGGCGTCGAGGGCCTGGCCGTCGGCCAGGAGGTGGCGGCCCTGCTGCAGAGCGGGGCGTACGCCGAGGTGGCCGTCACCGACGCGGCGACCGTCTTCCCGCTCCCGGCCGGCGTCGGCCTGCGCACGGCCGCCACCCTCCCGACGGTCCTGCCGACGGCGTACGGCCTGCTGCACACCGTGGGTCGGCTCCAGCCCGGCGAGAACGTGCTGGTGCAGAGCGCGGCGGGCGGTGTCGGCACGGTGGCCGGCCAGCTGGCGAGGGCGGCCGGCGCGGGCGCGGTGTACGGGGTGGTGTCCTCCGGGGCGAAGGCCGAGCACGCCCGTGCGCACGGCTACAACGAGGTGTTCGTGTCCCCGGCGGACGCCGGCCTCGCCGGGGGCGGCCTGGAGAAGGCGGTGCGGGCGGCCACCGGCGGGCGCGGGGTCGACCTCGCCCTCGACCCGGTCGGCGGCGACGCCTTCCGCGCCTCGCTGGCCTCCCTGGCCCCCTTCGGCCGGCTGATCTCCTTCGGCAACGCCGCCTCGGCCGAGCCCTGGCGGGTGACACAGCCGGAGCTGTTCTCCCGCATGGTCGCGGTCGGCACCTTCTCCGTACTGACGCTGGCCGCGACCGACCCACGGCGGCTACGAGAACTGGCCGAACTTGCGTTCGCGAAGGTCGCCGACGGCACCGTCTCCCTCCCGGTCACCGCCGAGTTCCCCCTCACGGACGCGGCCGCCGCCCACCATCTGATGGGCTCCCGCACCAGCACGGGCAAGCTGCTGCTGCGGATGGAGGGGTAGGTCCCGGGGATCCTCGCACGGCTCCGGCACAGTGGACGCATGGACCGGACTCAGGCACACACATGGCTCGCCACCGCCCTCGCGGAGGCCCGCGCCGGGCTCGCCGAGGGCGGGATCCCGATCGGGGCCGCGCTCTACGGCCACGACGGCACCCTGCTCGGCCGGGGCCGCAACCGGCGCGTGCAGGACGGGGACCCGTCCACGCATGCGGAGACGGCGGCCTTCCGGGCAGCGGGGCGGCAGCGGTCGTATCGCGGTACGACGATGGTGACCACTCTCTCGCCGTGCTGGTACTGCAGCGGCCTTGTACGTCAGTTCGGGATCTCCCGGGTGGTGATCGGCGAGGCGGTCACCTTCCACGGCGGCCACGAGTGGCTGGCGGAGCACGGCGTGGAGATCGTGCTGCTCGACGACGCGGAGTGCGTCGGAATGATGCGCGACTTCATCGAACGCCGTCCCGACCTGTGGAGCGAGGACATCGGGACCTGAGCGTTCCCGAGCGCTTCCGCGGCGCGCCGGGACGCTGATTTCGTAACCCAACGGACATCACGCACCCTAGTCCGAACCAACTCCCCCTTCTTACCCTGGTGTTGGCAGACTGACCGCTCCGGGGGGAGACGCGGTGGGCAGACGATTGCACGGACGGGGAGCACTGTTCGACGTCGAACCCGCCGGTCTCGTGCCGCGGCTGGTCGGACTGCGCCCCCACGAGCACCTCGCCACCAGGACCGACCAGCCCCGTGAGCTGCCCGTCCTGGTGCTGGCTGGCGGGCGTGGGCTCGGCAAGAGCGCGGTGCTGGGCGAGGTGCGGGAGGCGTACACCGAGCGCACCCGCTCGGGCGAGCCGCGCAAGCGGACGCCGCTGGCGCTGATCGACTGCGAGGACGGGCAGTTCGCCGCGCCACCGCACGAGGAGAGCCCGGAGTCCTGGTCACCGGTGTGGCAGGCGCTGCTGGTCCTGGCCGAGCAGCTCACCGAGCCGGTGAAGGCGGCAGGGCAGCTGACGTTCCCCCGGCTCACGGCGGGCCTGGTGGCGGTCCGGGCGAGCGACTGGAGCGGGCGGACCGACTCCGACCGGATCCGGCGCGAACTGACCCGGATCCTGCTGCTCAACGAGCGCGGGTCCCGCTTCTCCCTCGCCGGGCGGTGGGCCGGGAAGGTCGCCGCGAAGGTCGTCGCGGCGGCCAGCGGGCAGGGCGCCTTCGTGGCCGCCGCGATCGAGGCGACCCTGGAGGCGCTGTCGGAGGGCGTCACCTCACGCAAGGAACAGCGGCCCTCCGCCTGGTACCGCGCCTACCCCAACGCGGGCGGCAACGCCAAGCGCGGACTCCTCCTGCTCGCCGGGAACTTCCGCGCCGGCGGCACCTCCCGCGAGCACGCCGAGCGCTGGCTGGTGCGGGCCCTGCTGGCCGACCTCACGGAGGCGTACTCGGGGCTCGGCTCGCATCTGAGGCGGCTCGGCCGGCCGGTGGTCCTGCTGGACAACGCGCAGGGCGGGCCGGGGCCGGGGCTGCTGGACGCCGTACTGCGGGACCGCTCCGAGGGGAGCGCCGACCAGGTCGTGTTCATCGCCGCCGTACGCGGCATGGAGCACGGCCCGCTGCGGGGCGCCGTACGGCGGGAGCTGGCGGAGGTGGCCCGGAGCACCGACTGGGAGCCGGGCAGTGCGCCGGCCTCGCGGGCGCTGCTGGTGCCGCTGCCGCCGCTGTCGCCGGACGACACCCTGCACATCGTGGGCGCGGTCTGCGAGGACGCCGAGGTGCCGCCCCAACTGCCGCACGCCGTGCACCGGCTGACCGGCGGCAACCCGCTGGGCATCGTGCTCGCCGCCGGCGCCGCCCGGCAGCACCCCGGCCGGGCCGCCTCGCTGGGCCGGCTGCTGGCCTCACGGATCACCCTGGAGGAGGGGCAGGCCGACGTCCGCCCGGCATACGGGCGGTTACTCGCGCGGCTGGTCCCGCCCGACCGGCTCGACGAGCTGACCGTGCTGGCCGCCGCCCACGACCACGACTCGGCGGTAGCCCTGGCCACCGCCCAGCTCCCCGACGACTTCGGCTCCTCGGGCGTACGGTCCTTGCGGGCCCGGCTCGCCGAGGAGGGGCTGACCTCCGCACCCGGGCACTTCATCGGCGACCCCTTCGTGCGCACCCTGCTGCTGCTCCGGCTGCACCACCGCCACGCCGACCACGCCAAGTGGCGGGAGGTCCACGAGACACTGATCCGCTACTACGCGGAGCGCCAGGACAGCGATCCGGAGCACGCCGACCGCTATCGGCTGTACCACGAACTCGCCCTCGGCGACACGGCCGGCGCGGTGGCCTACCTGCGGGACGGCTTCCACTGCCTGGACACGCGCGCCTGGCTGGACACCCTGCGCTTCCTGGCCACCGCGCCCTACTTCCACGCACACGACGCCGAGGGCCGTGACGCCACCGGCCACACCGACCGTCGTACGGCCGTCGCGCTCGGCCACACGGACGCCGACGAGCCGCCACCGGAGGGCGTGGACCCCTTCCTGCACCTACGGATACGGCGGCTGCTGCACGCGGTGTGGCAGGTCGCCGACCCGCTGGTGCTGCCCGACCCGGGCGTGTGCGACCGGCTCCGCTTCGAACTGCTGCAACTGTCCGACCTGCGGCCGGCCGGGGGCGCGCTGCTCTTCGCGACGTCCCGCGCCTGGCCCGAGGACGCCCTGGCCGGGCGCGCCCTGAGCCTGCCGGCCGAGGACGGTCCGGACTCCGACGACGGTGAGGGGGACGCCCGATGAGACATGGGGTGCTGCGCGGGCTGCGGGAGATCTGGGCGATCCGGCTCTACCGCTATGTCGCCCTGCTGGTCGTGGCCGGGATGATCACCGGCGGCTACTTCGGCGTGCGGGCGGTCCTGGAGGAGGACCGCTCGTGCGCGCCCGGGGTGGTACGGCCGGAGAACAGCGACGAGTGCGTGGGTGTGGCGTCGACGGTGTTCGACTTCGGGCGGCCGCAGCTGCGGGACGCGGTGAGGGCGGTCGTCCGGGAGAACGGGCGGCTGGAGAAGGGGAGTTACGTCACGGTCGCGCTGGCGCTGCCGTACACCTCCACCACCGCCTCCACCCTGCGGGACATCCAGCACGAACTGCAGGGCGCCTACCTGGCGCAGTGGCAGGCCAACCACCGGGCCAACGGGCAGCACCCGGCGATCCGGCTGGTGCTGGCCAACCCGGGGGCGACCGGCGACCACTGGCCCGACCTGATCGACGATCTGGAGGAGATGACGAAGGGCGAGGACCGGCTGCGGGCGGTCGTCGGCATCGGGATGAGCACCGACCCCAACAAGAAGGCCGTGACGGAGCTGACCCGGCGGGGCATCCCGGTGATCGGCTCCTCCATCACCGCCGACGACCTCGCCAACGGACAGCGCGGCGAGGACCCCTTCCCGGGACTGGCCCGGGTCGCCCCCACCAACACCGACGAGGCCCGCGCGCTGGCCTCCTTCGCCAAGGTCGGCGCGGACCGGGCGCTGCTGGTGTACGACAAGCCGGGCGACCCCTACACCCGGACCCTCCAGGAGAGCTTCGCGGCGCTGATCAAGGGCTCGCCGTACGAACCGCAGCCCTTCACCCCGCCCTCCGACCGCAGCCAGGAGGGCACCACCGCGAACACCTTCCGGCAGATCACGCACCTGGTGTGCGACACCGCGCCGGGCACCGACACGATCCTCTTCGCGGGCCGCCACACCCAGCTGCGGCAGTTCATCAACGCGCTGGGCGGCCGGGGCTGCCAGGACCGCCGGTTCACGGTGCTCACCGGCGACGAGGGGTCGTATCTGGACGCCGAGAAGGACCTGAACCGCGGCGCCCTCACCCGCAACCTCTCCGTGCGCTACACCGCCCTCGCCCACCCGGACGCCTGGACGAACGCGGCGCCGGGGACGACGGGCGGCTCGGCGGCGGACGCGGCCGTCCTCATGGAGCTGCTGGCGCTCGCCGAGCGGGACAAGCAGGTCGGCCCAATCGGGAAGGTCACCCTGGAGGACGGCCAGGCGATCATCGGGTTCGACGCGATGCAGCTCGCCGTGAAGGGCATCCGGGAGGCGGTCGGCGAGGGCGCCACGATTCCCCGGCTGGACGACGTGGGCCTGCAGTGGCCGCAGGTCAAGGGGTCGCTGCGGGTGAACGGGGCGAGCGGCTGGATCTGCCTGGACGTGCACGGCAACCCGTACAACAAGGCGGTGCCGATCGTGGAGCTCACCCCGGAGGGCGGCTCCCGCTTCGTCCGCATCGCCTGGCCGGAGGGGAAGCCGCCGGAGAAGGGGTGTCTGACGCCGTCGGAGTCCTAGAGGCCCTCAAGGTTGTCGATCAACTGCTCGAATCGATCCCTCCATCGCTGCTCCGACTCCCCCTCTCCCTGGAACTCATGGGTGAACCGCAGGAGCGACTCCGTCTCCCCGGCCCGCTCCAGATGGAACCGGACCCGGCCGCCGCCCTCCACCGAGTACTCGGCGACCCGGTCCACGTCCCACGCCGTGACCTGCCCCGCGCCCAGGCCGCGCAGCGCGACCATGCCGCCGAGCCGGGGTTCGAGCACATCGACGGGGGTCCACCAGGCGCCGATCCCCTCCGGGGTGGCGAGCGCCGGCCAGACCGCCTCCATGGGCCTCGGGAGCCGCACCAGGAAGTGCAGGATGTGCGTGTTCCCGTGGGTCTGGCTGGTGCCCTGTTCGATGGAACCGGTCATAGCACCAGCCTGGCCCTGGGGTGCGCGTTTCGCACGTGTTCTACGGCTCAGGTCTCAGAACCCGGCGGACCGGAGGACGCCCAGGCCGACGTCGGCGTAGGAGTGCTTGCCGGAGACGAAGATGTTGACGCCGTAGTAGTTGAACAGCCAGCAGCCGAAGGCGGCCAGCGCCAGGTACGCGGCCTTGCGGCCCTTCCAGCCGGCCGTGGCGCGGGCGTGCAGATAGCCGGCGTAGGCGACCCAGGTGATGAAGGACCAGGTCTCCTTGGGGTCCCAGCCCCAGTAGCGGCCCCAGGCGTCGCCCGCCCAGATGGCGCCCGCGATGATCGTGAAGGTCCACAGCGGGAAGACGGCCGCGTTGACGCGGTAGGCGAACTTGTCCAGGGACGCGGAGGCGGGCAGCCGGTCCAGGACCGAGTTGGCGAACTTGCCGGGCTTGCCGCCGCTCGCCAGCTTGTTCTCGTACGAGTCCTTGAACAGGTACAGGATCGCGGCGACCGCGCCGACGTAGAACACCGCGCCGCACAGGATCGCGGTGGAGACGTGGATGTACAGCCAGTACGAGTGGAGGGCGGGAACCAACTGGTCGCTGGCGGTGTACAAGACAGTGACGGCGAGGCCGAGATCGAGGAGGACCGTGGTGATCAGGAACAGCCCCAGCCAGCGCACGTTCTTCTTCAGGGCCAGCAGCGTGAGGTACACGGTCACGGCCACGGTGGAGAAGGTGATGTTGAACTCGTACATGTTGCCCCACGGCGCCCGCTCCACCGAGGCCGCGCGGGCGATGACCCCACCCAGCTCGATGGCCCAGGCGAGCACCGTGAGGGACACGGCGATACGCCCGTAGAGGTCCCCCTGCTCGTCCCCGCCGTGCGCCCCGGGCCCGTCCGGCACGTCCCGCGTACCCGTCGCCGCCCGCACGACCACCTTCGGCCGCTCCAGTACGGCGGTCCCTCCGGCCTTCTTCACGGTGACGGCCGGCGCCTGCGCCTTGGTCCTGGCATCGGCGGTGAGCGCGGCCGCCGTGCGCCCGACCTTGCTGCGGCTGCCGAAGAGCCATTCGGCGATGTAGGCGAAGAAGGCCAGGGTGTAGACGGCCATCGCGGAGTAGATCAGCGTGTTGCTGATGTTCGCGAGGTTCTCGTTGGCTGCGACGGCGAGAGTCACTTGTCAGCCCCTTCGGCAGGTACGACTTCGGGGTCGGGGTCGGGTGAATCTGAAGGGTCGGGCTCCTGGTCCGGGTCGGGTGCCCCGGGTGCCTGGTCGTACAGGATCCCGGCGAGGTCGCCTAGTTCCTCGGGTACCTTGGCGGACTCGCTGCGACCGAGCCCGGCCATCTCGACGACGGTGACGCCGTCGGCGCCGGTGGTGGCCCGCACCCACACGCGGCGGCGCTGGATGAACAGGGAGGCGGCGAGACCGAGGATCGCGGCGAGCGAGCCCGCCAGGGCCCAGCCGCTGCCGGGTGCCTGGACGATCTGGAAGTTCGCCCACTGCTTGGTGCCCTCGTAGGTGATCGAGCCGGCGCCGTCCGGGAGTTCCATGGTGTCGCCGGGCTTCAGCTGCTTCTTCAGCAGCTCGCCGTCGGTGTCCTTGAACTCCTTCATCTTCTTCTTGTCGAGCTGGTACACGCTCTGCGGGATGCCCGAGTTGACGCCGAGGTCGCCGTGGTAGGCGTTCAGCGACAGCACCGGGTTCAGCAGCGCGGGGAACCGGGAGAGCATCGTGGTGCCCTCGCCGCCGTAGGTCGGCAGGAAGAACGCCTGGAAGGCGAGCTGCTCGGACTCGCCCTGCGGGTTCCGGTAGCCGTCGTAGACCTTGACCACACCGGAGGAGGTGATGTTGCCGTCGAGCGGCAGCAGCGGCACCGCGTCGCGGTAGACCACCTCGCCCTTGCCGTCGCGGACGGTCACCACGGGGGCGTAGCCGTGGGCGGTGAGATAGACCTTGGCGTCGCCGATCTCCAGCGGGTGGTTGACCTGGACGACGGTCTTCCGGTCCTTGCCGTAGGCGCCCTCGCTGTAGGTGAGGGCCGCCTCGAAGGTGCGCGCGGTGCCCCGGTTGGGGCCGCTGAGCTCATAGGTGCCGTGGAACTTGTCCAGGGTGAAGCTGAACGGCTCCAGGTCGTCGGTGTGGAAGAGGTTGCCCGACTTGAAGTCGTCGTAGGAGACGAGGACGTTGGAGAAGCCGTCGCCCTCGACGACCAGCTTGTTGCCCTCGGACTTGAACAGCTGGCCCCAGGCGAAGGCGACCAGCATCACGATCAGCGCGATGTGGAAGACGAGGTTGCCGACCTCCCGCAGATAGCCCTTCTCGGCGGCGACCGCGTCACCGACGATGGGGGCACCTCCCACGCCTTTAGGGCTGTGGGGGAGGGCGCGGAAGCGGCGCTTCTTCAGCAGGGCGAGGGCGGCCTCGTGGACCTCCTCGGGCGTCGCCTCGGTCCGCCAGGTGGTGTGCGCGGGCAGCCGGGTCAGCCGCTTGGGCGCGCCCGGCGGCCGGCCGCGCAGCTGGCCGACGAACTGCCAGGTGCGGGGCACGATACAGCCGATGAGGGAGACGAACAGCAGGATGTAGATCGCGGAGAACCACACCGAGCTGTAGACGTGGAAGAGGCCGAGCTGGTCGTAGATCGGTGCGAGGGTCTTGTGGGCCGCGCGGAAGTCGGCGACCTTCGTCTCGTCGCTGCCGGACTGCGGGATCAGCGAGCCGGGGATCGCGCCGAGCGCCAGCAGCAGCAGGAGCAGCAGGGCGACCCTCATGGAGGTGAGCTGACGCCAGAACCAGCGGGCCCAGCCGATGACGCCGAGGGCGGGCACGGAGCCGAGCGTCTCGCGGGGTGCGGTGGACAGCTGGGAGCCGGCGGCGCCGAGGTCCTGGTCCGTGGCAGCGTCGTCGGGCGCCGGGTCGGTGGGCACGGGGTCGGTGGGCGCGGTGGTCTTGCTCATCGATCAGATCCCCACAGTGAAGCCGTTGGACCAGGTCTGCATGTCCTGCACGATGCGGTCCCAGACGCCGGTCAGGAGCAGCAGTCCGGTCAGGATCATCATCGTGCCGCCGATCCGCATCACCCAGACATAGTGGCGCTTGACCCAGGTGAAGGCGCCGAGCGCCTTGCGGAAGGCGATGGCGGCGAGCACGAAGGGGAGACCGAGGCCGAGGCAGTAGGCGACGGTCAGCACGGCGCCGCGGCCGGCGCTGTTCTGCTGCGCGGACAGGGCGAGCACGGAGGCGAGGGTCGGGCCGATACAGGGCGTCCAGCCGATCCCGAAGAGCGCGCCGAGCAGGGGCGCGCCGACGAGCCCGGTCGCGGGCCGCCGGTGGAAGCGGAACTCTCGCTGGGTCAGCCAGGGCATCAGCCCCATGAAGAACACGCCCATGAGGATCATGAGCACGCCGAGCACCTTGGACAGGATGCTCTTCTCGGCCTGGAGGGTGTCCCCGAAGTAGCCGAAGAGGGCCCCGCTGGAGACGAACACGGCGGTGAAGCCGAGCACGAACAGGGAGGCGCCCATGACCATCCGGCCGCGCCGGGCCTCGGCGAGGTCGGTGCCGCTGATGCCGGTGACGTAGGAGAGGTAGCCGGGGACGAGCGGCAGGACGCAGGGCGAGAAGAAGGAGACGAGGCCGCCGAGCAGGGCGATGGGCAGGGCGACGAGCAGGGCGCCGTTGAGCACCGTGTCGTTGTAGCCGACGGCGGCGAGCGTGGTGACTGCGGTCACGTCACTTCTCCGCGAGGACCGGGTCGATCATCTTGCGGAGCTTCTCCTCGCTGAGCGCGGCCAGCGAGCGCGCGGCGATCTTCCCGTCCCGGTCGAGGACGAGCGTGGAGGGGATCGCCTGGAGGTTGAGGGTGCCCTTCTCGAACCGGAGCAGGAGCTTGCTCGTCGGGTCGTAGAGGCTGGGGTAGGTGACGCCCTGTTCCTTCTCGAAGGCGCGGGCGTTGAGGACCTCGGTGTCGCGGGTGTTGATGCCGATGAACTGCACGCCCTGGTCCTTGAGGTCCCGGTGGACCTTCTCGAAGTTGGGCGCCTCCGCACGGCAGGGCGCGCACCAGGAGCCCCAGACGTTCAGGACGACGATCTTGCCCTTGTAGTCGCCGACGCTGAGCTGCTCGCCGTCGACCGTCTTGCCGGAGAGGTCGGGGGCCGCGTCCCGCTGGCCCTTCGTCACCGTGGCTATGCCGTCCTTGCCCATGACGAAGTTGGTGTTGCCGCCTCCTCCGGAGGTGCCTCCGGAGGTGCAGGCGGACAGCAGCAGGGCGGCGACGGCGGCTCCGGCGGCGGTCCTCAGGGCGGCGCGGCGCGGGCGGCCGGCGGTGGTCGAGCGCAGGGGGGCGCGGCAGGCGGCACTCATGTGAATACTTTCGCATGCCCGTTCTGCGGATCTTGCGCACCCCCCTTACGGGGGGCACTTGCGCATTTCAGGCGGCGTTCGGGGTCCCGCTCGGAGCGTCGGCCAGGAACGTCTTCCAGCCGCCGGCCGGCTGCCGGCCGACCTCCAGGGTGCGCAGCTTGTCGAGCACCTCCGGCTTCTGTACGTCGATCCAGTCGACGAACTGCCGGAAGGACACGATCCGTACGTCGCCGCCCTTCTCCTTCTCGCCGGCGATGTACTTGAGGGCTTCCTCGACGGCGTCCATGTAGATGCCGCCGTTCCACTGCTCGAAGTGGTTGCCGACGAAGAAAGGCGCGCGGTTCGTCTCGTATGCCCGCTTGAAGCCGGATATATACGATTGGGCGGCTTGTTCGCGCCAGCCCGGGTAGTTGTGGGCGGGCGCCTTGGTGGTGTTGATCGACTGGTTGGCCAGCATGTTGTAGTCCATGGAGAGGACCTCGAAGCCACGGCCGGGGAAAGGTATCTGCTGGAGCGGCAGGTCCCAGATGCCCAGCTTCTTGCGGGGCCAGACCTGGCGGCCGCCCGGCGAGGAGGCGTCGTAGCGCCAGCCCAGCTCGCGGGCGGTGGGCAGCAGGTTGTCCTGGCCCAGCAGACAGGGCGTGCGGCCGCCGATCAGTTCCTTGTCGTAGTCGAACGGCAGGGACGGCAGATCGGTCCACCCGCTGTTGGTGCGCCACTCCTTGACGAAGGACTTCGCCTGGTCGATCTCGCTGCGCCACTGCTGCGACGTCCAGTGCGCGACCGAGCCGCGCCCCTCCCCGCAGAAGTGCCCGTTGAAGTGGGTCCCGATCTCGTGCCCTTCGAGCCAGGCGCGGCGCACGCCCGCCAGCGTGTCCTTGATGTGGTCGTCGGTGAGATACCCGATGTCGGAGGCGCCGCGGTTGTTGTTCGGCGGGTCGTAGAGACGCTTCTTCGACTCGGGCAGGAGGTAGAGGCCGGAGAGGAAGAAGGTCATGGACGCGCCGTGCTCCTTGGCGAGGTCCAAAAAGCGCGGGAAGAGGCCGTTGCCGACCTCGCCGGCGCCGTCCCAGGAGAACACGACGAACTGCGGCGGCTCCTGCCCCGGCTCCAGCGGCACGGGCTTGGCCGGCTGGTGGGGCTGCTTGCCGGTGAAGGCGGTGGAGCCGTCGCCGATGGGGCGGGCGGTGGCGCTGGGGCCGGCGCTCGGGCTGCCGTCGGGGCCCTTCCCGGAGCCGCCGGCCCCGCTCGACCCGTCCGACTTCGAAGAGGTGAAGCCTCCGCACCCCGTGAGTCCGACGGCGGCGGCCGCGCCCGCGCCGAGTCCGAGTGCTCCCCTGCGGCTGAAGGTGCGCATCGCGCGTCCCCCGTTCGTCATGCCCTGTGGTGTCACCCATGGAGAGGACATGGCGAACGGGGAAGTTCCGCCAGTAGTTCCGCGTTTGGTAACGGAAGTACGCAGAAAACGCTTACGCCCCGAACGCCTTCTGCTTCCCCTTCACCGGCTTGGCGCCGGCCAGCAGATGGGCGGGGACCAGATCGCGGGCCGGCTCGGTGTAGCCGACGGAGACGATCCGGTCGCCCTGGTAGGTGAAGGTGGTCAGCGAGGCGAGCGTGCACTGCCGCTTGCGCGGGTCGTGCCACAGCCGCCGCTTCTCGACGTAGGACCGCACGATCCAGATCGGCAGCTGATGGCTGACCAGCACGGCCTCGTGTCCCCGCGCCCGCTCCTTGGCGGCGTCCAGCGCCCCCATCATCCGTACGACGATGTCGACGTACGGCTCGCCCCAGGACGGCTTCAACGGGTTGACGAGGTGCTTCCAGTTGCCGGGCCGGCGCAGCGCGCCGTCGCCCACCCCGAAGGTCTTCCCCTCGAAGACGTTGGCGGCCTCGATGAGCCGCGCGTCGCTGCCCAGGTCGAGACCGTGCGCCTTGGCGATCGGTGTGGCGGTCTCCTGCGCCCGCTCCAGCGGGGAGGCGCAGACGTCGACGACGTCCCGGGAGGCGAGGTGGTCCGCGACCCGGTCGGCCATCTGCCGCCCCAGCTCGGACAGGTGGTAGCCGGGCAGCCGCCCGTACAGGACCCCGTCGGGGTTGGCCACCTCCCCGTGCCGCATGACGTGGACGACGGTGATGTCGGACTGGGTGCTCACGCGGTCGCCTCCGAGGCGGCTCGGGCCGCCGCCGGAAGGGCGTCGGCGATCTTCTGGACGGCCCGCTCGTCATGGGCCGTGGACACGAACCACGACTCGAAGGACGACGGCGGCAGATAGACGCCGTTCGCGAGGAGCGAGTGGAAGAAGGCGTTGAAGCGGAACGACTCCTGCGCCTTGGCGTCCTCGTAGTTCCGCACCGGACGGTCGATGAAGAACACCGAGAACATGTTGGAGGCGCTCTGCACGGTGTGCGCGACGCTCTCCTTGCTGAGCGCCTCGGAGACGAGGGTCTGGATCTGCCGGGACACGGCGTTGACCTTGTCGTACGCCGCGTCGTCGAGCAGCCGCAGCTGGGCGAGTCCGGCGGCGGTCGCGACCGGGTTCCCGGAGAGGGTGCCGGCCTGGTAGACCGGCCCGGCGGGAGCCAGATGGGCCATCACATCGGCCCGTCCGCCGAACGCGGCGGCCGGGAAACCACCGCCCATGACCTTGCCGAAGGTCATCAGGTCGGGCCGGACCCCGTCGACGCCGTACCAGCCGGCCCGGCTGGTGCGGAAGCCGGTCATGACCTCGTCGGAGATGTACAGCGCGCCGTTCTTCGCGCACGCGTCCTTGAGCCCCTGGTTGAACCCGGGCAGCGGCGGTACGACGCCCATGTTGCCCGGCGACGCCTCCGTGATGACGCAGGCGATCTCACCGGGGTGCCGGTGGAACGCCTCGTGCACGGCCTCCAGGTCGTTGTACGGCAGGACGATGGTGTCGCCGGCCTGGGCGCCGGTGACGCCCGGGGTGTCCGGCAGCGCGAAGGTGGCGACGCCCGAGCCGGCCGCGGCGAGCAGCGAGTCGACGTGACCGTGGTAACACCCGGCGAACTTGATCACCTTGCTGCGCCGGGTGAAGCCGCGGGCCAGCCGGATCGCGGACATGGTCGCCTCGGTCCCGCTGGACACGAGCCGCACCTGGTCCACGGGCTCCACCCGGGCCACGATCTCCTCGGCGAGCGCGACCTCGCCCTCACCGGGCGTACCGAAGGAGGTACCGCGGGAGACGGCCTCCTGGACGGCGGCGATGACCTCCGGGTGGGAGTGCCCGAGGATCATCGGCCCCCAGGAACAGACCAGGTCGACGTACTCGCGCCCGTCGGCGTCGGTCAGGTACGGGCCCTTGCCGGACACCATGAAGCGGGGCGTGCCGCCCACGGCGCGGAAGGCGCGCACCGGGGAGTTCACCCCGCCCGGCGTGACGGCGGCCGCGCGGTCGAACAGGGCCTGCGAGACAGGCGCATCGTAGGGGTAGGGCGCTGCCGGCAGCGCTCCCGAAGAGGGCGTTTCGCTCATGACCTGCGACTTCTCCGACCTTCTCCGACTTGCTCGGACTCCGGTTGCTGGGTGACCTCCTCAGGGTAGGCCAGGGGCTCGGAAGGGGCTGGGGAGGGCGACGGGCCCGACTTCCCTGGGCCCTGCTGATCCACTACCGCGATCGATCTGCTGAGATCATCGGTGATCTGCGAAACTGAGTGCCGATACACACAGCTCTTGAACACACAGCTCTTGCGGGCCGTGATGGTCAGAGACTGCGAAGATCCTGCGGACAGGTGTTTCAGCGCACGTTTCGGCGGGCGGCCGTGGGGGAGGTCACTGACACGATGATCGGGTTGCGCGGCGGGGGCCACGCGTCCTAGAAAAGCAGTCGGGTGGAGATATGCATCGCGGTGGCGGACTGGGCGAGGGGACTGATGACCTGGGTCCTCGACGTGCCCGGCGGGGAAGGCACCGGCGCGACGCGGAGAACAGCGGCGAAGCACGTCAGGCACATGGTGGACCGAGTGGACCGAACGAGCCCGAGCGGATCGATCGGGTCGACCGGATCGACGGGATCGACCGGGTGAACGATGCGCGGGCCGACCGCCTCCGGGCGGGGAGCAGGAATGGTGGTCGGGTGGGGGTGACGTACAAGTACTTCGGCGCGCCGGACGGCGCGACGGCGGCCCGTGTCCCGATCTCGATGCGCCCCGAGGAACTCGGCGGCGACGAGCTCGGTATGAACGGCATGTTCACCAAGATCAAGCCGGAGACCATGGCGGCCATGGTCCTCACCGGCATCGAGGGCGTCCCCCTGCACAAGGTGCCGCCCCTGGAACTGGTCGTCCTGCACCCGGACTACGCGGTCGTGAAGCTCCCCATGACGGTCGTCGACCCCCTCCGCGACATAGGCGAGGAGGCCGTCGGCGCGGCAGCCTTCATCTGGTCGACAGTCCCGGACCGGGGCGGCCCACGGGACGCGTTCAACGTGTACCAGCTGCTGCACGAGTGGCAGGACTTCAGCCACCGGCTGCATGAGGCGGGGCATCAGCCGTACTGCCTTGTGTGGCCCTGATCGGCTCTGAGCTGGGGTTTCTTGCGGGTTGGGCGGGGTCTTCGGGCCTCGCCCTTTTTGGTGCCGGGTGGGCCGTCAGGCGGCCAGGGCACATTGAGGGCACATTGGTTTTGCTGGGGGTGCTGATGCGCCCTGGGTGGCGGGTGGGTCGCCGTCGGCTTCCGCTTCCGCCTCGGCTTCCGTTTCCGTGAAGGCGTCGTCGATCGCCTTGCGGGTGCGGGTCTCGCTCGACGGCAGCAGGTGCGTGTACGTCCGCAGCGTGAATCCCGGGTCCGAGTGGCCGAGGTACTCGGAGAGCGCCTTGATGCTCTCCCCCGCGTCCAAGAGGACGGAGGCGTAGGCGTGCCGGAGGGCGTGCATGCCGTCTTCCGGGGCCGCCTGGAGGTAGCGTGCGCCCCGCTCTCGGGGAGGGATCACGCCAGCGGCGGCCAAGGCGCGCTTCCAGTCGCCCATGTTGAAGACACTGCGGTTGTACGCCCGCTCCTTCGCGTCGACGAAGAGCAGACGGAACGTCTTCGGCTCACCGTCCGGCTTGGCCCAGGGCAGGGTGACCTCGACCGCCGGGAACTCCTTCATGTGGGCCTTGACGGCGACGGCAAGCTGGGCCGGTAGGGGCACCGACCGGATCTTGTTGCCCTTGGGGAGGGCGAAGACGGGCTTCGTGCCGACGAGCCGTACCTGGCGGTTGACGTGGATCCAGCCGCCCTTGAAGTCGATGTCCTCGACTGCGAAGCCGAACACCTCGCCCTGACGCAGGCCGCAGCCGAAGGCGAGCTTGCCGCCGGCCTGGAAACGCTTCGGGAGACCGGCAATGACGGCGCGCACACGCTCCAACGACCAGGGGACGATCTTCTTCTTGGTCGCGGTCGGCAGCTTGACCGACTTGGCCTTGCAGGGGTTCTTCGGCAGCAGCCCGTCCTCCACGGCCATGCCGAGGATGCTGGAGAGGATGTCGAAGATGCCCTCGATCGTCGACACCTCCAGTTCGGCGTCCTGGAGCGTGCGAATCCAACCCTGAATGATCGAGGGCTGGTTGAGGGACCGCAACTCGCGTCGGCCGAGGTGCTCGACGATGTGGTTGCGGACCGTCGCCTCGTAGCGGAGCGCGGTCGTCGGGCCGACGGAGTTCGCATCGAGCCACTTCTGCGCATAGGCGCCGAGCGTCTGCTTGGTCTCGGCCGGGACAACGTAGGAGCCGCGCCGGATCTCGACGTCGACCTCGGCGGCGCGGTTGTCCGCCTCGGCCTTCGTGTGGAAGTTCTCCTTGCGCTGATGGCCGTCCAGGTCGCGGTAACGGACCTGCCAGCGCTTGCCGGTGCCGTGATCGGCGGTAGGGACCATCCGCTTCGTACGGCTCTTGTGCTCGCCGCACTCGGTCTCAGCGGGGTTGGGGTGGGACTTGTGCCAGCGGTCGTACACGTCAGCCAAGAAGGGCCTCCTGGATGAGGTTTGGGGACTGGGGGGTGGCGTGGGTCGCGGCGGTGTGCGTCAGCCACGGGGGCAGCAGGGCTGCGGGAGGAGCGGCGAGCTGGCGCTGGGGCAGGCTGGCACGAGGCGTGGGTGCTCGATGGCGCGGGCAGTGTGGAGGCCGGCTGGGCCTATTTCGACAGGTCGGTTGGGCATGACAAATAGCTGTAACTTACAGTCGACCGTCGTGGCAAGAGTTAGTTCTTAAACTCTCCAAAAGCCCCCCGGAGGCGAAGTGGTGTTCGTCTCGTCGAATTCCGGTACATCACGAGCCGTTTCGGCGGGGAGGTTGTGCTACCTTCCCTTCGCGTCAAATAAGTGGGCGATTTGAGCGGCTATCGGACGCGATGTCTGCTGGGCGAGCCACGCCACTTCTCAGCGCTTGGCGCCGCCTCTGAGCTGCTGAGGTACCGGATTCCGGCACCTCCGCCGGTTGCTTTGCCGCAGAAAATTTCAGCTTCCGCGGGAGCGATTTCGGCAACCGGCGATCCGCCCTTACTGTTTGGTCTTCCCCGGCGATGCCGAGGGAAGTAGCCGGGAGTTTCAGAATTCACTCTGGACGTTTCCCAGGTGGTGTGGCTGTGTTGCCCACCCTGCCATCCAAAACCCTGATTCCGATATGGAGACCTCATTGCCGAACCACTCCCCGCGCCTTGCCGACGCCGAGCGTGACCAGCTCGCCACTCCCGCCGACGTGGCCGCGTACCTCGGGGTGCCGGTCAAGACCCTCTACCAGTGGAAGTACCGGGGCATCGGCCCCAGCGTCCACAAGGTCGGCCGTCACCTGCGCTACCGCTGGCGGGAGGTGGACGCGTGGCTGGATGCCCAGACGTCGTACGACCTCACGGCCTGACCCCACGTCTGGCGCGGACAACGAAGCGGCCCCCGGCGCGCCAACGCCGAGGGCCGAAGACTTCCCAACTGATCGCCCATCCCTGAACGAATGAGCTGGTGAGGGGCGGGACCTTGCCCGCCTCGCCTCTCACCGGAGAGGAACGCCTATGGAGGACCCTACGTCCCCCAGCTCCACGAACACCTCCCCGACCGACTGGCCCACTCCCGCCGTCCCCGGCGAGGGCGTCCCCTGGCGCCGCCAGGATCAGGCGGACACACGGTCCCCGGCGTCGGGAACTGTCGAGCACTCGGCGGATGTGGAAGCACACGGGGACCGTCCCCAGCCGTCTGCAGATGCCGCTGCTGGGGACCGTCCCCGCGACATGCCCGCTGCTCGGTCCCCGCACGTCCCGGTCCCCGTATCGACATCCGGCACAAACCCGCAGGCCAGCGGCGTCAAAATGGGGACCGGTCCCCAACAGGCTGCAGTTGCACCAGGGGACCGCAATGGGGACCGTGATCACGGTCCCCGCCAGTCGCTGGTGACTGACAACCCCGTGGCGGGAGCCGCCCAGCAGGAGGGGACCGGTCCCGTCGACGCACGGGGACGGGAGCACGGGACCGGCTCCCGGCCTCCTCGGGGACCGGCAGACCGTGGGGAAAGGGGTTCCGGTGAGGGTGCGGAACTGCTGGATGAGTTGCGGGCGGCGATCGGCAAGTACGTCGTGCTGCCCAGTGACGAGGCGCTGGCAGCGGTCACCCTGTGGGTGGCGGCCACACACATCCAGAGCGTTCTGCAGCACGCGCCGCGTCTGGCGGTCGTAGGTCCGACGAAGGGCTGCGGTAAGTCCCGTGTTCTGGACGTGCTTCACGAGACCGTTCACCAGCCGATCATGACGGTGAACATGTCCACGGCGGTGCTCTTCCGCATCATCGGCAAGAACCCGCGCACGATCCTGGTGGACGAGGCCGACACCATCTTCAGCAAGGCCGGCGACAACGAGGAACTGCGCGGCCTGCTGAACGCCGGACACCAGCGCAACCGGCCCGCCTGGCGCATCTCCGGCCCGGAGCACAAGCCGACCCCGTATCCGACCTTCGCCATGGCCGCACTGGCCTCGATCGGCGACCTGCCCGACACCATCACAGACCGGGCGGTTGTGCTCCGCATGCAAAAGCGCAAGCCGGGCGAGAAGGTGACCCCGTTCCGCTCGCGCTACGCCACACCGGAGCTGAACGCGCTGCGGGACAAGCTGGCCGCCTGGCTGGGCCCGCTGCGCGGCACGGCCGGCCGCATGGCGCCGACCATGCCGGTGGAGGACCGGGCGGCAGACACCTGGGAACCGCTGGTCATCATCGCCGACCTGGCCGGCGGCCACTGGCCCGCCAGTGCCCGTGCGGCCTGTCTGGCGATGACCCGGTTCGAGGCCGTCCAGGACGAGCAGACGAACCTGAAGACGCGGCTGCTGCGCGACATCCACCGCGTCTTCGAGGCGCACGGTAACCCCGAGGCCCTGTCCTCCCTGGATCTGGTCACCGCCCTGCTTCAGGACCCCGACGCCCCCTGGGCGGAACACAGCACCAACGGGCTCAACGCCTACCACCTGGGCAGAATGCTCCGGGACTTCGACATCCGCCCGGCCAACTACCGGTTCGACAAGGGCAGGCAGGCCAAGGGGTACGCCCGCAACCGGTTCCTCGATAGCTGGGCCCGCCACTGCCCCGACCTCACCGAGACGGCGCCCGCCCCGGCGCACGACGACACGCCCGCGCACTCGCCAGCCCAGGGCAAGCCGCCCGCCGCCCCGGCGGGCCAGCTGCCCATCGGCCCGCCCGGCGGACCCGCCGGCCCCAAACGCGCCCGCTGACCGGCCTCCCCCTGGGTCCGTATCACTGCGTCGCATCCGTCCCCGCGCAGGTCAGCGCGGGGACGGATGTCCTCGTCGGGACGGACATCTCCGTACCTGCCCGAGTGTCCGTACCTGTGCTGACCAGGCATGGGACGGATGCGACGCACGTGACACGTCTCCCGCCCCCTCACCACCGGAGCACCCCCATGCACGAACAGCACCACGAATTCCCCACAGCTCAACAGCGGGCGCACACCACCTCAGCCCCAAACAGCGCAGCAAGTTGTCGGATAAGGAGTCCTTACCCGGCCCCCGCCCCGGGGAAGGCGGAGGCATCCGGCGCCGAGGCGGCACCGGAGTCGTCCGGCCCGGGGGAGCCGACCGAGGGAGGGACCGTCGAGCCGTCGTCGACCGCGCCGCAGACTTCCGCGCCGCGTCGTCGTCTGCGTGACAAGCAGCTGCGTGAGCGCCGCGTTCATCCCCGCTACAGCGACGACGAGTTCGAGCTCGTCCAGAAGGCTGCTGCCCTGAGTCGCATGGCTGCAGGCGGCTACGTCGCCGAGTGCGCGCTCGCTGCCGCCCGCGCCGAGGACCCCACTGCGGCGGTGGCCGACTACCGCGCCATGGTGAAGGCGCTGATGGCTGCCAACGGCCAGCTCGGCAAGGTGGGCAACAACCTCAACCAGCTCACCTGGCACCTCCACCGGGACGGCGCCTGGCCCCACCCCGATACCGTCCAGCGACTCCTGGACCGCGTCGAGGTATCCGTCGCCGAGCTGGACGCCGCTATCGCCCAGGTCATGGAGGGGCGGTGAGCCATTGATACCCAAGATCATCCTCGGTCAGGGCACCACGCGCGGCCTGATCCACTACCTGTACAGCAAAGGTGACGCGAACGAGCACGTCGATCCGCACCTGGTGGCGTCCTGGAACGGCTTCGCCCCCGACCCCGGCCGCAGCCCCCACCGCGACCCCCAAGAGGTGGAGAAGCAGATCGCCGCACAACTCGACCAACCTGTCCGAATGCTCGGTGACCGCGCACCGGAGACCACCTTCTGGCACTGCCCCGTCCGCGCCGCCCCCGACGACCCGATCCTCACCGACGCCCAATGGGCCGAGATCGCCCGCCGGATCGTTGCCGCCGCCGGCATCGCCCCCGATGGGGACGAGGAAGCCTGCCGCTGGGTAGCCGTCCGCCACGCCGACGACCACATCCACATCGCCGCCACCCTCGTACGGCAGGACGGCCGCCGTCCCCAGCGCGACCACGACATGCGCGCCGTGCAGAAGGAGGCCCGCCAGATCGAAACCGACTATGGGCTCCTGCGGTTGAAGGCCGGCGACGGCACCGCTGCCAAGCGTCCCACCAGCAAGGAGCACTTCAAGGCCAAGCGCCTAGGCCAGGACGCCACCGCCCGCGAGGTCCTACGCATGTGGGTGCGCCGCGCGGTCGCCGCCGCGGCCGACGAGGCCCAGTTCTTCTCGCTGCTGGAGGCGACCGGCGTAGACGTGCGCCTCAAGCTCGCTCCCTCTGGCGACGCGCTCGGCTGCAACTTCGCCCTGCCCGGCAACGTGAACGAGGAAGGCAACCCGGTGTGGTTTGCGGGCTCCACCCTCGCCCCTGACCTCTCCCTGCCCAAGATCCGCGAACGCCTCGCCACCTCCAGCCCCGAGCCGGCCACCATCCAGCCTGGCAACCCGTGGCACCAAGCCACCGCCGCCACCGAACGCATTCCCCACCACCTCACGAAAGGCGACGAGCAGACGGCCCAGGGCCAACTCGTCGCGCTCGGCGCGACGCTGGACCTGCTGCCCGTCATGGCACCGACCGCGGCGCGGGCCGAACTCGAACAAGCCGCCGCTGCCTTCGAGCGCGCCCCCCGCTCCCGTATAGCCGCCGGCCTCGACAGCACCCGCGCCCTGCGCCGGAGCATTCAGACCATCTGGCGCGAGAGGCCACAGGACAGTGACGGCACCGGGCTCATCATGCTCTTGGACGCCGCACTCACCGCGGTTGCCTTCGCGCTGCACTGGCACCGCACCCGCCAGCACGCCCAGCAGGAGGCGGCAGCCGAACAGGCCCTCCTCCACCTGCAGACTGCGTACGCGCAGACCGCCGAGCCCGTACTGGTCCGCCTCGCCGGCCGGGCACCCGGCCCGCAGACCAAGCGCCGCTTCGCCCACCACCTTCAGGATGTGGTTCCGGAGCACGCCGAGCGCATCCTCAACGACCCGGCTTGGGACGCACTCGCCACCGTGCTCGCCGAGGCAGAGGCAGCAGGACACAATGCAGCCACCGTCCTCGGCCAAGCGCTGCACCAACGTGCCCTGGACGACGCCCGCAGTCCCGCTCGCGCGCTGACCTGGCGTATCCGCCGCCTCGGCGAGCGCCACGTTCCCGGTCCTTGGGCCCAGGCAGCCAGGGCCCACAGCGCCATGCAACGGCCCAGCGTGCCGGTCCACCCCGCGGCAGCCATTGCTCAGCCACCGCAGGGGTCACCGACACGGCGGCGCTGATCAGGCCCTCAGCGAGCCAACGCCTCGTATGCAAATTGGCTTCGGACTAGAGGCGCCTTTCGGTCAATATTCAACTGGGACGACATCATGCACGGCTTGTGCGGGTTTGCGGTATGGCCGCACTCGCCGTGCACGTGGACGATGCCCCTTTGTGCCTGCCGAGATGTCATCCCGGTTGGTTCGCTGGACACGGGGGTGGGGAGTTGGCGTTCGCAGAGCATCAGTCCGTCTTTTCGGCGCCTGCGGTACCGCTGGGGACCGCGGATGTCGCCGGAGACGTGATCCGTCACGGCGTGTACACCGAAGGCGTCACCCGCCGGTTGAGTGCCACCGCCTTCGCCCGCACGGACTGGCTGGCCGTGCTCCGTGCCCAACTCGCAGACCTGTGGAAGAAGCTGAAGGCAGCCGTGCGGAAACGTCTGCGGTGGCTGTTTCCCGCGAAGGAAGAAGAGAAGTCCGCTGACGCGTCCGAGCCGACGCCTCCATCGGTCGTGCTGGGCGAGGACTATGCGCTCTGGGTCCGGCGACGCATCAAGAAGTCGGCGCGGCCGGTGCCGGTCTACGGATTCCACCAGGAACCCGTCATCCACGCCAGCGACCGTGCCATCCGCCACATGCGAAGACGACGAATAGCTGTCACTGCGGTGATCGCGCTCGTCGCCTGGCAGGCGATCAGCGGAGTTCTGACGGCGGGTTGGGCAGCTCTGGTCCTGCTGGGCGGCGTGTGGGGCGTCTATGTGGTCGAACGCTGCCTGGCACAGGTGCGGTTCAACGCCCTGCTGGCCGGAGAACTGCATGCACCCACACCGTCCGTGCAAGCTCACGCTCTGCCGTACCTCTACGAGCGTCGACGAAGCGGTGACCGGCACCGATTTCTAGGGGCAGGTCTCCAGGCATGGCACGAGGCGGTCATCGGCATCGACGTCGAGCCCGCGCCCGAGGGCCAAGACGAGGACGACGACATCTCCGGGCCACCTCCAGGATTCGCCTCACCGGCGCAAAGCACAGGCCAGCCCGACATGGCCGAGGTGGCCAAGGCTGTCCTGGAGGCGCTGGCCAAGCACAACAAGCCGGTGGCCCGCAAGCCGCTGAAGCATTTCACCGTCGCCCAGTTGCACGCCCATGTCGCACGCCGTCTAGACGACCCGGCACCCGCTCACCACCGCGAACACCCCATCCCACGCATGGAGGTCATCGGGATCGCCGGCATCCACTACAACCGGTGGGACGAGATCGACGACGACACATGGCGCAGCCTGCACACCCTCGCCGTGGACAGCTTCGGCGACAAGCCCGTCGAGGAGATCGCCCGCCGCTACATCTGGGCCCGCGTCACCGCCTGGAACGGCGACCTCATCGCCGCCATACTCGTCCACTTCGCCTACCAGGGCGGCTTCCTGCGCGTCACCGTTCGCCCGCACATCATGGGTCCGCTGAACCCGAAGGTGGCCGGACTCAAGTCCGCCGACCCCCGCAACCTGAAGTGGCTCACCCGCACGGCGTTCAATGCTCTCGGTGACGTCTACGTCGGACTCGACCGGCTCATACGCCGCAAGCCGCGTAAGCGCCCCGAACTCGATCCCGGCAGCGGACCGGTCAGTCTTCGCGAGGTCTACAGCGTCCGCTGGCTTGAGGACATGCACATGAACGACGACGCCCGCTACTACGTGCAGATGATGCAGCGCCGCGTCTTCGACTCCACCGAAATCTTCCTGCGCGGCCACAACGTCGACATCGCCGCCTACCAGCAACAGGCCACCGCGATCTACAACTTCGGTGTCATGAACGGCGGCACCATGACCGGCCCCGTACAGGCCACGCCGTTCTCCGCCAACCCTTCCATGACGAACTGACCCACGAGCCCGCCAGGAGCCCCGCATGGCCATCCGCCGCCAACCCGACCCGGTCCCCAACGGTCCCAACTTCGGGATCATCAACAACGGCGACATGACCGGGCCCGCCCAGGCCGCCCCGTTCTCCCAGAACGCCACCCAGACCAACAACATCACCAACGAAGCCGTCGACAAAGCCCGCGAAAGCATCGAGGACCTCCGGCGACGCCTGGAAGGTCTGCGCGGCCAGTACCCCGAAGCAGACGCCGCCCTGCGCGACCTCAACATGATCACGCCGCGCCTCGACGAACCCGAACGCGAGCCCGGCACGGTGCGCTACATGCTCCAGAACCTCGTCGAACGCTGCGGCGGCATCCCCAACCTCCTCGGCGCCGCCCAGCTCGTCCAATCCACGGTCCTGGCTCTGCTTCCCAGCTCCTGACCAAGTCGCCCCTCAGGGTCAACCAGGGAGCCTGGGCTCCAGCAGCTCCAAGGCTTCTTCCCAACGGAAGCGATCTGCGCCGCCGCCCGCCTTGGGTCGATGCGGCTCGTAGCTGCCGATCCGAACATCCATCTCGCGCAGCTGGTCCAGGCTTCGGCGGTAGGCGGGATGGGCTGCCTGGGCCGTGTTCAAATATGGCAGGACGGCCGTGGGGATGCCCATGCCGTACGCCTCGCACAGAACGCCCAGGGCAAGGGTGTCGGAGATCCCGGCAGCCCACTTGTTGACCGTGTTGAAGGTGGCCGGCGCGACCGCGATGGCGTCCGCAGGTGGCAGGGGTCGGGCCTCGCCCGGCGTACGCCAGGCCGAGCGGATCGGATAGCCGGTCTGGGCTTCGATCGCCTCGGTGTCGAGGAAGCCCAGACCCTGCGGGGTGGCGATCACACCGACGTCCCAGTGCCGTTCCTGCCCGGCGGCGATCAGCCTGTCGACGTCGCCGGCGATGCCGCAGGCGCACACGACGACGTAGAGGAACGGCTTCTTCTCCGGGGCGTTCGGCTCAGTCACGCAGGGACTCCCAGTTGGCGGCTGAAGTGGTGCAGTTCCGGCAGGGTATGGCCGCGGTCGCGTGCGGCCATGTCGGCGACCAGGTCGCGGACGGCGGGGCGCCGCACGTCCTGGGCGGCACAGGTCTCGGCAATACGGAGGGCTTGGTAGCCGTCGGCGAGGCGGCCCTGCTGACTGTAGGCACGAGCCGCCTCCACCCAGAGGGCGGCACGGCGCTCGGGCACAGGGATGTGTCGACGCATGAGGGGGCGAGCCGCTTGAAGGGCGAGCCCGGAGTCGCCGAAGGCCACTAGGGCGCTGAGCTCGTGGAGGGCGACGTTCGTGGGGCTGAAGTTTGCCCAGGCGTCCGGCCGGTCGAGCGAGACGTAGCGTGCGACCTCTTTGGCCTCGGAGAGGAACTCTTCGGTGGCCACGCGATCACCTCGACCACTGGCTGCGGTCACGCCACGCAGCAACAACAGCCCTACGGCGGCCAGGTACTTCGGGGATCTACGGTCGTAGGATCCGGTGAGCTGGTCGGCTGTGTGCCGGACGAGGGTGACGGCTTGGGCGGTGTGCTTCTCGCGGGCCAGGACGTGGGCCTGGACGCGGACGCTAGAGGCGAGGACCACGGGGTCGCCGGAGCGTTCGGCCTCGGCCATCGCGCGGCCGACGGCGAGCCAGGCGTTGCCCTGATCGTGCTGCTTGAGCAGGAGGCTGGTCGAGGTCTGGTACGTGGTGGCAAGCAGGGCGGAGAGCACATCGCTGTCTGCCGCATCACTGGAAGCCAGCCTCAGATCAGCGATCAGGCCGGGCAGGCTTCGTTCCAATTCCGCGTAGTCGCAGGTGTAGAAGAGCCTGCGGGCAGCGCCGACCCGTTCACGGAGGACCGCCATGTCCAACGGAGCACCGGAGGTCGTCGGGCTCAGGCCAGGCAGGAGAGCTTGCACCAGGTCGTCGTGGGTGGCAGCGGAGGTGGCTGGGGTCGCGAGGGCGGCGATGCTCGCGGTGAGGAAGGTACGGCGGTGCATGTCTTCATCTTCGGGGTGGGTGGCGGAGGCGTCGGGAGCAGTGGCGAGGCCCAACTGCTGAGGTGGGATCTTGAGTTCCTGCGCGACGGCACGCAGGACGCGAATGTCCTCTGTGCCCCGGCCACCTTCCAGGCGACTGACCTTGGACTGGTGGTAGCCGAGCGCGGCAGCGACGTCCTTCTGCGAGCGTCGCTGTAACACCCTTGCCTGACGGATCACTTCACCGATCCGTCTCGCTTCGCTGTGTGCATCGGCCATCTGCCACGGCCCCTTCCGCCGCCGCCGATCCTGCCTGTTCAACCGAGCGTAGATCAGTCGTACTTCACCGTGATGCAGCTCCTGCATAACCGATGCAGCGCCAGCACCTGGGCTAACCACTCGCCGCGATCAGCTGCTTGCGTGAAGTGGCCGCACCAACCTCGGGAGGCCGCTCATGGCAGCGCACCAGCTCAACCTGTCCCTACCCGCTACCCCCACCGCGGTCGCCTCCGCCCGGCACCAGGCCGCAGGGGCGATACAGGGCTGGCAAGCGGATCTGGACGACGAAGCGGTGCACACAGCCGAGCTGGTGATCAGCGAGCTCGTCACCAACGCCGTCCGGTACGCCGACTGCGGTGAGGTCTCCTTGGAGGTGCGGCTCATCAAGGCCGTTCTGCGCGTCGAGGTGTGCGACTCCAGTCCGGTGCTGCCTCGGCCCGACTTCCCGGACGAGCACAGCGAGAACGGCCGGGGCCTGTTCCTCGTCGCCGCTCTCACCGACCGATACGGCGCCGAACCGACGCCCACGGGCAAACGGTGCTGGGCCGAGATCGCGCTGTCCACCGGCGCGGACCACGTGATCGCCGTCTCCCTGCCCTCCCAAAGGAGTTGATGATGCCCACCATCCGCACCCCGGCCGTCGCAGCCGAGGTGATCGCCGTACGCCCCGGTCCCCCGCTCTCCGGCACCGTCGCCGTGGACGGATCGAAGAACGCCGCTCTGCCCCTGCTGGCTGCCGCGGCAGCCCTCGGCCGCCCGGTGCGACTGGGCAACATCCCGGCGAACACAGACGTCCAGATCATGCAGGCGCTGTTGCAGCAGGCGGGCTGGCACGTCGCACACCCGGCGGGTGAGCCGACGACCGCAGTGGTCCTGCCGACGGAGAGCCAGCGCACACATCCCGACCTGGCTCAGGCCGCCCACATCCGCGCGTCGTACTACCTGGTGTCTGCCCTGCTCGCCCGCCACGGTGAGGCCCGGCTGCCCTGGCCGGGAGGCTGCCGGATCGGCGCCCGCGGGATGGAACTGCACTTCAAGGTCTACGAGGCGTTCGGCGACCGGAGCGCATTAGACGACTCCGGCTACCGCGTCGAGGCCGTCACGCCGCACGCCGGCACGGTCTCGCTGGTGCTGCCGTTCCGCTCCCGTGGGGCCACGGTGGCCGCCGTCCTCCGTGCCGTGACGACCGGTCGCCCGTTGCGACTGGGGGGCCCAAATCTCTCACCGGAGGTCCTGTGCGTGCTGGACGCGCTGGACGCTGTGGGCTGGGAGATCCGGGTCGGCGAGGATGTTCTGACACTCTCGCCACCGTCTTCCGGGCAGGGTAACGCCGCGGTGTGGGAGGTACCCGGAGACAAGATCGAGGCCGGCACCCTGGCCTGCGCCGTCGCCGCCACGCGTGGCGAAGCATGCATCAGGGGCGTAGGCGGCAGGGATGTGGAGCCACTGGTCTTGGCTCTCACGCAGTTGGGCATTCCTGCCGACGTCGAGGGCGGTGCGCTCTCTGTCCGCGCTCAGGACTCGAAGTCGGCAGGGCGCCCTCTCCGCGCCATCGCCTCCCTCAGCCCGGGCGGCCTGGACGCCGACTTCGAACCGCCCCTCATGGCACTCGCCCTCGGCCTGCCCGGCACCCACCTCTTCGCCGACGCGATCAATCCCGGCCGTCACGGCAACCTGCTGCCCCAACTGGCCCGCCTCGGAGCCGGCATCGAGGAGATCTCCCCCACCGAATGCCGTCTGACCGGCCCCCAGCGACTGAACGGGGCGGGCGTGGAGGCAACCGACATCCGCACCGGCTCCGCCCTCATGGTCGCCGGCCTCACCGCCCGAGGCGTCACCACCGTCGGCGGCCTCGACCAACTCCGCCGTGGGCACGCCGACCTCCCCGGCAAGCTCCTTGCGCTGGGTGCCGACATCTGCGAGGTCACCCCATGACCGCCACCCGCACCCTGCGCCAGATCGTGGCCACCACCGACGTCCACTCCACCCTCGACCACGCCGCCCCGTTCCTGACCCACCTCCACGTTCTCCGCCCGACCTCGCTCGTCGTGGACTGCGGCGACTTCTTCGAAGGCTCGGGCTACTACCGTCTCGCCCACGGCGCCATCGAGCGCAAGATCCTGCTCAAGCTGTACGACGTCCTGGCGCCCGGCAACCACGGGTGGCCGCACCACTTCGAACCCGACCTCCACTGCCTCACCGTCTGCGCCAACGCCGTCCGTGCCGACACAGGCGACACGCTCTTCCGCCGCGTGCGGGTCGTCGAGATCGACGGCCGACGCGTCGGCGTCACCGCGGTGATCGGTCGGCAGGCTTTCCACTCGATTCCCGTCGGCCAGCGCGCCGAACACCGCGTCACCGATCCTGTCAAGGCGCTGCGCGAGCTGATGCTCGCCCACCACCATGAGGTGGACAGCTGGATCCTGCTCAGCCACTCCGGGTTCGACGAGGACCTCCAGCTGGCGGCTGCATGCCCCTTTCTAGACGTGATCTTCGCCGGGCACTGCCACAGCGATCAATCCGGCCCAGCTCGGGTGGGCGACACGCTCATCGTCAAAGGACGGGAACTCGCCGACGGGTACGCGGTTGCCACGCCGATCGGGCCGGGCTGGGGCGCCGGCACCACTCGCTTCCCGGACCGGAAACCAACCGCTGTTCCAGCCGAACTGTCAGAGGCGATCAAGGAGATCGGCAGAGTCGGGAAGGAGTTGGCAAGCGGCCTCAGGCCCGTCGCCCGGGCGTATCGCCACCAGACACCCGATCGCCGCGGCCTGCTCCTCGACCTGGCCACGCGTCTGCGGAGCGGACTCGGCGTCGACGCGGTCATTCTCAACCACACCTCGCTGCGGCCTGTCCCGCTCGGCGACATCCTCACGCTGGGCAATCTGCTCGCCATCGAGCCCTTCGACAACCAGCTCGTCCACGCCCGTATCCCAGAACACTTCGGGCCGGACGTTCACGGCCTGTTGACCTCCCTCACGGAACAGGCCGGTCCTCTCGTCACGTCGCCGGACCCGTTGCCGGACGGCATCACCACCGTGCTGACCACCGACTACCTCGCAGACAACTACCTGGCCGGCCGCTCACACGCAGCAGGGCTGCTCCTCAGCCAGGCCCTCAAGCACGTCCTCACTGCGCCCGCCGACGGAGGCACGCAATGATCCTCACCGGCCCCGAAATCACGGCCGCCGCCCAGGACGGCCGCCTGCGGATCACACCCTTCGCCTCCGACCAGGTCAACCCCAACAGCTACAACGTCCGCCTCGGCCCGATCCTGCTCACCTACACCGCCGACGTCCTGGACGCCCACCATCCGAACGCGACCACCGAGTGCACGATCGGACCGGACGGGTACGTCCTCCAACCCGGTGAGCTCTACCTCGGCCACACCCTCGAAGAGGTCGGCTCCGACGTCTTCGTCCCGCTGCTGTTCGGTCGGTCTTCCGTCGGACGGCTCGGCCTCTTCGTGGAGATCACCGCCCCTATCGGGGACATCGGCTTCCACGGCCAATGGACCCTGATGCTCACACCGATCCGCCCCCTACGCGTCTACTCGGGCATGCGGATCGGACAGATCATGTTCTTCGCCTCCGCCGGCCCCATCTCGCCATACGCAGGCAAGTACCAGGCTGCGACCGGCCCGCAGCCCTCCGCCTACTGGCGCGACGTGACCAAGCTCCGGGCGGTGGCCTCGTGATCCTCACCGGACTCGCGATCGCCGCCGCTCAAGCCGCCGGTGAGATCGTGATCGAACCGTATGATCCGGCCCGCCTCTCTCCCAACGCCTACGACTGGCGCCTCGGCGACACCCTGCGCATCTGCGACGCCGATCTGGACGCGGCCTCTCCGACTCCGTACACCGAGACCGCCATCCCGGACTCCGGATATGTCCTGCACCCCGGCGTGCTCTACCTCGGCATCACCCACGAGATGACCGGATCGGAGACGTACGCCCAATTCCTCAACGGCGACCGCACCATCGGCGCGCTTGGCATCTGGGTCCATGTCTCCGCCCCGCTCGGGCATCAAGGCCACGCCATCCGCTGGACCCTGGAGATCCGCGCCGCCAGACCGGTCCGCGTCTATCCACGGATGACCTTCGGCAAGCTCGTCTTCCTCCACAGCCTCGGCACCCCGGCCAGCTACCAACAGCACGGCCTCAAGTACACCGCGACCGCAGGCATCGACATCTCGCGCCTCTACGAAGAGCTCGCCGGAGGTGCCACGTGAGTCCACGGGTAGCGACCGTCCTCGACCTGCCCTTCGGCAGCGCCGGCGGCAGCGTCGAGCTCTTCCTCGACCTCTACACCGGCAAGAACCCACCGATCCCGGCCTGCGCCTTCATGCTCGCCCCGCAGGCGCCTCCACCCCACCCACCTGCGGGACTGGGGCTGGTGACCGTGCCCGGTAAATGCCTCTCCGGGCCCCCTTTCACGTCATATGTCAACGCGTTGCGCCGAGCCCTGACGCAAGGCGTCGACCCGTCCAGCGTCGATGTCCTCCACCTCCAACACCTTGCCTTCGGCGGAACCCCAGCCCTGATCCGCGCCCTACCCGCACACCCTCGCATCGCGCTCGTCCACGGCACCGACCTGCTATTCGCCGAAGCCCACCGCGACCAGCTGCGTGTCCTGCAGGAAACCGCGCGTCTCGCTGACGCCATCGTCGTCCCGACCGGCGCCATGGCGGATCGGCTCCTCCAGCTCGCGCCCACCACGGAGCGCAGGAAGATCGCAGAGATTCCCTGGGGCATCCCCGACCACCTGCTCACCACCCCACCGCCGCGCCCGGCCCGCCGACCGACCGGACACCTCCGGCTGCTCTACGCGGGACGCCTCACCGCTGAGAAGGGCATCGAGGCACTCCTGCGCGCGATGCCCGTAGCCCAAGCCGTTGAACTGAGCATCGCGGCGCCTCGTCACCAGTTCCATGGGCTGACCCCACTTCTGCGCCGGCTCAAGGTCCACGTCCGCTATCTCGGCTGGCTCAGCCGTCCACAGCTGTGGAGAGCCTTCGCCGACCACGACGTCCTCGTCATGCCGTCGACCACCCTCGAAGCCATGGGCCTGGTCGCTCTCGAAGCCCAAGCCTGCGGACTACCGGTCGTCTACCAGCCCGTTCCAGGGCTGAGCGACACCCTCGCCGCAACCGGCCTGGCCACCGACTTCACCAACCCAGCCACCCTCGCCCAGGACCTCAGCCGACTCCGCTGCGCACCCGGCCTGTTGGCGGCCCTCCAAACTGCGGGCCGCACCAACGCCGCTCGCTACCCCCTGAAGGCCACCGCCGCTGCCCTGGCCGACCTCGGCAAACAGCTCATCTGACCTGTTCGTGCCGCAGCCGGTTCCGTACCAGCCCCCTCACTACGCTGACCACCGGGACATCTCACGGCCCACGATCGATCGGGAGACCATGACGCTCGACCTCGACACCGACCGCATCCACCGACTCCTCCACGACGGTGCACGCGACAAGATCTACCCGGGCGCCGTGTGGGCCGTCGGTGACAGCCGAGGAACCCATGCCAGCGGCAGCACAGGCGTCCTGGATCCCGAGCGGCCCGACGAGCCGATGCGTAGTGACACCGTCTTCGACGTCGCCAGCCTGACCAAGATCCTCGCTGTGTGGTCGACCATCGGCTGTCTCGTCGAGGACGGCAAGCTCCAACTCGACGCACCACTGGGCGACTTGTGGACGGAAGTGAGCGGACATCCACTGGCTCAGGTGACCGCACGCCGCCTACTCACCCACACCGCCGGCGTCCCGCTCCGGGCCAACCTCAAGAACCTGTACGGCACCGACCAGCAGGACGTCCGGGACGGCGTCCTCCGTGAAGCCCTGCACCGGCCGCCTGGTGAGGCCGTGGAATACACCGACCGCGCCGCCCTCATCCTCGGCTACCTGGCCGAGCACCTCTCCGGTCAGCGGCTCGACGCGCTCGCAGCCGAACGCGTCTGGCGCCCGCTGGGCATGGCACAGACCTGCTTCGGGCCGTTGAGCCCCGATGTGGCCGCCCGCTGCGCACCGACCGAACTCGACGACGGCACAGGAACCCATCTCAAGGGAACCGCCCACGACTTCTCCGCCCGTCTGCTCGACGGGGTGTGCGGCATCGCGGGGGCCTTCTCCGTCCTCGACGACCTCGCCGCGTTCCTGCGCTACCTCCTCGATCCCAACCAGCCCAACACATCACCCGGATTCAGCGCGGACTGGATCAAGGAATCCCTGCAGATCCACACCGGTGAACTGGCGCCGCCCCGCGGCCTGTTCTGGCACCCCGCACCAGGCACGACGCCGGAAGCCGACGACGTCTGGGTGCATTACGGCTTCACAGGCACCGGCATGTGGCTCTCCCCCAGGAAGGACCGCTGGGCAGCTCTGCTCACCAACAAGCTCTACTACAGCCGGGACCGCGAACCACTCACCCGAGTCCGCAACGAGTTCCGCTCACTCGTCTTCGCCTGACCAAGGCCGCAGCGACTTGGAACTTGACCGAGCGTCAACTCCGTAAGGGCAGGACGTCAAGCGATTCTCGCTACCGGGTAACCCGCCTTCTTTACGAAGGCGTCAAGGTATCTCCCCTTACTGGCTGCGCTCATCAATCCGCTGTAAACGGCCTCGGGTACGCCCGCGTACTGATAGACCGATCCATTCTTAAACTGAACTTCGAGTGCCCTAGAGTTCGACTCATAGCCGACGGACACCAGATTGGTGGAAGTGACAGATATTCGCTGCATGGAATCTCCCTTAGAGTCGGCGCCGGTCGAGGCGAGACAAGTCACTTCTGCCTGAACCCCCGTCGCACGAAAAGGCAGCCTAGGCCACAGAGACGAGGAGCTCCGAACAGACGCAAGCCAAGGAGCAATATCGATCAACCTCTGTCAGAATCGGTCACTGTGACGGAACTTCACCAAGAAGTGACCTCCGCAGCGGGACGCCGGTCCTCCGGCACACCAGTCGGAGACTCCAAGTCATCGACGCTCAAGGTTCCTCGGCCAGGTCAGCACCACCCACCTCCAACGCGAACCACCCACTGAGCTCGCTGGGCCCGTCCACGGCGCGGATGCACTCCCCCCTCGCCAACAGGACAGAATGAGCCACGGAATGCGAGATGAGCGACGGGATCGGATCGGCACTCACACGAGGGGCCACGGCGCCCTAGGATGGGGGCTCCGAGACGCTTGGTGCTGCAGTGCATGCCGTTGGCGTCTACCGACGCTGTCACCACGGTTGACAGCACGAGGGTGCGGAGCGATCGACCAGCGGTGTACCTCAAGAATTTCTCGGTGAACGGTTTCCGGTCGCTCCGGGACGTTTCCAACATCCCGGTAAGCAAGCCGACCATCCTGGCTGGGCACAATGACGGCGGTAAGAGTGCCCTGCTGGATGCCCTCAGCCTTCTCGTCGGAACCCGCACCATGGTTCCCGACGACCGTAGCTATATTCGCAGCACGGATTCCGAAGACGAGGACGCCTTCGAGCGCTGCACCGAAACGGTCGTCGTTGGCGAGTTCACTCTGGACGGCTGGGAGCAGCAAGAGTTCGACTTGCCCTCTGAAGTGCGCCTGCGGCGCAGGATTGACGCCGCCCTAGACTCATCGTTGGAGATCTGGAGCTCCCTACCAAACGATGACCGCCTAGCGGACCTTGCTCAGTACTTGCTGCCGGAACTCAAAGAACTCGCTGCCGAGTTCGACATCAAGCCGGACAACCCGAAGCCGAAGAAAGCAGACTTTGAGAAGTGCTTGCGCGACTATGGCCGCAAGCACTCAGACACACAGGGCTGGTTGTCGGCTCCATCCGGTCTGCAGCGACGCATGCCCAGGATCCTGATCTTCGACGGAAAGGCAGCTCGCCCAGATGATGCGGTAAAGACCGCACTCAGTGGAAAATTCCAGGCGCACATGGCAGATGCCTCCCTGCAGGGGAAGCTGCAGGCAGTCGAGGACGAGGTCAAAGAGCGTCTGCGCATCGACGCCAAGTCACTTTGCGACCACATCAAGGAGCGCTGTCCGGATCTCGCCGAGGTGTTCGTAGAGCCCGATGTCTCCTTCCAGCGTGGGTTCAACGGTGCCCCTCTCCGCATTAGTCGGGTAAAGGGTGCTTCAGTTGGCCTGGACCGCTCGGGCCTGGGCAGCAACCGCCGGGTTTCGCTTGCCGTATGGGAGTGGACCAGCGAGCTCCTAGCAGACGAAGAGGCTGAAGCAAACGCAAACACCTCAGATACACACGGGGAGCAGGACAGCGAGAACGAACCGCCGCCGGTTCAGACGATCGTCATCTACGACGAACCTGACACGCACCTCGACTACCACCACCAGCGCAAGGTGATGGGCCTGATCCGCAAACAAGCCGCGATCCCGCACGTCGGCGTGATGGTCGCCACCCATTCCATGAACCTGATCGATGGCGTCGACATCTCTGACGTTGTCCACCTCAAATTGGAGAATCTACGCACCATCGCCGAGCGCATCGGAGCGGATGAGCTCGGTGAAGCCATCGATCTACATCTTGGCAAGATTGCGGCAGCTCTGGGACTCCGCAACTCGGTTCTTCTGCACGAACGTTGCTTTCTGGCAGTGGAAGGTGAAACCGAGCAGCGCGCTTTCCCCCTCCTCTTCCGCCTCTGCGAAGGGCTCTCGCTGCAGGCAGCCGGTGTTGCTCTTTGGGCTTGCTTCAACAACGAAGGGGCCCTACACCTAGCTCGGTACTTGGTCAAACAAGGGCGGACCGTACTGCTCGTAGTCGACGCTGACAGCAGAACGCTCCCGAAAAGCATCTTCAAGGACCAAAAACTCCGCGAGCACTTTGGACCCAACGTTGCCGACTATGTGAAGTTCATCGGCGAGACCGATGACGCCGGATCCGTTGATGTACCCGAGCTCGAAGCGCTGTTCGGCGACGACCTCTGGGCCTCTGTCGCGAACGACGCGTGGCCCAGGAACGAAGGAGTGTGGACACCAGGAGACTTTGCCGCGCTGAGGAGCGAAAAGAAGTTCAGTGCGGCCGTGGAAGAGATGCTGCAGACGGGCAGTGACGTGGGCCCTGGAGGGAAGCCGGACATGATGTACCGGTTCGCCTTGGCGTTGAAGGACGCTGAACAGGTCCCGGAACAGCTTCGACAGGCTTTCGCGCAGGTCAGGAAGCTAGCCGAGTAGCGGCCCCTGCCGGGCCCGCCTCTTGGGACCCGGCAGCACTGCGTCGTCGAGCGATCATCCGCTCCTTGCGCTGTTTCAACGTCGGCGCCTCCCATTTGTGCCACCCAACCGGCAGCTTCCACCGCTGCATGTGTTCACGCTCATCCACTCCACACCAGCGACATCCACTGGGGGCGGGAAAGAGCAGGCCAGAGCCCTTGTGCGGCATGGACATCATCCCTCCCTCACTTACCCCCATTGTTCCCCCACCCACTGACATCAGCCCTCGGTCGACGACCAAATCGGGCAAGCACCACTCGGCGCCTCCACCCCGTCGCATAGCCGATGCCACACCTGGTTGCGTCCTGGGAAGTGGTGTACGGGTTCGACCTGATCCGGGGGTTTGCTCCGGCATCGGGCTGATGCCCGCATAGACGAACGGCCACCGGCTGATCTTCGAAGTGTCGAAGCCTCGAAGGAGATCAGCACGATGACCGCACCTGACAGTCTGCCCCTGCACGTCCTCGCCGAGAACAACCTCGCCACGGCGAGTCCCGATCTGCTGCGCGCGATGATCAAGACGTTCGCCGACGCGCTCATGTCCGCCGAGGCCGACGCCCTCTGCAACGCCGAATACGGGCAGGTCAGCGACGAACGCGTCAACCACCGCAACGGATATCGCCCGCGCGAATGGGACACCAGGGCCGGAACTGTCGAGCTGGCCGTCCCCAAGCTGAGGCAGGGCAGCTACTTCCCGCACTGGCTCCTCGAGCGTCGCCGCCGGGCCGAGCAGGCCCTGATCTCGGTGGTCGCCACCGCCTACCTGCTCGGCGTCTCCACCCGCCGGGTCGAGAAGCTCGCCGAGTCCCTCGGCGTCACCCAGCTGTCGAAGTCCCAGGTCAGCGCGATGGCCAAGCACCTGGACGAACAGGTCACCGCGTTCCGCAACCGGCCCCTGGACGCCGGCCCGTACTCGTTCGTCTGGGTCGACGCGCTCACGC
>NZ_JBIRZZ010000013.1:0-213902 GCF_044391385.1 Streptomyces sp. NPDC018693 | reverse complement strand
CTCTTTCCCAGGTCCTGACGTCGCTGCCCGGCGTCGGCGTCAGGACCGCCGCCGTCCTGCTGGTCACCGTCGGCGACGGCACCAGCTTCCCGACCGCCGCCCACCTCGCCTCCTACGCCGGCCTCGCTCCAGCCACGAAGCAGTCGGGCACCTCGATCCACGGCGAACACGCACCCAGAGGCGGGAACCGGCAGCTCAAACGCGCGATGTTCCTCTCCGCGTTCGCCGCCCTGCACGACCCCGCCTCCCGCACCTACTACGACCGGTGCCGGGCCCGCGGCAAGACCCACACCCAGGCCCTCCTCCGCCTGGCCCGGCACCGCATCAGCGTCCTGTTCGCCATGCTCCGCGACGGAACCTTCTACGAGGCACGCGGCCCCGAACCAGCCACCGCATGACCAGCCCCGGCTTGACGAAGGACATAGAGGCACCCCCCCGCCAACCGCCGGTAACCCCTCGGGAACTCGGCCTTTACACGATTTGAACGGTGCGCGCTGCCCCTTTTTCCCAGGTTCGCTCGCATTGGGGATCCCGAGCCCCAGCCGACACGGAAAACAACCCTCTTATCGGTCTCCCCAACCAGCACATCGTGGGCTTAACTTATGTGCCATGACCTCCCCCCGCTCCACCTATGGCGGCGGCTACTACTCCTCCGCCTCCTTCCCGGACACTCCGATCTACGACTCGCTCGTGGCCGAGCGGGGCACCCCGCAGATCGCCCCGATCCGGGTCCCCGCCGCGTACGACACGGGCAGCCATCTGCCTGCGTTGCCGTCGGCGCTGCCCGCCCTCCCGGCGGCACCGTCCCAGCCCTCCTACGGCTACCCGCAGGCACCGCAGCCCGCCCCGCTGCAACAGGCGCCCGCGGCCTACATCCCGCCGCAGGCCACCGCGCCGCGCGGCTACCCCGGCCCGCAGGGCGGCCCGATGCAGCAGCCCCGCCCCGCCGCTCCCGGCATGGGGTACGAGGCGATGCGCCCGGCGGCCCCTCGGCCGGGGCCGGCGCCTTACCAGGATCCCTACAACAACCAGCACTACCGCGGTTACTGATTCTTGATCACGCGTTGTCGGTGCCACCTGGCACGATGACGTCATGACTGAGGCACGACTGCTGTCGATCCATGTCCATCCGGTCAAGGCGGCCCAGGGGGTGGCACTCCCGCAGGCCGTCGTGGAGCCCTGGGGCCTGGCCGGAGACCGGCGCTGGACGCTGATCGACGACGGGGGAAAGGTCGTCACGCAACGCCGGCATCCGCGCCTCGCCCTGGCCGCCGCCGAGCCCCTGCCCGGCGGCGGTGTCCGGCTGTCCGCGCCCGGTCTGCGACCGCTGGAGGTGTCGGTGCCGGGCTCGGCCCGCACGGTCGTCGTCGAGATGTTCCGCGACAAGGTGGAGGGGGTTCTCGCCGACGACGCCGCGCACGCGTGGTGCAGCGCCCATCTCGACGACGACGTACGCCTGGTGCACATGGACGACCCCGCGACCCGCCGGCCCGTCGACCCGGAGTACGCGCTGCCCGGCGAGACCGTCACCTTCGCCGACGGCTATCCCCTGCTGGTCACCACCACCGCCTCCCTGGACGCCCTCAACTCGCTGATCGCGCAGGGTGACCTCGCCGACGAGGGCCCCCTGCCCATGAACCGTTTCCGGCCGAACGTGGTGGTGGCGGGCACCGAGCCCTGGGCCGAGGACTCCTGGTCGCGCCTGACGATCGGTGAGGTCGCCTTCCGGGTCGCCAAGCCCTGCGGGCGATGCGTGGTGACCACCACCGACCAGGTCACCTCCGATCGCGGCAGGGAGCCGCTGCACACGCTGGGCCGCCACCGCCGCCAGGGCGGCAAGCTCGTCTTCGGCCAGAACCTGGTCCCGCTCTCCCGCGGCACCGTCCGCGTCGGCGACCCCGTCGAGATCCTCGGCTGACCGAGACCGTCCTCCCCCGCCCGGCGGGAACACTCTTGCCTCCCCTGCTCGTTGGCCGGTCATGAGAAGTTCATGAGAGGACCCGGGCGGGGGCTGTCATGGAGCGGGAAGGGGGTGCGGGGCGATGCGGGCGATCGGCGGGCTCTGGCGTTGGCCGCACAATCCGCTGTGCCGGACGACGGACCTGATCGAGGCTTGGGTCGCCCTGATCGCCCTGCTGCTGATCCTGCTCCTCGCGCCCGTCGTCGGTGTCCTGGCCGGCGGTTCCGCCCAGGACAGCCTCCAGCAGGCGGTGCGCGAGCAGCGCGCCTCCCGCCACCAGATCACCGCCACCGTGCTGCGCAAGGCCCCCGGCTCCTCCCCCTTCCGGACGGAACCCGACGGCGGCTCCGGCCGCGACACCCACACCCGGGTCATCGCCGAGTGGTCCGCCCCCGACGGCACCGCCCACCAGGACGCGGTCCTGTCGGACCTCACCGATCCACGACCCGGCGACCGGTTCCTGATATGGACCGACGCCCGGGGCCGGGTCGCCACCCGCCCGCTGGACTCCGCGACCGCCACCACCCACGCCGTCCTCGCCGGATTCGGCGCCGCGCTCCTCACCGCGGGCACCGCCGAGGCGGCCCGGCGCGCGGCCGTCCGACACCTGCTCCGCCGCAGATACGCGCGCTGGGACCAGGCATGGGACCGCGCGGGCCCGGACTGGGGCCGCACCGGCACCGGCAGCTGACGGCCTTGCGCCTCTGGTCAACTCACCGCCCGCGCGCACGCTACGGTGGACCGGCCGAGGCTTTCGGGCATCAACCCGCGCACGAGGGAGCCACCGGGGTGCGCCCCGACGGCGACGAGCCAACCGGTACGACGAGGTGGGGGCACAGCAACGCCATGGCACAGGGCACGGTCCAGGTGACGCACACCGGCACATCGCGGTGGCGGCGCCGCACGGGGGAGTACGCATCGCTCGCCGCCGCCCTGGAGGCCGCGGCGGACGGTGACGTCCTCACCGTCGCTCCGGGGACCTACCGGGAGAACCTCGTGGTGCAGCGGGCGGTGACCCTGCGCGGACCCGAGGGCTCCCCCGGGTCGGTGCGCATCGCACCCGTGGACGGGGTGCCGCTCACCGTGCGGGCCTCGGCGGTCGTGCAGGACCTCCACATCGAGGGCCAGGACGCGGCCGCACCCGCGCTGCTCGTCGAGGAGGGCACGCCCGAGCTGATGGACGTACGGATCGTCACGCGCTCGGCGGCCGGCATCGAGGTGCGCGGCAGCGCGCGGCCGACGGTACGGCGGTGCACGGTCGACAATCCCGCCGGCATCGGCATCGCCGTACTCGACGGCGGGGGCGGGGTGTTCGAGGAGTGCGAGGTGCTCGCGGCCGGACAGTCCGGCGTCGCGGTGCGCGGCGGTGGCCACCCCCGGCTGGAGCGCTGCCGGGTGCACCACGCCTCCGGGACCGGTCTGAGCGCGACCGGTGACAACTCCGCGCTGGAGGCGGTGGGCTGCGAGGTCTACGAGGTGCGCGGCAGCGGGGTGCAGGTGACCGGCCGGGCCACCGCGCATCTGACCGACTGCGATGTGCACCGCACCACCGCCGACGGTGTCACCCTCGACACCGACGCGGTGCTCACGCTGGCCGACTGCCGGATCCACGACATCCCGGAGAACGCGATCGACCTGCGCTCGCGTTCGGTGCTGACGCTGACCCGGACGACGGTGCGTCAGTTCGGGCGCAACGGCCTGTCGGTGTGGGACCCGGGGACCCGCGTGGACGCCAACCAGTGCGAGATCTTCGACAGCACCGGCGACTATCCGGCCGTGTGGGTCAGCGACGGCGCCACGGCCGTGCTGGACTCCTGCCGGGTGCACGACGTGCCGGACGCGCTGTTCGTCCTGGACCGCGGCTCGCGCGCCGACGTCGTCGACAGCGACCTGTTCCAGGTGCGCAACACGGCCGTGTCGGTGAGCGACGGCGCGACAGCCCAGCTCGACGACTGCCGCATCCGGGACGCGGCGACCGGCGCCTGGTTCCGCGACCACGGCAGCGGCGGCACCCTCAGCAACTGCACGGTGGACGGCACCCAGACCGGTGTGATCGTCACCAAGGGCGCCGACCCCACGGTCGAGCGGTGCACGGTCGACTCCCCCGCCGAGGCCGGTTTCTACGTCTCGGCCGGCGGCCGCGGCAGCTTCCTGCACTGCCGGGTCACGGGCAGCGGCGGGTACGGCTTCCATGTGATAGACGGCTGCCGTACGACGCTGAAGAGGTGCCGCACCGAGCGCTGCGCGCGCGGCGGGTACGAGTTCGCGGAGGGCGCCGACGCCGGGCCGGGTGCGGGACCGGAGGTCGAGGACTGCACCAGCGACGAGAGCGCGGGTCTGCGGGCCCCGGCGCCCACGCTGCGGGAGACCGCCGTGGAGACGGTGGCCGCGACACCGGGGCTGCTGGGCTCGGTCCCGGAGCAGCGCGTGACCGCACCGGAGCCGTCGGCCGCCGTGCCCGGCACGGAGCAGCCGGGGCGGTCGGTGCGGACCTCCAAGGACGTCCTCGGTGAACTCGACGCGCTGGTGGGCCTGGACAGCGTCAAACGCGAGGTGCGGGCGCTCACCGACATGATCGAGGTGGGCCGGCGCCGGCAGCAGGCGGGGCTCAAGGCGGCCTCCGTCAAGCGGCACCTGGTGTTCACCGGTTCCCCCGGCACCGGCAAGACGACGGTCGCCCGGCTCTACGGCGAGATCCTCGCCGCGCTCGATGTGCTGGAGAAGGGCCACCTGGTCGAGGTGTCCCGGGTGGACCTGGTCGGCGAGCACATCGGCTCCACCGCGATCCGCACCCAGGAGGCGTTCGAACGGGCGCGCGGCGGTGTGCTGTTCATCGACGAGGCGTACGCGCTCTCCCCCGAGGACGCCGGGCGTGACTTCGGCAAGGAGGCCATCGACACGCTGGTGAAGCTGATGGAGGACCACCGCGACGCGGTCGTGGTGATCGTCGCCGGCTACACCGCCGAGATGGAGCGCTTCCTCACCGTCAACCCCGGCGTGGCCTCGCGCTTCTCCCGCACCATCACCTTCGGCGACTACGGCCCGGAGGAACTGCTGCGCATCGTCGAGCAGCAGGCCGAGGAGCACGAGTACCGGCTGGCGCCGGGCGCCACGGAGGCCCTGCTGAAGTACTTCACGGAGATCCCCAAGGGCCCCGCCTTCGGCAACGGCCGCACCGCGCGCCAGACGTTCGAGGCGATGGTGGAGCGCCACGCGAGCCGGGTCGCCCAGGTCACCGAGCCGAGCACCGACGACCTGACCCTGCTGTACGCGGAGGACCTGCCGGAGCTGCCCTAGACGGCCTTCCGTGGTTGCTCCGGTCGCAAGCGGGCCAGCAGCCGCTGCCGTTCCTGCGCGAAGGCCGGGTCCGCCTGGTAGTCGGAGTGGCCGAGGAGGGGTGCGGGCAGGGGGTGCCGGTCGGTGCGGCCGTATTCCAGCGGGTCGTCCAGGGAGGCTCGGTCGACCGCCGGGCCGCAGCAGCCGGGCAGCCGGACCGGGCCGCCGATCGGGTCGGTGGTCCGGTGGAGGTTGCGCCAGCAGTCGACGTCCTCGTGCAGCGCGGCCAGCGCGGGCGGGCCGAAGTGGGCCGGGAACCAGCGGCCGTAGAGGCGTTCGATCGGGGAGCCGTAGGTGAGCAGGGCGACGCGTTTGCGGTCGGCCGGCTCCAGCTGCCAGGCGGCGGCCGCCGCGAGCACACTGCCCTGGGAGTGCCCGGAGATCACCAGGCGGCCGCCCGTCTCACGCGTCCAGGTGGTCATCCGCCAGGTCAGGTCGGGCACCGCGCGCTCGGCGTAGCAGGGCGGGGCGAAGGGGTGGGCGGCGCGCGGCCAGAAGGTGCCGACGTCCCAGAGGATCCCTATGGTGCGCCGTGCGGAGGCGTCCTTGTAGGCGCGGCGGCCCCAGGTGACCAGGAGCAGCACGCCGAGGCCGATCAGCCAGGAGCCGAGTGCCTGCGCGGTGTGGGCGGCGCCGTGGACGAAGGGGTACGACCCCTCGGTGGCCCCGGTCGGGGTCCTGCCGCCGGCCCACGCGCCCGCCAGCGCACCCGCGCCGAGCAGGAGGGTGGAGACGGCGGTGACCGCGACGACCAGGGGCGCGTGGTCGGTGAGCGTGGCCATCGCGCGGGCCCGGGCGATGACCCGGGTGCGCCCGGCGTCTCCGCCGTTGTCGATCCCGTAGTCGCGGAGCACGGCGGCCCGTTCCGCCCGGGCGAGCAGCAGGGCCCGGCGGCCGAGCAGCGCGGCCAGCGCCAGCAGGACGAGGAGTACGGCCGGGATCACGGACGCCTGCCAGGTCAGCAGCACGGGCGGACCCGCGAGTGAACTCCTGGTCCCGTCCAGCCAGTCGCCGACCCGTTGGGCCACCCCACCGGACATCACCCCGCCCAGCGCACAGGCCAGCATGACGACGGCGGGCCCGCCGAGCCCGCGCAGGGCGGCCCGGTCGGGGCTCGGGGTGCTGTCGTCCGGCGGGGCGGCACGGTCGGCGCTCCCGCTCCTCTGACCCGGTACGGCGTCCAACGGGGCGCACCGGTGCGTCCCCGGCCCGCCGGGCGGGGCGGCAGGGCGGTGCAGCGTGCGGGCGACCGCGGCGAGGGCGAGCACCAGGAGGCCCTGGAACAGGGCGATGGCGCCGAAGGTGATGTCTCCGGGCAGGCGGCCCGCCGAGTGCCAGCCGGGGCGGGACCAGCCGGCGTACAGGAGGGTGAGGGCGAGCAGGAGCAGAGCGGTCAGCGGGAGGCGGCGGACCAGGTGCCGGTCCAGGGCCCGGTCGAGACGGCGTTCGGTGCGGCCCCGGCGGCACACCACCCAGACGACGGCGACCGCGCCGCCCACCAGGGCGGTGACCAGGAGCCAGCCGAGCGCGTCGAGGAGCGCGGGGCCGCCCGGGCGGCGGTCCTCGCGGGCGGCCGCCGTACCGACCGCGGCGGCCACCGTGAGCAGTCCCGCCGCGGTGTGCGCGGCACGCAGTCGGGCGACCAGCCGGCGCCCGTACCAGAAGCCGGGCCGGCTCAGCGCGGTCGGGCTGACGCGGTCTGCGGGTTCGGGCGCGCGGTCGAGGGGCTCCTGGGACTCGTAGGCCCGCCAGGTGCGGTGGGAGAGGTACCAGAGCAGGCCGGTGAGGGCGGTGGGTACGAGCGCGGCGAGGGCGAGCCGGCGGCCGGGCAGGCTCCACCAGCCGTCGTCGGAGACGGCGGGCGAGAGGAAGCCCAGCCAGCTGTGGCGCTCGGCGCACGCCTGGGTGCCCGCGCACTGCCAGGCCGTGAGGTCCAGGGCGACCTCGCAGGCGGCGGCGACCAGCAGCACCGTCAGGGTGAGCCCGGCGAGCCGGACGAGCAGCCCGTACAGCCGGACCGAGCGGATGCGGCCCTGGGCGGCCGGGCGCATCCAGTGGGCGAGGTTGACCACCATGAACGGCAGCAGCAACAGCCACAGGGCGCGGGTGCCGTTCCCGGAGGTGAGGTTGGACCAGACGTACGCCTCCGGGATCGGCCCGTCGCGCCGGGCGGCGGGGCCGGTCTCGGCGTCGACGTCGTCGGCGCGGCGGTGGACGGCCGCCGTGTCGTCGCCGGTGATCCGCACGGTGCGCGGATCGTTCAGCATTTTCTCCGGTGTGGCACCGCCCACCCCGTGGACGAGGAGTTCCAGGGCGGCTCGGGCCCCGGTGGGGCGGTCGGGGCTCGGGGCCCCGTCGGTCAGGACGTGTTCCACTGTTCGCACTTCCCCCGTGACGCACCGACGGTGATGTCTGTGTGATGTCTTCGTGCGGGCACAGGATCTCCACTCGGGGCGCGGTCCACACCCGTTGTCACCGAATCTCCTCCGACGACTCGCCGGGCCTTCCCCTCGGATGGCATGCACGCGTCGGGTGGGCGGTGGCGCGGCCCGGACCACGCCGTGCGAGGATGGGACGCCCGCACCCGTCCGACCGGCAGAATGTCCTCGTCGCGGCAGGTGCGTGAGTGTGTCGGCGGAGTGGATCGGCTTGAGGCGAGAGGACCGGAGCGTACGTGAGTGAGAATCAGAACCTCCTCGCCGAGCAGCGTCGCGCCCTGATCCTGGACGAGGTCCGGCGGCGTGGCGGCGTCCGCGTCAACGAACTGACGCGCAAACTCGGCGTGTCGGACATGACGGTACGACGCGACCTGGACGCGCTGGCCCGGCAGGGCGTACTGGAGAAGGTGCACGGCGGCGCGGTGCCGGTCGTGGAGGCGAGCACCCACGAGCCCGGCTTCGAGGCGAAGTCGGGCCTGGAGCAGAGCGCCAAGGAGGACATCGCGCGCGCGGCCGCCGCGCTGGTGACCCCGGGCAGCGCGATCGCCCTTTCGGGCGGTACGACGACGTACGCCCTGGCGCACCAGCTGGTGGACGTGGCGGACCTGACCGTGGTCACCAACTCGGTGCGGGTCGCCGACGTCTTCCACGTGGCGCAGCGCACCTCCGGACAGCGGCAGGGCGCGGCGACGGTCGTGCTGACCGGCGGGGTGCGCACACCGTCCGACTCGCTGGTGGGGCCGGTGGCCGACCAGGCGATCGCGACGCTCCACTTCGATGTGCTCTTCCTCGGGGTGCACGGGATATCGCCGGAGGCCGGCCTGTCCACGCCGAACCTCGCGGAGGCGGAGACCAACCGGCGGCTGGTGCAGTCGGCGCGCCGGGTGGTGGTGGTCGCGGACCACACCAAGTGGGGTGTGGTGGGACTGAGTTCGTTCGCGGCGCTGGAGCAGGTCGACACGCTGGTGACCGATGCGGGGTTGCCTGCGGCGGCGCGGGCGGAGATCTCCGAGCATCTGCGGCTGGTGGTGGCGGGCGAATCCGAAGGCGATACAGACAGCTGATGGCGTGTCAGCTAGGGTGACGCTGCCCGTCGTCTTGAGGGGGTGGCGTCACCATGGTCGTCCGTCGGCTTCGTCCGGTGGGGGTCGAGTTCGTCGAGTCGGCGCCCGTGCGGATGGTTTTCGCGCGGGAGATGTCGGCTTCGCCGGAGTCCGTCTTCCGGGCGCTCGCGGAGGATGTGGCCGGGTGGGCCGACTGGTTCTCGGCGGTCACCAGGGCCCGGCCTACCGCGGGTGGGCGTGAGGTGTGGCTCCGGGGTGGTGCGCGGTTTCAGGAGACCGTGCTTGTGGCGGAGGCGCCTGAGATTTACGCCTATCGGGTGGACGTGACGAATGTGCCTGGGGTGCGGGCGTTGGTCGAGGAGTGGCGGGTTGTGCCTGCCGGCCGGGGTTCGCGGGTTCAGTGGACCTTTGTGGCGGACGGCAGCGGAGCGTTTCGGGCGGTGCTGCGGATGGCTCGGCCCGGGTGGGGGCGGGCCTTTCGGGAAGCCGTCACAGCGTTGGACCGTCGGCTGGGAGCGTAAGCGTCTGCCCAGGAATGTCGTCCTGCGGAGTGCGGGCCGTATGCGGCTTGTCGCGCAGGTCCCCGCGCCCCTGACTCAGCTCACGTCGGTTGCCCACCCACCGGTCTGCAGGAAAACCTCGATCGCTGTCGTGTACGGCTTGATGTCCAGACCCTGTTCGGCCAGCCAGGCATCCGAGTAGTACTTGTCCAGATAACGGTCCCCCGGGTCGCACAGCAGAGTCACCACGCTGCCCTGCTGCCCCGCCGCCACCATCTCGGCGACGATCTTCAGGGCGCCCCACAGGCCCGTGCCCGTGGAGCCGCCCGCCTTGCGGCCGATGGCCTGCTCCAGGGCGCGTACGGCGGCGATGCTGGCCGCGTCGGGGACCTTCATCATGCGGTCGATGGCGCCGGGGACGAAGCTGGGTTCCATGCGGGGGCGGCCGATGCCCTCGATGCGGGAGCCGCAGTCACAGGTGACGTCGGGGTCGCCGGTGGTCCAGCCGTCGAAGAAGCAGGAGTTCTCCGGGTCGGCGACGCAGATGCGGGTGTCGTACTGCATGTAGTGGACGTAGCGGGCGATGGTGGCCGAGGTGCCGCCGGTGCCGGCCGTGGCGACGATCCAGGCAGGTTCCGGGTAGCGCTCCAGGCGCAGTTGGCGGAAGACGGACTCGGCGATGTTGTTGTTGCCGCGCCAGTCCGTGGCCCGTTCCGCGTAGGTGAACTGGTCCATGTAGTGGCCGCCGGTCTCCGCCGCGAGGCGGGCGGACTCCTCGTACATCTTGCGTGAGTCGTCCACGAAGTGGCACCGGCCGCCGTGGAACTCGATCAGGCGGATCTTCTCGGCGCTGGTCGTGCGCGGCATGACGGCGATGAAGGGCACGCCGATCAGCTTCGCGAAGTACGCCTCCGAGACGGCGGTGGAGCCGCTGGACGCCTCGATCACCGGGCGGTCCGGCCGGATCCAGCCGTTGCACAGGCCGTAGAGGAACAAGGAGCGGGCGAGGCGGTGCTTGAGGCTGCCGGTCGGGTGGGTCGACTCGTCCTTCAGGTACAGGTCGATGCCCCAGTGCTCGGGCAGCGGAAAGCGCAGCAGATGGGTGTCGGCCGAGCGGTTGGCGTCGGCCTGGACCTTGCGGACGGCCTCTTTGAGCCAGTCGCGGTAGGCGGGGTCGGTGTGGTCGACGTCGAGGGTGGCGCCGGTCCTGGTCTGCGGGTGGGTGGTCACGGCGGGGCTCCTTAGGCTGCGCGCCGACGGCGTCCGGGCGCGGCCGACACACCGATCATAAGCACCTTCCGCACACCTTCCCACCTGCATAAACACACCTTTGGGCGGCTCAAAGACGGGCCTGGGGAGTGGTGGTGGCCGAGGTACGGCGCGCCGAGGGGGCGCATTCGGGCGAGTGCTCCGGGCTGTTTTGGCCAGGCTGTCGTACACACTGGTGCGGGCCGTCGGGTGGGAGCAGACTGCACCGGGCGGGGGGCGCACACGGGAACATCACGCAAGGGGGCGGCATGACGGAGCCGGAGTTCACGGCGACGGGTGTGCGGATCGGGCGGAGACTGCGCTCGCTCACCCGGGCCGGGCAGGTCCGGATCAGCGGTGGCAGGCTGCAGTTGCTCAACAGCCGGGGCAGTGAGATAGACAGCGCCCCGGTGCAGGCGGTGCGCGCGTCCCGGCCCTGGTTCGCGCCGGAGGACCGGGCGCTGGCCGACCTCAACGGCCACCGGTATCTGCTGACCCTGGGCGAGCGCGACGCCGCGCCGGGCGAGCCGGGGCCGCCCGCGGCCCGCCGGTTCATCGAGGCGGTACGACGGGCCGCCGGGCGTGGCCGCTGAGAGCTCATGTGGCTGCAGTGGCCGATGGGGCGCGAGTTGCGGTCAGGCACCCCCTGCGGCACGCTGTTATCTACGTCACTCTGGGTGTACCGGCGATAACGCTGCGAACCAGCCCGCCGGCCATGACAGCAGGCGGCCGCTTGGCGCAGGGCCACTGCTGGATCGATCCGAACTCCGTGTTCTTCCGGACCTCACGTCGGGGAGTCGCAGCCGTGATCAGCAACCCAAGCAGGCACTGCACGGTGGAGCTCCAAGCCCTGCCGTCGCGGATCGGCCAGGTCCGCAGAATCGTATCGGCGCAGTTGCGCTACTGGCATCTGGATCAACTGATAGACCGGGCCTCGCTCGGTGTGACCGAGCTGTTGACCAACGTCCACCAGCACGCCCGGGCCGACAAGACATGCACCGTGGAGATGGAGCTGCTGCTCGACCGGCTCACCGTGTCCGTGCGTGACCGAGATCCGCGGCTTCCGGTCGTGGAGGACGTCACGGACGGCGACGCGCTCGCCACCTGCGGGCGTGGGCTGGCCATGGTGGCCGCGGTCAGCGAGAGCTGGGGCGCGCGCCCGGACGGCGAGTCGGGCAAGGTCGTGTGGTTCACCCTGCCCGCTCCCCCGTCGACCCCCGCCCCGCCCGCGCGACCGCCGCGCCGTGCGGCCGCGGAGCACACCGCGGTCCGGTTCCCGGACGTCGAGCAGGTCGACGCCCACCGGCCGGCTCATGCTCCCGCCCGGTCCGCCGTTGCCGGCTGACCGGGCGGTGAGACCCTCTCGGCGGTACGTACGTCACTCGGTGCCGACGGCGCGCAGCACGTCCAGGCGTGCCGCGCGCCGGCCGGGCGCAGGCCCGCGAGGGCGCCGGCCTGCACCGGCCCACCAGGGCGACCGCGACGGCCGTGCGGCCGCGGTCAGGTTGCCGGTGGGCTCGTCGGCGAAGACGACGTCGGCCCGGGCGGCGAAGGCCCGGGCCGACGCGTCGCGTTGCTGCCGACCGCCGGAGAGCTCGCAGGGGCGGTGGCGCAGCCCGTCGCACAGCCCGACGACATCGACGAGCGAGTCGTCCACTCCGCGTCGCCCCGCTCCCCGGCGAGGTCGAGGGGCAGCCGGATGTCCTCCTCCACGGTCAGCACCGGCACCGAGGTTGAACACCTGGAACACGAAGCCGACGCGGTCGCGGCGCAGCAGGGCGAGGCGGCGGTCGTCGAGGGCGCCCAGCTCGGTGTCGCCGACGTGGGCGGTGCCGGAGGTGAGGGCGTCGAGGCCGGCAGCGCAGTGCATCAGGGTGGACTTGCCGGAGCCCGAGGGCCCCGTGATCGCGGTGAAGCGGTCGGCCGGGAAGCCGACGCTCACCCCGTCCAGGGCCCTGACCTCGGTGTCGTCGCGGCCGTAGACCTTCACGGCGTCGACGACCCGGGCGGCCGTGCGGGTGGCGGTGGTGACGGTCATGCCTCGACCCCCCTGCCCGTGCGGCCGAACTGCTCGTCCAGGGCCGACAGTCGGCGCCAGTACTCGTCCTCGTCGATCTCGCCGGAGGCGAACGTGACGTCTCCTTCGGTGATGCTCCGAGACTTCCGCTGACGATCGAGGTCGTCGTACGGCCAGCGGCAACGCGCGTACCTCCCGTGGAGTGCGCCGACTTCCATCGGGTGCTCCCGACAGGGCTCGACTTCTGTAACTACTAGTATGTACAGTGGGGTGGTGAGTACTTCCGAGCGACTGATCGAGTCCACCCGGGAGCTGCTCTGGGAGCGCGGCTACGTGGGCACCAGCCCCAAGGCGATCCTGGAGCGCGCGGGCGCCGGGCAGGGCAGCATGTACCACCACTTCAAGGGCAAGCCCGATCTGGCGCTGGCCGCGATCCGGCGGACGGCCGAGGAGATGCGGGCCACGGCCGGCGCCGTCCTCGACGGCCCTGGCACGCCGTCCGATCGAATCCGGGCGTATCTCCTGCGCGAGCGCGATGTGCTGCGCGGCTGCCCGGTCGGCCGGCTCACCATGGACCCGGACGTCATCGCCAGCGAGGAGCTGCGCGCACCCGTCGACGAGACGCTCGACTGGCTGCGTGAGCGGCTCGCCGGACTGGTCGAAGTGGGCAAGGAGCAGGGGCAGTTCGGCCCGGAGCTGGACGCCGAGGAGATCGCCGCCACGATCGTCGCGACCGTGCAGGGCGGTTACGTCCTCGCCCGGGCCTCCGGGTCGTCCGCCGCCTTCGAGGCGGGAGTCCGGGGACTGCTCTCCCTGCTCGAACCGTGAAACCGGCACCAGGAGACGACATCCATGCACGCCCTGCAGTACGCCCTCACCCTCCCCGCCGACTACGACATGGGAAGCATCCGGGACCGAGTGGCCCGACGCGGCCATCTCCTCGACGACTGGGCGGGGTTGGGCCTCAAGGCGTATCTGGTCCGCGAGCGCGGCAGGGACGGCTCGCCGGTGAACGAGTACGCGCCGTTCTATCTGTGGAACACGGTCGAGGGCATGAACGCCTTCCTGTGGGGAGGCCCGTTCCAGGGGATCGCGGACGACTTCGGGCGGCCGGTGGTCCGGCAGTGGACGGGGCTGGCGTACGAGGAGGGCGGCGCCGCGGGCGCTCCGGCGCGGGTCGCGGTACGGCACACCCGGCGGATCCCGGAGGGTGTGGTGCTGACGGAGGTGATGGAGGAAGCGGTCCGCGAGGCGGGGCGGCTCGCCGCGCGGGACGGGGTGGTCTGCGCTGCGGCGGCCGTGGATCCGAGCCGCTGGGAGGTCGTGCACTTCTCGCTGTGGGCACAGGAGCCACCGACGGCCGACGGCGATGTCTTCCGGGTGCTGCACCTGTCGGCCCCCGGCCGGGAGCGGCTGCCCCGGGGCCGGCAGTGGTGAGCACGGCGGGCCGCCGATCTGCCGGCGCCGTGCTCGGCGTGCCGCACGGCGGCCCGGCCGACCTGTTCGTCTCCGAACTCACCGTCCGTATTGGCACATCGGGGGTCCGCGCCGGACCGATCAAGGTGGCGGGCGGCTTCCACGCCACGGGCGCGCCCGTCGCCGTCCACCTGGAGCTCGGCACCGGCGCGCCCGATGTGCTCGACCTGTTGTGCGGCGAGCTGGGCGTACCGCCGGACCGGGTGGTCCTCAGTCACCTCAACCGCTCACCCGATCCCGTAACGCATCGTCATGTCGCCGAGGCCCGACGCCTGGTTGGACTTCGACGGCCGTCGCACGCCGACCACGCCCGGGACTGGCGAATGCCGGACGCCGTGCGCGCCCTGGCCGAGGCCGGGTTCGGGGACCGCCACGAGCCTCCACCACCGTCGACCGAACGCGCGGCCGCGGTAGTGGTGTCCCCGCCGAGCAGGACAACCCGGCCCGCGCCTTCGCGGTGGAGTGGGACGCCCGGGCGACGGCCCGGAGCGCCGCGAGGACAGGAGCACCGCATGGCACTGGAGATGCGCGACCACTACGAGCGCGGTACCGCGACTGAGCTGCCGCTGGAGGCGCCGGCGCGGATCTGCTCGTACGAGTGCACGCTCTGCGTGCCGTGCACCGAGGCCATGGCGGGGGTATGCCCCAACTGCGGCGGGGAACTGGTGACCAGACCCCGGCGGACGGTTGGTCCACTTGACTGAAGATCGACCGACCTTGACCCCCGTCCATGCACTCCGCTCGCGGCGGCATAGGCCATTATTGACCGATCGTTCTTGAATCGCTTAGGGTCATCACATGGCTCGCACCAAGGAGTTCGACCCCGACGCCGCCCTGCAGTCCGCACTGGAGCTGTTCTGGCGGCACGGCTACGAGGCGACGTCGATGGCCGACCTCGTCGAGCACCTCGGGATCGGCCGGGCCAGCATCTACGCCACGTTCGGCAACAAGCGCGACCTGTATCTGAAGGCACTGGACCGGTACGGCGAGCAGCAGAATCCGTATCTGCTGCACGAACTGTCCCGGCCGGGGCCCGCGTTGCCGGCCGTGCGCGCGCTGGTGCGCCGGTTCGCGGCGGAGGCCGCGGACGACGCCCGCCGCGAGACCGGCTGCTTCGTCACCAACACAGCCGCCGAACTCGCCCCGCACGACAGCGCGGCGGCCCGCCGCGTGGAGCTCAGCTGGGAGCGTCTGGAGACGCTGCTGCACTCCACGCTCGTCCGCGCGCAGGAGCAGGGCGAGCTGGACGAGGAGCGCGATCCGCGGGCCCTGGCCCGCATGCTGCTGGTGCTGATGCAGGGCCTGCGGGTGGTCGGCAAGGCGTCCACGGACCCGGCGCGCGTGCGGGACGCGGCGGACCAGGCGCTGGCACTGCTGGACTGACCGACTCCGCGCACCCCGCTGACACTGGATCCTCGCACGCCAAAATTCTGAACCGATCGGTCAAGAAACCGGGGGGCTCATGACCACGACCGACGCCGCCACGGCCGGGCCCACGGCCCGCACCGCCACCCGCGGCCCGTTCCTCCTGCTCGGCTCCGTGCAGGTCACGCTGATCTTCACGCTGGCCGCCGTCGCCGTCCCACTGCCGGAGATCGGCGCCCGGTTCTCCTTACGCCGCGAGGAGTTGGTGCTGCTCAGCGCGGCCTACGGGCTGACCTTCGCGGGGTTGCTGCTGTTCGGCGGGCGGCTCGCGGACCGCTGGGGCGGGCGGCGCGCTCTGGTCGCCGGGCTGCTGCTCTTCACCGCCGCCTCCATCGCCGCACCGCTCGCCCCCGGGTACGCCGCCCTGCTCGCGGCGCGCTTCGCCCAGGGCGCCGGCGCGGCCCTGACCGCCCCCGCCGCGACGGCCGTCCTGGGCGACCTCTTCCCCGAACCCCCGGCATACCGCGGGGCGATGGCGACCTGGGGCGGACTGTCGGTGCTCGGCGCCACGGCCGGGAACCTGCTGTCCGGCGTGATCTCGGCACTGCTCTCCTGGCGCTGGGCGTTCGCCCTGCCGCCCGCCGCCGCCACGACCGCGCTCCTCCTGGCGCCGCGTGTCCTGCCGCCGGGCCCCGGACGCCCGGCGGGCCACCGTCCCGGCCTCGACCTTCCCGGCGCGCTGTTCGCCACCGGCGGGATCGCGGCGACCAGTTACGGCCTCGTCCTCACCGACGCCCGGCCATGGACGTCCGCCGACGTGCTGACTCCGTCGGCCGTCGGCCTCGCCCTCCTCGCCCTGTTCACGGTCGTCGAGCGGCGGGCCCGCGATCCGCTGCTGCCGCCGGGGTTCCTGCGCGACGGCCGCCGCGCGCCCGGGCTGGCCGCCACCGCGCTCACGGCGGCCGGGACCAGCACCGTGTTCGTCCTGTTCTCCCTCCACCTCCAGGAGGAACGCGGCTGGTCGGCCCTGCGGACCTCCGCCGCGTTCCTGCCGTTCGCCCTCGCCCTGCTGCTGTCCGCGCGCGTCGCCGGGCGGCTCGTCGCGCACCGAGGGCCGGTCGCCGTCACCGCCGGCGGGCTGGCCACGGCCGCCGTCGGGCTCGCGGTGCTGGCACTCCTCGGGCTCGACTCCGGTGTCCCGTACGCCCTCGGGGTGCTGCCCGGTTTCGTGCTGCTGCCCGCCGGGGCCGCCGCGTCCTTCGCCGGTGCGGCGGTGCTGGCGACCGACCGGGTGCCCGCCGAACGCGCCGGGCTGGCCGGAGGCGTCCACAACACCGCGATGGAGGTGGGGCCGACCGTGGTCTTCGCGGTGCTGCTCGCCGTCGGCGGCGACCGGGCGAGTCTCGCCACGGCGGCCGCCCTGTTCGCCGTGACCGCGTCCGCGCTGCGGCTCGCACGCTCCTGAGCTCTCTCGCGTCCTTGTCCGTCTGACTGAAAGGAACCTGACTCCATGTCCGACAACCGCTTCACCGGCCGCACCGTCCTCGTCACCGGCGCCGGCTCCGGCATCGGCCGGGCCGCGGCCCTGGCGTTCGCCGCCGAGGGCGCCCGGGTCGTCGTCGCCGGGCGCCGTCGTCCGGCGCTGGAGGAGACTGTCGCCCTGGCCGAGCGGGCCGGCGGCAGCGCCGTCGCCCGCGTCGCGGACGTCAGCCGGGCGACCGACGTGGAAGCGCTCGTGCGGGGCGTCGCCGAGGAGTTCGGCTCGCTCGACGTCGCCGTGAACAACGCCGGCGTCTTCCGCGGCGGGCCCACCGCCGACCTGGCGGAGGACGACTGGCGCACCCTGTTCGACACCAACGTCACCGGTGTGTTCCTCGCCCTGCGGGCCGAGATACGGCAGATGCGGACGCAGACGCACGGCGGCGCGATCGTCAACGTCTCCTCCAACCTCGGCCGGCACATGCAGGTGCCCAGCACCACCGCCTACGCGGCGAGCAAGGCGGCCGTGACCTCACTGACGCGCGGGGCGGCCCTGGAGTACATCGCCGACGGGGTGCGCATCAACGCGGTCAGCCCCGGAGCCACCGACACGACCATGTCGCTCCTGCCGGGCGAGACGGAGGCCGAGCGCGCCGCCCGGATGAAGGACCAGTCGCCGGTGGGCCGCGTCTCGACGACGGAGGAGGTGGCCGCGGCGGTGCTGTATCTGGCGTCCGACGCGGCGGCCTCGGTGGTGGGCACGGATCTGGTGGTCGACGGGGGTGCGGAGCTGTAGCCGGCAGCTCTCCATGAGGCAGGGCCTCGTGGCCGACGCGGTCCGTCAGCTCTGCGTCAGTACCCCCAGCGGGTCGTCCAGGACCGGCTGCCAGGCCAGTTCGGCCGCGCCGACCAGGCTGTTGTGGTCGAGGGAGCAGGCCAGGATGGGGACGCCGCCGCTGCGGCCCCACAGGCTGCGGTCGGCGACGACGGCACGCAGCCGGTCGGGGTCGGCGTCGAGGAGGGTGCGGTGCAGGCCGCCGAGGATGATCCGGTCGGGGTTGAGGATGTTCACCAGGCCCGCCAGGCCCAGTCCCAGCCGGTCGATGAGGGCCTCGACGGCGGTGCGGACGACCGGGTCGGCGTACTCCTCGCGGATCAGCCGGCTGGCCTGGTGCAGCAGCGAACCCTCGGGGCCGGGCTCGCGTCCGGCGGTGGTGAGCAGGGCCAGTGGGTCGGCCTCGACGTCCAGGCAGCCTCGGCCGCCGCAGTGGCAGGGGCGGCCCTCGGAGTTGACGGTGAGGTGGCCGACTTCGAGGGCGAGCCCCGAACTGCCCGTGTGCAGGCGCCCGTCGAGCACCAGCGCGCCGCCGACGCCCCGGTGTCCGGTGGCCACGCACAGCAGGTCGCGGGCGCCGCGTCCGGCGCCGTGCCGGTGTTCGGCGAGCGCGGCCAGGTTCACGTCGTTGCCGGCGAAGGCCGGCCCGGTGACCCCGGCCGCCCGCACCCGCTCGGTGAAGATGTCCCGCACCGGAGCGCCCACCGGCCAGGCCAGGTGCAGCGGGTTGAGGGCGAGGCCCTCCGGTTCCGCGACCGCCGACGGAACGGCGAGCCCGGCGCCCAAGCAGCGGCGCCCGGTGGTGCGCAGCAGTTCGGCCGCGGCGTCGACGACCGTACCGAGCACCTTCGCGGGGTCGGCGTCGACGGCCTCGCAGCTCGGGGTGGTGGCGACGATCCGGCCGCCGAGGCCGACCAGCGCGGCGCGGAATCCGTCGGCGTGGACCTGGGCGGCCAGCACGACGGGGCCGTCGTCGGCGATGTTCAGCCGGTGCGAGGGGCGGCCCTGGGAGCCTGCGGCGGCCGTGGGCCGGGCGTCGACCCGGATCAGGCCGAGCGCCTCCAGTTCGGCGGCGACCGCGCCGGCCGTGGCGCGGGTGACGCCGAGTTCGGCGGTGAGGACGGCCCGGGTGGGCGCGCGCCCGGTGTGCACGAGCTCCAACGCGGGCCCGAGCGCACCGCGTCCCCGGTCCAGCCGCGCCTTCGAGGTGGTCCCTTCCCCCGCAGGCCGGGGGTCCGCCTTGCCGCTCATGAGGGCGAGTCTCCCATGATCCGCTCGGTGGTGTTGCCGCCAGTGAGCCCGCTCACGCGCAGGGTGATGTTCAGCCGTCCGGTCAGCCCGAGCCAGCCGGGCGCGGTGCCCGGACGCACCCTCGGCACCCCGTGGTACGCGCGCCGCGCCGGCCCGCCGAACACGAACAGGTCGCCGCTGCGCAGCTCGACGTCCGTGTACGGGCGGGTGCGGGTCTCCGTGTTGCCGAAGCGGAAGACACAGGTGTCGCCGAGGCTCAGGGAGACCACGGGGGCGTCGGAGCGCTCGTCGGCGTCACGGTGCATGCCCATGCGCGCGTCACCGTCGTAGAAGTTGATCAGTGCGATGTCGTACGACGGTGTCGTGGCCGCCGGTGGCCCGAGCGCGTCGGTGACCGCGCGGCGGGCGAGGTCGTCGAGCCAGGACGGGAAGGGCTTCACCGGGGAGCCGTCGCCGTCGACGACCGTGCGGGCGTAGGCGTACGGGTACCAGTGCCAGCCGAGGCAGACCTGGCGGGCGGTCATGGTGCCGCCGCCGGGCGTGCGGACGGTGCGCAGGCCGGCCGGCGGGCGCGCCCAGACCCGGCAGGCCGCGAGCAGCTCGCGCTGGCGGGTCGCGTCCAGCCAGTCGGGGACGTGCACCGCGCCGGGCGCGATCGTCGCGCGCTTCCGGGGGAACGGCTCGGCACTCTCCCTGGGGAACAGCTCGGCGTCCATGCCTCCCATCCTCCCCCACCGCCCCTGAGCTGCGGCTCCGCTAGCCTTGACCCGGTGGACGACCGTATGACGACGCCGTGGGGCGAGTTCGCCCTGGCCCGCTTCCCCGAGGATCCGCGCGATCGGCTGCGCGCCTGGGACGCCTCCGACGCGTATCTGCTCCGGCATCTGGCGGAGGAGGGCATCGCGCTGTCGGGGACGGTCGTGGTGCTCGGGGACCGGTGGGGCGCGCTGGTCACGGCGCTCGCGGAGCACCGGCCGGTCCAGATCACCGACTCGTACCTCGGGCAGGAGGCGACCCGGGCGAACCTGGCGCGCGGCGGTGTCGAGCCCGGCGCGGTGCGGCTGCTGACCACGCAGGACCCGCCGCCCGGCCGGATCGACGTGCTGCTGGTGCGGGTGCCCAAGAGCCTGGCGCTGCTGGAGGACCAGCTGCTGCGGCTGGCGCCGGCGGTGCACGCGGACACGGTCGTCGTCGGCACCGGCATGGTGAAGGAGATCCACACCTCGACGCTCCAGCTGTTCGAGCGGATCCTCGGGCCGACCCGCACCTCGCTCGCCCAGCAGAAGGCGCGGCTGATCTTCTGCACGCCGGATCCGGCGCTGGAGCGGCCCGCCAGTCCGTGGCCGTACCGGTACGACCTGCCGGAGGGCCTGGGTGCGCTGTCGGGGCGTCCCGTGGTCAACCACGCGGGCGTGTTCTGCGCCGACCGGCTCGACATCGGCACCCGCTTCTTCCTGGCGCATCTGCCACGCACCCGGGGCGACCGGCGGGTGGTGGACCTGGGGTGCGGCAACGGGGTCGTGGGGACGGCGGTGGCGCTGGCCAACCCCGAGGCCGAGGTGCTGTTCACCGACGAGTCGTTCCAGGCGGTGGCCTCCGCGGAGGCGACGTACAAGGCCAACGAGGTGCCGGGGCACGCGGAGTTCCGGGTCGGGGACGGGCTGGAGGGGGTGGCGGACGGCAGCGTGGACTTCGTCCTGAACAATCCGCCGTTCCACTCCCACCAGGCCACGTCGGACGCGACCGCCTGGCGCATGTTCAGCGGGGCGCGGCGCGCGCTGCGGCCGGGCGGGGAGCTGTGGGTGATCGGCAACCGGCACCTGGGCTATCACGTGAAGCTGCGCCGGCTGTTCGGCAACAGCGAACTCATGGCGAGTGACCCGAAGTTCGTGGTGCTGCGGGCCGTCAGGCGCGGGTGACCACGGTGATGAGCCGCGCCACCGTCCGTGCCATCGCCTCCCGGCCCACGCTGAGGTAGTGGCGGGAGTCGACCGCCTCGGGGTGGGTGTCGAGGTACTCCCGGATCGCGCCGGTCATGGCGAGGTTGAGGGCGGTACCGATGTTGACCTTGGCGATGCCGCCGGCGACGGCCGCGGTCAGCTCCTCGTCGGGCAGCCCGGAGGAGCCGTGCAGGACGAGGGGCACCTCCAGGGCCATGTCGAGGCGCTCCAGCAGGGTGTGGTCCAGAGTGCCGGTGCGGGCGGTCATCGCGTGGACGCTGCCGATGGCGACGGCCAGGGCGTCGACGCCCGAGTCCGCGACGAACGCCCGCGCCTCGACGGGGTCGGTGCGGGCCCCGGGAGCGTGCGGGTCGCGCGGCGGCAGCTTGCCGTCGATCTCCCCCAACTCCGCCTCGATCCACAGCCCTCGGGCGTGCGTCCAGTCGGCGGCGGCGCGGGTGGCGGCGAGGTTCTCGCGGTACGGCAGCCGGGAGGCGTCGTACATCACGGAGCTGAACCCGGCACCGGGCGCCTGGCGCAGCAGCTCGTCGCTGCTGACGTGGTCGAGGTGCAGCGCGACGGGGACGGCGGCGCGCTCGGCGGCGGCCGCCGCGGCGCGGGCGAGCGGGAGGACACGGCCGTGGCGGAACCTGACGGCGTTCTCACTGACCTGAAGGACGACGGGCGCGCCGACCGCCTCGGCGCCGGCCACGACGGCCTCCACATGTTCCAACGTGATGATGTTGAACGCGGCGACGGCACGACGCGCGGCGGCGGCGCGGGTGACGAGGTCGCCGGTGGTGGTGAGCGGCACGGATGCTCCTGGGCGGGCGTCAGGGGGCGGGCATCAGCGGACGGACGAGCAGCGGGCCGGTCCGAGGGCCAGGCGTCAACGGGCGGGGCGTCAGGGCCGAGGCCGCCGTCAAGAGGCGAGGCAGCGGACCGATCCGGTCAGGCATCAGCGGGCGAGGGGCGGGGGCAATCCGGGTCGCCGTCAACGAGCGAGGATCACCGGGCGAGGCGAGGCGGCGGGGTGGTCCCGGTCCGGGCGCCAGCGGGTGCGGATCACCGAGCGGGTGAGGTGCGCGTGCGGTCCGGGCGCCGGCAGGCGTGCTTCGCCGAGCGCATGAGGTGGCGGACCGGTCAGGGGTCAGCGGGTGAGGATCACCGAGCGGGTGAGGTGGCGGGGGCGGTCCGGGTCGAGGGCGCGGGCGGAGGCGAGGGCTACGGCGAGCCGTTGGGCGCGGACCAGTTCGGCGAGCGGGTCCAGGTCGCCGGACACCCACAGCCCACCGGTGGCGCGGACCTGTTCGGCCAGCCCGTCAGGTGCCTCGCCGAACAGCCAGACCGCCCTGCCCGGCCCGGTGATGCTGATGGGGCCGTGCCGGTACTCCATAGCGGGGTACGCCTCGGCCCAGGACAGCGACGCCTCGCGCATCTTCAGCGCGGCCTCCTGCGCCAGGCCGACCGTCCAGCCGTGCCCCAGAAAGGTGAACTGGCCGCAGTCCAGCAACCCTTGGGGCAGATCGGAGGCCAGCGCGGTACGGGCGTCCGCGACGACGGCGTCGGTGTGCAGGCCGAGGTGGGCGCGGAGCAGGGTGAGCGCGCTGGTCGCGAACCGGGTCTGCACGACGGAGCGTTCGTCGGCGTGGTCGAGGACGACGACGTCGTCGGCGGCGGTCATGACGGGCGTGTGCGGGTCGGCGGTGATCGCGGTGGTGCGGGTGTGTCCACGCAGCCGGGTGAGCAGGTCGAGGACCTCCGTGGTGGTGCCGGAGCGGGTGAGGGCGACGACACGGTCGTAGGCGCGGCCGTGCGGGAACTCGGAGGCGGCGAACGCGTCGGTCTCGCCCTGGCCGGACGCCTCTCGCAGGGCGGCGGCGGACCGCGCCATGAAGTACGACGTGCCGCAGCCGACGAGCGCGACCCGCTCCCCGGCCCTCGGCAGCTCCCGCGTGCAGTCGGCGGCCCTCGACGCGGCATGGATCCAGCACTCGGGCTGGCTGGTCAGTTCGTCCTCGACGTGGGTCATACCGACGCCCCCTCCAGGGAAGAGCACCCTAGTCCTGATGAGTACTCTTGCAAGATAGGGCCCGTTTTCGAGCAACTTCAAGCATGCGGGAAGGGTGAGGGAATGTCGCGGGACGCCCGCTGGAAGACACTGCTGGAGCTGCTCGTCGAGCGCGGCCGGCTGGACGTCGAGGAGGCGGCCGCCGAGCTCGCGGTGTCGGCGGCGACGATCCGGCGCGACTTCGACCGGCTCGCCGAGCAGCGGATGCTGGTGCGCACCCGGGGCGGCGCGGTCGCGCACGGGGTATCGTACGAGCTGCCGCTGCGCTACAAGACGGCCCGGCGCGCTCCGGAGAAGCAGCGGATCGCCGAGGCGGTGGCCGAGCTGGTCGCGCCGGGCGAGGCGGTCGGGCTGACGGGCGGCACCACCACCACGGAGGTGGCCCGCGCCCTGGCCGTGCGCGGCGATCTCGGCTCGGGGACACCGGCCCTGACGATCGTCACCAACGCGCTGAACATCGCGGGCGAGCTCGCCGTGCGGCCCCAGTTCAAGATCGTGGTGACCGGCGGGGTGGCGCGGGCGCAGTCGTACGAGCTGGTCGGGCCGCTGGCGGACGGGGTGCTGGGGCAGATCACGCTCGACGTGGCCGTGCTCGGCGTGGTGTCCTTCGACGTCGAGCACGGCGCGGCCGCGCACGACGAGGCGGAGGCGGCGGTCAACCGGATGCTGTGCGAGCGGGCCCAGCGCGTCGTGGTGGCCGCGGACTCCAGCAAGCTGGGCCGGCGCGCCTTCGCCCGGATCTGCGCGGCCGACGCGGTGGACACCCTGGTCACGGACGCGGCGGCCGACGCGGGGACGGTACGGCGGTTCGAGGAGGCGGGGATCCGGGTGCTCACGGTCTGAGCCCGGGTCGCCTCAGTCGTGCGCGCACCAGATGACGTCCCATCACATCTTCGAACGGTCGAGGTGTTCGGCGTCGGTCTCCAGCGTGAGGAGCAGGGCGCCCTCGACGGCGGTGAGGGTGCCGCTGCCCTGGGGGAAGTCGACGCTGCCCGTGCCGGCGGCCTCGTCCCAGGACGTCTCGAACCGGCGGCCGAGGTGGGCGGCGAGCTGTTTGGCGTAGCGGTGCGGGCGGTCGGTGGTGACCCGGGCGGTGGAGCGGGGCATGGAGAACCCCTTCGTGTGACGGTGGACCGTGTCGGCCTCCGGCAGTACTCCGTGGGGGATGCCGGCCTGCACGGCTCCCCCGCACCCTAGATCATTTAGGGCTCAAGCAAGCGCACAGCGCGGTGGGCACGGAGTGAAGATTCCGCGCCCACCGGCGAGCCAACTTCCTTGCGCCTCCTAGAGGTTGCTCTCCAGCCGCTCCGCCACCAGCTTCACGAACCGGCCCGGGTCCTGCGGGCGACCGCCCTCCGCGAGCACCGCGAGCCCGTGCAGCAGTTCGGCGGTCTCGACCAGCCCCGAGTGGTCCTCACGCTCGCCGTAGGCCCGGTTGAGTCCCCGCACCAGCCGGTGATCGGGGTTGAGTTCGAGGATCCGCTTGGTCCGCGGCACCTCCTGGCCCATGGCGCGGTACATGCTCTCCAGCGCCGGGGTCAGGTCATGGGCGTCGGAGACGACACAGGCCGGGGAGACGGTGAGCCGGGACGACAGCCGTACGTCCTTCACCTCCTCACCGAGCTGCTCCTTCATCCAGCCGAGCAGACCGGCGTACTCCTCGTCGCGCTTGTCCCGCTCGCCCTCGGCCTGGTCGCCGTCGTCCGTGCCGAGGTCGATCTCGCCCTTGGCGACCGACCGCAGCGGCTTGCCGTCGAACTCGCCGACCGCGTCGGCCCAGACCTCGTCGACGGGGTCGGTGAGCAGCAGGACCTCGATGCCCTTGGCCCGGAACGCCTCCATGTGCGGGGAGTTCTCGATGCTCTGCCGGGACTCGCCGGTCATGTAGTAGACGGCGTCCTGGCCGTCCTTCATCCGCTCCACGTAACCCTGGAGGGTGGTCGGCTCGTCGTCGGCGTGGGTGCTGGCGAAGGAGGCGACGGCGAGGATGGCCTCGCGGTTGTCGGCGTCGGTGACCAGCCCCTCCTTCAGGACGGCCCCGAACTCCCGCCAGAAGGTGGCGTACTTCTCCGCGTCGTTCGCCTTGAGGTCCTTGACGGTGGAGAGGATCTTCTTGGTCAGCCGGCGCTGGATCATCCGGATGTGCCGGTCCTGCTGGAGGATCTCGCGGGAGACGTTGAGCGAGAGGTCCTGCGCGTCGACGACGCCCTTGACGAAGCGCAGGTACGGCGGCAGCAACGCCTCGCAGTCGTCCATGATCAGCACGCGCTTGACGTACAGCTGGAGGCCGCGCTGGTGGCCCTGGGTGAACAGATCGTGCGGGGCGTGCGCGGGGACGAACAGCAGGGCCTGGTACTCGAAGGTGCCCTCGGCCTGGAGCCGGACGGTCTCCAGCGGGTCGCGCCAGTCGTGGCCGAGGTGCTTGTACAGCTCGTGGTACTCGTCGTCGGACACCTCGTCGCGTGAGCGCGCCCACAGTGCCTTCATCGAGTTCAGCGTCTCGGGCTCGGACGCGTCGTCGCCCTCCCGGCGCATCCGGATCGGCCAGGTGATGAAGTCGGAGTACCGCTTGACGATCTCCCGGATGGTCCAGGGGGAGGTGTAGTCGTGGAGCTGGTTCTCCGGGTCGGCCGGCTTGAGGTGGAGGGTGACGGCGGTACCCTGCGGGGCGTCCTCGACGGTCTCCAGGGTGTACGTGCCCTCGCCGCGCGACGACCAGCGGGTGCCCCGCGTCTCCCCCGCCTTGCGGGTGACCAGGGTCATCTCGTCGGCCACCATGAAGCCGGAGTAGAAGCCGACGCCGAACTGCCCGATGAGCCCCTCGGCCCCGGCCGCGTCCTTGGCCTCCTTCAGCTCCTTCAGGAACTCGGCGGTTCCGGAGTTGGCGATGGTGCCGATGAGCTTGCCCACCTCGTCGTACGACATCCCGATGCCGTTGTCCCGCACGGTGAGCGTACGGGCATCCTTGTCGGCCTCGATCTCGATGTGCAGGTCGGCGGTGTCGGCGGCGAGCCCGTCGTCCCGCAGGGCGGCCAGGCGCAGCTTGTCCAGCGCGTCGGAGGCGTTGGAGACGAGCTCGCGCAGGAAGACATCCTTGTTCGAGTAGACCGAGTGGATCATCAGCTGGAGCAGCTGACGGGCCTCTACCTGGAACTCAAACGTTTCGGTCGGCATGGTTGGCTTCTACCTCACAGGTCCCACAGTCGTCGGCTCTGCCGGAAGCCACTGTAAAACACCAAGTCATCCCGCACCCGAGCTTGTTCACCGCGCCGTGAGGCGGAGCAGCAGCAAGCACGGCGGTGAGCAGTGGGCCGAGCGCAAGCGCGCTCTCACGCAGGAGTCCTCCTCCCGCTGGGCCGGGTCGGTCACGAAGGCCACCCACGACCAGTGGGCACTCGCCCGGCGCGGCCAGCTCGCGCACATCCAGAGCCTTCAAGCCGGGATCGACACCATCGGGCACCGGCTGTCCCTGCCCGTGGGTGAGAAGGGCAGCAAGAAGGTGCGTGGTGCGCGGTGGGAAACGGCTGATGAACACCCGCCACCACCTGGAGCAGGCACAGCTCAGCGGACCGTCCAGGCCGAATCGGTGACCCCGGGGCCAGGTACACATGGGCGTCGACGAACCCGGGCAGCACGGTGGCGCCCTGGAGGTCGACCGCCTCCCGGGCGGGCAGGGACGTCACGGCCTCGTCCAGGCCCGCGATGCGGCCCTGCCAGATGCCCAGGTCATGGGCGCCCGGGTGGTGCGGGTCCAGGGTGAGGAAGCGGGCGCTGGTCAGCCTGGTGGTCAGCTCGGTGGGGCGCGTCAGTGGTCCGTGGAGGCGGCGAGGGAGCGGGGGCGCAGATCGGTCCAGTGGGACTCGATGTAGTCCAGACACGCGGCCCGGGTGTTCTCGTCGAAGGCGACGGTCCACCCGCCGGGCACCTCCGCGAAGGACGGCCAGAGTGAGTGCTGGCCCTCGTCGTTCACCAGGACCAGGAATCGGCCTTCGGTGTCATCGAAGGGGTTGGTGCTCATGGTCAATGCCTCCCCGGAACAATGCAATTAGGTTAGGCTCGCCTAACTGCACTGAGCTTAGCCTTCGCCCCTTGCGCTCACAAGGAGACGTTCATGCACGGCCCTGCCGAACAGCCGTCCGCCTTCGCCGAGTTCGGACTGTCCGGGAGGCCGGGCACCGACGCGTTCTGGGCGGCCGCGCGGACACCCCTGTCCGTGCCCGCGGCCGACGGCGGTTGGGTGACCCTGTTCCTGTGGCGCGGTTCCGCCGCGAGCCTCGGCTTCGAGAGCCGGCCCGAGCCGGTGCCGCTGCGCCGCTGGGGCGACACCGACTGCTGGTACGCCAAGGTGCCCCTGCCCCGACGGATGCGGGCGACCTACCAGTTCCTGGTCGGCGACGCGGCGTACGCGGACCCGTACAACCCGGTGGGAGCGGGCGGTGACCGGTCCATCGCCGCGACCCCCGACGCGTCGGCGCAGCCGCACTGGCCCGTCGTCGGGCCCGACGACGTCCTGCCCGTGCCGAAGACCCGGATCCGCTGGGCCAGTGAACGGCTCGGCGGACGGCGTACCGTGCGGGTCCATCCGGTGGGCGGCGGGGGGCCGGTGGTGCTGCTGCTCGACGGGGACGACTGGCTGTATCTGCACCCGGCCATGACGGCGTTCGAGTCGGCCGTCGCGCACGGGGACATGCCGCCCGTCACGCTCGTCTTCGTGCCGACCCGGGACCGAGAGGCCGAGTTCGCGTGCCGGTCCGAAGTGTGGGAGGGGATCCGGGACGAGTTGCTGCCGCTGGTGGCCGACAGTGGCGTGCCCGTCGAGGTGGAGCGGCTGGTGGTCGCGGGGCAGAGTCTCGGGGGGTTGAGTGCGGTGTACGCCGCGCTGGCTTTTCCGGAGTTGGTGTCTCGGGTGGCTTGTCAGTCGGGGTCGTTCTGGTGGTCCCCTGAGGCGGTGGGCCTGGCGGATCCTTTGGGCGGGCCGGTCGGGGGCGCTCTCGCGGGGTGCCTGCGGCAGCTTCCCGAGCTGTCTGGGCTGCGGGTTGCTTTCGACGTGGGGGAACACGAGACGAAGATGTTGCCGCACTGTGAGCTGATTGAGGTGCTGACTGAACGGGCCGGGGCGACTGTGCGGGTGTCCCGGTCGGCCACCGGGCATGATCGCGTCGGGTGGCGGCATGCGTTGCTCAGGGATGTGGCTTGGGTTCTTCGGGAGTGATTCAGTCTGCGGGCCGGTGGGGGCTGGTCGCGCCCACGCGGCGGAGCCGCATGGCGACACAGCCCCGCGCCCTTGGCTGGGATCAGCGGGCCACCGCCGAGTAGTACTCCTCGTCGGTGGCCAGGAGGTTGCGGTGGGTGTTCTCGGCTGTGATGACGCCGTCGTCCAGGACCAGGACCCGGTCTGCCGCGTCCAGTAGGGCCGGGCTGCTGGTGATAACAATGGTGGTGCGGCCCCTGCGGAGTTCCGCGATGTTGCGGGCGATGAGTTGTTCGGTGACCGCGTCCACGGCCGTCGTCGGGTCGTGCAGGACCAGGACGTCGGAGTCGGCGGCCAAGGCCCGTGCCAGCGACAGGCGTTGACGTTGGCCGCCGGAGAGGTTGGCGCCGCGGTCGCGGACGGCGTGGTCGAGGCCCTCGCGATGGAGGTCCACGACGTCGGTCAGCATGGACGCCTCCACAGCCTCGGGGACCGTGCGGCTGGTGCCGGACGGGTCGATGTTGGTGCGAAGGGTGCCGGCGAAGATCTCGCCGTCGTACGGGTTCACCAGCATGTGCTCGCGGACCGCCTCGACCGACAGGTCCGCGAGCTCGCGCCCGCCGACCCGCACCGCGCCCTCGTACGCGTCGGGTGGGACGTTCATCGACAGCACCGCCGCCAGGTCGGCCGCCGCGCGCGGCTGGTAGGAGGCGATCGCCACGAACTCCCCGGCGGAGACATGGAACTTCAGTCGGCGCAGGGTGCCGTGGCGGACGCCGTCGATCTCCAAGTCGCCGCCCGGCGGCGGGAGTTCCGGCCCCGGGGTAGTGACGGGCGGCGCGGAAAGTACGAGGGCCATGCGCTCGGCGGACGCGCGCGCCATCATGACGTACTTGGGCATCTCGGAGAACAGCTTGAGCGGTTCGATGATGAACTGTGCGAGGCCCACGGCCATGACGAGTTCACCGATGGTGATCCGGCCGCCGAAGGCCAGCCAGCCCGCCGTCAGGGTCACCGCGGCGGCGAGGACCGCGTTGAGGGCCAGGGCGGTGCCCGCGTAGGCCCCGTTCACCCGGGCGACGGTGATCGCCTGGTGTCTGGCCTCGGTGCTGACCCTTCGGTAGGACAGGAACGCCTGGTGGTTGCCGCCGAAGCCGTGCAGCGGGCGCAGGCCGGTGATCAGGTCGGCGACCTTCGCGCCGGCCCGCGCCACACGGGCCTGCTGTTCCTGGGTGCTGCTGCCGATCCGCTTGGACATCACGCTGAGGATCGACAGGATCGCGAGCGTGCCGGCGATCACCAGCAGGCCGAGCCGGACGTCGGCCAGTCCCAGGGCGACCGCCGCGACCAGCACCGCGACCAGCGAGCTGACCAGCAGCGGCACCACCTCGATGATGTCGGCGGTCTGGTCGGCGTCCTCGGTGGCGATGGTCAGCACCTCGCCGGACTTCAGGTCGACGTCCCGGGCCACCGGTTGAAGTCCGCAGGCGGCGACCCGCACCCGCCAGCGGTGTGCCTCGGTGGTGTTGGCCTTCTGCAGGATGCGCATGCCGAACCGCCACGACAGGGACACCGTCGTGATGATCACGGCGAGCGCGGCGATCGACAGGCCGAGCGCGCCGAGACTGCGGTCCCGCATGGTGTGCTCGACGATCAGGCCGAGCGCGATGGGGAAGGCGGTCTCGGCCGCCTGGTACATGCCCATGAGGAGGGTGCCGCCGGTCATGGCGCCGACGTTGCGGCGCAGGGCGGTGCGGAGGATGTCGGACCCCGTGCGGGGCCGCTGCGTGTCAGGCGTGGTCATGAGTGGTCGTCGAGGTGGCGGGCGATCGCTTCGGGCGTGCGCAGGGTGAACAGGTCTCGGATGGTGATGACGGGGCCGTACTCCCGGCGGAGCAGGCCGATCAGCCGTACCGCCAGCATCGAGTGCCCGCCCAGGGACACGAAGTCGCTCACCGCGCTCACCTCGTCATCGTCCAGGTCCAGTGCCTCGGCGAAGAACTCGCACACGACGGTCTCGGTCTCGGTCCGCGGGCCGCGTTCGCCCGCCGTGGTCAGCGCGCCGAGCGGCTTGGCCTCGGGCAGCGCCTTGGTGTCAGCTTTCCCGTTCACCGTCAGCGGGATGCTGTCGACCTGGGCGTAGTGGGTCGGGCGCAGGAAGTCCGGCAGCGCGGCACCCACTTCGGCGGCGACCGTGGCCAACTCGGCCCCGTCCAGCACCAGGTAGGCGGCGAGCCGGTACGCGCCGTCGACCTGCGGGTCGGCCTGGGCGACGGCGGCGACGAACCGGACCGCCGGGTGCGCCGCGAACGCGGCCTCCACCTCGCCCGGTTCGACCCGGTGGCCGCGGATCTTGACCTGCTGGTCGGTGCGGCCCAGGTACATCAGGTTGCCGTCGGGCCGGCGGACCACCAGGTCCCCGGTGCGGTACATGCGCTCGCCGGGTGCGCCGAACGGGCAGGCGACGAACCGGTGCGCGGTCTGGGCGGGTTGCCCGAGGTAGCCGCGCGCGATGCCGATGCCGGACACGTACAGCTCGCCGGGGACGCCGTCGGGCAGCGGCCGCAGCCAGGGGTCCAGCACATACACGTCGGTGTTGTCGATCGCGACGCCCACCACCGGGTCCTGGCACTCGAAGGTGCCGACGCCGAGCGTGTTGATGGTGTACTCGGTGGGCCCGTACAGGTTGTAGCCGACGGTCCCCTCGGTGTCCGCCAGGCGCTGCCACAGCGTCGGGGTGACGGCCTCCCCGCCCAGCAGCACCAGCGCGGGCCTCCGTGCCGGGTCGTCGAGCAGTCCCTCGGCCACCAGCTGCTGCGCGTACGTCGGGGTCACGTTGATCACGTCGATCCCGTGCTCCAGGCAGTACTCGACCAGCCGGGGAGCGTCGCGACGCAACTCCTCGTCACAGATGTGCACTTCATGCCCGTCGGCGAGCCACAGCAGCTCCTCCCACGACATGTCGAAGGCGAAGGACACGGTGTGCGCGATCCGGAACACCCGGTGACCGTGCTCGGCCAGCACCGGTTCGAAGATGCGACGCTGATGGTTGATCAGCATGTTGGTGAGCCCTGCGTACTCGGTCACCACGCCCTTGGGCTTCCCGGTCGAGCCGGAGGTGTGGATCGTGTACGCGGGGTGCCGCAGCCGGTCCGGGTCGTCCGGCGCGAACGTGACATACGGCTCGGCATCGGGCAGGGGCCGGTCCAGCTCGATGAGGTCACCGGTCAGCCGTGGCGACACGGCGCTGACGGTGAGGATCACCTCCGGGCGGGCGTCCGCGACGATCGCGGCGATCCGCTCGTCCGGGTGGTCCAGCTCCAGCGGCACATAGGCGGCGCCCACGCGCAGGACGGCGAACAGCGCCACGATCGAGTCGAGGGAGCGGGGGATCGCGAGCCCGACGGTCGTCTCGGGGCCGATGCCGCGCCCGGCCAGCACACCCGCCACCGCGCGGCTGCGGTCGCGGAGTTCGGCGAACGTCATGGTCGAGCCGTGGGCGACGAGTGCGATCCGCTCCGGGGCGCGGTCGGCCGCCCGGTCGAACCGGTCGACGACGGTGTCGGTGCCGACGTCGGTGCGTTCACCGGGCAGCGGCCGCGCTCCCAGGCCCGGCAGCGCGCCCACCGGCCCGGTGGACCGGGCGAGGGCGTCGAGCACGCGCAGGTAGTCGTCGAGCAGGCGGCGCGCGGTACGGCCGTCGTCGTCGCGGTGCTCCAGCTTGATGGTGAGCCGGTCGCCGGGCGTGACGACCCAGGTGAACGGATAGTGGGTGGAGTCGTCGGCCCGCACCGAGGTGATGCCGTGCTTGGCGTTCATCTCGGCGAACGCGTCCAGGTCCAGGAAGTTCTGCAGCACGAACAGGTTGTCGAACAGGGTGTCGTGCCCGCTGGCCCGCTGGATCTCGCCGAGCCCCAGGTGCTCGTGGTCCATCGCCTCGACCCTGGCCGACTGCACGGCCGTCAGATACTCCCGCACGGTGTCGCCGGGCCGGGCCCGGGTCCACATCGGCACGGTGTTCAGCAGCACACCCACGATGCCGTCGAGTCCCTCACCCTCACGGCCGGACACGGTCACGCCGAACACGGCGTCGCTGCGGCCCGTGTGCGCGCCCAGCAGCAGCCCGAACGCGCCGGTCAGCACCGAGTTCAGGGTGACACCGTGCGCCTTGGCCGCGTCCCGCAGCAGGTCCGACTGCTCCAGGGACAGCGTGTGTACGACCGTGTGCGGCAGGTCGTCCGAGAGCGTGGGCGCCGGCCCGGCGAGCAGGGTCGGGCCGGGCAGTCCGGCCAGGTGCTCCGCCCAGAAGCGCTCCGCCCCGGTGGTGTCCCTGGCGGCGAGCTGCCGGGCGTGGTCCTCGAAGCTGGGCGTGGCCGGGGCCGGGGTGAGCGGCTCTTCCGCGACGACGGCCCGGTAGGCGTCGAACAGGTCCCGCAGCACGATCTCGCGGGACCAGCCGTCCCACAGCAGCAGGTGGTAGCTGAGCAGCAGGCCGTCGCGGCCGCCGGGCAGCCGGACCACCGTCAGCCGGATCAGCGGTGGCTCAGCCGGGTCGAATCCCGTGTCACGGTCCCGGGCGCGCAGGGCGGCGGCGTCCGCGTCGGTCGGCAGCTCGACCGTGCGGACGGGGATCCGGCGGCCCGCGCTGAGGACCTGGACCGGGTTTCCGTCACCGTCGGTGGTGAAGCCCGCGCCCACCACCGGATGCCGCGCGATCACGTACGTCATCGCCTCGGCCAGCGCCTCGGTGTCCAGGCGCCGCTCGAAGGTGAACCAGCTCTGCGCGACGTAGTGTCCGGCCGTGCCCGCCATCTGGGCCTGGAAGAACAGGCCCCGCTGGAGGGGGGTGACGGGTGCCGTGCGCTCGGCGGTCGCGGCGGCGTCCGCGAGGTGCTCCAGGGCGCTCAGCCAGTGCTCGGTGATCACGTCGGGGACGCCCTCGGCGAGGGTGAACGCCGCGTGGAGGCCGCCGGTGGCCGCGTCCAGCCAGGCGTTGACCTCGACGGCGTACGGGCTGCCCTGGTCGCCGCCGGTGAGGTGCAGCGCCTGCGACTCGCTGCCCCGGCCGAGGTAGTTGAACAGCACCTGTGGGCGAGCGGTCAGCAGCGGCGCCGTCTGCGGGTTGAGATACCTCAGGCGGCCGTAGGCGACGTGCCCGGACTCGTCCGGCTGGCGTTCGGCGACCTCACGTGCCGCCGCGACGGGGTCGGTGTGCGCGGTGAGCCGTACCGGCGCGATCGCGGTGAACCAGCCGACCGTGCGCGTGTAGTCGTGGTGCTCCAGCACCGGGACCCGGCCGTGCCGCTCCAGCTCGACCGCGAGATCGGTGGGCGCCGGCTGGACCCGGGTCAGGGCGGTGCGCAGCGCGCCGCACAGCAGCTCGGTGAGACCGATGCCGAGGGCGGAGGGCGCGGTGCGTGTCAGGCGGTCGCTCAGGTCGGGGGGGAGCACGACGGTGGTCTCACGCAGTCCGCCGACCGCGGGCAGCAGCGCGGGGGCCTGGAGCGTGGTGATCCAGTGCCCGAGGTCGTCGGCGACCTGGATGGACCGGGTCGCCAGTGCTTCGGCGTACTCGGCGTACGACGTGGTCGGCGGCGCCAGGGGCTCCCCGCGCAGGGCGGCGGCCAGGTCCTCCAGCAGGATCAGCCAGGACACCGAGTCGACGGCGAGGTGGTGCACGGTGACGACCAGGGTCCGGCTCGCCTCCAGCCACGAGAACGCGATGACGTCCCCGGCCTCGGGGTCCAGCCGTCCGGCGGCTTCGTTCGCTGCCGCCGTCGCGTCGGTCCCGGGCGTCCGTACGACGGTGATGGCGCGGGCGGGTTCGGTGCGCAGGGCCCACACGCCGTGCTCGACGCGCAGGCGCAGCCGCAGGGCAGGGTGCGCGGCCACGACGGCGTCCGCGGCGCGCTCGACGTCGGCGAACCCGGTGCCGTCGGGTGCCTGCACCATCCTGGCCTGGGCGAACCGGGCGAGGGACCCGCCCAGTTCACGCTGGCGCAGGATGATCGGGGTCGGGGTCAGCGGGCCGTCTTCGCGGGGGGTGGGCGCCGCTGCCTGCGGCGCTTGCGAGCCGAGGTGCTCGGCGAGCGCGCGTGGAGTCCTGAGCAGGAACACGTCCCGGGGGGCGATCGGCAGGCCGAGTGCGCGGGCTCGGTTGATCACGGTGATGGCGACGATGCTGTCGCCTCCGGCGCGGAAGAAGTCGGTGTCGGCGTCCATGGCGGAGCCGGGGAGGGTTTCGGTGAAGATGTCGATCAGGGTGGCGAGTGATTCCTCTGCGTGCCGATGGGGGCTGGTCGCGCCTCGCGGCGGAGCCGCATATGGATGCAGCCCCGCGCCCCCATCGGGGCGCACTCGCGCCGTCAACGCCTTCCGGTCCAGCTTGCCGTTGACCGTCAGCGGCAGCGCGTCCAGCGTCAGCACCCGGCCCGGCACCATGTGCACCGGCAGCTTCGCCGACAGCAGGCCGGTGAGATCGTCGGGGACCCGGCCGACCACGTGCGCGACCAGATGATCGGCGCTGTCGGCCACGGTGACCGCGACATCCACAACACCGTCGAGCTCCCTGATCGCCGACTCCACCTCGCCCAACTCGACTCGGAAGCCCTTGAGTTGAACCTGGTCGTCGGCGCGGCCGGTGAACTCCAGCTCGCCGTCGAGGGTGCGGCGGGCGAGGTCGCCCGTGTGGTACATGCGGGAGCCGTCGCCCGTGAACGGGTTCGCCACGAAGCGGCCGGCGGTGAGCGCGGGCCTGCCGAGATAGCCGAGCGACACCTGGTCGCCGGCGACGTAGATGGCACCCACCCGGCCCGGCGGCACCGGCCTGAGCCGGTCGTCGAGGAGATAGGTCACCAGGCCGGGGATGGGGCCGCCGATCGGGCTGGCGTCGTCGCCGGAGGCGAAGTCCTCGTCGGTCAGCACGCGGTGGGTGACATGGACGGTGGTCTCGGTGATGCCGTACATGTTGACGAGTTCGGGCGTACCGGTGCCGTGCCGTTCGACCCAGCCGCGCAGCCTCCCGAGGTCCAGTGCCTCGCCGCCGAAGATGATCCGGCGCAGTCCGGTGACCGGCTCGTCGGCGTGCCGGTCGGCCTCGATGAACTGGTAGAAGGCCGAGGGGGTCTGGTTGAGCACGGTCACCCCGCGCTCTCGGACCAGCCGGTGGAAGTCGACCGGGGAGCGGGTCAGCCCGTACTCCGGGACCAGCAGCTCAGCCCCGTGGGTCAGCGCTCCCCACAGCTCCCAGACCGCGAAGTCGAAGGAGTACGAGTGGAACTGGACCCACACGTCCTGCGGGCCGAAGTCCATGCCGGGCCGGGTGTTGGCGAGGAGGGTCACCACGCTGGAGTGCGGGACGACGACGCCCTTGGGGCGGCCGGTCGATCCGGACGTGTAGATCACATAGGCGGGGTCCTGCCAGTCGGCCTCGGGCAGGGCGGCGGGTTCGCGGGACGGCGGTTGCTCGCCCTGCACGAGCACACGTGCCGGCACGCCCGCCCGGTCCAGCAGCCGCGTGAAGCGGTCCCGCTGCACGCGGTCCACGAGCACCACCTGCGGGGCGGCGTCGGCGAGGATGTACTCCAGCCGTTCGTCCGGGTACGCCAGGTCCAGCGGTACGTACGCGCCGCCCGCGGTGACGATCGCGACCAGGGCGACGACCTGTTCCAGGGAGCGCGGTACGGCGACGGCGACCCGCTTGCCCCGGCCGACCCCGGCGGCACGCAGGACGGCGGCCAACTGCTCCTTGGCGTCGGCCAGTTCGCCGTACGTCAGGGAGCGGGTGGCGCCGTCGAGGGCGCACTGGGTGACGGCGGTGGCGGCCGGGTCGCGGTGCGCGGCCGCGTCGAAGAGGCCGCTCAGGGTCGTGGGGGTGATCGGCGTGGGGCGGCGGGTGTTCTCGGTTGCCAGGTCGTCGACCAGGGCGTCCGGCCGGGTGAGCAGACCGGTGAGGGTGTGGGTGAACGTGCGCAGGATGGCCTGGGCGCCGGTCTCCCGGAGCAGCTCGCCGTCGTAGATCAGGTTGAAGCGGGGGCGGCCGTCGAGGGTGCGCTCCACCACCAGGGTCAGCGGGTAGTGGGGGGCGCCCTCGTTCACGATGTCGGTGATGAGGAGGGTGTCGCCGGGCCTGCGCAGGCCGGTCACATCGGTCGCCACGTCGAACACCACCAGCGTGTCGAACAACGGGCCCGCACCGGCCTGGCGGGCGATCCGCGCCAGGGAGACGTGCTGGTGCGGCAGGACCGCGCTCTGGTGTTCCCGTACCGAGGCGAGCAGGTCGCGGGAGGTGGTGGTGCCGGTCCAACGGGCGCGTACGGGAACGGTGTTGATGAACAGGCCCACCATGTCCTCGATGCCGGGCACCTCCGCGTCACGGCCGGACACGGTGGAGCCGAACACCACGTCGCCGCCGTGCAGGATGCCGCCCAGGGTCACCGCCCAGGCGCTGTGCACGGCCACGCTCAGCGGCACGCCGGCCGAGCGGGCGGCGGCGTCGATGTCGTCGCCGGGTTCCAGTGCGGTGTCGGCGAACCGGTCGGAGGGCGTGTGTCCCTCGGCGACCAGTGAGGGGCCGGGCAGTCCGGCCAGCTGGTCGGCCCATACGCGGTCGCTCTCGTCGGCGTCGTGGGAGGCGAGCCGACGTACGTAGTCGGGGAAGCCGCCGAGCGGGTACACGCTGCCCGGCGCGTGGTACTCGGCGAGCAGCGCGCGGAGCATCGGCGGCACCGACCAGCCGTCGGCGATGATGTGGTGCACCGTCTGCACCAGGACGGTGCGGCCGGCGCCGGCGCGGATGAGCGTGTAGCGCATCAGCGGTCCGGTGGCCAGGTCGAACCCGGCGCGTCGGTCCCGCTCGGCGAGGGCACGGAGTTCGTAGTCGGTGATGCCGGGGCGGTCCAGCGTGGTGAAGGGTGCCTGGACGCCGCTCTCCAGCACGGAGACCACGCGGCCGTCGGCGAGGGCGGTGAAGCGCGCGGCCAGGTTCGGGAACAGGGTCAGCAGGCGGGTGGCCGCGGCCGAGAGCCGGTCGGTGTCGATCTCGCCGTCCAGGGTGAGCAGTTGCTGCTCGACATAGGCGCCGGCCGAGTCGTCGTCGAAGACGGAGTGGAAGTACAGGCCCTCCTGCAGCGGGGTCAGCGGCAGGACGTCCCTCAGCGCGGGGCTGTCGAGGGCGTCGACGTCGGCCTGGGTGAGCGTCACCAGGTCGAAGTCGCTGGGTGAGTGGCCGCCTCGGTCGAGTGCGGCCAGTCCGGTCAGGGCCTGGCGGAAGTACTCGGCGATGGTCGCGATGTCCTCGTCGGTGAACATGCCGTCGGGCCAGGAGATGGTGGTGGCCAGCTCGTACGCGCCGCCGGTCGGGGCGGGTTCGGCGATGGCGTTGAACTCCAGGGCGCGCGGCAGTCGCATCCTGGGGTCCCGCTTCTCACCCAGCTGTCCTGTTGTGCTCGTGAGTTGCCAGTCACCGGAGGCGCCTGCGGCGAAGCGGCCCAAGTAGTTGAAGAGCACCTGCGGTGCGGGCGCGTCGAACTCGGTCTCGGTCAGATAGCGCAGGGCGCCGTAGGAGACGCCGTTGTCCGGTACCCGGGCGAGGTCCTCCTTGACGGCCTTGAGCGCGGCGGTCAGGTACTCGGGTGCGGTGAGGTCGGCGGCCGTGCCGGGGTCCACGGTCACCGGGAACAGGGTGGTGAACCAGCCCACGGTCCGGGAGAGTTCGGGTTCGAAGCCGGCGGTGGCCGACACGAACCCGCCCTCGCGGCCGTGGCCTTCGAGTTCGATGTGGGCGAACGTCTGCTCCTGGCCGAGGTCCCGGCGCCAACGGGCGAGGGTGACGGCGAGGGCGGTCAGCAGCACGTCGTTGACGCCCGCGTGGAACTTCGCCGGGATCTCGCCGAGCAGCGCGGCGGTGACCTCGGGGCCGACCGGGACGGTCAGCGTCCGCTCCCGCGCGACGGTGTCGGTTCCGGACAGCGCGCGCCTGCCCAGTGGTCCGTCCGCTCCGGGCAGGGGACGCCAGTAGTAGGAGCTGTCCGCGTCGAACGCGGCGCGTTCCAGGAGCTGGGTCCAGCGCCGGAACGACGTGCCCGCCGGAGGCAGTTCGATCGGGGTACCGGAGGAGAGCTGCCGCCATGCCGTGGCCAGGTCGTCCATCAGGATCCGCCACGACACGCCGTCGATCACCACGTGATGGGCGGTCACCACCAACTGCCGTGCGGCGCGCCGCCACACGGCCCTCAGCATCACGCCGCCCGCCGGGTCGAGCCCATCGGTGGCGAGCGCCACGCACTCGTCGAGCGGCCGGTCGCTCTCCTGCCACAGTGGGCCGGCCTGGCCGGCCTCCGGGATGTCGAAGCTCCAGCGGTCGCCGCGCACCAGCCGCGCGCGCAGCATGTCGTGCCGGACGGTCAGGGCGGTGAGGATCCGGTCGAGGGCGTCGGCGGTGAGGTCGGCCGGGGTGTTCAGGACCACCGACTGCACGAAGCCGTCGATGGCGTCGGTGGTCTCGCCGAGCCACTGCACGATGGGCGATCCCACGACGGAGCCGGTCGGGACGTCGGCGTGGTCGACGGTGGAGACGTCCCCGCGGCTCGCCACCGCCGCCAGTGCCCGCGGGGTGCTGTGGGCGAAGATCTGCCGTGCCGTGACATGGAGACCGGTGTCGCGCAGTGCGCTCAGCAGCGAGATCGCCAGGATGCTGTCCCCGCCGAGCTGGAAGAAGTCCTGGTCGGCACCGACCTCCTCCAGTCGCAGCACCTTCGCGACCGCCGCGCACACCGCGCGCTCGTCGTCGGTGGCGGGCGGGACGAGCGTGCCCGTCGCGATCTCGGGCTCCGGCAGTGCGCGGCGGTCCAGCTTGCCGTTCGCGGTCAGCGGGAACTCCGTCATCACCACGATGTGGGCGGGCACCATGTACTCGACCATGTGCTCGGCGGCCCACGCCTTGACCTCGTCGGCGCTCAGGTCCTCGCTGCCGGCGGCCGGGATGACGTATCCCACGAGGTAGGTGCCGCCCGCCGCGTTCTTCTTCGCCACGACACAGGTGTGCCGTATCCGCGGGTGTTCCGCGAGGCCGACCTCGACGTCCTCGATCTCCAGCCGCATGCCGCGGATCTTGATCTGGTTGTCGACCCGGCCGAGGAAGTCCAGCGAGCCGTCCGGGGCGAAGCGTGCGAGGTCGCCGGTGCGGTAGAGCCGGGAGCCGTCGGCGGCGAAGGGGTTGGCGACGAACCGGGACGCCGTCAGGCCGGGCGCGTTGACGTAGCCGCGTCCCAGGAGGAAGCCGCCCACGTACAGTTCGCCGCCGACGCCGACCGGGACCGGGCGCAGTTCGTCGTCGAGTACGTACAGCTGGGTGTTGGGGTTGGCCCTGCCGATGGAGGTCGACAGGCGTTCGGCCGCGCCCCGGTAGATGACGTGGGAGACGCCGATGGTCGTCTCGGCGGGCCCGTAGCCGTGGTACAGGGGGATGTCGAGCAGGGTGCGGAACCGCTCGTGGAGTTCCGGGGTCAGCACCTCGCCGCCGCACCACACATGGCGCAGGCTGTTCAGCCGCCCGGAGTCGCCGGCCATCTCCAGCAGCACGTCCAGCATGGACGACACCAGGTAGGTGAAGGTGACGCGCTGTTCGGCGATCACGCTCAGCAGGTGGTGGGGGTCGCGTTCGCCGCCGGGGCGCAGGACGACCAGCCGGGCGCCGCACACCAGCGGTAGGAAGATCTCGTTGATGGAGATGTCGAAGGACAGCGGTGCCTTGAACAGCGAGGCGTCGTCGTGGCCGAAGCCGAGGATCTCGTGGACCTGCCAGAGCAGGCGCTCGCTGATCGCCTCGTGCCGGATCATGGCGCCCTTGGGCCGCCCGGTGGAGCCGGACGTGAAGATGACGTAGGCCAGGGCGGCGCCGGGGACGGTGATCCCGGTGCCCTCGGTCGGGTGGGCGGCGTGGCGCCAGTCGCCGAGGTCGACCGCCACGGCCTCCGGCTCGGCCGGGTCGTGTTCGCCCGAGGTGTTGAGCTGCAGAACGACGCGGGCGTCCTCGATGACGACGGCGCGGCGCTCGGCGGGCCACTGGGGGTCGAGCGGTACGAACGCGCAGCCGGCCTGGAGCACCCCGAGCAGTGCGATCACCATGTCGGCGGAGCGGCCGAGGGAGATGCCGACGACCTGTTCGGCGGTGAGTCCGCGGTCGATGAGGTGGTGGGCCAACTGGCTGGACAGCTCGGCCGTCTGACGGTAGGTCAGGGTCCGGTGCTCGTCGACGACGGCGACGGCGTCCGGCCTGGTACGGGCCTGTTCGCGGAACATCTCCACGATGGTCGGGCGGATCCGGTCGGCCCCGGTGTCGTTCCACTCGGCCAGCGTCCGGAGCCTTCTCGCCATGTCGGCGGGGCCGATGGTGCCGAGGGTCCGTTCCGGGAAGTCGGTGAGGTCGTCCAACGCGAGCTGTGCGTCGGCGAGTCGCACGCCGTCGGGGACGGTGATGCTCCGGCCGTCCGCGCCGACCTCCCAACCGCCGGGCAGGGGACCGCCGTTGTCGGCCCAGCCGAGGACGTCGGCGAACAGGGTGCCGGGGGTGAGGTCGATGCCGTCGGGACCGCGGCCCGTCGCCCAGTACGACAGCCCGATGGCGCACGCTTCGGCGATGGTCCTGTCGGAGTGGTCGCCGCCGGTCCGCCGGCGTACGCCGGCCAGTCTCCCGGGAGACAGCCGTACGACCCGAGCGTTCGGTTCCGTCATCCCCGTCATCGAAGAATCAGCCATCGAAAGACTCAGCATCCCTTCCAGGGCATGAGAGAGCCAGCCCGGTCCGACTTAGGTTTACCTAACTACCTTCTCGCCAGGCCCGCCACAGCCGCGCGTACCGGCCGCCCAGCTTCACCAGCTCCTCGTGCGTGCCCTGCTCCACCACCCGGCCCGCGTCCAGGACGGCGATGCGGTCCGCCGACATCGCCTGGGTGAGCCGGTGCGCCACGAAGAGCGTGGTCCGGCCGGCGCACGCGGCCAGCACGGCCCGCTCCAGCTCGGCGGCGCCCTCGCTGCCGGCCTCCGCGGTCGACTCGTCGAGCACCACCACCGGTGTCCGGCCCAGCACCAGCCGGGCCAGGGCGATCTGGGCGACCTTGGTGACGTCCAGGCGCTCCCCGCCCTCGCCGACCAGGGTGTCCAGCCCGTCGGGGAGCGCGTCGACCCACTGCTCGGCGCCGACCGTGCGCAGGGCGTCCCGCAGTTCTGCGTCGGTCGCCTCCGGCGCGGCCAGCCTGAGATCGTCGGCGAGCGGCCCGGAGAAGACGTGGGTCTCCTGCGTCAGGATGCTCACCAACGTCCGGGCCCCGGCCTCGTCCAAACCGGCGAGGTCGGTCGGTCCGACCCGCACCGATCCGGTCTGTGGTGTCCCGATGCCCGCGATCAGCGCGGCCAGGGTCGACTTGCCCGCGCCCGTCGCGCCCACCAGGGACAGCGAACCGCCGGCCGGGATGGTCAGGTCGACGTCCCGCAGGACGGGCTCGTCGGTGTCGGGGTAGCTGAACGTCAGTCCTTCCACCGTCACGGGCAGCGGCCCGGCGCCCGCCGGTGCGGCGGCCGCGTCACCCACCAGCCGTTCCTCGGCCGGCTCGCCCATCACCCCGACCAGCCGGGTCAGGCTCGCGCCCGACTTCTGTGCCTCGTCGAAGGTGAACATGATGAGGCCCAGCGGCGCGAACAGCCGGTGGAACATCAGCGGGGCCGCCGCCACCTCGCCCAGGCTGGCGGCGTCGGCCTCCAGCAGGGCGTACCCGACCACGATGATCAGGGTCAGCCCGATGAACTCGGCGCGGTTCTCCCGGCCGACGAACCGGCCGAAGAACCGGAACACCTCGATGCCGAGGTCGCGCACCCGCCATGACTCGCGGGTGACGCGCTCACGGAAGGCGTCCTCCAGGCGGTACGCCCGGACCGTGTCGATCCCGTTGAGGCCGCTGATCAGCGCCTGCGCGCGGTCGGCCTGGGCCGCCCGCTGCCTGCGGTAGAGCGGGGCGGACCGGGGCAGGTACCAGCGCAAGGCCAGCGCGTACGCGGGCAGCGCGCCGGCGCCGGCCAGGCCGAGCCGCCAGTCCAGTCCGAACATGCCGGCCGTGGCGATGGCGACCAGCACGCCCGCCGAGAACACGGTCGGGATGGCGGTCCGGATGCCCTTGGAGATGACGGCAACGTCGTCGCCGACCCGGGAGAGCACATCTCCCCGGCCGACCTGCTCGATCCGTGCGCTGGGCATGCCCAGGACGGCTCGGACGGCGCCTTCCCGCAGCCGGGCGAGGAGGTCCGCGCCCAGCCGCCCGATCAGATAGGTCGACACCGCGGTGGCTGCCGCGCCGAGCAGCGCGGCGGCCACCATCAGCGACCCGATCGTGGCCAGGACCGAGCGGGACTCGCCCTCGACCACTGCGTCGACCACCCGGCCGAGCAGCAGCACCGGGAGCACCTGGAGGGCCGCACCGGCCACCGTGGTCACCACGGTGGCCGCCGTCAGCCAGGGCGCCTCTCGGCAGTGGGCCGCGACCCAGCGGGTGGCCTCGCGTCCGGTCGCCGTGCGCAGGGCCGCCGGGGCGACGCGCGTGTCGGTGGTAGTCACACCTACTCGGCCGACTTCACGAGTTCGTCGATCGCGTACGGCATGGACAGCAGGGTGCCCTGGGAGATGGCCGCGCCGATCGCCGGACCCTCGCTGTCGAGCAGGTACGAGACCTTGCCGTTCTTCACCGCGGCCAGGTTGTTGAACAGCTCGAACTTCTTCAGCGCGTCGATGTCCGCCTGGTCGTTGATGACGAAGATGCGGTCGACGTCGATCAGGTCGATGCGCTCGGGTGAGAGCGTGGTGTAGAAGCTGCCGCCGGCGATCTTGTCGATCTCGGTCTGGTACTTGTAGCCGATGCCGGTCACCAGTCGTCCGCGTACGTCGGTGGAGGTGAAGGGCGCCACCGAGTCCTTGTACCAGGACAGTGCGACGGCGGTCTCGTCGCCGAACTGCGGGTGTGCCTTCTTGGCCGCGTCGAGCTTGCCCTGGATGTCGGCCACCATCTTCTCGCCCTCCTCGGCCTTGCCGAGAGCCTTGGCGATGTGCAGCGCGTTGTCCTGCCAGGGGGCGCTGAACGGCTCCTTCTCGGCCTTGGTGCGGCCCACCGTCGGCGCGATCCGGGAGAGCTTGTCGTAGGCGGCCTGGTCGATCTCGGAGTAGACGGCGATGATCAGGTCCGGCCGAAGGGCGGCGATCTTCTCGTAGTTGGGGCCGGAGTCACCGTTCTTCATGATGACCTCGGGCCTGGTGTCGCCCCACTTGTCCTTGACCCAGGGCCACTGGGTGTTGATGTCGGGGGTCTGGCCCGGCGGGTTGGGGTACTGGTCGACCATGCCGACCGGCTTGATGCCGAACGCGAGGACGGTCTGGTCGTCGGTGTAGCCGACGGAGACGACCCGCTCGGGGGCCTTCTCGACGGTCGTCGTTCCGAACGCGTGCTCCACGGTGACCGGGAACGCGCCGGCGGGGGCAGCGGCGGTGGTGTTGTCGGCGGGCTCGTCCGACGAGTCGGAGCCGCACCCCGCGAGGAGGCCGGCGCCGAGCGTGACGGCGGTGAGTACCGCCGCCATCCGTCGCCGGGACTTCAAGAGCGTCGATCGATGGAAGAGCATCCGGAACCCCTTGCTTTCGCGCTGTCCGCTGCGCCCTGTCTAAGGGCAGGCAAACCTTACCGCGCCGAAGTGAGGTAAGCCTAGCCTAACTTGTACGTAGTCTGTGGTGAGATCTAGTCGAACTGGACGTGCGTGCGGCCGATCGGCACGATGAGCGGCCGATCACCCAACGGATCGTCAATCACCTTGGCCCGCAGGCCGAATGCCTCGTGCAGCAGCTCGGCGGTGATCACCTCGCGGGGGTGCCCCTGCGCCAGGACCACCCCCTCCTTCATCACGACGAGGTGGTCGCTGTAACGCGCCGCCAGGTTGAGGTCGTGCAGCACCATCACCACCGTGCACCCCGACTCGTGGAGGTCGTCCACCAGGTCGAGCACGTCGATGGCGTGCGCCAGGTCCAGATAGGTGGTCGGCTCGTCGAGCAGCAGCAGGTCGGTTCCCTGAGCCAGCGTCATGGAGATCCACACCCGCTGCCGTTGGCCGCCGGACAGCGCGTCGACCGGTCGGTCGGCCAGGTCGGACACCCCGGTCATGGCCAACGCCCGCTCCACCACGGCGACATCGTCCGACGACCACTGCCGCAGCCAGCTCTGGTGCGGATGGCGGCCCCGGGCGACCAGGTCGGCCACCGTCAACCCCTCCGGCGCGACCGGCGCCTGCGGCAGCAGGCCGAGCTTCTTGGCCACGTCCCTGGTGCGCAGCCCGGCGATGTCCTCGCCGTCCAGCACGACCGTCCCGCCGGTCGGCTTCAGCAGTCGCGACAGGGTGCGCAACAGGGTGGACTTCCCACAGCCGTTGGGGCCGATGATCGTGGTGATCACTCCGGTCGGGATGGCCACGTCGAGGCCGTCGATGACGGTCCTGTTGCCGTATCCGACCGTGACACCCTTGGCCGCCAGCCGTGAGACGCCGTCGACCGCCGCCCCGATCCCGGTGATGTCCTGAGCGACCACGAGGCCCCCCTTGAAGTGAGGCTTGCCCAAGCTTTGCATCATCTACCTCAGGTTCGCCCGTACCAGCAGATACACGAGGAAGGGTCCGCCGATCGCGGCGGTCACCACACCGACCGGAAGAGAGATCGGCAGGGCCGTGCGCGCGACCAGGTCGGCGCCGATCAGCAGCAGCGCGCCGACCACACCGGACGCCACCATCGGCGGTGTCGGGGACCGCACCAGACGCATCGCCACCTGAGGCGCCACCAGCGCGACGAAGGGGACCGGGCCCGCCGCGCTCACCGCCACACCGGCCAGCAGCACCGCGCACAGCAGCAGCACCGCCCGCACCCTCGAGTACCGGACACCCAGACCCGCGGCGACGTCGTCGCCGAAGTGCAGCGGTTTGAACTGGAAGGAGGCACTCGACACGACGACCAGGAGGGCGAGCATGCACCAGAGCGCCACCCGCACCTCGTCCCAGGAACGGCCGTCCAGCGAGCCGACCAGCCAGGTCTGCGCCCTGGCCACGTCCCGGATGTCGGCCTTGACCAGCAGCCAGGTCGTGATCGACTCCATCACGGCGCTCACCGAGATGCCGATGAGGATCAGCCGGAAGCCGTCGATGCCGCGCCGCCACGCCAGGAAGTACACCAGCAGCCCGGTGCCGAGACCGCCCGCGAGCGCCGCCGCGGACAGGCCCACGGCGTCGACGATCGCCGCGGCGGCCCCGCCCGACACCGTCACCAGGAACACCGCGACCGCGCTCGCACCCGTGGTGATCCCCAGAATGTCGGGGCTGGCCAGCGGATTGCGCGCGATGGACTGCGTGATCGCCCCGGACACGCCGAGCGCGATCCCCACGACGAGCCCGGCCAGGGCGCGGGGCATCCGCAGATCCATGATCACGAACTCGTCGACCGGTTCGCCCCGCCCGAGGATCGTGGCGACCACCTGGGGCAGGCCGATGGGGAAGTCCCCGACGCCGATGGACAGACAGAACAGCAGGAAGGTCACCGCCGCCAGCAGCAGCGTGACGCACACCATCCAGGGCCGCCAGACGAACGACACCCGTCCGAGCCTCATGCCGGGCGGCACCGCCGGCTTCACATCCGTGCCGTTCATGCCTTCTTGAACTTTCCGCGCCAGACCAGCGCCGCGAAGAACGGGGCGCCGAGGAGAGCGACGAGCACCCCCGCGTCCAGCTCGCCCGGCCGCACCACCAGACGCCCCACGATGTCGCAGACCAGCAGGATCACGGCGCCGAGGAGACCCGCGCAGGGCACCAGCCAGCGATAGTCCGGCCCGGTGAGACAGCGGGCCACATGGGCCACCATCAGTCCGAGGAACGCGATGGGACCGCAGGCCGCCGTGGCCGCGCCCGCCAGCAGGGTGATCGCGGCGATGCCGATCGTCCGGCTCAGCGCGATGTTCACCCCCAGTGCCCGGGCCACGTCGTCGCCCAGGTTGAGCAGGTTGATGGCGGGCAGGGTGATCGCCGCCAGCACCAGCCCGGCCGCGACGAACGCGGTCACCGGCCAGATGACGTCGAATCCGGTACCGGCCACGGAGCCCGCGTTCCAGAACCGCAGCGCGTTCAGCGCCGTCTGGTCCGACAGCGCCACGGCGGTGGTCATCGCCGCCAGGAACACCGTGACGCCCTGTCCGGCGAGGGCGAGCGTCAGCGGGTTGCCGGCTCCCCGGCCGATACTGGCCAGCCCGAACACCACGACACCGGCGGCCCCCGCCCCGAGGAACGCGAACCAGACGTACTGGAACGGGTTGCTGAACCCGAACACGGCGATCACCGTCACCACGGCGAACGAGGCGCCGGCGTTCACCCCCAACAGGCCCGTGTCGGCGATGGGGTTGCGGGTGTAGCCCTGGATCAGCGCCCCGCCGACCCCCAGGGCGATGCCCGCCACGACCGCTAGTACCGTCCGGGGCACGCGTACGGTCTGCACGATGAGCCGGATCTCGGTGCGCCGCTGGTCCGGGTCCGGCGGTGCGAACAGCCCGTGCCACACCTCGGCGGGACTGAGCGCACGCGCACCGACCGTCAGGGACACCGCGGCCACGGCCACGAGGACCACCACCAGGGCGCCCAGACCCACAACCCGCCGTCTGCGGGCCTGAGTTGTGCCCCTGGTCGCGGGGCGCTCGACTGCAGTCGCGCTCATGTGGACGTACGGTATCCCTAGCTTCAGCGAGCGGTGCTGACGACGCCGTCGGAGGCCGGCTCGCGGCTTCGGTCGAGGACGGAGTCCAGGATCTCGCCGACTCTGATCGCGGTGTTGGACAGCAGGGCCGAGGTGATGCCGTGCGTGTGCTCGGTGCCGCCCTGGAGGTAGATGCCGCAACGCAGTCCGGGGTCGGTGGCGAGGCGGTAGTCGCGTCCGACGCGCACGCGACCCTCGTCGTCGCGCAGGCAGCGGTCCGCGACCTCGCCGAGCAGCCCCAGCGGGTCGACCGGGCTGTAGCCGGTGGCGAAGACCACGACGTCGGCGTCCAGGGTGGTCGACTCGCCGGTGACCAGGGAGGTGACGGTGGCCCGCGCCGCGTCGGGCGTCTCGACGACGTCGGTCAGCCGGGAGACGTTGAGGAACCTCAGCCGCTCGGTGCCCAGGACCTTCTCCTGGTACATCTGCCGGTACAGGTCGTCGATCAGGTCGATGTCCACCACGGAGTAGTTGGTGTTGCCGTGGTAGTCCATCAGCCTGCGTTTGACGTCCTCCGGCGCGGCGAAGAACTCGTCGACCGCCGCCGGGTCGAAGATCCGGTTGGCGAAGCTGCTGTCGTCGGCGGGGCTGTAGCCGTAGCGGGAGAAGACGGCGCAGACCTCCGCGCGGGGGAAGCGCCGGTGCAGGTAGGCGACGTTCTCGGCGGCGCTCTGCCCGGCGCCCACGACGATGAACCGGGAGGGCGAGGTGCCGTCCAACTCGTCGATCCTGGCGAGCAGTTCGGAGTTGTGCCAGACCCGGTCGGTGCGGCGCACGCCCTCCGGCATCAGGGGCCGCAGTCCGGTGCCGATGACGAGGTTGCGGGCCCGGTGAAGGGCGAGCCCCTCCGCCGAACGCACCGTCACATCCAGGTACTCCACGACCCCGTCGCGGACGACCGGGGTGACGGCGACGACCTCGTGGCCGTAGGAGACCGTGTCGTCGACCTTGGCCGCGGCCCACTCGAAGTAGTCGTGGAACTCCACCCGCAGCGGGAAGAGGTTCTTGTGGTTGATGAAGTCGATCAGCCGCCCCTTGCTCTGCAGGTAGCACAGGAAGCTGAACTCACTGGCCGGGTTCCGAAGCGTCACCAGGTCCTTCAGGAAGGACACCTGCATGGTCGCGTCGTCGATCAGCATGCCGCGGTGCCAACCGAACTGCGGCTGCTGCTCGAAGAAGTGGGCGGTGATCGCCTCGTGCCGGCCGGCGCGGGCGTTGTGCTCCCTGAGTGCGATCGCCATGGCCACATTGGACGGCCCGAAGCCGACGCCTATGAGGTCGTGGATCAGTGGTGCGTCGCCAGGAAGAGCCTGTGCCATGTCACTCCCATCGTGCGGGTCGGCCGCCCTTCGGGGCAGCCGTGTGTCAAGCGTTGGGAAGTACGGGATGAGGGCACACCGAAGGAGCGGCAGCCCGAACTTAGGTAAGGCTAAGCTGATCCCGCGGAACTGTCGATAGGGCAAATCGGGCACGCTCGGAACGCGGCACCCTCAACAGCCCCTTGAACAGGGGTCGTTGCACACTTAGGTAAGCCTTGCTTTACTGACGCCGGACAGTCCCTGCCCTGAGGAGGAACCGTATGCGGGTCGTCATGTTCGGCTATCAGACCTGGGGGCACCGCACCCTTCGCGCCCTCCTCGATTCCGAGCACGACGTGGTGCTGGTGGTGACGCACCCCAAGAGCGAGCACGCGTACGAGAAGATCTGGAGCGACTCCGTCGCCGACCTCGCCGAGGAGCACGGCGTCCCGGTGCTGATCCGCAACCGCCCCGACGACGAGGAGCTGTTCGAGCGCCTCAAGGAGGCCGACCCGGACATCATCGTGGCCAACAACTGGCGTACCTGGATTCCCCCGCGCATCTTCGGTCTCCCCCGCCACGGCACCCTGAACGTGCACGACTCGCTGCTGCCGAAGTACGCCGGCTTCTCCCCGCTGATCTGGGCGCTGATCAACGGCGAGCCAGAAGTGGGCGTCACCGCCCACATGATGAACGACGAGCTCGACGCCGGCGACATCGTGCGCCAGGACGCGGTGCCGGTCGGGCCGACGGACACCGCCACCGACCTCTTCCACAAGACGGTCGATCTGATCGCCCCGGTCACCATCGGCGCACTCGACCTCATCGCCTCCGGGCAGACGGAGTTCACCCGACAGGACCGCTCTCGGGCGAGCTTCTTCCACAAGCGGTCCATCGAGGACAGCCGCATCGACTGGACCTGGCCCGCCGCGGACCTCGAACGCCTGATCCGCGCCCAGTCCGAGCCGTACCCGAGCGCGTTCACCTTCCACAGGGGCAAGCGGCTGGAGGTCCTCGCCGCGGTCGTCTCCGAAGGCCGCTACGGCGGCACCCCCGGCCGGATCTTCTACCGCGAGGGCGACGGCGTGGTGATCGTCGCCGGCGCCGACGCCCGAACCGGCCGCAACCACGGCCTGGCCGTCACCCGGGTCCGCACCGAGGACGGCCGCGAACTGCCCGCGGCCGAGTACTTCACGGCCATGGGCGGCTACCTGACCACCCATCCCTGACCCTGACCACCCTCCCCCCTGACCCTGACCACCCACCCCTGGCCCTGAAGCGCACTCGAACACCTGAAGCACACTCCATCAGGCAGACTCCCCCGCATGGAGACTGCAGAATTCCTTCGCATACTCGACCGGGAAGGGCGGCTGCTGGCGGATGCCGCAGAGCGGGCGGGGGTCGACGCCAAGGTGCCGACCTGTCCCGACTGGCAGGTCCGTGACCTGCTGCGGCACACGGGCCTGGTGCACCGCTGGGCCACCTCGTTCGTCGCCGAGCGCCGTACCGCGTACCGCCCCGCCGGCGCCCTGCCCGACCTCGACGGCGACCCGCTGCTCGACTGGTTCCGGGAGGGTCACCGCGCCCTGGTCGACACCCTTCGTGCCGCGCCGCCCGACATCGAGTGCTTCTCCTTCCTGCCCGCTCCCGCCCCGCTGGCGTTCTGGGCGCGGCGGCAGGCGCACGAGACGGCCGTGCACCGCGTCGACGCGGAGTCGGCCCTCGGTGAACTCAGCGACACCGAAGCCGAGTTCGGGGCGGACGGCATCGACGAACTGCTGGCCGGATTCCACGCCCGGCCCAAGAGCCGCGTCCGTACGGAAGCGACGCGCGTGCTGCGAGTGCGGGCGACGGACGTCGACGGCGCCGTGTGGACCGTACGGCTGTCGGCCGAGCCGCCCGTGACGGAGCGGAGCGAGGAGGGGGCCGCGGACTGTGAAGTGAGCGGCCCGGCCGCGCAGTTGTACCTGTCGCTGTGGAACCGGCTGCCGTTCCCGGCGGTCAGCGGTGACGCGTCCCTGGCCGAGCTGTGGCGGGAGCGGTCCGCGATCGTCATGGGGTGAGGCTCAGTCGGCGGGTGTCGCCAGCATCCGCCCCAACACCGCGCGCTGCACCGGCAGTACCTCGCCGTGCAGCGCGCGCCCCTTCCCGGTGAGCGCCACCCGCACGCCCCGCCGGTCCTCCGCGCACATCCGCCGCTCGACGAGGCCGTCCTTCTCCAGCCGGGCGACCAGACGGGACAGGGCGCTCTGGCTCAGATGGATGTGCTCGGCGATCTCCTGGACGCGGTAGCCGGCACAGTCACCGCCGCCCTCGGCGAGCACGTCCAGCACCTCGAAGTCGCTGCCGCAGAGGCCGTGTTGATGCAGGGCACGGTCGAGCTCGCACTGGGTGCGCGCATGCAGCGCCAGCATGTCCCGCCACTGCCGCACGAGCGCCTGCTGATCGCCCCTCGTCGCCGCCATGCCGGGCACCGTAGCAGAGACCGGCATTCATTGCACGCGAATTAAATGCGCTTGCATTCGATGCATGCGCATGGAAGTCTCCTCGGCATGACCTCTCCGCTCCCCTCCCCCGTGCCCTCCTCCACGGCGGTCCAGTGGACCCCGCGGCTGTGGGGCACCCTGCTGGTGCTGTGCGCCGCGATGTTCCTCGACGCACTGGACGTGTCGATGGTCGGCGTCGCCCTGCCTTCCATCGGCGCCGACCTCGGTCTGTCCACCTCGGCCCTGCAGTGGATCGTCAGCGGCTACATCCTCGGCTACGGCGGTCTGCTCCTGCTCGGCGGCCGCACCGCCGACCTGCTGGGCCGGCGCCAGGTCTTCCTGGTCGCCCTGGGCGTGTTCGCGCTCGCCTCGCTGCTCGGCGGTCTGGTCGACTCCGGTCCGCTGCTGATCGCAAGCCGCTTCATCAAGGGCCTGAGCGCGGCCTTCACCGCCCCGGCCGGCCTGTCGATCATCACCACGACGTTCCCGGAGGGCCCCCTGCGCAACCGCGCCCTCTCCATCTACACCACCTGCGCCGCCACCGGCTTCTCCATGGGCCTGGTGCTCTCCGGCCTGCTCACCGAGGCCAGCTGGCGCCTCACCATGCTGCTGCCCGCGCCCATCGCGCTGATCGCCCTGCTGGCCGGCCTGAAGCTGCTCCCGCACAGCGAGCGCGAGCGGAACCACAAGGGCTACGACATCCCCGGCGCCGTCCTCGGCACCGCGTCGATGCTGCTGCTGGTCTTCACCGTGGTCCAGGCACCGGAGGCCGGCTGGACGTCCGCCCGGACCCTGCTGTCCTTCCTCGCGGTCGCCGCCCTGCTGACCGTGTTCGTCCTGGTCGAGCGGCGCTCGCCGGGCCCGCTGATCCGGCTCGGCGTGCTGCGCTCGGGCAGCCAGATCCGCGCACAGCTCGGCGCCATGGCCTTCTTCGGCAGTTACGTCGGCTTCCAGTTCCTGGCCACGCTGTACATGCAGTCGCTGCTGAACTGGTCCGCCCTGCACACCGCGCTGGCCTTCCTGCCGGCGGGCGCGCTCGTCGCGGTGTCCTCCACCAAGGTCGGCGCGATCGTCGACCGCTTCGGCACGCCCCGTCTGCTCGTGGTCGGCTTCGCGCTCATGGTCGCCGGGTACGCGCTGTTCCTGCGGGTGGACCTCGACCCGGTGTACGCGGCGGTGATCCTGCCGTCGATGCTGCTGATCGGCGCGGCCTGCGCGCTGGTCTTCCCCTCGCTCAACATCCAGGCCACCAACGGGGTCGACGACCACGAGCAGGGCATGGTCTCCGGGCTGCTCAACACCTCGGTGCAGGTGGGCGGCGCGATCTTCCTCGCCGTGGTGACGGCGGTGGTGACCGCCCAGGCCCCCGCCGACCCGACGCCACAGGCCGTCCTGGACAGTTACCGCCCCGGCCTGACGGTGGTCACCTTCATCGCCACCGCCGGCCTGCTGATCTCCCTGACCGGCCTGCGCACCCGGCGCGCACAGCGGTCCGTCGTGGTCGCCCAGTCCGCGGTGAAGGAGACGCACACGGACCGGGTGCCGGTCCGCGACTGACGCTCCGCCGGTGGTGCCGCGCATGCCGTGTTGCGTCTGCGGGCGCCACCGTGGCTGGTCGCGCAGTTCCCCGCGCCCCCGCTGCCCGGCGGCCGTTTGCCCGTCGGGCACTCGCCTGTGACACTGCGTCATATGACTGCATACGGGGGACGCCGCACCCAGGCCGAGCGGGACGCGATCACCGTCGAGATCGGCTACGCGCTGTGCAGCGCGGCCTTCGCGGCGGCCGTGGTCTTCGGCGCGGTCGCGGGGCCGGCGCTGCTGTTCGCCCTCCCGGGCACCGTCGAGTGGCTGCTGCCGCGGGCGGGCGGTGTCCTCGCGGCCGCCCTGTTCCTGGCCCGCGTGATCGCCGTACTGGTGCGCTTCCGGCCGGGCGCTCAACCCAGTCGGCCCGACCGCACCGGCCCCGACTCGTAGGCCGACACCACCAGTTGGGCCCGGTCCCGCACCCCCGGCTTCACCATGGTGCGGCTGAGCTGGGTCTTGGCCGTGAGCGGGCCGACGACCAGAAGCCGGGCGATCTCACCGCCAAGTCCTCCGACGCGGAGATCCTCGCGGGCGCGCCGGACCACCGTCCGGAACCGACGCGTCGGCTCACTCCGTCTCGTCGGCCGCCGCCGCCCGCCGGTCCAGCACGGTCAGCGCACGCTGGGCCAGCGGGTGGGTGCGGACCAGCTCCCCGAGGGAGGTGGCGCCCCGGGTGATGTCCGTGAACGCCCGCCAGGCCGGACGGAAGCCGGTCAGGACGGCGTGGAAGATCCCGGGGCGCTGCTCGAAGAGGGCCAGCATCCGCCTGCCCACGGCCATCTCCACGCCGAGCCCCGCCTTGATCGCGAACGCGTAGTTCAGGGCCTGGCGCCGGGTGTCCACCGCGTCGTGCGCCTCCGCGATGCGCACCGCCCACTCGCCGGCGAGGCGGCCCGAGCGCAGCGCGAAGGAGATGCCCTCACGGGTCCAGGGCTCCAACAGGCCGGCCGCGTCACCGCAGACCAGCACGCGACCCCGGGAGAGCGGTGAGTCGTCGGCGCGGCAGCGGGTCAAGTGCCCGGAGGAGATGCTCGGTTCGAAGCCGGCCAGGCCGAGCCGGCCGATGAAGTCCTCCAAGTACCGCTTGGTCGCGGCTCCTTCACCGCGCGCCGAGATCACCCCGACGGTGAGGGTGTCGCCCTTGGGGAAGACCCAGCCGTAACTGCCGGGCATCGGGCCCCAGTCGATGAGCACCCGCCCCTTCCAGTCCTCGGCGACGGTCTCCGGCACCGGAATCTCCGCCTCCAGGCCGAGGTCCACCTGGTCCAGCTTGACGCCGACGTGTGCTCCTATGCGGCTGGCGCTGCCGTCGGCGCCGACGACCGCGCGGGCCAGCACCGTCTCACCGCCCTGGAGGACCACCGCGACCGTACGCCGGTCCGGCACCGCCGACCCGTGCTGCTCGACCCGCGTGACGGTGACGCCCGTACGCAGCTCGGCGCCCGCCTTCTGCGCGTGCTCGACCAGCTGCTGGTCGAACTCGGGCCGGTTGATCAGCCCGAACAGCATCTGCCGGGAGCGGCGGGTGCGGGTGAAGCGCCCGTTGTTCGAGAAGGTCACCGCGTGCACCCGGTCACGGAAGGGCAGTTCGAAGCCGGGTGGCAGGGAGTCACGGGAGGGGCCGATGATCCCGCCGCCGCAGGTCTTGTAGCGCGGCAGCTCCGCCTTCTCCAGCAACAGCACGCTCCGCCCCGCGACCGCCGCCGCGTACGCGGCGGAGGCCCCCGCGGGTCCCGCGCCCACCACGACGACGTCCCACACCTGCCGCACGTCGTCCGCCGAAGAGTTCTCGCTGCTCACGATGGTCTACTGCTCCCGATCCAGCCGCCTGCCGCTTCCGTCCCCCGCATCCTACGGCGGAGATCGCCGAGGTCCGCGGTGGGAGGACGACCGTGAGATGCCCCGCGCTCCACCGGGCGCGTACGCTCGCACGGTCGCCGCACACCTGTGCGCACACGAAGGACAACGTCGCACCCACAAGGAGCGTGCCCATGCCGTCGAATCCGATCGCCGAGAGCGTCGCCTCGCTGATGCCCCGGGCGAAGGCGGAGCTCACCGAACTGGTGGCCTTCAAGTCGGTGGCGGACTTCGACCAGTTCCCGAAGAGCGAGAGCGAGGCGGCCGCGCGGTGGATCACCGACGCGCTGACCGCCGAGGGCTTCCAGGACGTGACCCTGCTCGACACGCCGGACGGCACTCAGTCGGTGTACGGCTACCTGCCCGGCCCGGCGGGCGCCCGCACCGTCCTGCTCTACGCGCACTACGACGTGCAGCCCCCGCTGGACGAGTCCGCGTGGGCCACCCCGCCGTTCGAGCTGACCGAGCGCGCCGGCCGCTGGTACGGGCGCGGCACCGCCGACTGCAAGGGCGGCCTGATCATGCATCTGCTCGCGCTGCGCGCCCTCAAGGCGAACGGCGGGGTCCCGGTGCATGTCAAGGTGATCGTGGAGGGCTCGGAGGAGCAGGGCACGGGCGGTCTGGAGCGGTACGCCGAAGAACACCCGGAGCTGCTGACCGCCGACACCCTCGTGATCGGCGACGCGGGCAACTTCCGCGTGGGCCTGCCGACGGTGACGGCGACGCTGCGCGGCATGACCCTGGTCCGCGTCCAGGTCGACACGCTGGCGGGCAATCTGCACTCGGGCCAGTTCGGCGGGGCCGCGCCCGACGCGCTGGCCGCGCTGATCCGCGTACTGGACTCACTGCGCGCCGAGGACGGCTCGACGACGGTCGACGGCCTGGCCCCCGACACGTCCTGGGACGGGCTGCAGTACGACGAGGAGCAGTTCCGCGAGGACGCCAAGGTGCTCGACGGCGTCGACCTGATCGGCTCCGGCACGGTCGCCGACCGCATCTGGGCACGCCCGGCCGTGACGGTCCTCGGCATCGACTGCCCGCCGGTCGTGGGCGCCACCCCGTCCGTGCAGGCGAGCGCCCGCGCGCTGGTCAGCCTGCGGGTGCCGCCGGGCGTGGACGCGGCGGAGGCCACCAAGCTGCTGCAGGCCCACATCGAGGCCCACACCCCGTGGCACGCGCGCGTGCGCGTCGACCAGGTCGGCCAGGGCCAGGCGTTCAGCGCCGACACCACCAGCCCCGCGTACGCCGCCATGGCCGACGCCATGGCGGTCGCCTACCCCGGCCAGGAGATGCAGTACGCCGGCCAGGGCGGCTCCATCCCCCTGTGCAACACCCTGGCCGCGCTCTACCCCCGGGCGGAGATCCTCCTGATCGGCCTCAGCGAGCCGGAGGCCCAGATCCACGCGGCCAACGAAAGCGTCTCCCCCGAGGAACTGGAGCGCCTGTCGGTGGCGGAGGCCCTGTTCCTGCGCAATTACGCGGGGAGCTGACCCGGCGACGGAAGCGCGTCCGGTGCCGGCACGGGGCGGCTCAGCCCAGCGGTACGCCCGCCTCCAGGTACAGGGCCGTGCCGCGTTCGCGGGCTCGTAGGGCCCAGCGCAGGCGTTCGTAGCGGACCGGGGGGAGGAGGTCGGCTGCTTCCTCCTCGGTGACGAAGCGCCAGGCGCGCAGTTCGGGGCCGGGCAGGACGAGGCCCTCGACGGTGGCGGAGTCGAGGCGGCCGCCGTCGAAGAGAAGGCGCAGGCCGCCGTAGCCCGGCGGTCTGGGGGGTTCCCAGTCGGCGACGAGCAGGCGGGGGACGTCGTCCAGCCGGATGCCGGTCTCCTCCTCGACCTCCCGCATCCCCGCCCGCGCGGGCGCCTCCCCCGGCTCGACGACACCGCCGGGGAACTCCCAGCCGGGCTTGTAGGTGGGGTCGACGAGCAGCACTCTGCCCTGCTCGTCGAAGAGCAGCACCCCGGCCGCCAGCGTCTCCGCCGTGGGCTCGGGCGTCTGCACGATCTCGCAGGCGGGCGCCGCGCCGGTGCGCACGGCCTCCGCGATGCGCACGGCCGTCTCGTACGGGGTGAGCGCGCTGGTGTCGACGGGGTGCGCGTCGGCGGTGAGCCAGGCGGCGAGCGCGGCCTGGTAGGGCTCGATGTGGTCGTAGGACCACTGCCGGATCCGTATCTCGCCGTCGGGCAGGTCCGGCGGCACCTCACGCCCGGCTATCCGGGCGCGCAGTATCGTTTCCGCCGGGGCCAGGAGCACATGCCGCACCGGTATCCGGCGGGCCGCGAGACCGCCGAAGATCTCGTCGCGGTACTCCTGGCGCAGCAGGGTCATCGGGACGACGAGGGTGCCGCCCACCTCGGCGAGGAGCGCGGCCGCCGTGTCGATCACGAGGCGGCGCCAGATCGGCAGGTCCTGGAAGTCGCCGACCTCGGCGAGGTGTTTGGGCGGCAGCAGATGCGTGAGCCCCGCGCCGATGACCTCGGGGTCGAAGAGCGTGCTGTTCGGGATCAGGTCGATCAGTTCCCGTGCGGTGGTGGTCTTCCCCGCACCGAACGCGCCGTTGATCCAGACGACGGTCACTTTTCCCCCTCTTCTGTTGGCCCCCTGAGGCTTGCCCGCTCCACCCTGCCACGGAAACCAGTTCCAGTTGAGGACGCGCGCGTAAACACCGAGGCGCCGGGGACCCTTCCGGGGATCCGCCGGCGCCTCGCCCTTCGTCCGTCCGCCTCAGTCGGTCTGCGCCTGCCCGCCCTCGTCCATGGTCAGACTCTCGCCGGCGAGGGTCTGGTTGACGGTGTTGAGGGTGTCGTCCACGTTCAGATCGCCGAGCGCCGTCTCATGTCCCAGCCCGTGGCTGGGGGTGACGGCCGCGACGACGAACCCGGTGGCGAGGGAGGCGATGGCGAGCATGCTGCGCTTCTTCATGACGACATCAACTGCGCACCGCGGCAGAGGTCACGGTGACCCGCTCCGCCGCGGACGGCCCGCGCCCGCGAACAGGACCTACGACACCACCGCCTGAACGTTCCTGCGCGCCAGCGCCACAGCCGCCGCCCCCACCAGCCCCGCGTCCGTCCCCATCTGCGCCGGCACCACGGTCAGCCCCCGCACGAACGACAGCGTCGCGTAGTCCCCCAACGCCCGCCGCAGCGGAGCGAACAGCACATCGCCCGCCTTGCCCACGCCGCCACCGATCACAGCGACGTCGATCTCGACCAGGCTGGCCGTCGCCGCGATCCCCGCGGCCAGTGCCTGCGCGGCCCGCTCGAAGGAGGCCACCGCCACCGGATCCCCGGCCCGCGCCGCGGCGGCCACGGCGGCCGCGGACGTGTCCCCGTCGGCCCCCGGCCGCCAACCACCCTCCACCGCCCGCCGGGCGATGTTGGGCCCGCTGGCGATGCGCTCCAGACAGCCGCGCCCCCCACAGGGGCATGCGTCGCCGTCGAGGTCGACGCTGATGTGGCCGATGTGGCCGGCGTTGCCGGTGGGCCCGGGGTGCAGCCGGCCGTTCAGCACCAGCCCGCCGCCGACCCCGGTCGACACCACCATGCACAGCGCGTTGTCGTGCCCGCGCGCGGCGCCCTGCCAGTGCTCGGCCGCCGTGACGGCGACGCCGTCGCCGATCAGCTCCACGGGCAGGTCCCCGGTGGCCGCCCGCACTCGCTGGACCAGCGGATAGTCCCGCCAGCCGGGGACGTTCACGGGGCTGACCGTGCCCGCGGAGGCGTCCACTGGGCCGGCGCTGCCGATGCCGAGGCTGTGCGCGCGGCTCCACAGCGGGGACGCGGTCAGCTCGCCGAGCACCGCCTCGACGGCGCGCATCACGGTCTCACCGTCCTCCCGCGCGGGGGTCGGGCGCTGCGCGCGGACCAGGATCGTGCCGTCGCCGTCCACCAGCGCTCCGGCGATCTTGGTGCCGCCGATGTCGAGCGCGGCCACGAGGTCGGTGTGCATCAGTCTGGGATCTCCCCGTCAACGTCAACCAGGAAAAAGGGCTGGCCGGTCCAGCGGTGGGGGACGTGGGCCGGAGATTGCGGTGGACAGTGTCCCCCGCATCTGACAACGTTGTCCAGGGCCTATGCTCGACACCACATCCTCATACAAACCAAGGGACTCACGCATCCCCGTGGCCGGCCGGAGCCACGAGTCCCCGTGGACGACAGGACAGGACACCGCATCGTGCCCGAGACGCCCCGCCGCGCAGACCGTGTCACCGACCGTGTCTCCGCGAGCCGTTACGGCAACCGTCCCACCATGAAGGACGTGGCCGCCCGTGCCGGAGTCGGCCTGAAGACCGTCTCCCGCGTGGTCAACGGCGAGCCCGGGGTCACGCCCGAGACGGAGCGGCGCGTCCAGGAGGCCATCGACGCGCTGGGCTTCCGCCGCAACGACAGCGCGCGGGTGCTGCGCAAGGGCCGTACGGCGAGCATAGGGCTGGTCCTGGAGGACCTCGCCGACCCGTTCTACGGTCCGCTCAGCCGCGCGGTCGAGGAGGTGGCCCGCGCCCATGGCGCGCTGCTCATCAACGGCTCCAGCGCGGAGGACCCGGACCGCGAGCAGGAGTTGGCGCTGGCGTTGTGCGCCCGCCGGGTGGACGGGCTGGTGGTGATCCCGGCCGGCGACGACCACCGCTATCTCGAGCCGGAGATCAGGGCGGGCGTCGCGACCGTCTTCGTGGACCGCCCGGCCGGGAAGATCGACGCCGACTGTGTCCTGTCGGACAACTACGGCGGTGCCCGGGAGGGCGTCGCCCATCTGATCGCGCACGGGCACCGGCGGATCGGCTTCATCGGTGACATGCCCCGCATCCACACCGCCGCCGAGCGGCTGCGCGGCTACCGGGCCGCCCTGGAGGACGCGGGCATAGCCGTCGAGGACTCCTGGACGTCCCTCGGCGCTACCGACCCCGCGCGGGTGCGGCGGGCGGCCGAGGAGATGCTGTCCGGGCCCGCTCCGGTCACCGCCATCTTCGCGGGCAACAACCGGGTGACGGTCACCGTGATCCGGGTGCTCGCCGAACAGGCCCGCCGGGTCGCGCTCGTCGGCTTCGACGACCTCGAACTCGCCGACCTGCTGCAGCCGGGCGTCACCGTCGTCGCCCAGGACGCGGCGACGCTCGGCCGCACCGCCGCCGAGCGGCTGTTCCAGCAGCTGGAGGGCGCACTGGTGGTGCCGGAGCGGATCGAGCTGCCGACCCGTCTGATCACCCGCGGCTCGGGCGAACTGCCGCCGGCCGACTGAGAAGCCCCGAGGAGCACCCTGGAATCCGGACCCGCCCTGGCGTCCCTCGGCTGGCCCTGGCGCCCCGTGACCATCCCCTGACCTGCCCCGGCGCCTGGCCGGCGGCGTCCGGTCTTCTCGCGGATCGAGCTGCCGACCCGTCTGATCACCCACGGCTCGGGCGAACTGCCGCCGGACGACTGAGAAGCCCCGAGGAGCACCCTGGAATCCGGACCCGCCCTGGCGTCCCTCGGCTGGCCTGGCGCCCCGTGACCATCCGTTGACCTGTCCCGGCGCCTGGCCGGCGGCGTCCGGTCTTCTCGCGGATCGAGCTGCCGACCCGTCTGATCACCCACGGCTCGGGCGAACTGCCGCCGGCCGACTGAGAAGCCCCGAGGAGCACCCTGGAATCCGGACCCGCCCTGGCGCCCCGTGACCATCCGCTGACCTGTCCCGGCGCCGGGCCGGCGGCGTCCGGTCTTCTCTTCGGGGACCGGATGCTGCCGCTGGACCGCCTCACCCATCCCGGCCGGGTCCGGTCCTCGCCGTCGGCTCCAACGCCTGCCCCGGCAACTGGGCTCGCCCGTCCCGATGGTGACGTGCCTGGTCATCGGCCTCGACATCGGCGTCTCCGCGTCACCGGACCACTCCCCACCTCCTCCCGGGAGCCATTCCTGATCTGACCGGACGCCGAACAGCTGCGGTCGTCGACGCGAGCGAGGGCGTGCCACGTCCGGTCGGCCGCGCCGCAGGTGCGGAACGAGCTGGAGGACGGCCGGTCGCTTGCCGGGGCGTATGTGTACGTCAACCGCCACGGCGTCCTGCACAACGGCTCCTCGGGGACCCCGGAGCAGCAGATCGGCGGCCCCAGGGCTGGGGGTGACAGCGGAAGCCGCCGTCGGCGGCCGTGACGCGTCCGCTACGTCGCCGAGGCGGTCAGATCGCCGCGCCGGGGCGCCGCGAAGCCCTCCAGGGCGGCCCGGGTCAGGCCGGTCGCCTCGGTGACCTCGGTCGTGTCGAGGGCGCCGCAGTCCAGGCCACGCAGCAGGTAGCCGCTGAGCGCCTTGGCGGTGGCGGGCTCGTCCATGACGTCCCCGCCGGCCCGGTTGGCGTAGCGGGCGAGGCGGGTGGCGGCGGCCGTGAAGCCCTCGCGGTAGAAGGCGAAGACGGCGGCGTAGCGGGTGGGGATGTGCCCGGGGTGCATGTCCCAGCCCTGGTAGTAGGCGCGGGCGAGGGCACGCCGGGTGAGGCCGTAGTGCAGCCGCCAGGCGTCGTGCACCTTCTCCGTCGTACCGACCGGGAGGACGTTCGTGGAGCCGTCCGAGACGCGGACGCCGGTGCCCGCGGCGGCGACCTGCATGACCGCCTTGGCGTGGTCGGCGGCCGGATGGTCGCTTGCCTGGTGGGCGGCGGAGACACCGAGGCAGGCGCTGTAGTCGAAGGTGCCGTAGTGCAGGCCGGTCGCCCGGCCCTCGGCGGCCTGGATCATGCGGGCGACGGTGGCGGTGCCGTCGGCGGCGAGGATGGCCTGGCTGGTCTCGATCTGGATCTCGAAGCCGATCCGGCCCGGCGTGAGTCCGCGTGCCTTCTCGAAGGCGTCCAGCAGCCTGACCATGGCGGTGACCTGCTCGGGGTAGGTCACCTTGGGCAGGGTGAGGACCAGCCCGTCCGGCAGGCCGCCGGCCTCCATCAGACCGGTGAGGAAGATGTCGAGGGTGCGGATGCCCCGGTCGCGGACGGCCGCCTCCATGCACTTCATGCGGATGCCCATGTAGGGCGCGGCCGTGCCGTTGGCGTACGCCTCGGCGATCAGCCGGGCCGCGCGGGCGGCGGTCTCGTCCTCCTCGGCGTCCGGGCGCGGCCCGTAGCCGTCCTCGAAGTCGACCCGCAGGTCCTCGATCGGTTCGCGCTCCAGCTTGGCTCGCACGCGCGCGTACACGGGCTCGGCGAGGTCGTCGGGCAGGCCGAGGACGGCGGCGAGGGAGGCGGCGTCCGGGGCGTGCTCGTCGAGGGCGGCGAGTGCCTGGTCGCCCCAGTCGCGGATGGTGTCGGCGGTGAAGGTGTCGCCGGGGACGTAGACGGTGTGGACGGGCTGGCGGGTGCCGGGGTCGCCCGGGTAGCGGCGCTCCAGTTCGGCGTCGACCGGGGCGAGGGAGGCGCTGATCTCTTCACTGACGGCGCCCGCGAGGCTCGTCGCCACCGTCTCCTGATGGCCCTGGCTCATCCCACACCCTCCAGTTTTCCGCTCTACGGAATCAACAATCCGTAGAATGAAGCTAACGGTCGATCTTCCCGCAGGTCAACACCTGGTCCACGGGCTGGTCCCTTCACAGCACTGCGGCCCTCTTTCGCACAGTGGTTCGCTCCCCTCATCCTGACTCGCATGGGGAGGGGGCACACATGACGGGCAGCGGGAGAGTGACGCGCCGCACGGGACTGCGCGGTGCGCTGGCGGCCACCGTCGCCGTCCCCCTGCTCACGACGTTCCGGCCGTCCGACGGGCCGCTCGCACGCCGCACCCCTCAGGAGCCGCCGGACGCCCCACCCCTGGAGGTCATGTCCTTCAACGTCCGCTACGCCGGCACCCAGGAACCCAACAGCTGGGCCGTGCGCCGCCCGGTGATGCGCGCGCTGCTGCGCCGCGCCGCGCCGCACGTCATCGGCACCCAGGAGGGCCAGTACCCGCAACTGAACGACGTGGAGGCCGACCTCGGGCCTCACTACGACTGGATCGGCACCGGCCGCCACGTCGGCGGCGGCGAGATCATGGCGGTCTTCTACGACACCCGGCGGCTCACCCCGGTGGACCACGCGCACTTCTGGCTCTCCGACACCCCCGAGGTACCCGGCTCCAGGAGCTGGGGCGCGGCCCTGCCCCGGACGGTCACCTGGGTCCGCTTCCGTGACCGGCTCGACGGCGGGCGTCAGTTCTGCGTCCTCAACACGCACCTGGACCACGCGTCCGCCGCCGCACGCGCGCGTGCCGCCGACCTGATCGCACGCCGCGTCCCGCGCATCGCCCGCTCCCAGCCCCTGCTGGTGACCGGCGACTTCAACGCCGCGGCGCACACGAGCGAGGTCCACGGCGCACTCCTCGGCGCCGGTCTCGTCGACACCTGGGACACCGCCGAGCGGCGCGGCCCGTCGTACGGCACCTTCCACGGGTACCGGCCGCTGAGGCCGGACGGCGAGCGCATCGACTGGATCCTGGCGACCCCGGACGTGACCGCGTTACGTACGTCGGTGGACACCTACGCGCACGGCGGACAGTGGCCCAGCGACCATCTGCCGGTGCGGGCCACCCTGCGCCTGGGATGAGTGAGGCCCCCGTGACCGGAGCGGTCACGGGGGCCTCATACAGCCGGACGGCGGTGATCAGCCCTTGCGGGCCTTGATCTCCTCGGTGAGCTGCGGGACGACGTCGAACAGGTCGCCGACGACGCCGTAGTCGACCAGGTCGAAGATCGGGGCCTCGGGGTCCTTGTTGACGGCCACGATCGTCTTGGAGGTCTGCATGCCGGCGCGGTGCTGGATGGCACCGGAGATGCCGTTGGCGATGTAGAGCTGCGGCGAGACCGACTTGCCGGTCTGGCCGACCTGGTTGGTGTGCGGGTACCAGCCGGCGTCGACGGCGGCACGCGAGGCGCCGACGGCCGCGCCGAGGGAGTCGGCGAGCGCCTCGATGATCGCGAAGTTCTCCGCGCCGTTGACGCCACGGCCGCCGGAGACCACGATCGCGGCCTCGGTCAGCTCCGGGCGGCCCGTCGACTCACGCGGCGTACGGCCGGTGACCTTGGTGCCGGTGGCCTTCTCGGAGAAGGTCACGGCCAGGGCCTCGACCGCGCCGGCGGCCGGGGCGGCCTCGACGGCCGCGCTGTTCGGCTTGACCGTGATGACCGCGGTGCCCTTGGTGACGCGGGACTTGGTGGTGAAGGACGCGGCGAACACCGACTGGGTGGCCACCGGGCCCTCGTCGCCGGCCTCCAGGTCGACGGCGTCGGTGATGATGCCGGAGCCGATGCGCAGCGCCAGACGGGCGGCGATCTCCTTGCCCTCGGCGGAGGAGGAGACCAGCACGGCGGCCGGGGAAACGGCCTCGACGGCGGCCTGCAGCGCGTCCACCTTCGGTACGACCAGGTAGTCGGCGTACTCGGCGGCGTCGTGGGTGAGGACCTTCACCGCGCCGTGCTCGGCGAGCGTGGCGGCGGTGTCCGCGGCGCCGTTGCCGAGCGCCACGGCGACCGGCTCGCCGAGGCGGCGGGCGAGGGTCAGCAGCTCCAGGGTGGGCTTGCGGACGGCACCGTCCACGTGGTCGACGTAGACGAGGACTTCAGCCATGGGACTTCTTCTCTCCTGCTTGCGAAGTGTGCGGGGCGGTCAGCGGTTGCGGGCCTCAGATGAACTTCTGGCTCGCGAGGAACTCAGCCAGCTGCTTGCCGCCCTCGCCCTCGTCCTTGACGATCGTGCCGGCCGTGCGGGCCGGGCGCTCGGCCGCGGAGTCGACCTTGGTCCAGGCGCCCTCCAGGCCGACCTCCTCCGCCTCGATGTCGAGGTCGGACAGGTCCCAGGACTGAACCGGCTTCTTCTTGGCGGCCATGATGCCCTTGAAGGAGGGGTAACGTGCCTCGCCGGACTGGTCGGTGACCGAGACGACGGCCGGCAGGGAAGCCTCCAGCTGCTCCGAGGCGGCGTCGCCGTCACGGCGGCCCTTGACCGTGCCGTCCTCGACGGAGACCTCGGACAGCAGGGTGACCTGCGGGACGCCCAGACGCTCGGCGAGCAGGGCCGGGACGATACCGCCGGTGCCGTCGGTGGAGGCCATGCCGGAGATCACCAGGTCGTAGCCGGCCTTCTCGATCGCCTTGGCCAGGACCAGGGAGGTGCCGATGGCGTCGGTGCCGTGCAGGTCGTCGTCCTCGACGTGGATCGCCTTGTCGGCGCCCATGGACAGCGCCTTGCGCAGGGCGTCCTTGGCGTCCTCGGGGCCGACCGTCAGGACGGTGACCTCGACGTCGTCGTCGGAGTTCTCGGAGATCTGCAGCGCCTGCTCGACCGCGTACTCGTCCAGCTCGGAGAGCAGACCGTCCACGTCGTCCCGGTCGACGGTCAGGTCATCGGCGAAGTGCCGGTCGCCAGTGGCGTCGGGCACGTACTTCACAGTGACAACGATCCTCAAGCTCACGCCGGCTCTCCTACTGCATCGTCAGTTCTCGGCTGCCTACTTACAGGCAGCATAGGCGCCTGAAGCGGCCGTTCCCGGTCCGGGGCGACCCACGCTCCGACCGAAATATTACTCGTCAGTACACCCAGTTCGTTCCCGCTAAGCAAGCGCTTTGAACTGTGACCTTTGCAACGCAGCGTAACCGGAACCGGACGGCTTCGCAGGCCGGGGCTCCAGTGATCAATCACGCAGCGCGGTGAAGCGGCCCTGGTGGTAGAGCAGGGGCCGGCCGGCACCCGTGGGGTCTCCGAGGACCACCTCGGCCAGCACGATCCGGTGGTCGCCCGCGGGCACCCGGGTGACGACCCGGCACACCAGCCAGGCCAGCACGTCGTCGAGGACGGGGACCCCCTCGGGCCCCTCACGCCAGGAGGTCGGCGCGGCGAAGCGGTCGGCACCGCTGCGGGCGAAGGTGGCGGCCAGGTCCCGCTGGTGCTCGCCGAGTATGTGGACGCCCACATGCTCGGCCCGGGAGAGGGCGGGCCAGCTGGAGGCGCCGGTGCCGATGCCGAAGGAGAGCATCGGCGGGTCGGCGGAGACGGAGGTCAGGGAGGTGGCGGTGAAGCCGACCGGGCCGGCGGCGCCGGGCGCGGTGATCACGGCGACCCCCGCCGCGTGCCGCCGGAAGACGGAGCGCAGCAGATCGGGGGAGGCGAGCCGGGTGGTGCCGAGGAGGTCGGGCAGGGCCGTCATGCAGTTGTCCTTCTGCGGGGAGTGGCGTGGGTGTCCGGGGGCGCTCAACGGCCCGGACAGCGCGCGCTCGCGTTACGGGCGAGGTCGACGTGGACCCGTCCGTGGAGAAGGAGTTCCTGAGGCATACGGTCAGGCTGACGAGGGGTGACGTGTCCAGTCAAGTACGTCCCGCGATGTGGGAGCCGGCTCACTGTGCCGTCGTACGGCGTCACAGGGCCTCGCCGAGCGCCGCGATGACGTCGGCCTTGCGGGGCTGCCCGGCGGCCCGGCGGACGACCCGGCCGCCGGCGTCGAGGACCAGCACGGTCGGTGTCCTGACGATGTCGAGCTCGCGTACGAGGTCGAGGTGGGCCTCGGCGTCGATCTCGATGTGGGTGATGCCGGGGACCAGGCCGGCCACCTCGTCCAGGACGCGTCGGGTGGCCCGGCAGGGCGCGCAGAAGGCGCTGGAGAACTGCACGAGCGTCGCCCGCTCGCCGAGTTCGCCGCCCAGCCGGTCGGCCCCGAGCCGCCTGTCCTCGTCGCGCCCGCGCACCCGCGTCCTCCCGCTCCGTCGCCGTCCGGCCGCCGCCCTGGGCCGGTGCTCCCACCAGCAGCGTACGAGGTGGTCGGCGACCGACGTGACGAGGATCTCGCCGCCCAGGGGCACCAGGACTGGCTGTCCGGCCGTTGATGGGGCACCATCTGGCGAAAGCCGTAAACCTACGGCTGCGTAACTTTCCCGCCGGGAGACCTCTCTTCCAGGCAGAGAGCAAGGAAGGGTCCGCCCCGCCCATGGCAGAGCTTGTCTACCGTCCCGCCGTCGGTCTCGCGAAGACGCTGTTCAAGGTCTGGGACCTCAAGATCGACTGCAAGGGGTCGGAGAACATTCCGCGCACGGGCGGTGCGGTGCTGGTCAGCAACCACATCAGCTACCTCGACTTCATCTTCAACGGCCTCGCGGCGCTGCCGCAGAAGCGCCTCGTCCGCTTCATGGCGAAGGAGTCGGTCTTCCGGCACCGGATCTCCGGGCCGCTGATGCGCGGGATGAAGCACATCCCCGTGGACCGCGACCGGGGCGACGCCGCCTACGCGCACGCGCTTGACTCGCTGCGCTCCGGCGAGGTGATCGGGGTCTTCCCGGAGGCCACGATCTCCCAGTCCTTCTGCCTGAAGAGCTTCAAGTCGGGTGCCGCACGCCTCGCCCAGGAGGCGGGCGTTCCGCTGATCCCGATGGCCGTGTGGGGCACCCAGCGGCTGTGGACCAAGGGCCACCCCCGCAACTTCAGGCGCAGCCACACCCCGATCACCATCCGGGTCGGCGAGGCGATCGAGGCGTCCAAGGACAAGTACGCGGGCGCCATCACCCGCCAGCTGCGCGAGCGGGTCCAGGAACTCCTGGAGGCCGCCCAGCGCGCCTACCCGGTACGCCCCAAGGGCCCCGAGGACACCTGGTGGATGCCGGCCCACCTCGGCGGCACGGCCCCGACCCCGGAACAGGTCCGCGAGGCCGAAACCCGCCGCACCAGCGCCGAGGACCAGGCGGGCTGACCCGGGCGGCACCCGGTTGTCACCGGGTCGCCGCAGCGGCGGGCAGCTCGGTCGGGAGGGTCTGCCAGAGGTGGGGGCGGTCGTGGGCGGCCCGGAGGGCGTTCAGGACGTCCGGGTGGGGGGCGGCGTACAGCTCCGGGTGGTCCAGCTCTCCCGCGGCGGGGTCCGGCAGGAAGGCCAGTCGTTCTCCCTCCAGGGAGAACTGGGCGTTCACTCCGGGTTTGTTGCCGCGGGGGTCCTGGCGGTGCCAGGCGCCGTGGAAGCGGACGGCGACGAGGCCGTGCACCACGTCGAGCTTCTGGTAGCAGAGCGCCGTCGGAATGTCCTCGGCCCGTAGCAGGGCGGCCAGTGCGTGGGCCTTGGCGTAGCAGATCCCGGTGCCCTGGGCGAGGACGTCGGAGGCCCGCCAGGTGACGCGGAGGTCGCCCGAGTCCTGGGAGTGCGGGATCGTGTCGCGGACGAACGCGAAAGCGGCCCGCGCATAGTCATACGAGTCCGCCGACTCCTCGGCGAGATGTGCGGCCGTCTCCCGGACCACTGGGTGGTCGTGGTCGATCACCTCGTCGGCGGCCAAGTACGCGGACAGATCAGGGTCGTTCTGGATCAGCTCCATGCCCGCAGAGCATAGGAAAGCGATCACCCGAGCGTCAATGACTTTTCAGGCGATCGCATACCTATGCATCAGCGGGGACTACCGCGCCATCTCCTCCTTCAGCGCCGCCACGAAGGCGTCCACGTCCTCCTCGGTCGTGTCGAACGCGCACATCCAGCGCACGACCCCCGCCGCCTCGTCCCAGAAGTAGAAGCGGAAGCGCTTCTGCAGCCGCTCGCTCACGTCGTGCGGCAGCTGGGCGAAGACACCGTTGGCCTGCACCGGGTAGAGGATCTCCACCCCGTGCACCGCGCGGACACCCTCGGCCAGGCGCTGGGCCATCTCGTTGGCGTGCCGGGCGTTGCGCAGCCAGAGATCCTTGGCGAGCAGCGCCTCCAACTGCACCGAGACGAAGCGCATCTTGGACGCGAGCTGCATGGACATCTTGCGCAGGTGCTTCATCCGGCGCACGGCGTCCTGGTTGATGACGACCACGGCCTCCCCGAGCAGGGCGCCGTTCTTGGTGCCGCCCAGCGAGAGGATGTCGACGCCGACCGCGTTGGTGAAGGTCCGCATGGGGACGTTCAGCGAGGCGGCCGCGTTGGCTATCCGGGAGCCGTCCAGGTGCACCTTCATGCCGTGCGCGTGGGCGTGCTCGCAGATCGCGCGGATCTCGTCGGGCGTGTAGAGGGTGCCCAGCTCGGTGCTCTGGGTGATCGAGACGACCTGCGGCATCGCGCGGTGCTCGTCCTCCCACCCCCATGCCTGCCGGTCGATCAGCTCGGGGGTGAGCTTGCCGTCCGGCGTGGGCACGGTGAGCAGCTTCAGGCCGCCCATGCGCTCGGGCGCCCCGCCCTCGTCCACGTTGATGTGGGCACTCTCGGCGCAGATCACCGCACCCCAGCGGTCGGTGACCGCCTGGAGCGCGACGACGTTGGCGCCGGTGCCGTTGAACACCGGGAACGCCTGGGCCGTGGGGCCGAAGTGGCTGCGGATGATCCGCTGCAGGTTCTCGGTGTAGTCGTCCTCGCCGTACGCCACCTGGTGGCCGCCGTTGGCCAGGGCCAGGGCGGCCATCACCTCCGGGTGCACTCCGGCGTAGTTGTCGCTGGCGAAACCGCGGACCTGCGGGTCGTGGTGGCGACGTGCGTCGGTCTTGGGAGGGTTCACGGCTTCTCGGTGAGCCACAGGCGCTGTCCGTTCACTTCAGCGGCGGGCTTGTCCCAGACGCCCACGACGGCCTCGGCGAGGTCCTTGACGTCCGTGAAGCCCGCGAACTTCGCGTTGGGGCGCTCGGCGCGCATCGCGTCGTGCACCAACGCCTTCACCACCAGGATCGCAGCCGCCGACGACGGACCTTGTGCGCCCCCTGCCTTGCGGAAGGCGTCGGCCAGCGCCAGCGTCCACGCCTCGGATGCGGCCTTGGCGGCGGCGTACGACGCGTTGCCCGCCGTCGGCTTCGAGGCGCCGGCGGCGCTGATCAGGACGTACCGGCCGCGCTCGCTGCGCTGGAGCGCCTCGAAGAAGGCCAGCGAGGTGTGCTGGACGGTGCGGATGAGCAGCAGCTCCAGGAAGTCCCAGTCGTCGAGGCTGGTCTTGACGAAGGTCTCGCTGCCGCGCCAGCCGCCGACGAGGTGGACCAGGCCGTCGACGTGCCCGAACTCCTTCTCGGTGCGGGCGGCCCAGTCGCGGGTGGAGTCCAGGTCGAGGAGGTCGACCGTCTCGCCGGTGACCGCCGCACCGCCGTGTGCGTAGCGCGCCGCGTCCACGGCCTCGGCGAGCCGCTCCGGGTCGTTGTCGGCGGCGACGACCGTCGCGCCCGCCTCGGCCAGCCTGAGCAGCGCGGCCCGCCCCGCGGGCCCGCCCGCTCCGGCGACCGCGACCACCGCACCGCTGAGAGCCCCGTTCCCCATGGTCTTCGCCTCCGTAGCAGTGTTCTGGACGGGGTCGCTCACGCGGCGGCCCGCTCGGCGCCGTCCGCCACGATGCCCCGGGTCGAGGCGATCACGTGCTTCAGCTTCTTGGACAGCGCCTCATAGAACATGCTCAGCGGAAACTCGTCCGGGAGCACCTCATCGACGAGCCTGCGCGGCGGCTGGGTCAGGTCGAGGGCGTCGGGGCCCTTGGCCCACTTGGAACCCGGGTGCGGGGCGAGATAGGTGGAGACCAGGTCGTAGGCGGCGAACCAGTGGACCAGCTTGGGGCGGTCGATGCCGTCGCGGTAGAGCTTCTCGATCTCGGCGCAGAGCTGGTTGGTGATCCGCGGGGCGCGCTGCCAGTCGATGGAGAGCTTGTTGTCGGTCCAGCGGACCACGTCGTGCTTGTGCAGGTAGGCGAAGAGGAGCTGGCCGCCGAGGCCGTCGTAGTTGCGCACGCGCTCGCCCGTCACCGGGAAGCGGAACATACGGTCGAACAGCACCGCGTACTGCACGTCACGGGCCTGCGGGACGCCGTCGGCCTCCAGCTTCACGGCCTCCTTGAAGGCGGTGAGGTCACAGCGCAGCTCCTCCAGGCCGTACATCCAGAACGGCTGGCGCTGCTTGATCATGAACGGGTCGAACGGCAGGTCACCGTGGCTGTGGGTGCGGTCGTGGACCATATCCCACAGGACGAACGCCTCCTCGCAGCGCTTCTGGTCGTGGACCATCGCGGCGATGTCCTCGGGCAGCTCAAGACCCAGGATGTCGACGGCGGCCTCGGTGACGCGGCGGAAGCGGGCGGCCTCGCGGTCGCAGAAGATCCCGCCCCAGGTGAACTGCGCCGGCGCCTCGCGGACGGCGATGGTCTCCGGGAAGAGGACCGCGGAGTTGGTGTCGTAGCCGGCCGTGAAGTCCTCGAAGGTGATGCCGCAGAACAGCGGGTTGTCGTAGCGGGTGGCCTCCAGCTCGGCCAGCCACTGAGGCCACACCATGCGCAGCACGACCGCCTCCAGGTTGCGGTCCGGGTTGCCGTTCTGCGTGTACATCGGGAAGACGACCAGGTGCTGCAGCCCGTCGCGGCGGTCCGCGGCGGGCTGGAAGGCCAGCAGCGAGTCCAGGAAGTCCGGCTCCTCGAAGCCGCCCTCGGCCCAGGAGCGCAGGTCCTTGACCAGGGCCTGGTGGTAGGCGGCGTCATGCGGGAGCAGCGGGGAGAGCTCCTCGACGGCCTCGGTCACCTCTCGTACGACGGCCTCGACGTCGGCGCGCTCCGGGGCGCCCTCGGCGGTGAGGTCGATCGAGCCGTCCTTGGACTGCCAGGGCCGGATCCGCTCCACGGCATCCTTGAGCCGGGGCCAGGCCGGGTGCTCCACCACCCTGCTCGCCGGAGGAACCTGCTCCCCCGCACCCACCTGCACAAGAATTTCCGTCATGTCCCATCCTCCACGGGAGAAGCTCACGTAAGGACACCGTATGCACAGGAGGATCCCTTCAGCAAGGGGACCCTCAGGAAATCCTCCTGCTCAGCGGCATGGTCACCGCAGTTTTTCCTGTCACCTGGCGACTCGACGGTCGCTTCCCCGCCAAGGTGACGCGGACACCAACTCTGGCGTACCAACGGGTACATGACGGGCGAAGAGCACTAGGCTGCGGCTGCGGTGCCGTCGTCCTACCGGAAGCGAGGCGACCTTGAACTTCCTCACCATCGGCCATCGCGGGGTCATGGGCGTCGAGCCCGAGAACACCGTCCGTTCCTTCGTCGCCGCCGAGCAGGCCGGCCTCGACGTCATCGAACTCGATCTGCACCTGAGCAAGGACGGCGCGCTCGTCGTGATGCACGACGCGGACGTGGACCGCACGACCGACGGCACCGGCCCGATCGCCGAGCAGACCCTCGCGGAGCTGCGCACCCTGGACGCCGGGCGCGGGGAGCGCGTCCCGGTGTTCGAGGAGGTCCTGGACGCGGTGCGGGCGCCGCTGCAGGCGGAGATCAAGGACGTCCGGGCGGCCCAGGCGCTGGCCGAGGTCATGCACGCGCGGGACCTGGTGGACCGGGTGGAGGTGCTGTCCTTCCACGACGAGGCGATCGCCGAGATCGCCCGGCTGGTGCCCGGGGTGCGCACGGCGCTGGTCGGCAGCCGCTACGGCACCGATGTCGTGGAGCGGGCCGTGGCGGTCGGCGCGGGGTCGCTCTGTCTGAACATCCGGCGGCTCACCCTGGAGATCGTCGAGCTGGCCAGGAAGCGGGATCTGCGGGTCTTCGCCTGGGTGGTCAACACCCAGGACCAACTGCGGCTGGTGCGCGCGCTGGGGCTGGACGGCGCGACCACCGACTACCCCGAGATCAAGCGCACCGGCCGCTTCACGGCGTGACCGTCATGCGAGCGGCTTGACCGTCACACGACGGACTTGACCGTCACACGAGGGGCTTGACCAGCAGCTCGAACTGCAGGTCGTCCCGCTGCGGGATACCGAAGCGCTCGTCGCCGTACGGGAAGGGGGTCATCCGTCCCGTACGGCGGTAACCGCGCCGCTCGTACCAGGCGATGAGGTCGTCGCGCACGGAGATCACGGTCATGTGCATCGCGGTGACGCCCCAGGTCGCGCGGGCCTGCCGCTCCGCCTCCGCCAGAACGGTCTTGCCGAGGCCCTCGCCCTGCAGTGCCGGGCTGACCGCGAACATGCCGAAGTAGGCGTGCTCGCCGCGGTGTTCCAGCTGGCAGCAGGCGACGATCCGGCCGTCGCGCTCCACGGTCAGCAGCCGGCTGTCCGGCGACTTGACGACGTCCAGCACACCCTCGGCATCGGTGCGCTGCCCCTGAAGGATGTCCGCCTCCGTGGTCCAGCCGACCCGGCTGGAGTCCCCGCGGTACGCCGACTCGATCAACGCGACCAAGGCGTCCACATCGGCGTCGGTGGCGTCGCGGAAGGTCGGTCCGGCGGTGGCGGTGTCCATACGGTGGATCTCCGATCTCGGGTCGCGGTTCGGGCACCGACGAGGGTAACTCCGCCACCAGGGCCTGTCCGGCGGATCAGGCCGCAGGAAATCGGCGGTGCCTCATCAGCGCGGATGTACGTGCCGACCCCCGCGTCTGCGGCCTGATCCGCAGGACAGGCCCTAGCATCCGCTGCATGGTGCATGTACTGAGCAGCCGCATCCTGCTGCGGCCCACCGATCCCGAGCGGTCCCGGGTCTTCTACGGGGAGCAGCTGGGCCTCGCCGTCTACCGCGAGTTCGGTGCGGGGCCGGAGCGCGGCACCGTCTACTTCCTCGGCGGTGGCTTCCTGGAGCTGTCGGGCCGGGCCGAAGGGCCGCCGGACGGGTCGGTACGGCTGTGGATGCAGGTGGCGGACGCGGCGGCGGCACATGAGGAGCTGCGGGAGCAGGGGGTCGGGATCGTGCGGCCTCCGGTGAAGGAGCCGTGGGGGCTGGTGGAGATGTGGATCGAGGATCCCGACGGCACGCCCATCGTGCTGGTGGAGGTCCCGGCGGACCATCCGATCCGGTACCGGCCCGGGATCTGAGGCCGGTCCGGCCCGGATTTGCCCTGGAGCGCGCTCCAGCTCGTAGCGTCGTCACCGCGTCGTGCCTCACGACCTGCCAGACAACCTGCCTCACACCTGCCTGACGACCTGCCTGACGACCTGCCTCAAGGGGGACGAACGACCGTGCGTTACACACTGTTCGGGAAGACCGGTCTGCGTGTCAGCGAGCTGAGCCTCGGCGCCATGACCTTCGGCGAGGCCGAGGGCTGGGGCATCGACCAGGAGACCAGCGGCCGCATCCTCGACACCTATGCGGACGCGGGCGGCAACTTCGTCGACACCGCGGACATCTACACCGGCGGCAACTCCGAGCGCGTGCTGGGCGCCCTGCTCGACGGGCGGCGCGACGCGTTCGTCCTGGCGAGCAAGTTCACCTGCGCGCCCGGCGAGAAGGACGTCAACGCGGCCGGCAACCACCGCCTCAACCTGGTCCGTTCGGTCGAGGCGAGCCTGAGGCGGCTGCGCACCGACCGGCTCGACGTCCTGTGGGTGCACGCACGCGACAACTTCACGCCGGTCGAGGAGGTCATGCGGGCCCTCGACGACCTGGTCCGCACCGGCAAGGTGCTGTACGTCGGCGTCTCGGACTGGCCCGCGTGGGAGATCGCCCAGGCCAACACCCTTGCCGAGCTGCGGGGCTGGACCGCGTTCGCCGGTTCGCAGCTGCGCTACAGCCTGCTGGAGCGCACCCCGGAGCGGGAACTGCTGCCGCAGGCGCGGGCGTTCGACCTGGCCGTGCTGGCCTGGGCGCCGCTCGCGGCCGGGAAGCTCACCGGGAAGTACCGGCGCGGTGAGACGGGCCGGCTGGGCGAGGACGCCACGGCCGACCCGCGCGAGGAGGCGGTGGTGACGGCCGTGCTGGAGGTCGCCGAGCAGGGCGGCTGGAGCCCCGCCCAGGTGGCGCTTGCCTGGCTGCTCCAGCGGCCCGGCAACATCGTGCCGATCATCGGCGCGACCCGGGAGGCGCAGCTCGCCGACAACCTTGGCTGTCTCGGCGTCCGCCTCGACGCGGACGCCGTGGCCCGGCTGGACGAGGCGAGCGCGGTGCCGCTGGGCTTCCCGCACGAGTTCGTCCGCAACACGGACGTCCTGCGGACCATCTACGGCGACCGCTGGGCGGAGATCGACGACCGGCGCTCCACCTACCGGCGCACGGCGCGGGACGTGCTCTGACGACCTGGCCTCGGACGGGCCGCGCGAAGGCACGTGCCGTGCTCCCGCGGGTGCTCCCCGTGTACCCCCTTGCGCTCGCGTGCGCACCGCGTGACCCGGGCATCGCATTCTGCGACGGAACGCGTACCGCTGCGGGAGGTGCCCGTGCACGGACCGGCTTCGCCCGGCTGGCTGCTGGTGGCGCTGTGCGCGCTCACCGGGGTCTCCTGCCTGCTGCGGATGCACGGCAGCGCCGGGGAGCGGCGCCGGGTCGCGGGCGACGAGGCGCTGATGGGCTTCGGGATGGCGGTGATGGCCGTACCGGCGACGGTGTTCACCCCGCCGGAGTGGGCCTGGCCGGTGTACGCGGCCGTCTTCGGCGCGGCGGCACTGCGCGCGCTGTGGTCGGCCCGTACCGGCGTCCACCACCTGCACCATCTGGTCGGCGCCGCGGCCATGGTCTACATGGCGCTCGCGATGGCCACCACGCCGCGGCAGACCCACGCCCATGGCACTGGAGTGCCCCTGCTCACGGGCGCGCTGCTGCTCTACTTCGCGGCATACGTACTGATCTCCGGGGCCCGACTGGTACCCGCGACGGCGAGCGGCAACGGCGGCCGCACCGCCCTCCGCTGGGGCGAGCGCCCCGAACTGGCCCGGGTCTGCCGACTCTCCATGGGCATCGGAATGCTGGCCATGCTGCTGACGATGTGACACGGCTGCTCAGGGCGGGCCGGCGGCACGGGTGTGGTCGTACGGTGGCCTCGTACCCCATGAGTCGGCGAGGATCACACTATGCACACCGCGACCGTCGACGCCCCGCCCCGACCGACCGGCCACCGCACCGCCGTCCGCGCCGCGACGCTCCTCGGCGTGTGCTCCGTGCTGCTGCTCGCCCTGGTGGCGGTGGCCTGGCACCCGCTGGTCTCGGTCGACGGCGACATCAGCCGCACCACCCACCGGTGGGCCGTCGACGCGCCCGGTCTCACCCATGCCTGCCGGATCCTCACGGACTGGGTCTGGGACCCGGTCACCATGCGACTGCTCAGCGCGGCGGTGGCGGTGTGGCTGGTGTGGCGGCGGGCGGCATGGTGGACGGCGGGCTGGCTGACGGCGGTCACCTGGTCGGGGACCCTGCTGGGGCAGGGCCTGAAGGCCGCGGTCGACCGCGCCCGCCCGGTGTGGCCCGACCCCGTCGACTCCGCCCACTACGCCGCCTTCCCCTCCGGCCACGCCATGACCGCCATGGTGGTCTGCGGCCTGCTGCTGTGGCTCCTGCACCGCCACGGCGCGGGCCGCACCCTGTGGCGTACGGCGGTGACGGTGGCGGCGGTCTCGGTGGTGGGCGTCGGCCTGACCCGGATCTGGCTGGGCGTCCACTGGCCCACGGACGTCCTCGGCGGCTGGATCCTCGGCGGGGCCCTGGTCGCCCTGGCGGTGGCCGCACACCAGCGGTGGCGGCCCTGAACGGGCGGCGCTACCGCTCTGTGGGCCCGTCGGACCTCCTGCGGTCCTCACCTAGGTCGTCGACCCGGACGGGCTGCTCCGCTCGCCGCCCGGCGCAGCGCGCATGTGGCCTGTGCGGGCGGCGGTGACGTCCTGGCGGCCGGGCAGGTCTCCTTCTGCCGTACGACCGGCGGCTGGGCCGTGGCCGAGGTGAGCAACCAGTCCACCGGCCACGCCCGGACCCCGAGTGCTGGCCGGCGCTCGCGGACGCTCCGGACCGGCCGGCCCGGCGGCTTCACGCACGCGCTGGTGTTCCGGCGGTGCGAGGGGTGCGAGAAGCGCAACGTGGCGCGTGAGGGCGTCTTCGTGTGCGTGCTGTGCGACCGCGCTCTACCGAGCGGGCTCTGGTGCGTGCAGATGCAAGGCGGAGGAGGGCGTCGACGCGATGGTGGTCCCCCCACCCGCGTGAAGCCGAGCGTGGGGAGTGGGCAGCCGACGACCACGCGGCAGCTGCACGTGCCAGAGCCCGCGACGCCGACATGATCCGCCGGACAGGCCCTAGCATCGGGCCCATGGTGAGCGTCCTGTTCGACTTCTCCGGCACCCTCTTCCGTATCGAGTCCAGCGAGTCCTGGCTGCGCACGGCCCTGGCCGACACCGGCCGTACGCTCCCGGAGGCCGAGGTCGCCGCCACGGCGCGGGCCCTGGAGGAGGCCGGGGCGCTGCCCGGCGGCGCCGCACCGGTGCGCGTGCCGGATGAGCTGGCCGAGCTGTGGCGCACCCGGGACCGGAGCGCCGAGCTGCATCGGGCTGCCTACACCGGGCTCGCCCGCCGTGTGCCGCTGCCGGATCCGTCCCTGTACGACGCGCTGTACGACCGGCACATGGCGCCGGCCGCCTGGACCGCGTACCCCGACGCCCTGGACGTACTGGGCGCGCTGCGGGAGCGCGGGATCGGCGTGGGCGTGGTCAGCAACATCGGCTGGGATCTGCGCCCGGTGTTCCGCGCGCACGGCCTCGACCGGTACGTCGACGCCTATGTGCTGTCGTACGAGCACGGCGTCCAGAAGCCGCACCCGCGGCTGTTCGCGGCGGCCTGCGAGGCGCTCGGCAGCGACCCGCGGCAGACGCTGATGGTGGGCGACGACCGGCGCGCGGACGGTGGCGCGGCGGCGCTGGGCTGCGCGGTGCACTTCGTGGACCATCTGCCGGCGGCGGACCGCCCTGACGGCCTGCGGCCGGTGCTGGATCTGGTGGACTGAACGGCGATCCGGTTCGGCGGCGCGCCCCGTTGAGGGGCTTTCTTGGCGGACCTCTGGGACGAACATGCGTCCGTCTCGGACGATCCCCCGCGTCGCCCGAGACGGACGGAAGCCCGGCCGGGCCCGCAAGGGGTCGGCCGGAACGCGTTGAGTATAGTTGGCTGGCAGCCAGTCAACGCAGGAGTCCAGGATGTCCCCGCGCAGCGCTTCGGTCAATGAGGAATTGCGGCGCCGTTCCCGGGAGCGGCTCCTGCAGGCGGCGCTTGAACTGGTCGGCGAGCGTGGCTACGAGGCCACGACCTTGGGTGACATCGCGGACCGGGCGGGCTCGGCGCGCGGACTGGTGTCGTACTACTTCCCCGGCAAACGCCAGCTCGTGCAGTCGGCCGTGCACCGTCTGATGCACCGCACGCTGGAGGAGGCGCTGGAGCGGGAGCCGCGCACCGAGGACGGCGGCGAGCGGATGGCGCGGGCCATCGACGCGGTGCTGGGGCTGGCCCGGGACCACCCGGTGCTGATGCGCCAGCACATGGCGGGGCTGCTGGACACCGAGGGCTTCGTGCGGTGCCCGGAACAGCAGCGGCTGGCCGAACTGCTGCGCGACACCGTGGCGCGGCACGGCTCACGCGACGTGGACGCCGACTATCCGATGCTGCGCTCCCTGCTCATGGGCTCGGTCTACGCGATGGTCCTGCCCAATGTGCCGATGCCGATCACGACACTGCGCGCGGAGCTGTTCCGGCGCTACCGGCTGGACTGGGCGCAGGGGGTCCCGCCGGACACCGAGGCGCCCGGCGGGACGTACGGGACCGATCCGTCACGGTTCTTCGCGACGGACGGGCCGCGGGGTCAGCGGAAGTAGTTCGGCTGCGTCTGGACGTTGAGCTCGGACAGGCGTACGCGCTGCGCCGGGTCCGTGCGGCGGTCGGTCAGCTTCAGGACGTCGAAGCCCTTGGCCATGTCGTTGGAGTAGATGTAGCCGTTGTAGTAGTACGCCGACCAGGAGCCGCCGCTGCTGAGCCGCTCGGTGTTGAGCGGGCCACGCTCGAAGTAGGCGATCTCCTTCGGGCGGGCGGAGTCGGTGAACTCCCAGACGGAGACGCCGCCCTGGTACCAGCCCTGGACCATGATGTCGCGGCCCTTGACCGGGATCAGCGAGCCGTTGTGGGCGACGCAGTTCTCGGTGTCGGCCTGGTGGCGCGGGATCTTGTAGTAGCTGCGGAAGACCAGCTTGCGGTGGTCGCCCTTGCCGACGATGTCGTAGATGCCGTCGGCGCCGCGGTTCGGGCCGATGGCCGCGTTGCAGGTGGCGGCGCCGCCACCGCCCAACTCATCGGTGAACACGACCTTGTTGGCCTTCTGGTTGAAGGTCGCCGAGTGCCAGAAGGCGAAGTTGACGTTGTCCTGGACCTGGTCGATGACCTTCGGGCGCTCGGGGTCCTTGATGGAGAACAGGATGCCGTCGCCCATGCAGGCGCCCGCGGCGAGGTTCTGCTCCGGGAGCACCGTGATGTCGTGGCAGCCGGTGGTCTTGGACACGCCCGGATTGGTGGGCGCGCCGGGGTTGCCGCCGCCGTCCGGGCCCTCACCGGGGAAGAGCACGGGGAAGCCCACCACGGCCGCCTTCTGCGGGGCCTTGCGCGGCACCTTGATGACGGAGATGCCGTCGTGCGGCGGCTGGCAGTCGGGGTACGCGGCGTTGGGCGAGTACGAGGAGACGTAGATGTAGACGTTGTCGCGCTTCGGCAGCAGCGTGTGGGTGTGCGAGCCGCAGGCGGTCTCGACGGCGGCGACGTACCTGGGGTTCGCCTTGTCGCTGATGTCGAAGATCTTCATGCCCTCCCAGGAGGACTTGTCGGTCGCGGGCTGGGTGGTGCTGTTGCAACTGCTGTCGCTGCGTGAGGAGTCGGTGGAGAGGAAGAGCAGGTTGCCGGAGACGGAGATGTCGTTCTGCGCGCCGGGGCACAGCACCTGGGCGACCGTCTTGGGCGCGCGGGGGTTGCTGATGTCGAAGATGCGGAAGCCGTCGTAGTTGCCGGCGAAGGCGTACCTGCCCTGGAAGGCGAGGTCCGAGTTGGTGCCGCCGAGGGCGTCCTTGGGGATGTTGACGAGGTGTTCGACGTTGGCGGAGTGGACGATCTCGTCCTGGCCGGGGATCTCGCCCGCAGCGATCGCCTCGGCGGTGCGGGCCTGTGCGCTGGTCGACACGTCCTGCTCGGCGGCCGGCGCGTCGCCGGGGTCCGGGGTGGCGGTCGCGGGGGCCGCGGTCAGCAGGGCGGCCAGGAGACCGACGGCGGTCGCCGCGACTCCCAGTCGTCTGTGCCGTGTGCGGAGATCGTTCAACAGGGTCACTGTGTCCTCCCTCGTTGCCGTTCGCTCGGGAACGGTGCACGGTCCTCCGAAGTATTGTCTTAGTCATGCTCAGATCAACAGGGGGCAACAGCTTCGTCACACAACTTTTCGATCAGTCATGTCCCCGATCGGGCAGGGTTGTTGGGAGTCACTCAGTTCGCCTGCCGTAGGAGGTCGTTGTGCTCTTCCGCCGTGCGCCCCTCGTCACCACCGCCGCCGCACTGGGCGTACTCGCCCTGGTGGGCTGCGACACGGACGCCGATGCCGGACCGAAGGGCACGACCGGGCCCTCGGTGATCGTGCCGGGCGCGCCGGGCGAGGCCAACCGGACCCTGTCCGCCGAGGAGGCGGAGCAGCAGCGGGCGGACGACGACACACCCAACGGGGCGGACGTGACATACGCCCGGATGATGATCACGCACCACCGGCAGGCCCTGGAGATGACCGAACTCGCCCCGGCTCAGGCCGGGTCGGGCGACGTCAAACGCCTCGCGGCGCGGATCAGCGCCGCCCAGGGACCCGAGATCGAGGCCATGCGCAGCTGGCTGACGACACATGGCGAACCCGAGACGGGCGGGGGGCACGAGCAGCACGCCACGATGCCCGGCATGGCGACCGAGGCACAGCTCGCCAAGTTGCGCGCGGCGCGTGGTGCGGCCTTCGACGAGCTGTTCCTGAGCTTGATGATCACCCATCACCAGGGGGCGATCACCATGGCCACGGACGTCAAGGGCCAGGGCAACAACACGCTGATCGAGGAGATGGCCGACGACGTGGTCGCCCAGCAGACCAGCGAGATCGAGCGGATGCGGCAGTTGCGGTGAGCGGGTGAGGGTGGCGTGGCGCGCGACGGCTGTACCCGGTGGCGTAGATCACCGCGAGAACGGGGTCCACGCCCTCTTCCTGCCCCGCGCGGTACTCCTGCGCGACCAGGCACTCGAAGGGGCAGGGGCGCTCAGCCGTCCCCGAGCCGGACGGCCTGGTGGTCGGCGGCGGACAGGACGCCGTCGAGAAGTCCGGGGAAGAGGGCGTCCAGGTCGTCCTTGCGCAGGCCGTTCATCTTGGCGGTGCCCCGGTAGATCTGGCGGATCACCCCGGCCTCACGCAGCACCCGGAAGTGGTGCGTGGTGGTCGACTTGGTGACCGGGAGGGCGAACTGCGAACAGCTCAGCTCGTCGCCGCCGACGGCGAGCTCTCGTACGATCCGCAGCCGCATCGGGTCGGAGAGCGCGTGCAGCACGGACTCCAGCCGGATCTCCTCACGCTGCGGATGCGGAAGGTCACGGCTGCTGACGGCGGGGGCGGTCACGGTGACTCCAGTTCCTCGGGGCCTCCATTGTACGAGCACCCTCGTAGTTTGACATTCAGCGTACTACGTTGCCTATCGTACGAGCCGACACCGGCACCGTGACGAATGGAGTCCGCCGTGAGTGCGCTCTTCGAGCCCTGGACCCTGCGCGATCTGACGATCCCGAACCGGGTGTGGATGCCGCCCATGTGCCAGTACTCGGCCGCCCCCGACGGGCCGCTGGCCGGCACCCCGACCGACTGGCACTTCGCGCACTACGCGGCCCGGGCGACCGGCGGCACCGGCCTCATCGTCGTCGAGGCCACCGCCGTCACCCCCGAGGGGCGGATCTCGCCCTACGACCTGGGTCTGTGGAACGACACCCAGACCGAGGCGTTCCGCCGCATCACCGGCTTCCTCGCGGCGCAGGGCACCACTCCGGTACTCCAACTCGCCCACGCGGGGCGCAAGGCATCGACCGACCGGCCCTGGAAGGGCGGCGCACCCCTCGGCGCCGAGGCGGGCGGCTGGCAGCCCGTCGCACCGAGCCCGGTCGCCTTCGACGAGCGGCACGCGACGCCGGACGAGCTGACCATCGATCAGATCGCCGAGGTCGTCGGACGGTTCACGGACGGCGCCCGGCGTGCGCTCGCCGCCGGCTTCGAGGCGGTCGAGATCCACGGCGCCCACGGCTATCTGATCCACGAGTTCCTCTCCCCGCACTCCAACCACCGCACGGACGCGTACGGCGGCTCGTACGAGAACCGCACACGTCTCGCCCTGGAGGTCGTGGACGCGGTGCGGGCGGTGTGGCCCGAGGACAAGCCGCTGTTCTTCCGGGTGTCCGCCACCGACTGGCTGCCGGAGGGCGGCTGGACGCCCGACGACACCGTCCGCCTCGCCGCCGACCTGCACGCGCACGGCGTCGACCTCCTGGACGTGTCGACCGGCGGCAACGCCTCCGGGGTACGCATCCCGACCGTTCCCGGCTACCAGGTGCCCTTCGCCGCGCGGGTCAGGGCGGAGAGCCCGCTGCCTGTCGCCGCGGTCGGGCTCATCACCGAGGTCGAGCAGGCCGAGAAGATCGTCGCCAACGGCGAGGCGGACGCGGTACTGCTCGGCCGCGAGCTGCTGCGCAACCCGTCCTGGGCCCGCCAGGCGGCCCGTGCACTGGGCGCGGACACGCGCGTGCCCGAGCAGTACCTGCGGGCCGTCTGAGTCCGCCCTGTGGGCCGCCTGACGGCAACACGGCCACCGCCACGGGACGGTCGTACGACGCCGCCGTCCCCGGGTGGGGCCCAGGACCGCCTTGCCGCCCCGGCCCCACGGCCGTCCGGTCGCCGGTCGCCGGTCGCCAGTCGCCAGTCGCCAGTCGCCAGTCGCCAGTCGCCAGTCGCCAGTCGGGCGTACGGTCGTCCGCGGTGCCCGTCACCGGGCCAGTCGTACGATCGTCTGCTCCAGGCGGGGCAGGGCGCGCTGGCCCGTCACGGCCAGGGCGATCGCCGCCGCCACGCCGGCCCAGGCGAGCGGGCCGAGCGGGGTGCAGCCGAACGCCTGGCTCGCTCCCGGGGTCTGCACCAGCAGGGCGAGCACGGCGGCGGAGCCGAGCGCGGTGGCGCGGACCAGAGGGCTGTCCCGGCGGTCGGTCAGCGTCTGCGCGAGCTGGGTGCCGACCAGCGCGCACAGTGCCATCGTGGTGGACCGGCGGGCGGTACCCGGGGTGAAGCGGCCGATCAGCCAGGCCGTCACCGCGCCCAGGCAGGTGGTCAAGGCCCGGTGCCGGATCCGTTCGATCAGCGGTGCGCCCAGCAGTGAGGTGCCGAGCGGGCCGGACGCCGCCTCGCCGGGCTCCGGCTGCTTCGGGGTGACCGTGACGGCCATCGCCGGGAACAGGTCCGTGAACAGGTTCACCAGCAGCATCTGCCGGGTGGACAGCGGCGCGGCCCGCCCCAGCAGAGTGCCGACCATGCCGAAGCCGACCTCGCCCGCGTTGCCGCCGATTAGGATGACGATGGCGTCGGCGACGCTGCGCCACAGGGCGCGGCCCTCGTCGATCGCCTCGATCAGCACCCTGAGGTCGTCGCCGGTGAGCACGACGTCCGCGGCGTTGCGGGCGGCCGCCGAGCCCCGGGTGCTCAGGCCGACGCCGATGTCCGCGGCCCGGATCGCCGCCGCGTCGTTGGCGCCGTCCCCGACCATGCCGACCACCCGGCCCGCGTCCCGCAGCGCCTCCACGACCTGGAGCTTCTGCTCGGGCGCGACCCGGGCGACCACACCGGCGTCGCGCAGCAGCCGGGCCCGCTCGGACCGGTCGGCGGCGGCCAGTTCGTCGCCGGTGACCACGGAAGTGTCCTCGGGCCAGCCCAGTTCGACGGCGATCGAGCGTGCCGTCTGCGGGTGGTCGCCGGTCAGCATCACCGGTCGTACGCCGTCCTCGCGCAGGCCGCGCACCAGTTCGGTGGACGTCCCGCGCGGTACGTCGGCCAGCGCCAGCAGGCCCGTGAACTCCAGCTCCTCCAGCGGCTGTTCGAGCACCTCCGTCTCGCCCTCCGCCTCCGGCAGCCGACGCCGGGCGACGGCCAGGACGCGCAGCCCGTCGCGGGCCAGCGAGGAAGCGGCGTCGGCGGCGGAGCCGGGCAGTCCGGCGCAGGCGGGCAGGATCGTCTCGGGCGCGCCCTTGACGACGAGCCAGCGGCCGGCGTCGCTGTCGCTGTCGCCGGACACCCGCCCCACCGCGGCCGCGTAACCGCGCGCCGCCTCGAAGGGCAGGCCCTCGGCCTGGGTCCAGTGCGGGTCCTCCCCCGCCGCGTCCAGCACCGCCTCGTCCGTGGCGTGCGCGGGGCGTTCGGGGCCGCCGTTCAGGCGGGGGCAGGCTCGGGCCGCGGTCCGTACGACGGCCGCGCCCGCCGTGTCGTCCGGCCGGTGCCCGGTGCCGGCGGCGTCGGCCACCCGGACCAGGCGCAGCCGGTTCTCGGTCAGGGTCCCCGTCTTGTCGAAGCAGACGGTGTCCATCCGGCCGAGCGCCTCCAGCGTGCGCGGCGCGCGCACCAGCACTCCGCTGCGGCTCAGTCTGCGGGCGGCGGCCAGCTGCGCCACCGTGGCCACCAGCGGCAGCCCCTCGGGGACAGCGGCCACGGCCACCGCCACGCCGCCGCTCACGGCCTGCCGTATAGGGGTGCCGCGCAGCAGCGCGAGTCCCGTGACCGCGGCGCCGCCGGCCAGGGTCAACGGCAGGGCTTTCTGGGTGAGTTCACGCAGCCGGGCCTGGACACCGGCGGACGGGGGCGTGCGGGCGGCGAGGGAGACCGCACGGGCCGCCTCGGTGCGGTCGCCGGTCTCCACGACGACGGCGCGGGCGTGTCCGGCGACCACCGTCGTGCCCTCGAAGACCATGCAGCGGCGGTCGGCCACCGGGGCGTGCGGGGTCGGGCGCACCTCCTTGTCGACGGGCAGCGACTCGCCGGTCAGCGCGGACTCGTCCACCTCCAGACCGTCCTGCCACAGCAGCCGGGCGTCGGCCGGTACGACGTCGTCGGCCTGGAGCGTGATCACGTCGCCGGGCGAGAGCTCGGCGGCGTCCACGGTGTGCGGTCCGTCCGGGGAGTCCTCGGTGCCGATGCGCGCCTTCTGCTGGTGCCGCTCACGCAGTCCGGCCAGCGCGCGCTCGGCCCGCAGCCGCTGGACGCCGCCGACCAGCGCGTTGAGGTCCAGGGCGCCGACCACGAGCAGGGCGTCCACGACCGAGCCGAGGATCGCCGAGGCGGCCGAGCCGACCACCAGGACCGGGGTGAGCGGATCGTCCAGTTCGCTGCGCACGGCCCGGGCCAGCCGTACACCCCAGCGGGCGGGGGCCAGCGCCGGGACCCTGGCGGCCGTGTCCATCGCCGCGTGCGCACGGGCGGCCGCCTCGTCCAGGGTGCCCGGATGCTCCTCCTGCTCCAAGTGGGCGAGCCGGTGCTGGACCTCCTTCGGCCGCAGGGCGTGCCAGGCGACCCGGGCCCGCGGATGCGGCGTCCGGGCCAGCGCCACCCCGAGGGCCGCACGGCCTCCGCTGAGCAGGGCGGCCGCGGCGGCGGCGTCGACCGGCGCGTGCCGCAGTCCGGGCAGCGCGCCCCGCCTGCCGCCCTGCCGCGACTCACCGACGGCCACCAGGAGCCCGGACAGCGCGGCACCGGACCGGGCCAGCGTCTGCGATCGCCGCCCCACGGTCCGCCCAGCGGGCACCGCCACGAGCAGCCGCCACAGATCGGCCAGCCCATGCGGCGCGACGACATCCGCCGCCCACACGACGGGCCCACCCCCGTCAGCGAGCGCGACGGCCAGATCGGCGGCGGCGAGCCCGGCCCGCAGATCCTCATCGGAGCCGACACCGATCGTGCCGCCCGGGAGCGGTGCGGACCCCTCACCCGGGAGTTCGGGTGCGTCGGTGGGGGCCGGTGCGGACCCCACGCCCGAGGGCTCGGACGTCTCGGCCGGGGCCGAGCGGGCATCGGTGCCATGAACCACCCGCGAACCGAACCCGTCGTCTGCCGGGTCGACCGGGGCCGGTGCGGGCCGCGCGCCCGAGGGCTCAGGTGTCTCGGCCAGGGCCGAGCCGACGTCGGTGCCATGAACCACCCGCGAACCGAACCCCTCATCCGCCGGGCCGCCCAGGGCCGGTGCGGATCCCGCGTCGGAGGACTCGGGCCTGCCCGACGGGGCCGGGGCGGAACGGGCATCGGCACCATCGGCAGGGCCGGCCGGGGAACCTCCGGCGTCCGTGGTATCGGCCGAGGCCGGGCCGGGCCGGGCATCGGCACCGGTGTCGGGCTGGGAGTCGTTCGCCGCGTCGGCGGCGCCGGACATGGGCTGTGCGGAAGCCGGAGCGGTCCCGGCAGCGGAGCCCGGCCGGGCCACCGCGATGACGCCGCCGGTCCGTTCGCGCATCGTGGTGACCACCTCGGCGAGCGGGCGGTCGGCCGGCAGGACGTGGTCGGCGAGGGAGACGAAGTCCTCCAGTGCCGGGTCGTCCATCACCACGACCCGCAGCCGGGCCCGCCGCGCGGCGTCCAGGACGGCCTCGATCCAGGGGTCGGCTCCCCCGCCCGGCGCCCGCAGCGCGCTCGGATGCAGGACGAGCGTGTCCGCGGTCTCCAGCCGGCGCAGCCGGTCCGTGTCGCGCACCAGCACCCCCGACCGTGCCAGCGCACAGCCCAGGACGGCGTTGAAGGCGGCGGGCCCATAGCGCGCGGCCTTCGGCGACCCCGCGAGCACCGCCTCGGCCGCCTCCCGCGTGTCGTGTTTGACCAGCAGCGCGGCGGCCGCCCCCAACACCCCGCCGGCCTCGGCCGAGTTGGCGTACCCCTCGGCCGGGGTCGTACGCAGCGGCGGCCGTGCGCGCCCGGCGGCCGTCGGGCAGGCGCGGTCGGGCGCGCACAGCCGGTCGTGGAGCGTGTCGAAGGCGGCGCCGCGGGCCAGCGCCTCCGCCAGCTCGCAGGCGCGCAGCGTCCCGTCGAGCACCAGGCCGGTCGGTGTCTGCCCGGCGCCGTGCGCGGCGGCGTTGGCGGCGGTCAGCAGCAGGTCACGGCGGGAGCGGCCGAGGCGGGCCCGTAGCCAGGCCCGGAAGCGTGGGTTCTCCCGCAGCATCGTCACGCCCGCGGTCACGAACCGGGGCGACGGCGGCAGTCGTAGCGCCGAACCGGTGACCGCGGCCGCGGTGCCCGCCACATCGGCCAGCAGGGCGCCCGCCGCCGTCCGTACGTCGCGAGGGTCGCCGGGGTGTGTGGGCTCGTCGGGGGTCTCCTCGGCGCGCCCGTCGAACGGTCCGAGGCCATGACGTTCGGCGGCTTCGGCGGCCTTGCCGAGCACCCGTTCGGTCACCGCGTCCTCGGTCGCGGACACCACCAGCCGGGCCAGCCCGCCGTCCCAGTAGGCGTACAGCACCTCGGGATGCCGGGCCAGCGCGGCGGCCACCCGGCGGGCGGCCGCCTCCCTGCCGCCCGCCCGCCGCACCCGGTCCGGCTCGATGGGCCGCAGCGCCAGGTGAGCGCGCGGGCCGGAGCGCCAGTCGTGTCCGCCACCCGGCAGGGCGGCGCGGGCGACACGGCCGACTCGGGCCGCGGCGTCGACGGTGCGCACCGCGCCCCGGGCGCCGCCGGCCACCGCGCCGGCGGCCAGTCCGACGGCGGGTGCGGCTCCGCGCGCCAGCAGCCGCGGCCCGGCGAGCACGAAGCCCGCCGCGGCCGCTGAGACAGCGGACAGCGGTCCCGTTGCCATGGCCGACCTCACCGCGATGCCGAGGACCGGCCGCCCGTGGCGGACTTGCCGCTGGTGGACTTACTGGTGGCCGCCTTACGGGTGGCCGACTTGGCGGCGCCCGACGCCTTGCCGGCACTGGGCGACTTCCTGCCGCCGGACGGCTTACTCGTGCCGGACGACTTACCGGCCCCTGAGGGCCTCTTCGTACCGGACGACTTCGCGCTGGACGCCTTCGTACCGGACGACTTGGTAGCGGACCTCTTCGTACCGGACGCCTTCGCACCGGACGACCGGTCCGCCGGCCGTGAGGTGGCCGTCGTGTCCGACTTCCGGGTGCCGGAGGTCGCCGTCCCGTCGGTCTTCTCGTGGCCGTCGCGCTCGCCCGGCCGTGGCTGGGTCAGCCAGGCCACGGCCGCTCCGGTGACCGCGACCGGCCACTCGACGACGCCCGCGACGCCGAGCAGGCCGGCGCCCGTGTAGACCGCCAGCCGCCGCCCTCGCGGCGACACACTTCCGACCGTGTCCAGCGTTCCCTCGGCCACCCTGCCCACGACGCCCGCGCCGGGAATCCGGCGCAGGGCGGAGACCGTGCCGCGCACGGGGTTGGGCAGGGTGGGGGACGACGCTTGCCGTGCCATGACTCTTCTCGCCTCCCGAGCAGTCCCCGTCTTCAGAACTGCCGGGTTCCCGGGATCGCGCCGCCGAAAAGGCCCGATCAGCCCACCGCGCAGGCGACCCCGTCGAGGGTGAAGCCCGAGGGCGCCGCGCTGTTGCCCGTATGGCTCGCCTGGTAGCCGATCGACACCCCGGCGCCGGGCGCGATCGTCGCGTTGTACGACACGTTCGCCGCGGTCACCGCCCCGGTGGCCGGTGTGTAGGTGGCGCCCCAGCCGTTGGTGATCGTCTGGCCGGCGGGCAGGGTGAAGCCCAACTGCCAGCCGTTGATCGGGGTGGTGCCGGTGTTGGTGACGGTCACGGATGCGGTGAGGCCCGTGTTCCAGGCGTTGGTGGTGACCCTCACCCGGCAGCCGCCCGGCTGGGGCTGGGGCGCGGGTCCGTCGCCGTCGAGGCCGAAGAAGGTGAGGACGCGGGCCGCCATGCCCTGGCCGTAGAGGTTGTGGCCGACGCCCTGGAGGCTGATCGCCTCCACGGGGGCCCGGTCACCGGTGCCGCCGTAGCGGGTGCGGGTCCAGCCGGACTGGGGCGAGTCGGTGGCGGCCGGGGTCTGGCCGAGGCCGTGGACGTTCGTCCACTGCTTGATCTGCTCCCCGAAGTTGGGGTAGCGCAGGGCGTCGTCCTCGGTGCCGTGCCACACCTGCATACGGGGCCGGGGGCCGGTGTAACCGGGGTACGCGGCGCGGACCGTGTCGCCCCACTGCTGCGCGGTGCGGATCATGTTGCCGCTGGAGCAGGTGCTGTTCCATTCGGAGCCGTCGATGGTGGCGAAGCAGCCGAAGGGGACCCCGGCGAAGGCGGCGCCCGCCGCGAAGACGTCGGGGTAGTCGCCCAGCAGTACGTTGGTCATCATCGCGCCGGAGGAGATGCCGGTGGCGTAGACGCGGCTGGTGTCGGCGGAGTAGGTGCGGGTCACCCAGTCGATCATCGACTTGATGCCCACGGGGTCGCTGCCGCCGTCGCGCCTGAGTGCCTGCGGCGAGGAGACGTCGAAGCACTTGCTGCTGCGGGTGACGGACGGGTAGATCACGATGTAGCCGTACCGGTCGGCCAGCGTGTCGTACTCCGTGCCGTTGTACATGTCCGGGCCGGAGCCGGTGCACCAGTGCACGGCGACCAGAACGGCCGGGCGGGCGGTGACGCTCGCCGGGACGTACACGTACATCCGCAGGCTGCTGGGGTTGGCGCCGAAGTCGGTGACCTCGGTGAGGGTCGCGGTGGGGACCGCGTCGGCCGCGTCTGCCGCCTCGGTGCGGGCGGAGGCGGCGGGTGCGGTCAGGACAGTGGCCGCGAGCAGGGGTACGAGCGCGGCGAAGAGCGCCAGGAGCACCGAACGCAGCGGTCTCCTCGCGGGGTGCGTGGGGGGCATGGGCTGCCACCTTCCGGGTCGGCGGTGCGGGTGGATGCGTGCGCTGGAAGGAGTGCGTCCGTCGTCGATGGTGGCATGCACATGCCCCGCATGGAAGCGCTCCCACGCTCTCCGGACAGCAAGCACTTACCGCTGCTGCGCGAAGGAAACACGTTCTGCGCAAAGCGTTGACTAGAAAGCGCTTGCCCCCTACGTTCCGTTCAGCAGTGTGACCGAGCCGCCTCACACTTCCCCAGAAGGTCACACTGACACGGCGCATTTCGGTTGGATTCATGGACGCTGTTCAGATATCTGTCCGACATGCGTACGCGTGCACACCCCTCACAACAGAAGGACACGGGACATGACCTCTGCGACGCGACCGCGCGCCCGCAGGCGCGCACTGACCGGGGCGCTGACCACCCTCGGGCTCTCGGTTGGCATGATCATGACCACCGGGGCGGGTCCGGCGGGCGCCGCCACCTGGCCGTCCGCCTCCGGCAGCCAGCCGGTCACCTCGACCATCCACCTGACCAGCTCCAGGGACTACGGGATGCTGCGCCTGTACGGCAGCGGCGCCCTGGGCACCGGGGACCAGGCCGAGAACCAGCAGCCGATCCTGACGCTCGCCAACGGCGTGACGCTGAAGAACGTCATCATCGGGGCGCCCGGCGCCGACGGCATCCACTGCCTGGGCAGCTGCACCCTGCAGAACGTCTGGTGGGAAGACGTCGGCGAGGACGCGGCCACCTTCAAGGGCGGCAGCGGCGCGACGTACCACGTCGTCGGCGGCGGCGCCAAGAAGGCCGCCGACAAGGTCTTCCAGCACAACGGCGGCGGCACGGTGAACATCTCCAACTTCGCCGTCCAGGAGTTCAAGACGCTGTACCGCTCCTGCGGCGACTGCTCCACGCAGTACACCCGCAAGGTCAACCTCAACACCATCGAGGTGACCGGTACGGGCTCCACCGCCCGACTCGTCGGCATCAACGTCAACCGCAACGACGTGGCGACGCTGCGGAACATCACGATCCGCAACGACGCGAGCCGCAAGGTCATCCCCTGCCAGAAGTACAACAACAACACGGCGGCGGGGGTCGGCCCCGACAGCACCAACTGCCTGTACTCCAGCTCGGACATCACCTACCGCTGAGCGGCTCCAGCGAGCCGATCGGCTCCCGATGAGCGCGGCCGTCCGAAGCGTCCCCGCACGGCGCTTCGTACGGCCGCTCCGTCATGCCCGGACCTCCGGCGACCGCACGGCCCGCATCACCTCCGCCTGGTACGCCGTGTAGGCGGCCCGCAGGCCGGGGCCGGGCCAGTCGGCGGGCAGCAGGTCGGGCGGGAGCACCGGGTCGGCGAGCAGATGGCGTACGACGGCGGCGAAGGCGGTGAAGCGGTCGGCGGGGGTGGCCGCGCGGGCGGTGTGGTCGAGCAGGGCGCGGGCGGTGGCAGCCCACTCGTCCAACGGCCAGAGCGCGGCGGCGAGTTCCCGGGCGGGCCCCTCGGGGCGGGCGGTGAGGCAACGGGCCACCTCGGCGAGACTCCCGGTCGGGAGCGGACGGGCGAGGTTGGCCGGCCGCAGCCAGACGCCCTCGCGGAGTTCGGCGAGGCGCAGGCTGGTGAGTCGGGCGCGCAGGTCGGCGCGTTCGGTGGGGCCGCGCCCCGTCGCCGTGACGACGACGGTCTCCCAGTCGCCGCTCCACGCGCGCGTGTGGGGGTGCACGGCGTCGTCCTGCCGCCGCCGGCGCTCCAGCAGCCGGTCGCTGAGGCCATGGACGCCGTCCGTGCGCCGCAGATCGCCGACCGCCACCATTCGGCTGAGCGCGGCCCGGAGCGTGGACCCGCCGATGCCGAACGGCTCCACCAGCCGCACGAGGTCCTTCACCGGCAGCTCCGGTGGATCCGCGCCGAGCAGCAGGCTCAACACGACCGACCGCGCGGACAGCGGCCGCAGCCGCACGTCTACGGCGCCTCCCGGCAGGTTCCTCCGCATGAGCAGGTACCCTACGCGCACCTCCCCTTGTTGCACTATTGCTGCGGTCGCAGCTCAGATGCAACATTGCGGCCATGGATCCGACATCCGTGTCACCGCAGCCGCACGCCACCCATGACCTCACCCATGACGTCACCAACCAGCCCCCGCCGCTCGCTCCCTACGACGCCGCCGAGGACGCCGCCCTGCTGGAGGGGCTGCGCCGGGAGGGGGCCGGCTGGGCCGAGGAGGGGATCCGCCGGCTCGGCCTGCGGGCGGGGAGCGCCGAGGCGCAGGAGTGGGGCGAGCTGGCCAACCGGCACGCGCCCGTGCTGCGCACCCACGACCGTTACGGCCACCGGGTCGACGAGGTGGACTTCGACCCCAGCTGGCACGCGCTGATGCGGGTCGCCGTCGAGGAGGGCCTCGCGGGGGCGCCCTGGGCGGACGACCGGCCCGGCGCCCATGTCGCCCGGACCGCGGGCGGCCTGGTCTGGGGGCACACCGATGCGGGTCACGGCTGCCCCACGTCGATGACGTACGCGGCGGTGCCCGCGCTGCGCCGCCAGCCGGATCTCGCCAAGGCGTACGAGCCGCTGCTCACCGCACGCGTGTACGAGCCGGGGCTGCGTGTGCCCACCGAGAAGCGCGGGCTGCTGGCCGGCATGGGGATGACCGAGAAGCAGGGCGGCTCGGACGTCCGGACGAACACCACCGCGGCCACTCCGACCGCCGAGCCCGGTGTGTACACCCTGCGCGGGCACAAGTGGTTCACCTCGGCGCCGATGTGCGACCTGTTCCTGGTCCTGGCCCAGGCGCCCGGGGGCCTGTCGTGCTTCCTGGTGCCGCGGGTGCTGCCCGACGGCACCCGCAACGCCTTCCGGATCCAGCGGCTGAAGGACAAGCTCGGCAACCGCTCCAACGCCTCCTCCGAGCCCGAGTTCGACGGCACGGTGGCCTGGCTGGTCGGCCCCGAGGGCCAGGGGGTGAAGACCATCATCGAGATGGTCAACTGCACCCGCCTGGACTGTGTGATGTCCTCGGCGACCCTGATGCGCAGGACGCTCGTCGAGGCCGGTCACCACGCCCGGCACCGCGGCGCGTTCGGCGCACGGCTGCTGCACCAGCCTCTGATGCGCAACGTCCTGGCCGACCTGGCCGTCGAATCCGAGGCCGCCACGACCCTCACCCTGAGGCTGGCCGGGGCGGCCGACCGCGCGGTGCGCGGGGACGAGGGAGAGCGGGCGTTCCGGCGCCTCGCGACCGCCGTCGGCAAGTACTGGGTGACCAAGCGGGGCCCGGCGTTCACCGCGGAGGCCCTGGAATGCCTGGGCGGCAACGGGTACGTCGAGGACTCCGGCATGCCCCGGCACTACCGCGAGGCCCCGCTGCTGTCGATCTGGGAGGGCTCGGGCAACGTCAACGCCCTCGACGTACTGCGGGCGCTGACCCGCGAACCCGCCACGGCCGACGCCCTCTTCGCCGAACTCGCCCTGGCACGCGGGGCGGACGCCCGCCTGGACGCGGCGGTCACCCGGCTGAAGGACGCCCTGTCCTCGGCGACCGAGACCGGCGCCCGGCGCCTGGTGGAACTCATGGCGCTCACGCTCCAGGGGTCCCTGCTGGTCCGCCATGCCCCGCCGGCCGTCGCCGACGCCTTCTGCGTGAGCCGCCTCGGCGGCGACTGGGGGCACGCCTTCGGCACGCTCCCCGACGGCGCCGGTCTCGACGCGGTCCTGGACAGGGCGCTGCCCGGCTCGCACTGACCGGCGTCGCGCGGCGGCCGGGAGCGCCCTGACCCCTGGCAAGGCCGCTGTGACCTGCGATGACACCGCGCCGAGGGGTGACTGTCAGTGGCTGGGTGCAGACTGGCCGGTGTCTGGGACAAGGACGTCGCGGAGGTGATCGGACATGACCGAGGTACTGCTCGCCGTGGGCACACGCAAGGGCCTGTTCATCGGGCGTCGGCGCGATGGGGTGTGGGAGTTCGACGACAAACCGGCTTTCAACGCACAGGCGATCTACTCGGTCGCCATCGACACCCGGGGCGAGCGCCCCCGGCTGCTGGCCGGCGGCGACAGCGCGCACTGGGGGCCGTCGGTGTTCCACTCCGACGACCTGGGCCGCAGCTGGACCGAGCCGCCGAAGCCGGCCGTCAAGTTCCCGCAGGACACGGGGGCTTCGCTGGAGAGGGTGTGGCAGCTGCACCCGTCGGCCGCCGAGCCCGACGTGGTCTACGCGGGCACGGAGCCGGCCGCACTGTACCGCTCGGAGGACCGCGGCGAGAGCTTCGAACTCGTCCGCCCACTGTGGGAGCATCCGACGCGCTCGCAGTGGATGCCGGGCGGCGGCGGAGAGGGCCTGCACACCATCCTCACCGACGCCCGCGACCCGCGGGCGGTGACGGTGGCGGTGTCCACGGCGGGGGTGTTCCGCACCCTGGACGGCGGGGCGAGCTGGACACCGTCCAACTCCGGTGTCTCGGCGGTGTTCCTGCCGGATCCGAATCCGGAGTTCGGCCAATGCGTGCACAAGGTGGCCCGGGACGCGGCCAACCCCGACCGGCTGTATCTGCAGAACCACTGGGGGGTGTACCGCAGCGACGACGGGGGCGTCCAGTGGACGGACATCGGCGACGGTCTGCCCTCGACCTTCGGCTTCGCGGTCGCCACCCACCCCCGCCGCGGGGACACCGCCTATCTCTTCCCGATCAACGCCGACGCCGACCGGGTCCCCGCCGAGCACCGCTGCCGGGTCTTCCGCACGGCCGACGCGGGCAAGAACTGGGAGCCGCTGTCGGCGGGCCTGCCGCAAGGAGACCACTACGGCACGGTGCTGCGCGACGCCCTGTGCACGGACAACGCGGACCCGGCGGGCGTCTACTTCGGCAATCGCAACGGCGAGTTGTACGCCTCGGCCGACGACGGCGACAGCTGGCGGCAGTTGGCGTCCCATCTGCCGGACGTGCTGTGCGTACGCGCGGCGGTCGTGGGCTGAGACTGGGACAGAAGTCAGGAAGCACGAAGTACGAAGCACAAAGCACAAGGAATGAGGAATGAGGAGGAATCAGGGGGGACATGGAAGTGAGTGAAGCGTCAGGGGCAGACCTTGGCCACCGGTTGATCGTCACCCTGCGTACGGCAGTAGGGTGACGGCCGTGGCACCACGACCCTTGCATGAAATCGTCGAACCGGGCTGGGCACAGGCCCTCGAACCCGTCGCCGGGCGGATCGCGGAGATGGGCGACTTCCTGCGCGCGGAGATCGCCGCGGGACGCACCTACCTCCCGGCCGGCCCGAATGTCCTGCGGGCCTTCCAGCAGCCCTTCGACGAGGTCCGCGTCCTCATCGTCGGGCAGGACCCCTACCCCACCCCTGGTCACGCGGTCGGGCTGTCGTTCTCGGTCGCACCCGAGGTGCGGCCGCTGCCCGGCAGCCTCATCAACATCTTCCGCGAGCTCAACACCGACCTGGGGCTGCCCCAGCCGTCGAACGGGGACCTGACGCCGTGGACGCGGCAGGGCGTGCTCCTGCTCAACAGAGCGCTCACCACGGCCCCGCGCAAGCCGGGCGCGCACCGCGGCCAGGGCTGGGAGGAGGTCACCGAGCAGGCGATTCGGGCGCTGGCCGCGCGCGGCAAGCCGCTGGTTGCCATCCTGTGGGGCCGGGACGCCCGCAATCTGCGTCCGCTGCTGGGCCGGCTGCCGTCGGTGGAGTCGGCGCACCCCTCCCCCATGTCGGCCGATCGCGGTTTCTTCGGCTCGCGTCCGTTCAGCCGGGCCAACGACCTGCTGATGCAGCAGGGCGGGCAGCCCGTGGACTGGCGCCTGCCGTGACCGACCCCGCCGGGCCGGGGCGCGGCGGCGGCATCCTGGCCGTGGACTCGGGCGGCTCCGGGCTGCGGGTCGCCGTCGGCACGGCGGAGCGGGGCGCGGTCGCCCACCGGTCGTCCGACGTGCCGGTCCGCACCGGTGCACGGGGGATCGACCCCGGGCACCTGATGGAGCAACTGCGCTCCCTGCTGCGGGGGTTGGCGGCCGAGGCCGGTGTGCCGGAGCCGGTCACCGCGGTGGTGGGCGCGGCCGGGTTCGCCTCTCTGGGCGGCGCCCTGCGCGCCGAGCTGCCGGGGGCACTGGCGCGGGAGTTCGGCATCCGCCGGGTCGCGCTCGCCGCCGACGCCGTCACCGCGTATCTGGGCGCCCTCGGTCCTCGCCCGGGCGCGGTGATCGCCGCGGGCACGGGGCTGATCGCGGTCGGCACGGACCTCGCCGAGTGGCGGCGCGCCGACGGGTGGGGTCATCTGCTGGGCGACTGCGGCGGCGGCGCCTGGATCGGCCGGGCCGGTCTGGAGGCCGCCGTACGCGCGCATGACGGACGGCCGGGCGGTTCCGCCGCGCTGCTGGCCGGCGCCGAGGAGCAGTTCGGGCCGGTCTGCGGGTTGCCCGGGCGGCTGTATCCGCTTCCCGACCGGCCCGCGGTACTGGCGTCGTTCACGCCCCGGGTGGCCGCCTGTGCGGCGGACGATCCGGTCGCCGCGGACATCCTGCGCTCGGCCGCCCGGCACATGACCGACTCCGCGGCCGCCGTCTGCCCCGCTGAGGGCGAGCCGCGCCTCGCCCTCACCGGCGGGCTGTTCCAGCTGGGCGAGCCTCTTCTCGTCCCGCTGGCGGAGGAGCTGGCCCATCGGCTGCCGCACGCGCGGCGGGTGACGGCCGAGGGGGATCCGCTGCTCGGCGCGGTGCGCATGGCCACCGCGCTCGCGACGGGCGCGCTCGATCTGCCGGAGGACGCGTGCCTGCTGCACGTGGTGGCCGACGCGGGAGTTGGGGCCGCCGATTGAGGCAACCGGTTGCGGCGTTCCATGGGGTTCGGGGGCTCGGAGGGACAAGTCGCCCGGAACACACGCCGATCACTTCTGATCCGTACGTAACTCATCAGACAAAAGCGGACGGATACCGCTCACCTGCACCCTCCCCGAACAGCAGAGCCACGGAAACAAGTAACATGCGGCGCCATGAGCTCCCCCACTGGGCCCGCGTCCGGCCTGCCAGTACGAATGCCGCGCCCCCGCCAGCCCGGGCGGCACCGCCGACCCGAGCCCGTGGCGGCTCCCGAGGGCGCCCCCGCGCTCGTCCTCGCGGTGCCGGGCACGCCGAGTGAGGCCACCCGCGGCCTCGCCGAGGAGATCGTGAGCATCGCCCGCTCCGAGCTCCCCGGTCTCGACGCGCGCATCGGTTACCTGGACGGGGACGACACCGACTACCCCACGCTGCGGTCCGTCCTCGCCCACGCCGCCGAGGAGCGCACCGCCCGTTACGAGCAGGCCGTGGCCGCCGGACTGGACGTCAAGGAGCCCGAGGGCCCCGTCGCCGTCGTCGTGCCGCTGCTCGCCGGCCCCGACAGCGCCCTGCTGCGCCAGGTCCGCCAGGCCGTCATGGACAGCAAGGTGGCCGCCGAGCTCACCGATGTGCTCGGCCCCCACCCGCTGCTCGCCGAGGCGCTGCACGTGCGGCTCTCCGAGGCCGGTCTCGCCCGCGCGGACCGCGCCCGCCTGTTCACCGTGGCGACGGCCGCCGACGGCATCATCCTCGCCTCCGTGGGCGGCGACGAGGCCGTGCAGGCCGCCGGTATCACCGGCATGCTGCTCGCCGCGCGCCTGGCCGTGCCGGTGATGGCCGCGGCCCTCGACCAGGAGGGCTCGATCGCCTCCGTGGCCGAGCAGCTGCGCTCCTCCGGCTCCCAGCAGCTGGCGCTGGCGCCGTATCTGATCGGCCCGGAGATCGACGCGTCCCTGCTGGAGGAGGCGGCCAAGGAGGCCGGCTGCTCGGCGGCCGAGGCGCTCGGCCCCTACCCCGCGATCGGCAAGCTCGCGCTCGCCAAGTACACGACGGCGCTGGGCATCGCGCCGCAGCCGCAGGGCGCGCCGGTGCGCTGACGCGCCCGCGCTGCCGTATGCCGGTACGCCCGTACGACGGAAAGGGCCCGCTCCTTCGGGGAGCGGGCCCTTCGTACGTCTGGAGACGGTGGCGGCGGGCGTCTAACCGAGGACCACCCAGGTCGCCGCCGGTACGGGGATCGAGCCGTCCCGGACGGGCAGTCCGGTGGCCGGGTCGAGGCGGAACCAGGTGACGTCGCCGGAGCGTTCGTTCGCGACGTACAGCCGGCCGCCGGACTCGGCGAGGGCGCGCGGCCAGTGGCCGCCGCACGGCACCGTGCCGACCAGCCGCAGCACCTCGCCGCCGCTCGCGACCACGAACACCGACAGCACGTCCTCGCCCCGGGTCGCGACCCACACGAACCGTCCGTCCGGCGCCACGGCGATCCCCGAGGGGTAGGCGTCCCCGGCCGGAGCACCGGGCAGCACCGGCGTCTCGGCCAGCGGCTTCAGGGCGCCGTCCACCGTGTCCCAGCGGCAGACGGTGACGGTCGGCGCGAGTTCGTTGACCACGTAGGCGTACGTGCCCTCCGGGTGGAAGGCGAGGTGGCGGGGGCCGGAGCCCGGGCGCAGCGCGATCTCGCGGTGCACGGAGATCCTGCCCTCGCGCAGGGTGCACACCCGTACCGAGTCCGTGCCGAGGTCCACGCTGACCAGCCAGCGCCCGGCGGGGTCGGACAGCACGTGGTGGGCGTGCGGGCCCTGCTGGCGTGGGGTGTACGGGCCGGAGCCGGTGTGGGTGAGCACGGCGGACGCGGCCCGGGCGAGCGTGCCGTCCGCGCGGATCGGGACGGCGGTGACGCTGCCGGAGCCGTAGTTGGCGGTCAGGACGTGGCCGTCGTGCACGGTGAGGTGGGTGGGGCCGCTGCCGCCGACCGGGACCGGCGGGCCGGTCCGCTCGGGTACGTCGCCGTCCACACGGTAGGCGGTGACCGTGCCGTCGGCCGTCTCGCTGACCGCGTAGAGCATGCCTCCGTCGGGCGAGAGGGCCAGGCAGGATGGGTCGGGCACGGTGTCCGCCATGCTCAGCACGGTCAGGCCGCCGCTGTCCGGATCCACCGTCGCCGTCACGATCCCGGGACCGCCGGCCGCCGTGAACGACCCGATGAACGCCCGCCGCCTGCCGTCGCCGTCCGCCACCGCTGACCCCTCTCGCGTCACCGTCGTCGTGGTGGTGACGGTAGCAGTTGATCAAGGAAGGTCTAGACCAAGACGCCGTCGAAACGCGGCGCGACGCGAGAACGGCCGGACCCACTCGCCCGCCGAACGGCGGACCCGGTACCGAGGCGCGCACGCGCGCGCCTCGCACGCGCGCGCGTCTGGCGCCGAGTCCGGGTGCCGCAGCGGAGGCTCCCACCAGCACCACCGGACGGCACGCCCCACGCAAGGGCCGGCAACCACCCCGCACGCGCCGCCAGGCGGCCGGTCCACATGCGGAGCGCGGGTCACCACCTCGGGCACCAGCGCCGCCGGCATCAGGCCGCGCCGAACATCAGGCCCCACACCAGAGCACGGGCCGGCAGCTACCCCGCACGCGCCGTCAGGTGGGGGGTCCGCATGCGGAAGGGTCGGCGCGTCGCACGCGCGTGCCGCCAGGCGGCGAAGCCGCATGCCGGAGGGCAGGTTGCCACCTCGGGAAGCGACGCCGCTGGGGCGGCAGGCCCGGCACCCAGGCATGGGCTGGCGCGCTTGGCACCCGTGAGCGGTGGGCCGGGGAGCGGTCAGGCCCCGACGAGCGGTGAGCCGGAGGGGGCCCGCAGCGGCTGGGCGAGCTCTGTGAGGGCGCGCTCCAGGCCGTGCAGGTGAGCGAGAGGGCCGTGCAGGTGGGCAGAGGCCGGATCGGCGGCGGACCCGGAGGCCGGCAACACGGACGCCACATCCAGCCCAGCCCCGGTCTGCGGCCCAACCTCGGCCCCCGTCCCAGTCTGTGACCCAACCGCAGTCTCCGTGCCGACCTCGGCCCCAGCCCCAGCCTCGGCCGCGACCCCGGCCTGCCCCGCAACCCCCACCTGCGTCGCAGCCCCGATTCCCGTCCCAGCCTTGGCCGCGACCCCGGCCTGCGCCACAACCCCTACCTGCGTCACAGCCCCGATTCCCGTCCCAGCCTTCGCCTCAGCTCCGGCCTTCGCCGCGGCCTCCGCCAAGGGCTGCGAAGCCCCGGCCTTCAGCACGCCGTGTGCCCCGGTTTCGCTCTCGGCACCAGCCTTCACCAGGCCCCCTGCCCCGGACTCCACGTCAGCACCAGCCCTCGCCACGCCCGCGACCTCGATGTGCACCGCGGCCCCGGCGTCCGCCACTCCCGCCCCAGCCTCAGCCCCGGTGTTTGCGGCCACCCCCGCCCTGGCCTCAGCCCCGGCCTCCCCCTCCACCAGCGCCTCCACAGCCCCGTGCACCCGCCAGCACGCCGCCGCCAGGCGGGCGTCGTGGGATGCCTCGGGGTCGGCGGCGATGGTGACGAGGCCGCGGATCTCGTGGGCGCAGGCGTCGAGGAGGGTGAGGACCTGGGCGGCGCGGCGCTTGCGGCCGCGCATCGGGTTGAGGGGGTGGACGAGGGGGGCCACGGCGAGCCGTACCCGGCCGAGGAGCTGTTCGAGTTCGGCGACCCGGGCGGCGGGGGCGGCACTGTCGTCACCCGCGAGGCGCGCGGCGGCTTCCGCCGTGCACGCGTGGACGCAGCGCAGGGCGCGACGGATCCAGGCGTCGGTGATCGTGTGGGTGGTGACCGGCAGGACGAAGAGCACCGCGAGGACCGCGCCCACCGCCCCGACCCCGGTCTCCGCGAGCCGCAGCGCCAGCAGGCCCGGAGTGAGGACGCCGAGGAGGCCGTAGAGGAGTTCGGCGAGGAGGGTGACCCAGAGCATCATCCAGGTGTAGGAGACGGCGGCCGTATAGAAGATCCCGAAGACGCACACGGCGACGAGCACGGCCGTGGGCACCGCGGAGCCCGCCACGGGGACCGCGAGGAGCAGGCCGAGGCCGATGCCGATCACCGTGCCGAGCACCCGGCGGAAGCCGCGGACCAGCGTCTCGCCCCGCGAGGTCGTGTTGACGAAGATCCACCAGGTGGCGCCGACGGCCCAGTACCAGCGCTCTCCGGACAGCAGCTGGCCCACGACCAGCGCGAAGCCCGCACCCACGGTCGCCTGGACGGCCTGGCGGGTGGTGACCCGGTCGAGTCCGGTGCCGCCCGGCGGGGCGGGTACGGCGGCCGGGGGCAGCCCGCGCTCGTAGCACCACACCCCGAAGCGCACCGCCGCCGCGCTCAGCAGGGACAGCAGGACGGCCGCGTACAGCTCGGGCAGCTGACCGCGGGTCGCCTGCAGGAACTGCGCGACGAAGAACATCATGAACGCGAACACGCCGAGGCTGTGTCCGCGCGGCCCCCAGCGACGGGCGTACACGCCCGCGCCGATGACGGCGAGGAAGGTGAGGTCCCGCAGGACGGGCTGGTCGTGCAGCACGGCCGCCGCCCCGAGCACCGGCAGACCGACGGCGGGCAGCAGCGCGGTGGTGACGGCCTGCCCGCGGACGGTGGCGTCGGTGACGGTGAACAGGGCGAGCAGCGCGGCGAGGCCGCCGGTCACGGCGCCGACGAGGGAGTGACCGGCGAGGCCGCAGACGACGACCGCCAGGCCGATGCCGAGCAAGGCCCGCGCGGCGAAGCGCAGCCGCGCCCGCCCCGGGTCCGGGGCCATGAACACCGTCTTCAGCACTGCTTACCGCCCCCTGATCGACATCGGATGGACACCGGCATGAAAAAGGCGCCGCGGGATCCGCAGCGCCATCGACGACCCCATGACAGCATCCGACCCGCCACCGGCTCAAGTGAGCCCTCGACCACTGGGCCATTGGCCCATCGGTGCGGCCCGAGCGTGCTCCACCGCCGGGCCAACGGACCACGACGCCCGGTTCTTCCGGATCGCACCCCGCTGAGCCATTGGTACAGTCGACGAAGATCATGTACGCAGCAAGGAGGCCGGGCACCATGGCCGTGGACGAACTCGACACCCGCATCCTGAGGCTGCTGCTGGAGCAGCCCCGCACGAGCATCCGCGAGTACGCCCGCATCCTCGGCATCGCCCGCGGCACCCTCCAGGCCCGCCTGGACCGCCTCGAACGCGACGGCGTGATCACCGGCACGGGCCCCTCCCTCTCCCCCGCCGCCCTGGGCCACCCGGTGCTCGCCTTCGTGCACATCGAGGTCACCCAGGGCCACCTCGACGACGTGGGCGACGCGCTGGCCACCGTACCGGAGATCGTGGAGGCGTTCTCCATCACCGGCGGCGGCGACCTGCTCACCCGGGTCGTGGCCCGCGACAACGCCCATCTGGAGGACGTCATCCAGAAGCTGATCAGCCTCCCGGGCGTCGTCCGCACCCGCACGGAGGTCGCCCTGCGGGAGCGCGTACAGCACCGCCTGCTGCCCCTGGTGGAGTCGATCGGCCGCACGGCCAGGAAATGACGGCCGTCGAAAATGGCCGAGCGCGGGGTCACCGTCGAGCAGAGGACCGAGTTCCCGCGGGAGCACGGGACCACGCTCACCGTGCGCGGGCCGGCCTCCGCGTTCGCGCTGAAGCTGCGGGTGCCGTCGGGGGCCGTCGCCGGGTTCCGGGTGACGGTCAACGGGCGTGCGGTGAGCGGGACTCCGGCGCCGGGGAGCTACCTCACGGTGTCGCGGACCTGGCGGGACGGGGACACCGTGCGGGTGTCCATGCCGTTCCGGCTGCGGGTGGAGTAGCCGATCGACGACCCGTCGCTTCAGACGCTCTTCTACGGGCCCGTCAATCTGGTCGGGCGCGACTCGGCCACGTCGTACCTGCGGTTGGGGCTGTACCGGAACGCGGCGCTGTCCGGGGATAAGGGGACCGAGAATCCCACGCACGCCTACGTACGGCGCTCGGAGCCCCGTGTTGTCTTCGGCAACACCGACTCCGGTGTCGCCAACCCCGCGAAGGCGGACGGGACGACGCTGCTCGACGAGGTGTGGGCGGGGGACCGTTCGCCGGGAAGGGTGCGCTGGTGGCACGGGTGCGGTCCGTGGTCGACGCGTGGGTGGCGGCCGGGGGTCGCTGACGCCGACGGACGGGGAGACGGTGGCCCGCACCGCTCAGGCCGCGCAGTTCGCGCCCTGAGCGCGGACGCGGGCCTGAGCGCGGACGCGGGCCTGAGCGCGGACGCGGGCCTGAGCACGGACGCGGGCCTGAGCGCGGACGCGGGCCTGAGCGCGGACGCGGGCCTGAGCGCGGACGCGGGCCTGAGCGCGGACGCGGGCCTGAGCGCGGACGCGGGCGCGGCGCAGGGCGCGCGCCCGCTACGGTGCAGGTCCGCTACGGGTGCAGGTCCGCCTCGCCCACGACGCGGATGCCGGCCTCCTCGCCGGGGCGGACTGCCAGGGGGCCCGCGACGCGGATGCCGACCGGGGTGGGATGGCCGTCGACGGTCATGGTGACCATGGCGTCGTGACCGTAGTACGCGACATCGCTCACGGTGCCCCGGACCGAGCCGTCGGCGTCCGCGTCGGTGAGCAGGAGCTGTTCCGGACGGAGCAGGACCGTGCCGGACCGCAGGCCGTCGGACGGCGCGGCCAGGGCGACGGCGCCCAGGGCCGTCACCGCCGTGCCGTCCGTGCCGACCTTGCCCGGCAGCAGCACGGCGTCACCGACGAAGCCGGCGATCCAGGGGTCCGCGGGGCGCCGGTACAGGTCCTGCGGCGTGGCGCACTGGGCGACCCGGCCGTCCCGTACGACGGCGACCAGGTCGGCGGTGGACAGGGCCTCCTGCTGGTCGTGGGTGACCAGCACGGCGGTCGCGCCGGTCGCCCGCAGTGCCGCCCGGACGTCCGCCCGCACTCCGGCCCGCAGGGCGCTGTCCAGGGCGTTGAACGGCTCGTCGAGCAGGACGAGCTGAGGGCGGGGGGCGAGGGCGCGGGCCAGGGCGACGCGCTGCTGCTGACCACCGGACAGCTCGTGCGGCATGCGGTCGCCGTATCCGGCGAGGCCGACCAGCTCCAGCATCTCCTCGGTGCGGCCGCGCCGTTCGGCCCGGTCGACGCCGGTCAGGCCGAAGGCGACGTTGCGGGCCACGCTCAGGTGCGGGAAGAGGGCGCCCTCCTGGGGCACGATGCCGATGCGGCGCCGCTCGGGCGGGAGGTGGACACCGGGTCCGCCGAGTATCCGGTCGCCGAGGCGGACGGTGCCCGCGTCGGCGCGCAGGAATCCGGCGACGATCCTCAGCGTGGTGGTCTTGCCGCAGCCTGAGGGGCCGAGGAGGGCGGCCAGCGCACCGGCCGGAACGGTGAGGTCGAGGCCGCGCAGCACCGGCTCGCCGGCTCCGGCCGCGTAGGACTTGGTGAGTCCTTCGACGTGCAGTTCGTTCATGTCCGGTGCCTGCCTAGGAGGTACGAGGGGATGGCCGCCAGCAGGATCAGCGCGGCGGCGTAGGGCGCGGCGGCCGCGAAGGAGCCGGCGCCGGTCTCCGTCCACAGCCGGGTGGCGAGCGTGTCCATGCCGGTGGGGCGCAGGAGCAGGGTCGCCGGCAGTTCCTTCATGCAGACCACGAAGGTGAGCGCGGCCCCGGCGGCCACGCCGGGTGCGGCCAGCGGCACGGTGACGTCCCGCAGAACCTGCCAGGGCCGTCGGCCCAGCGACCGGGCGACGTCCTCCAGGACGGGCGGGGACTGGAGCACGGCGGCCCGGGTGGCGGCCACCGCGACCGGCAGGAAGAGCACGGCGTACGCGCAGACCAGCAGCGGGAGTTCCTGGTAGAGCGGGTAGGCGTAGCGCACGGCGAAGAAGACCAGGGCGAGCGCGACCGTGATGCCGGGCAGCGCGTGCCCGGCGTACGCCGCCTGCTCCAGCAGCCGGGCGCCACGCCCCCGGTGGCGCGCGGCGATCACTCCGACCGGCAGGGCGAGGAGCGTGGTGAGTCCGGCGCCGGCCGCGGCGACGCCGAGCGTCGTCCAGGCCGTGGCCGCGAGTCCGCCCAGGTCCCAGGTGGCCGAGGTGCCGACGGCCAGCCAGTATCCGAGGGTGCCCAGCGGGAAGGCCACGGCCACGGCCGTCACCGCGCCGCACCACAGCAGGGCGAGCGGACGCCACCGGCCGAGGGCGACCGCGGTGGCCGGGCGGGCGGTGCCCGTGCCGGTCCTGGCGTGGCCGGCCCGGCCGCGGGTGCGTGCCTCGCCGGCGACCAGCGCGATCGTCATCACCACCAGCACCACGCTGAGCGCGGCCGCCGGGGTCCGGTCGAAGGAGGCGCGGTACGAGGTGTGGATGGCCCGGGTGAAGGTGTCGTACCGCATCAGGGACACCGCGCCGAAGTCGGAGAGCACGTACAGGGCGACCAGCAGCGCCCCGCCCGCGGCGGCCGGCCGCAGCTGGGGCAGGGTGACGCGCAGGAACGTCCGCAGCGGGCCGTGCCCGAGGGAGCGTGCGGCCTCCTCCTGCGCCGGGTCGATGCCGCGCAGGGCGGCGGCGACCGGCAGGTGGACGTACGGGAAGCTGACCAGGGTGAGGGCGAGGGCGGCGCCGCCGAAGCCGGCGAGGCCCGGTTCGGCCGAGAGCCAGGCGAACGCGGCGACGTAGCTGGGCACGGCGAGCGGCAGCGTGGCCAGCACCGACCAGGCGCGGGCTCCGGGCAGCGCGGTGCGCACGGTCAGCCAGGCCAGCGAGACGCCGAGCACCAGGCAGGCCGCGACGACCACGGCGGTCAGCCCGAGGCTGCGGCCGAGGAGGTCGAGGGTGCGCTCGTCGGCGACGACGTCCCAGGCGAAGGCCGGGCCTCGTTCCAGGGCGCGGACGGCGAGGTAGCCGAGCGGCAGCAGGGCGAAGAGGGCGGCGACGCAGGCGGGCAGGAGCAGGACCAGGGGCGGTCTGCGGCCGGGGCCACGGCCCGTTCCCTGGTCGCGCCGGCGCCCGGCCGGGGCGACAGCTCCGGCCGGGCGCGCGGCGGACGGTGAGGTAGGCACGACGGTCAGACCAGCCCGACGTCCTGGAGCATGGCCAGCGTCTCCTGGAGCGACTCCAGCTTGCCGAGGTCGATGTCGGGGGCCTGCAGGGAGTCCAGCGGCGGCAGATCCTCGACGCTGCTGGTGACGCCCGCGGCCAGCGGGTACTCCTTGGTCTCGTCGGCGAAGTAGGTCTGGGCCTGCTTCGACAGCAGGAAGTCCACGGCCTTGCGGGCGGTTTCGCTCTGCCCGCCGTCCTTGAGGACGCCGGCTCCGGCCACGTTGATCAGTGCGCCGGGGTCCTTGCCGGGCAGGAAGTGCAGCTTGGCGTTGACCTTGTCGGCGCCCTTCTCGGCGACCCGCTCGTACCAGTAGTAGTGGTTGACCAGGCCCAGGGAGACCTCGCCGGACTCGACGGCGTCCAGCGTGGCGAGGTTGTGGGCGTAGGTCTTGCCGTTCGCCTTCAGGCCCTTGAGCCACTCACGGGTGGCGTCGTCGCCCTTGAGGACGCGCATGCCGGTCACGAACGCCTGGAAGGAGGCGTTGGTGGGCGCGAAGCCGACCTTGCCCTTCCACTCCGGCTCGACGACGTCGAGCACACTGTCCGGCACCTGGTCCGCGCCGACCTTGTCCGGGTTGTAGGCGATGACGCGGACCCGCCCCGAGAGGCCGATCCAGTCCCCGTCGGAGCCGCGGTACGCCTTGTCGACCTTGTCGAGCGTGGCCTCGGGCAGCTTCTCCAGCATGCCCTCCTTGGACAGGGCGCCCAGCGCGCCGGCGTCCTGGGAGAAGAACAGCCCCGCCTTGGTGCGGTCGCCCTCCTCCAGGATCTGAGCGGCGAGTTCGGCGCTGTCGCCGTAGCGCACCTCGACCTTGGCGCCGACGGCCTTCTCCAGCTCGTCGAGCAGGGGCTTGACCAGCTTCTCGTTGCGGCCGGAGTAGATGACGAGCGAGGAAGAGCCTCCGCCCTCGCTCCCGCCGTCCTTCTTGTCGTCGGAGCCGCACGCCGCGAGGGCGGGCAGCATCAGTCCGGCCGCGACCAGCGCGGTGGTACGGCGAACCGAGGGGCGTTGCATGCTGTGTGCCTTCCCGCGTCTGTGACGTTCCTGTGGCTTGTTTACGACCATGCTATGAATAAGGTAATCCTTACCTAAACGTCAAGCGTTTGTGCTATCGGCTGACATGCCGTGGAAAGGGCCCGCCTGTGCTCCACCCCTTCGAGCCCCTCGTGTCCCCTTCCCGGGTCTCCCCCGCTCCTGCTCCGGGTGTGCCCTTCGCGCGCGGGCTCGCCGCGTACGGCGACCGTGTCGCGCTCGTCACACCGGAGGGCGAGCTGTCGTACCGGGAGCTGGCCGAGCGGGTCGCCGTCACCGCCGCGCGTCTCGGCCCCGGGCGGCGGCTGGTGCTGCTGGCCGGCGCCAACCGGGCCGACGCGCTGGTCACCCACCTGGCCGCCCTGTCCGCCGGTCACCCCGTCCTGCTGGTCCCCGGCGACAACGACGGCACGATCCGCTCGCTGACGCGGGCGTACGCCCCCGACGTCGTGGCCCGCCCGGACGCCGACGGCACGTGGACCCTCGACGAACGGCACCCGGGCAGCGCCCACACCCTCCACCCGGACCTGGCCCTGCTGCTGAGCACCTCCGGCTCGACCGGATCGCCCAAGCTGGTGCGGCTCTCCCGCGAGAACCTCCAGGCCAACGCCGAGTCCATCGCCACGTACCTCGGCATCGACGACACCGACCGGGCGGCCACCACCCTGCCCATGCACTACTGCTACGGACTGTCCGTCATCCACAGCCACCTGCTGCGCGGCGCCGGGCTCGTCCTCACCGAGCGGTCGGTGTCCGACGCGGCCTTCTGGGAGGAGTTCCGCGCCGCCCGCGGCACCTCGCTGGCCGGGGTTCCGTACACCTTCGACCTGCTCGACCGGGTCGGCTTCGCGCGGATGGAGCTGCCGCATCTGCGCCGCGTCACCCAGGCCGGCGGCCGGCTCGCTCCGGACCGCGTCAGCCGCTACGCCGAGCTGGGGCGGCGCCGGGGCTGGCAGTTGTTCGTGATGTACGGGCAGACCGAGGCCACAGCCCGGATGGCCTACCTGCCGCCGGAGCTCGCCGCCGAGCGCCCCGAGGCCGTCGGGGTGCCGATACCCGGCGGTTCCTTCCGGCTGCGGCCGGTCGACGGCCATGAGCCGGGCGTCGGTGAACTGGTCTACTCGGGGCCGAACGTGATGCTCGGTTACGCCGAGAGCCCCGCCGACCTCGCCCTCGGCCGCACCGTGACGGACCTGCACACCGGGGACCTCGCCCGGCGCGCGCCCGACGGGCTGTACGAGATCGTGGGCCGCCGCAGCCGCTTCGCGAAGATCCTCGGGCTGCGGATCGATCCGCAGCGCGTGGAGAGCCTGCTGGCGGAGCACGGGGTCACCGCGTACTGCGCGGCGGACGGCGAGGCGCTGGCGGTGGCGGCGCTCGGAAACACCAGTGCTCTCGGGAACACCAGTGCGCTCGGGAACACCGGTGCGCTCGGGAACACCGGTGAGGAGGCACGGATCCGGCGGTTGGTGATGGGCGAGTGCGGTCTGCCGGCCCGCGCCGTGCGGGTCGGGGTCCTCGACGTGCTGCCGCATCTGTCCACGGGCAAGCCGGACTACGCGGCCGTACGACGACTCGCGCGCGCCGCGGAAGCCGCGACGCCCGGCCCCGGCGACGATCTGTGTCTCCTCTACGCGGAGATCCTCGGCCACCCGGACGTCACCGAGGACAGCAGCTTCGTCGGTCTGGGCGGCGACTCACTGTGCTACGTGGAGTTGTCCCTGCGCCTGGAGGAGACGCTGGGCCACCTGCCCGCCGACTGGCACACGACGACGATCCGCGAACTGCGTGCCGTGCCGGGAGAAGCTGCCGCGCCGGAGCAGCCGCGCCGGGCGCGGACCACGACGGGGCTCCGCGGAGCGCTGCGCTCCTGGACGGCCCCGGAGTCCTGGCGGACCCGCCGCACCCTGGAGACCGGCATCGCCCTGCGCGCCGTCGGGATCGTCCTCATCGTCGGCTCGCACATCCATGTCTTCTACCTCCCGGGCTTCGCCCACATCCTCCTCGGCGTCGCGGGCTACAACTTCGCCCGCTTCCAGCTGACCTCCGCGGGACGCCGGGAGCGCGTACGGCGTCTGGGGCGCAGCATCGCCCGCATCGCGGTGCCGAGCATGCTGTGGATCAGCGGTGCGGTGGTCCTGACCGACTGGTACGACCCGGCGAACGCTCTGCTGCTCAACAGCCTGGTCTCCCAGGGCACCGACCGCTTCGAGTGGTCCTACTGGTTCGTGGAGGCCCTGGTCTACTTCCTGGTCGTCCTCGCCGCCGTGATGTCCGTACCGCTGCTGGACCGGCTGGAGCGACGGTACGCGTTCGGGGTGCCGCTGGTGTTGGTGGCCGTCGCTCTGGTCGGCCGCTACGACCTGCTCGGTCTGGCGTCCGCCCGGCCGCATCTGAGTCCGACCGTGGTCTTCTGGCTGTTCGCGGTCGGGTGGGCGGCCGCTCGGGCCCGGTCGGTGTGGCAACGGGCGCTGCTCACGGGGGTGCTGCTGCTGTCCGTACCCGGGCTCTTCCAGAACCAGCCGCTCCGTGAGGCCACGGTGATCGCCGGGCTGGCGCTGCTGATCTGGGTCCCCTCGCTGCCGAGCCTCGGTCCGCTCAACGCGCTCGCGGGCGTCCTGGCGAGCAGTTCGCTCTACATCTATCTGACGCACTTCCAGGTCTACCCGTACCTCCAGCGGGACTTCCCGCTGACCGCCCTGTTCGCCTCCCTCGCGGTCGGTGTCGGCTACGCGACGGTCGTGACCCGGCTGTCGAGGAAGGTGGCGTGGCTGTGAGGGTGCCCCTCGTGCCCCTCGTGCCCGTCGTACCCGTCGTCAGGAGCGGCGGCGGGGCTTCCTGCCGCCCTGCCGGCCGCCGCCGCTCTTCGAACCGCTCCCGGCCTTGGCACCGCCGGTGCGGCGCGGCTGCTTCTTCTCCCGGGCCGGAGGCGTCTGGGGGGCCGGCTTGGTGCGGCCCCTCGTGCTGTTGACGGTGCGGCCCCGGACGATGCCGATGAAGTCGTCGACCTCGTCGGTGGTCGCGTCCTCCGGCCAGGAGAGGGCGACCGTCGACTGGCGGGCGTCGGTGACCGGGCGGTAGGTGAGGTCGCGGCGGTGGTGGAGACGGGCCAGGGACTGGGGGACGTAGAGGACGCCTATGCCCGCGGCGACCAGTTCGATCGCGTCGGCCGTCGTGGCGGGGCGTTCGAAGGCGGGCTCGCCGGGCGGGGTGCCGTCCCAGCCGAGGACGTCGTCCAGCGGGTGGAGGACGACCTCGTCGGAGAGGTCGTCGAGGGTGACCTCCTCGGCGGCGGTGACCAGGTGGTCCTTGGGGACCACGACGACGGTCGTCTCGGTGTAGAGGGGGATCGCGCTGAACACCTTACGGTCGACCGGGAGGCGGACCAGGCCCGCGTCGGCCGAGCGGGCGCCCAGGAAGTCCTCGGCCTGCGCGGCGGTGATCTGGAGGAGGGTGAGGGGGGTGTCCGGGTGGCGCTCGTTCCAGACGCGCACCCACTTGGCGGGCATCACTCCGGGGACGTGGGCGAGCCGGAACGTGGGGGAATCCGCCGAGTCAGTCACCCCGCCAGGTTACCGGCTGTGGTCGGAGGGCTCGGCCGCGGCCGATAGTCTGGACAGCATGAAGTCGCACCAGAGCGCCCAGACGATGAAGCCCGCCACCGCGGCGAAGAAGCTGGGCGTGTACCTCCCCGCCACCCCCGCCGAGTTCCAGGAGGGTGTCGTCTCACGCGCCGAGCTCAACGAGCTGCAGGCGAACCCGCCGGAGTGGCTGCGGGAGCTGCGACGCAACGGCCCGCACCCGCGTCCGGTGGTCGCGGCCAAGCTCGGTGTGTCCATCGCGGGGCTGGCCCGCGGCGGGGTGACCGAGGCGCTGACCACCGAGCGGATCGAGGCACTCAAGAGCGAGATGCCCGAGTGGCTGGTGAAGGAGCGCGCCACACAGGCCGAGGTGCGCAAGGAGGCGTCCCGCCTGAAGCAGCGCGACGCGGAGCGGGCGCAGCAGGCAGGCGAGTAGCCACCCCTAACCACGCACCAGCCGCCGGACGGCGGCGGGATCGCTGACGGCGACGCCCCTGCGGGGGCGGCGCCGTCGCACCTGTGGCCCCGCCACCTCCGACGACGGCAAGATCACCGTCCGCCTCGTACGCTGTCGACGCCGACGGGCCGTACGACAGCGTCCTGAAGGCCGGCCTGCCTGGCCGCGTCGAGGCCGTCACGGTGACCGCCGCCGGGGAATCCGACGACCTGGCCCCTTCCACCCCGGCGTCGGCCAGGTACGACGAACCGAAGTCGGCCCCGCGGGAGTCATCAGCGCGGCAGACCCGAGAACCATCCCGCGCGCGGGTGATTTCGGTCTTCCGGACCGGCCGGTCGGCCCGCTCGCCGTCTCACCTGCGCGGTGCCAGGATGCTCAGCGCGTTGGACGCGACGACGGCGCTGACGGCGGCCCAGTCGAGGAGGCCGAGGGTCTGTCCGAGGCCGATCCAGCCGACCAGTGCGGCGAGGACCGGGTTGACACTCATGAAGAGTCCGAAGGCGGCGGGCGGCACCCGGCGCAGGGTGAAGAGGTCGGCGAGGTAGGGCACCGCCGAGGACAGCACTCCGGCGGCGACGGCACAGCCGAGCGCCGGTGCGGTGGGCGGGGTGCGGACCGCGAGGACGATCCCGATCGGCAGGAAGAGCAGCGCGGACACGGCGGCGGCCGCGGCGGACCCCTGGGCACCGGGTATGCGCCGGCCGACGGTGCGGTTGAGCAGGATGTACGACGCCCAGCAGGCGGCGGCGAGCAGCCCGAGCCCCATGCCGAGGTAGTCGGTCGAGGGCTGAGGGCGCATCAGGGTCACGGCGCCCGCCGCGGCGACCACGGCACAGCAGGCGTCGACCCGGCGGCGGGCGGCGGCCAGGGCGAGGGCGAGCGGGCCGAGGAACTCCAGGGTCACCGCGAGGCCCAGGCCGATGCGGTCGATGGCCGTGTAGAGGGACAGGTTCATGGTGCCGAACACGACGGCGAGCAGCAGGACGGGGCCCCACTGCCGCCGGGTGAAGGAGCGCAGCCGGGGGCGGCCGACGGCCAGCAGGACGAGCGCGGCGACGTACTGGCGCACCGCGACGACGCCGACGGGGCCGAGCACGGGGAAGGCGAGGGAGCCGATCGCGGCGCCGGTCTGGTTGGACAGGCCGCTGCCGACCATGGTGGCCACGCCGGCGAGGCGGCCCGCGCCGGGCCGGGACGAGGGGACGGGGAACGTCGGAGGGGCGGCGGCAGGGGCCCCTGCGGGGGCGGACGCGGCAGGCATAGCGGGATGGTCCTCCGGGCGCGCCCTTGCGCAAAATGCATTCCGCATCCGATCTATACGATGAGCGTATGGATGAGGGTGTGGGTGCTGCGGGTGTGGAGCTGCGCCAGCTGAGGTGTCTCGTCGCGATCCTCGACGAGGGCGGCTTCACCGACGCGGCCGCGGCCCTCGGCGTCTCGCAGGCGGCCGTGTCCCGGACGCTCGCCTCGCTGGAGCGGGCCCTGGGCGTACGGCTGCTGCGGCGCACGTCGCGGGTGGTGACGCCGACGGCGACGGGGCTGCGGGTGGCCGCGCACGCCCGCCGGGTGCTCGGCGAGGTGGACACGCTGGTACGGGAGGCCACCTCGGGCCACCCCCGGCTGCGGATCGGGTACGCCTGGGCGGCTCTCGGCCGGCACACCCTGGCCTTCCAGCGGCAGTGGGCGGCGCAGCACCCGGAGACGGAGCTGCAGCTCGTCCGGGTGAACGCGATCACGGCGGGGCTGGCGGAGGGCGCCTGCGACATCGCGGTGGTGCGCCGACCACCGCCCGACCGGCGGTTCGACTCGGCCATCGTGGGCCTGGAGCGCCGCCTGTGCGCCCTGGCGGCCGACGATCCGCTGGCCCGGCGCCGCTCGGTGCGGCTGGCCGACCTGAGCGGTCGCACACTGCTCGTGGACCGCCGTACCGGTACCACCACGCCCGAGCTGTGGCCGCCGGACGCCCGGCCGGCCACCGAGGAGACGCACGACGTCGACGACTGGCTCACGGTGATCGCCACCGGCCGCAGCGTCGGCATGACCGCCGAGTCGACCGCGAACCAGTATCCGCGGCCCGGGATCGTCTACCGGCCGGTGCGCGACGCGGAGCCGGTCGCCGTCCGGATGGCGTGGTGGCGGGACGACCCGCACCCCGCCACACAGGCCGTGATGGAGCTGGTGGCGGCTCTCTACCGAGGTCAGTGACACCCGGGAGTCGCACTGAGGGCCCCGGCATGGCTACGATCTGGCCAGGTTCACCAAGAGGGTGTTTCGAGGCTGTTGGGGGTCGGGATGGTTACGGGTCGTGTGGTGCGCTTCGACAGCGCGCGAGGTTACGGGTTCATCACGCCCGATGACGGCGGGGAGGATGTCTTCCTGCACGTGAACGACATGCTGATGCCGGAGTCGCAGGTGCGGCGGGGTGTCGCGGTGGAGTTCGAGATCGAGGACGGCGAACGCGGTCCGAAGGCGTCGGGCGTGCGGCTCGCACGCGGGGCGGACGGAAAGCCGCTCACCCCGGACGACGATGTGCTGTGCGACGTACTGAGCACGGAGGAGTTCACGCGGGACGTCACGGAGGCACTGCTGACGGCGGCGCCTTCGCTGACCGCCGAGCAGATCCTGCAGGTCCGCGCCGGGCTGGCGCAGTTCGCCAAGCACCACGGCTGGGTCGAGGGCTGACCCGGCGCGCTCCCCTGGCCGTCAGCCGGTGCGGCCGACGGTCAGGGGTGCCGGGCGGTACGCGACGTACGCCGCGCCGTCCAGGCCGAGGGCCGTGGCCGCCCGCTGCAGGGCGGCCGGGGTGGCGGTGCCGTCCCAGCGGCCGGTGTCCACGCGGTGTTCGACGGCGTGCAGGGCGGCCACCGTCTCGGCGGTGGTGATGTTGCAGTGGCCCACCCGCTCGACGTACGCCTGCCGCAGCAGCGCGCCGTCGCCCGCCGCGCGCACCCGGTCGGCGAAGCGCCGCTCGTGTTCCACGGGGACGAGGTCGTCGGCGACGGTGTGCACGTTCAGCAGCGGTACGGCGAGCCCCTGCCCGGCGGACGAGGTGCGCTCGGCGGTGTGCACGGCGGCCGGGTCGGCGGTGATGTCGGCGCCTTCGGTCAGCTTCCTGAGATCCGCGCGCAGGTCGAGGCCGGCCGCGCGGTAGAGCGCCCGCACCTGCGGGGCGTGCGCGGAGCCGGCGAGCAGACGGGCGTAGTCGACGCCCTGGTTCCAGGAGTTGTTGCCGCCGAGGGACTGCTCGATCGCGTACCGTCCGCCCGCGACGAACGACAGGACGCCCTGCTCGAACCACGCGTACTGCTGCTCCTGCCGCCCCGCCCAGTCGGTCGGTGCGGGCGGGGTCGGACCGGACGACCAGGCGGGCAGGTTGAGGAAGGCCGCGGCCAGGGCGACCCGGGCGCGGCCCCGCGGGGTGGCCTGGGCGGCGGTGACGACGTCCGTGAGCCGCCGGGCGGCGGCGCCGGCCTCGGCGGCGGAGCCGAAGCGGACGAGGTCGGGCGGCTCCTGTCCGTCGTCGAGCAGGAGGCGGGCGATGGTGTACTGCGCGTCCAGTTGGTAGTTGGACAGGTCGGTGGCGCCCGCGACCAGGCCGCACAGGCCGAGGGCACCGTCGATCCGGCCGGCGCCGTCGCGGGCCAGTTGCGCGTTGACGAGACCGCCCATGGACTGGCCGACGGCGAGGGTGCGACGCGGGGTGCCGATCTTCGCGGTGACGGCGTCCAGCGTCTCGAACTGGTCGCGTTCGGCGCTCTCCAGGGCCCACATCGAGCCGTTCGGGTCGTACGACGATCCGGCGAGCGCGTAGCCCTGGTCGAGGAGTTCGGTGCGGACGGCCTCGGAGGGGGCGTTGCCGGCGACGGTCGGGCCGAAGCCGTGGCTGAACAGGACCAGGGTGCCGTTCCAGTCGGCGGGCACATCGGCGATCCAGGTGGCGCCGTCGGCGAGGGTGCCGGTGAGGCGGGCGGGTGTCGCGGTGTCCGCCCGCGCGGGCGAGGCGAGTAATGCGGCGGACAGCGTCAGGGCGAGGGCGGCCAGGGCGATCCGGGGGCGGGTGGGAGCGCGCATGTCGTCGTCGGCTCCTGTCTCGGGGGTGGGGGTGATGGAGCGTGAAAATACGAAAGACCAGTGCGCCGACGGTACTTGACGACCCGGAGTCCAGGGCAGTTTTCTCTGCGGCGGCCCCGGACGGGACGCAGCATCCTCGAACCGCTCGCCACCGAGGGCAGCGCGCCCGTGCAGGTCCGCGTAGCCGGTGAGCCCCGCCCCGGCGGGCGTTGTCAGTGGCCTGCCCTACAGTTCCCGTGACTTGATCAATGCGGTGCGGGAGGCACGTATGGGGTGGGTGTCGGCCGGTGACTACGAAGTCGCCCTGGACGGCGGGAAGGTGGTATGCCGCAACACGGCGGGGCGACGGCTGAAGTCCGTACCCGCCAAACTCGCGGACGACCCGGCGGTGGTGGGTCTGCGGCAGCTCGCCGAGTGGCTGGAGCGGCACGAACGGCAGTGCCTGGCCGACGTGGAGCGCTGGATGGTGCGCTCGCTGACGGTGCCGCTCGCCGTCGTCACGCGCGTGTGGCCGGATCCGGCCTGGCAGTCCGCTCTGCGTGACCTGGTCGTCACCGGACCCGACGGCGAGGTGGCCGGATTCCTGCGCGACGCCGACCCCGAGCGCGGCCTCGGCCTGGTGGACCTCGACGGCGACACCGTCCGCATCAGCCCCGACCTGGTGCGGCTGCCGCACCCGGTGCTCCTCGACGACCTGGAGGAACTGCGGGAGTTCGCCGTCGAACTCGGCGTCGAGCAGCGCGCCCAGCAGCTGTTCCGCGAGGTGTGGCACCGGCCGGCCGCGCTCGACGCCGAGGCCACCGAGGTCGACGAGTTCGCGGGCGGCACGTACAAGCAACTGCGGTTCCTGCACGGCCGGGCCGCCCAGCTCGGCCACCGGGTGCGCGGCGGCCACTCCGTCTGCGCCGTCCTGGAGGAGGGCCGCACCGTCGAGGCCCGCGTGTGGATCGGCGACTACGACGGCTACGACGACGCGGAGACCGGCCCCCTGGTGTTCACCGACACCGCCGGCCGGGTGCTGAGGCTGGGTCAGGTCGGGCCGGTGGCCTGGTCGGAGGGCATGCGCATGGCGGCCGCGCTGTACGCCGGGCGCGACATCGAGGACGAGGAGCGGGCGGCATGAACGCGATGTACGACGAGACCGCCGCGGCCGCGCTGCTCGACGCCGGCGCGGTCCTGCCGCCGGGCAGCACCGCGCGGGAGGACGCCGACACCCTCACCGTCCGCACCTACACCCATCCCGCGCTGGACGACCGTCCGGTCGTACGGCTGGTGCCAGGCACCCTCGGCGAGGCCGAGGACCTCGCCCTGGACTTCCTCGGCCTGGCCCGCGAACCGGAGACGCCCGAGGTGGGGCAGGTGCGCCGCGAGACCCTGGGCTTCCCGGCCTGGGCGCTGGTCCACGACCCGGCGAACGGCCATCACGCGCTGGCCCTGGTGAAGGACGTCGAGCGGCTCGCCCGGCAGGCCAAGTCCCGCCCGGGCACCGCCAAGGAGGGCTTCGAGGCGCTCGGGACCCGGCTCGGCCGGGCCGTGCCGCACTTCCTGCCGACCTTCTACGAGCAGGCCGCGCGCGTCTTCCTGCAGCACGAGAACACCACGTACGCCGCCGCCTTCTTCGGCAAGGCCCGCGAGGCCGAGCGGGTGCACGCCCTCGCCGTCGACGAGGAGCGGCAGCAGGCGGTGTTCCTGGAGTTCGCCTTCGCGGGGGCGCTGACCGTGAAGGCGCTCAAGGAACATGTGAAGGACCTCGCCCGGCGGCTGGAACCGGCCGCGGCCTGGGCGCAGTTCCGGCAGCTGACGGTGGAGCGCTGCGCGGCCGGCATGCCGCCGTACGCCTCGCTGCCGCAGGACGCGCGCGGGCTGATCAAGGCGGCCGGCCTCGACCGGGTCACCGAGGAGTGCGCGCTGGTCGCCGACCTGATCGCGTCCCCGGCGGCGGTGCGGGCCCCGGCCTCCTTCTGGACCGCGTACCGGGCCACGCTGCCCGTCCTCGCCGAGCGGCAGCCGGCCGTCCGGGAGCGGCTGCTGGAGATCATGCCGGCCGGACTGGGCGGCAAGGTGGAGGACGACGAGTTCTGGCTGACGCTGCTCACGGAGTGCGGCGCGGACCGGCTGCTGACCGGCGAGGACGACAGCGGGGTCGACTCCGCCGAGTGGCTGGGGCGTTGGGCCGGCCACCGCAAGCACGGCGGGTCGGTCTCCGGCCGCTCCCCCGCCACGCTCGCGCTGGTCGCGCGGATGGCGCCCCGGCTGCGCGACCGGGGCCGCCCGGTGGACATCTTCAGCGGCCGCTGGCACGCCGGCGCCGACCTCGACCTGCTGGACCTGTGCGCGGCGGAGGGCATCCCGCTGGCCGTGCCGGGCGAGGACGAGAGCGTGCACCTGGCGCTCGACCGCTGGCTGCGGGACGACCGGGACGGGCGGCGCGACCTCACCGCCACCGCGGCCGACCCGCGCCTGCGGCGGCTGCTGTACGACGCCGTCGGCGCGCTGGTCGACCACCGGTCGGCGGGCGCGGTGGCGGAGCCGCTGGCCGACCACCCCGTCCTCGGGGACGTACTGCGCGCCTGGCTGGACGACACGGCGGGCGAACTGCTCCGCGCGGCCGGTCTGCCCGCCGCCCGCGCGGCGCTGGCGCGGCTGCGTCCCTTCCGCCCGGTGGCCGCCCGGGTCAGCCCGCAGGCGGTGGCCCGGATCGCCGGGTACGCGATCGCGCCGCTGCTCGGCCGCACCCTGCGCGCCGGGATCCTCGACGAGCTGGGCTGGCCCGCCCTGGAGGAGGCGGTGGCGCTGCTCGACACCGAGACCCGCGCCGACCGCGACGACACCCTCACCGTCCACGACGCGTGGCCCGCGCTGATCCTCGCCCGTCGGCACAAGGCGGTCGTGGCGGGCCCGGACGGCATCCTGCTGGAGCACGACCTGCGCCTGCCGGTCGAGCTGGACCGCTGGAACCGCCCGCAGTTCCGCTTCGCGGACGGTGAGCTGCTGGTGATGTGGCGGCACGACCGGCACCAGTACGGCTACTGGTCCGCCCGCCCGTCCGAGGTGTTCACCCTGGGCGGCGAGAATCTTCCGCACTGGTACGGCGACGCCGACCACCCCTCGATCCCGCTGACCGGCGGGGGCCGGGCCACCGGCGGCCGCGCCCTGCACGCCGGGGACACCGTCCTGCCGCCGCGCCGCCGGATCCTGGGCGACGGCACCACGCTGTGGCGCCAGGGCAGGCAGGGCCGGCAGCAGGCGTGGCTGGAGTACGACCCGGCCACCGGCACGCACGGGCGTGCCTCGCTGCCCGCCTTCCTGGGGACCGGGATCCGTGAGGACGCCAGGCTGGACCAGGACGCGTGCGAGGTGCTGCCGTTCCAACCCGGCCTGGAGAACAGCCCGTTCGGTACCGACGGCACGGTCCTGGGCCGCTGGGTGCGGGTCGAGGGCGAGGGCGCCGAGCGGCGGACGACCGTGGGCACGCCGGACGGCCGCACGGCGACCCTGCCGACACCGCGCGGCCGCAGTGCGGGCGCGCCGCTCGGTGCGCTGCGGCTGCCGGGCGGCGCCGAACCCGTCGCCGTCCGGGCGCACCGGCAGATCGTCCTGTTCGCCGCCGACGACACCACCACCGCCGGGGAGCTGGGCCGGGTCACCGTGAACGAACGCGGGGGCGAGTTCGCCGCCGGCACCCGCTTCGTCCCGCCGGCCGCCTTCTGGCACGCGCTGCGCCCGCGCGACGAGGAGGGTTCGCGGCTGCTGCGCGCCCTGACCGACGCGCAGGTGGCCGAGGTGCTGCACGCCGGGGCCGAGGCGCTCGCCGAGCGCCGGGAGCGGCTGGCCGCCGCGGGTGGCTCCGTCGCCGAGCAGCTGGCCGTGCCGGGTGAGGACGCGTTCGTACGGGACGCCGTGGCGCGCCTGCTGGCCGGCATCGGCGACGAACGGCTGCTGACGGGTGTCGTCGCACTCGTCCGTGGCGCCCTGAAGGTCGCCGACTCCAGCGCCTCGTTCGCGGCGCCGCCGCCGCAGGAGCCGACGCCGGTGGACCGCCGTCGTGTCGAGGGCATGTTCGCCGACCTCAGCCCGGTCCACGGCGACGACCAGACGCTGCGCGAGGCCGCCGCCGGGCTGGCGCACCAGCACGGCTGGTGGGGTGGCCGGAAGGGATGGACGGCGCTGCGCCAGATCCGCTCGGTGAACCATGTGCTGTCCGGGCGTCCCGCCGACGGCAGACCGCTGCCCGCGCACACCCGGCGCGCCCCGCTGGAGGGCGGCTGGCACACCGAGGAGTTCACGGTCCCCGGGATCGGGCTGGTGTGGCCTCCGGTGCTGTCCGTGCTGCGGCCGCTCGCCTACCGTGCCGCCTCCCCGACCCTGTCCGAGGCGCACCGGGAGGCGCTGGCCCTGCTGTTCGAGGCCGTCGCCGAGGGACCGCTCGCCGTGCACGACGGCACCCTGCGGGAGGTCGTGCTCACCGAGGCGTACGACCGGCAGGAGCGGGCCGGGCAGGTGCTCCGCCAGGGCGACCGCACCGTGGTGGTCCTCGGCTGTGAACGCGTCGACACGGCCCGCGACCGGGCGAGCTGGCTGGCGCTGGACCACGACCCGACCGGTGCGTTCGGCGCCGTCGCCCACTTCACGCTGACCCGGGAGACCCGGTTCGCGTCGGAGTTCCCCGCGGAGCGTCTCGCCGCCGTCGCCCGGCTGGTCCGGGACAAGGGGGCGAGCACCTGGCTTCCCGAGGCCCCGCAGGCGCTCGTGGCCGCGACGGAGGGCGGGCTGGGCCCCGTACAGGCGACGCTGGTGCTCGCAGGGCTGCCGGAGGAGGCGTCCGGGGACGTGCTGGCCCTGATCGGACTGAAGCCGGGTCAGCGGGACCTCGGAAACGGGCTGCTGGCCTCGCTCACCGCGGCGGACCGGGCGGCGCTGGTGGGCGCCCTGCTGCCGCGGGACCCGGCCGACCTGTGGACGTCGGGGCCGGACACGGCGGCCGCCGGCCGGGTGTGGCAGGAGCGCCGGGGCGGGCAGCTGCGCCTGCCCGAGGAGGTCGCCGCCGGTCTCGACCTCAGCCGGGTGCCCACCGCCACCGCCGAGGAGATGCTCAACCCCGCGCGGACACCCTGGCTCACCCGCACCACCGTCCAGCGGCTGGACGGCGAGGGCAACCTCGTCCCCGACGACCCGACCGCGTTGCCCGGCGGCTCCGACCTGACCCACTGCGTGGCCGCCCTGACCACGCTCGCCTACGGCCTCCCTTACGGACACCCCCTGCGGGCCAAGCTGCCGGAGGGCCTGGCCGCGCTGCGCCGCCGGGTCGCCGATCCGGGGCTCCTGCTGGACCTCGGCATCTCGAGGGCGGAGCAGGGCGGCACCACATGCGTCGCCCTGCGCAAGGCGCACGGACTGCCGGCCTCCGGGGGCGCCGGGGCCGACGGGCTGACACGGCTCGGCGAGGCGCTCGTCCTGCGGCCCTGGTACGCCGACGAGGAGGCGGTGCTGGTCCGGCCGGCCGGGCTGACCGGGCCCGACGACGCGGTGTTCGAGCTGGTCGAGGGGCTCGTCGACAGCTGGCGTGGCGGGGGCATGCGTGCCCTGCGCGCGATCCTGGGCGACGACCTCGCCCGCGCGGTCGCGGCCGACAGCGGATCCGAAGGGTCCTCCGGGTACGCCCAGGACCCGACCGTCAGTGTGCCCGCGCTGGTCGCCGAGGTGGCGGGGGCCCACGGCCTGAGCGGGGACGCGGCCGCGCTGTATCTGCAGTTGCTGGCGCTGCCCGACCCCACGGACCGCAACTGCGCCCGCTGGACCGGGTGGAAGCCCGCCCGGCTGAAGAGGGCCCGCGCCGAACTCGCCGCGACCGACCTCGTCGTGGAGGCCAAGCGGCCACGGGCCGGCCGCACCCTCTTCCTGCCCTGCGGCTGGCTCGACCTCAAGTCGCCCGCGCTGCCCGTGGAGATCTGGAAGCGGGGCCTCTACCCGATCGTCGGGTACGCGCGCGCGGTACCACTGGTGCCGGTGCCCGAGTTGTTCACGCGCGCCTGGGAGCGGGTCCGCGCGGGCGACGCGCCGGCGTACGAGGAGCTCACCACACGGGCGACCCGTAAGGGCCGGCGGCGATGAGAACCGACAACGCTCCGTCCGCTTCCCCGTCCCCGTCGAAAGAGCGCCACTCGATGACCACCACTCTCGCCCCCGCCGCCGACGCGACCCGGCAGATCGTCCCGCCGGAGGAGCGGTACGCCACCGAGCTGGCCTTCCTCGCCGCGTACGACACCGGGCCCCGGCCGCCCGCCTGGCGGCTCACGCCGCGGTCCGTCGTCACGTTCGTGAGGGGCAGCGACGGGCAGGCACTGAAACTGCCCGACGACGCGGAGGTGCCCGACGGGGTGCCGCGGCGGCTGGTCGTGGAGGGGAAGTTCGTCGGTGACCGGGCCCTGGTCGAGCGGTGTGTCGTCACGCTCGCGGGAGAGCGCGGTCTGCTGCTCGTCGGCGAGCCCGGCACCGCCAAGTCGATGCTGTCCGAGCTGCTGGCGGCGGCCGTGTGCGGTACCAGCGGGCTGGTCGTCCAGGGCACGGCGGGTACCACGGAGGACCAGCTCAAGTACGGCTGGAACTACGCCCTGCTGCTCGCCCAGGGGCCGAGCCGTCAGGCGCTGGTGCCCTCCCCCGTGCTGACCGCCATGTCCCGGGGCGCCGTCGCCCGGGTCGAGGAGGTCACCCGGTGTCTGCCCGAGGTGCAGGACTCCCTGGTGTCGCTGCTGTCCGAGCGGCGCATCGCGGTGCCCGAACTGGCGGGCACCGCGGACGCCCTGGCGCACGCCGCGCCCGGCTTCACCCTCATCGCCACCGCCAACCTGCGGGACAAGGGCGTCTCGGAGATGTCGGCCGCGCTCAAGCGCCGCTTCAACTTCGAGACGGTCGGGCCGATCGGGGACCTCGACGCGGAGACCGCGCTGGTGCGCCGCCAGGCGCGGGCCGCCGTGGAGCGGGCCGGGGCGCCCTTCCAGGTCGACGACGCGGTGCTGGAGGCCCTGGTCACCGCGTTCCGCGACCTGCGTGAGGGGCGGTCCGCGGAAGGGTGGGAGGTGGAGCGGCCCTCGACCGTGATGAGCACGGCCGAGGCCGTGGCCGTCGCGGGTGCCCTGGGGCTGGCCGCGGCGTACTTCCCCGGCGACCGCGATGTGCTGGGGCTGCTGCCCGGCCATCTCCTCGGCGTCGTACGCAAGGACGACCCCGCCGACGCGGCCCGGCTGCGCGGCTACTGGGACGGCCCGGTGCGGCGGCGCGCGGAGCAGGGGTCCGCGACCTGGCGGACGCTGTGGGATCTGCGCACGGTGCTGGAGGGCTGACGGTCGTGTCACGCATCGTCGGCTCCCCGGACGCGGCCGTCGCCGCGCTGACCGATCCGGACGGTCCCTATCTGATCGGGGTGCGGCACCACGCGCCCTCGCTGGCGGCCGTCGTCCCCGCGCTGCTGGATGAAGCGAAGCCGGATGTGGTGCTCGTCGAGCTGCCCGGGGAGATGCAGGAGTGGCTGCCGTGGCTGGGCCACGAGGAGACGCGTGCCCCGGTGGCGCTGGCCGCCGCGCCGGGTGACGGCAGAAGTGGGGGGCCGGCGTTCTATCCGTTCGCGGACTTCTCGCCCGAACTGGCGGCGGTGCGCTGGGCTCTGCGGCATGACGTGCCGGTGCTGGCGTGCGATCTGCCGCTCGCCGACCGGGCCTGGGGCGAGGGGCGGGAGGGGACGTCGGCCGGTGGTCCGGGGCTAGCCGGTGCGCTGCGGGCACGGCTGACCGGGCGCCCGGGGGACGACCTGTGGGACCGCCTGGTAGAGGCCGCCGCACCCGGTTCGCCGCCGGAGTCCCTGCGCCGGGCCGCGCTGCTGACCGGGTGGGCGCTGCGCGAGGACGCGGCGGCGGCGGGCGGGGTGCCCGAGCTGGATCTGCGGCGGGAGCGGTGGATGCGCGGCTGTCTGGCCTCGGCCACGGCTCGGGGGGAACGGGCCGCGGCGGTGGTCGGTGCCTTTCACGCGCCGGCGTTGGTGGGGGGTGCGCGGGACGGTGATGGCCCGTCCGTTCCTGATGAGTGGGACGGTATCGGCCCGCCCGACCCGGGTGAGCGGAACGGTATTGTCCGCTCCGCCTCGGGTGAGCGACGGTCCGGATGGACGACCTCGCTCATCCCCTACGCCTACGCGCTGCTCGACGAGCGGTCCGGGTACCCGGCGGGTATTCGCGACCCCGAGTGGCAGCACATGGTGCTGCGGGCGGCCGGTGATCCGGGGGCGCTGGAGGAGGCGTTGACGCGGGCGGCGGTCCGGGTGTGCACCGAGCTGCGCGATCTGGGTCATCCGTCGGGGCCCGCCGACGCGCGGGAGATCAGCCGGCTCGCCGGGGACCTCGCACGGCTGCGCGGGCTGCCCGCGGCGGGCCGGGGTGAGCTGGTAGAGGCGGTGCAGACGGTGCTCGCGCAGGGCGAACCGTACGGGCGGGGCCGGGCCGTGGCGCGGGCGATGGAGCGGGTGCTGGTCGGCACGCGCACCGGACGTCCGGCGCCCGGTGCGCCGCGCAGTGGGCTGGCTCCGGCGGTCGAGGCGGAGGCGGCGGCGCTGGGGCTGCCCGGGCCGGAGTCGGGCGGTGCGCGTACGGTGGCCCGGGATCTGCGGCTGGATCCGCTGCGCTCGGACCTCGACCGCCGCAGGGAGCTGCTGCTGCGCCGGCTCACGGTGTGCGGTGTGCCGTACGGGGAGGTCAAGGAGGTTGTCGGCGCGGGCGGCGCCGAGGCGCTCACCTCCCGTTGGGAGGTGCGCTGGACGCCCGCGACGGCGGCGATGCTGACCGTCGCCGGAATGCGCGGGGTCACCTCCGCCCAGGCCGCCGAGGGGGTGCTGCGCGAACGGCGCCGCGCCGAGGCCGACGAGGGCGGTCCGACGGCCGCACAGGCCCTCCAGGGGCTGGAGCGGGCTGCCGAGTGCGGGCTGCCCGAGCTCGCCGACGAGCGCCTCGACGATCTCACCGACGTGCTGCCGGGCTCCGGCACGCTGCCCGAACTGCTCGCCGGGCTGGCCCTGCTGGACCGGCTGCGAGCCGGCCACATCCCGGGGCTCGGCGCCGAGGAACGGCGTACGGCCCGGGCGGCGACCGTGGCCGACCTGCTCACCTCGGCGGCCGTGCGGCAGGTGGACGGTCTCACCGGTTCCGAGGACTCGGCCGACGCCCACGCCCTGCTCGAACTCGCCCACCGCGCCGACCAGTCGGGCGGCATCCGGCTCACCGACGCGCTCGCCCGGCTGGCGGCCGACGGTTCCCCGCTGATGCGCGGAGCCGCCGGAGCCGTACGGGTACTGCTGGGGCACGCGGACGCGCGGGAGTTCGGTGTCCTGGTCGTCTCCTGGGTGGACGCGGCCTGCGACAGCCCGTCCCGGGCCGCGCTCACCGCGCGGCTCACCGGTCTGCTCACGGCCGCCGGCCCCCTTCTGGAGGCGGCACCGCCCACCCTGGAACCCCTGCTCGACCGGGTCTGCGAGCTGCCCGACCGGGAGTTCCTCGACCGGCTGCCCGCACTGCGCGGCGGCTTCGACACGCTCAGCCCCGCGGCGCGGGAACGGCTGCTGACCGCCGTGGAGGAGCGGGTCGGTGTGTCCCGACCGGACGACACCGGCGGTGCCGATCCGGCCGCCCTCGCGGCGTGGACGCGGGCCGACCTGGAGGCGCGGGCGACGCTGAGCACATGGGGCTTGCTGCCGGTGGCGGTCGGTGTCGAGGGGAGGGCGGTCGGCTCCGGCCCGGACGTGAGCACCGCCGACTCCCCCGCCACGGGCCCCGTCCGCGCCGATCGCTTCCTCGCCCCCGCCGACCGCTGGCGGCTGCTGCTCGGTCGGCACACCGACCAACTGCCGGTGTCCGCCGCCCCGTTGGCCACCGCCCTCGACGAGTTGTACGGCAGCGGGCGGGGCGAGGGCAGCCGGGGTGACCTGGGCGGGTCCGGGGGCGGCCGGGAGATGCCGTACCCCGGTGTGCGGGAGTGGTCGCAGGAGCTGGCGGCGCTGTTCGGCCCTGGCATCCGCGAGGAGGTGCTGGCCGCGGCGGCCGCCGCCGGGCGGGACGACGTGCTCGCGGAGCTGGACCCGGACGCCGTACGGCCCTCGGTCGATCTGCTGCGGACCGTGCTGCGGCACGCGGGCGGACTGCCCGAGGCCCGACTGGCCGCGCTGCGCCCCCTGGTGCGCCGCCTGGTCGAGGCGCTGACCCGGGAGCTGGCCACCCGGCTGCGGCCCGCGCTGCACGGCACCGCGCTGCCCCGCCCGAGCAGACGGCCGGGCGGTGGCCTCGATCTGCCCCGCACCCTGCGGGCCAACCTCGCGACCGCCCGCCGGCTGCCCGACGGCACGGTGCGGGTGATCCCCGAGCGCCCGGTGTTCCGTACCCGCGCACGGCGGGCCGCCGACTGGCGGCTGATCCTGGTCACGGACGTGTCCGGGTCCATGGAGGCATCCACGGTCTGGGCGGCGCTGACGGCCTCGGTGCTGGCCGGTGTGCCCACCCTGTCGACGCACTTCCTCGCCTTCTCCACGGAGGTCATCGACCTCACCGGTCACGTCGAGGATCCGCTGTCGCTGCTGCTGGAGGTCAGCGTGGGCGGCGGCACGCACATCGCGGCGGGGCTGCGGCACGCGCGCGAGCTGGTCACCGTCCCGTCGCGCACGCTCGTCGTGGTCGTCAGCGACTTCGAGGAGGGCTATCCGCTGGGCGGGCTGCTCGCCGAGGTGCGCGCGCTGGTCGGGGCCGGCTGCCATGTGCTGGGCTGCGCCGGCCTGGACGACACCGGCCGTCCCCGCTACTCCACCGGCGTCGCCGGCCAGCTCGTCGCCGCGGGCATGCCGGTCGCCGCGCTCAGTCCGCTCGAACTCGCCCGCTGGGTAGGGGAGAAGATCTCATGACCGCGCAACTGCCCCCGGTCGCCGCGTCCGTGACCGCCGAACTCGTCGCGGCCCTCTCGCCCCGCCTGCGCAAGCGCCTGGACACGGGCGTCGCCAAGCTGACGGCCCGTCCGGTCGCCGTCGACGGCGACACCGTACGGATCGCCGTCGACGACGAGACCGAACTGGTCCTGCACGCCCCCGGCGGCGCGGTGACCGACCCGGACGCGATCCGCTGCGGCTGTCTCCTCGCTCCCGACTGCCTGCACCGCGCGGCGGCGGCTTCGGCGGCGCCGGTGGCGGAGGCGGACGCGGCTCCGGGTGCCGGCTCACCTGCGGACAAGCCGCAGCGGCAGGAGCTGCCCGGGGAAGCCGAGGCCGAGGCCGCGGCGCCGAACAGGGGCTCCGCCGCCGAGACCGCAACGCCGATCCAACGCAATGCCGCGGAATCGGCCACGTCGGCCGAGTGTGCCGCCGCCGAGGCCGTCCGGGAGGCGGCGGCCGCGGTGCTGGAAGCCGGGGCGGACGGTGCGGGCGCTGTGCTGCAGGCGCAGTTGCTGCGCGCGGCGCACACCGCGCGGCTCGCGGGCCTGCACCGGGCCGCCGCGTCGGCGGTCTCCGTGGTCACGGCCGTTCGCGCGGCCCGCTCCGGCGATCCCGCGTACCGGTTGGATGACCTCGTGGCCGCGCTCCGGGACGTGCTGTTCGTCGGCCGCCGTGTCCCGGACGCCGCCGGGCCGGAACTCACCGCCCTGCGCGGCACGGTGAGGCAGCCGTACACACCGGACGGTTCCCTTCGGCTGTACGGCCTGTTCTCGGAGCCCGTCCTCACGGCGACCGGCTATGCCGGGGCGGTCACCTGGACCGCCGACGCCGACGGCCGGCTGCTCACCGTCTCGGACGTGGCCCCCGGCGGCCCCGGCCGCGCCACGGGCGCCGCCGACCGGGCCGTACGCCTCGGCGACACGGCTCTGACACACCGGGAGTTGTCGCGTGCGGGACTCGCGGTGTCCGGGGCGACGGTCTCCCCCACGGGCCGACTGGGCGCGGGCGCGGGAGTACGGGCGGTGCGCGCGGCCGGCGCGTCCTGGACCGAGCCGCCCCTGGACCGGCTGTGGGCGGTGCCGGTCGCCGAACAGGTCACGCGGGCCCTGAGCGGCGCCCATGACCTGCTGTTCCTCGACGTCACACTGCTGGGCGCGGCCCGTGAGGCGGCGGGCGACTGTCTGCCGGCCGACTGTGCCGGGCTGCCCCTGCGCCTCACCGTCGCCCACGACCACCCGGCGCTCCCCCACCGTGACAACCTCCGGCTGCTGGCGCAGGCGCGGGGCGCGCGGCTGCGGGTCGTGGCACGCCTGACTCCGGCGGAGCGGCCGCGCGCCCGGCTGCTGGCCGTCGAGCATCCGACGGTGGCGGGGAGCCGCGTCGACCTGGGGCTTGACCGTCTGGCGCGCGCCGATCTGCCGGCGCCCGCCGCGACGCCGCCCGGACCTGACGGCCCGCTGGGCGACGAGGCGCCGCTGCACCTCCTGCGGCGGCGAGTGCGGCAGGCGGTCTCCGGCGGGCGGCGCGTGCTGGCGCTGCCGGGCGGCGGCACCGGCGACAGCCGGCGGCTGCGCACCCTGGGCCTCGCCACGGCGGGCGATCTCCTGGACGACCTCCACGCGGCGTCCGCCGACCGCACCCGGGACGTCTTCGGCCGTCTCCTGCCCACCGACCGGGCCCGCTTCTCCCGCGCCTGGCTCGCGGCGGCGCTCTACACGGCCGAGGTCGACAAGGCGCTGTGCGCGGCGGCGTGGGGTGCGGGGAAGGGAGCGGCGGCCGCGGTGGGGTGAGGGTGGGTGCCGTGTCACTCCCCGGTCGGCCATCCCGTCGTACGCCACTCCTGGCGCCCTTCGCCCGGTTCCTCCTGTTCGCCGCGGTGTGCGGCGAGGGCGGCGGTCAGGTCGGGGTGGACCGGCATGACCGGGCAGTCGCCGGAAGGGACGAGGGAGCCGTCGGCCGGGATCGCGGCGAGTTCGAGGCGGCGGCCGCCCTCGGCCAGGCGGCGGGCGGCGTCGGTGATGGCCAGCTGGCCCTCGGCGGACCAGCCGCGCAGCTCGGTGAGGTCGACGACGACCGGTCCGGTGCCCCGGGCGACGACCCAGCCGATCGCGCCGGTGAAGCGGCGGACCGCCCCCGGGCCGAGGTAGCCGGCGACGGCGAGGATGCCGAGTTCCTGCTCGACGGTGTAACGCCATTCGATGGTCATGCTGTTCAACCTCGTGGTGCGGGTGGGGGATCAGAGGGGCAGGGTGATCCAGATGCTCTTGCCCTTGCCGTCGGCGTCGCCGCGTACGACCGCGGTGCCGCCGAGGGAGAGGGTCAGTTCCATGACGGTGGCGAGACCGCTCGACCGGCGTCCGGCGGCCACTCCGTAGAGCCCGGGCCGGTGGGGATGGCGATCGTGCACGGCGAGGGCGAGGCAGTCGGCACCGGCGGCGTAGACGACGGTGAGCTGAGGTGAGACCCCGGCCGCGTGCCGCACGCTGTTGGTGACGAGTTCGCCGAGGATCAGCAGGGCGGGGGCCACGCTCGGGTGGCGCAGCCCGATGCCCCACTCCACCAGCGCCAGTTCGGCGGTCTCCCGGGCGACTCGGACCGCGGCGGGCTCGTTCGGCAGGGTGAGCACGTGCCGGTGCGGCAGGGCGGTGAGCGTCATGGCGTTGAGGGTGCTCATCGGAGGGCTTCCTCGCTGGAGGCGCGGTGCGGGGCGGAGGCCGAGGGCAGTACTCCGGCGCGCTCCAGGTGGTCGCGGGCGCCCCGGATCGCCTCGGGGGTGGTGGCGTACTCCCGTCCGTCGCGCCGCAGCAGGGCGAGTGCGCCGACGGAGTCGAGGACCTGGCGCTGGCCGGGGCGTATACCGGAGGCCATGACGACGATGCCGCGCCGGGTGAGTTTCTCCACGGCGTCCTTGAGGACGAGGGCGCCGGTGGCGTCCATGGTGGACACCCGTGACATGCGCAGGATGACGACGCGCACGTCGGCCACTTCGGTCAGCTCCAGCAGGAAGCGGTGGGCGGCGGCGAAGAACAGCGGCCCGTCGATGCGGTAGGCGACGATGTGCTCGGCGAGCAGGGCGTGTTCCTCGGCGGTGTGGTCGCCGCGGTCGAGCGGAACCTGGTCCATGCGGGCCTGGAGGGCGACCGCGCGCAGGGCGAGGGCGCCGGCCACGGCGAGGCCGATGATGACGGCGTAGACGAGGTCGAGGGCGAGGGTCGCGACGGCGGTCAGGACGAGGATGACGGCGTCGGAGCGGGTGGCCCGGGCCATCGCCTTCAGGGAGCCGACCTCGACCATGCGGATCGCGGTGGCGAGCAGCACGCCCGCGAGCGCGGCCAGCGGGATCCTGGAGACGAGGGGCGCGGCCGCGAAGACGATCACGGCGAGTATCGCGGCGTGGGTGAGCGCGGCGAGGCGGGAGCCGGCGCCGGTGCGGACCGCGACGGCGGTGCGCGCGATGGCGCCGGTCGCGGGGACGCCACCGAACAGCGGGACGGCGATGTTGGCCACGCCTTGGCCGAACAGTTCCCGGTCGGGATCGTGCTTCTGGCCGACCGTCATGCCATCGGCGACCGAGGCCGACAGCAGGGACTCCAGTGCGGCGAGGGCGGCGACCGCGACGGCGGGAGCGAGCAGCGAGCCGAGGGAGCCGAGGTCGAGGAAGGACAGGGAGGGCGCGGGCAGCCCGGACGGAAGATCACCGATGGGCTTCGCCGCGTCGAGGTCCGCGAGCTGGGCGACGACGGTGGCGGCGATCACCGCGACGATCGAGAAGGGGATGGTCGGCCGCCAGCGGGCGCCGACGAGCATCACCGCGGCGACGGCGACCGTGAGACCGACGGCCGTCCAGTTCGGGGACGCGGCGAACTCCTCGAACGCCCGCCAGGTCACCGCCAGGACGCGGTCGCCCTCGAGTCTGGGCACGCCGAGGGCGTTCGGTATCTGCTGCAGTCCGATCACGCAGGCGATGCCGAGGGTGAAGCCCTCCACCACGGGGGCGGGCACGTACTGCATGTACTTGCCGGCCCGCAGTGCGGCGAGGGCGACGAGCAGGAGGCCCGCGAGCAGGCCGACGGTCAGCACGCCGGTGGGGCCGTACTGGGCGACGATCGGCACGAGGACGACGGTCATCGCGCCGGTCGGGCCGGACACCTGCAGGTTCGACCCGCCGAAGACCGCGGCGAGCGCGCCGGCCACGACGGCGGTGGCGAGGCCCGCCTCGGCGCCGAGGCCGGAGGAGACACCGAAGCCGAGCGCGAGCGGCAGTGCCACGATCGCCACGGTGAGGCCGGCCAGCAGGTCGCGGCGCGGGTCTCGCCGGATCTCGTGCAGGTCGGTGCGGGTGGGCAGAAGTGCGGTGATCCGGCCCCAGGCGCGGCCGAGGGTCGTAGTGGTCATGCCACGGCCTCCGCGTCGCGCAGCTCGGCGAGGAGTTCGTTGCGGCCGGTCAGCATCTCGGTGAGGATCCGCCGGGCGGCCTTCATCAGATCGGCGACGTCACCGCCCGCGAGGGAGTAGACGACGGTCGAACCCTCGCGGGCGGAGTTGACGATGCCGGAGCGGCGCAGCATCGCCAGCTGCTGGGAGAGACGGGACGGTTCGATCTCGATCGCCGCGAGCAGGTCGCGTACCGGGAGGGGGCCGTCCTGGAGGAGTTCCAGGACCCGGATGCGGACGGGATGGCCCAGCATCCGGAAGAACTCGGCCTTGGCCTGGTACAGCGGAACGGACACGGCGCCTCGGTTTCCCCGGTCACTCACGGAAGGGCCGCGCCCGTGGCTACCGGTGACGCGAGCGCGGCCACCTAAGCATGTAACCAATTGCAGAATTTAGCAATTCCTACATCCATTGTGTGAGGTTCGCCCTATTTCGGGTGTCAGAGGAGGGTCTGCCAGTAGTCCCACCAGCGGGTCGCGATCAGCAGCACGATGACGCCGTACCAGGTGACCGGCACCACCCAGTGGAACTCCAGCACGCCGGCGACCAGGGCGCGGGGTGCCGGCAGGACGCCGTGGCGCAGGTTGCGCGCGGTGGTGTACCAGAACATGGCGATGGTGGCCGCCCAGGCCAGGCTGCACCACAGGCACAGCGCGCCGATCTCGTACAGCGCCTGACTCATCAGCCACATGCAGAAGCCGGCGCCGAACAGGGTGCCCAGGTTGAGCCCGAGCCAGAACCAGCGGCGGAAGCGGGCTCCGGCCAGCAGTGCGGCGCCGACGGCGACGACCACCGGGTAGGCGAGCAGGCCGATCAGCGGGTTGGGGAAGCCGAAGGCGGACGCCTGGGCGCTGCGCATGACGTTGGAGCAGGAGACGATGGGGCTCAGATTGCAGGAGGGAGAGAAGTCCGGGTTCTGGATCAGCTCGATCTTGTCGACGGTGATCACGAAGGACGCCAGGATCCCGAGCGCCCCGGTCACGATCAACAGCCAGGCGAAGGCGCGTCCGGCGCCGGTCGCGCCCCGCGTGGAAGGGGCGCCTCCGTGTGAGGTGACGGGGAGGCGCTCGGTGGTGATGCCGCTGGTCATCGCAGCAGTGAAGCGTCGCCGTCCGGTCACCGGCCAGGGCCGAACGGCCCCGTTCAACGGCTGTTCGGGCCCGTCGCCTCGGTCCGGCTCTCAGTCCCGGTCGATCTCGGTCCCGGTCTCCACGAGCCGGGCGAGGTTGGCCAGGGCCATGCGGGTGCCGGTCGTGTTGTCCTCGGCGGAGACGGCGTCGGGCAGGCCCTCGTGCACGATCAGTACGGCCGTGCCGCCGTCCTCGTCGGTGAGGGTGGTGGTCATCGTCATCGTCCCGCGCAGAGCGGGGTCGTCGGTCTCGAACTCGACGACCTCGACGACCTGTTCGTCCGGCACGAGCCTTGCGAAGCGGCCGTGGTAGGTGTCGGTCCGCGGGTCCGACTTCCCGGTGCCGGTCGGCATGTCGTAGGTGAGGGAGACCCGGAAGGCTCCGCCTTCGCGGGCCTCGAAGGTGTGGACCCGCGCGGTCATACCGTCCGGCACCCGCCAACGAGCGATGGCGTCCGCGTCCACGAGGGCCCGGTAGACCGCGGCACGTGGGGCGTTCACATGGTGTGCGACCCGAGTGGAGTGCATGACTCCACGGTAGCCGCGGAGGCCCGGGCCCCCCATCGGACCCGGGCCGTCCGCGCGGTGCCTCAGACGCGGGCCAGCTCCGCCGCGCCGAAGGAGACGTTGAAGCGGTCGCACCAGATGCTCATGCTCGAATAGGCGGCCGGGTCGACGTCGGCGGGCAGGGCGTAGTTCTGGTCGCCCTTGTTCCCCTTCAGCTTGCCGAGGCTGACGTACTTGCCGTCGTCGAAGACATGCCAGCCGGCGCGGCCCTCCTTCACCGGCGCGTCGGTGAGCCAGACGCGCAGGTCGGGGCCGTTGCTGGTGTCCAGGTTCTCCAGGCGGAGCACATGGGAGCCGTCGGCCAGCCGCAGCAGTCGTACCGTGCCGGACGTCTCGTGCTCGTGGCTGATCAGCTCACCGGTGGCCACGGTCTGCGGCTCGGCCGGCTCCGTCGGCTGCTCGGTCGGCTGTTCCGCGGCCGGCGACTCGGCACCCGCGCCCGTGGCCGGCTGTGGCGCGGAGGGCGTCGGTGCCACGCTCACCACGGGCAGGGCCTCACTCACCGTCTCGTTCTGCCACAGCTTCCACGGCTGGAACCAGTACAGCCCCGCGGCGACCACCGCGACGACCACGCCCAGCACACCCACGGCCACCGGCCCGGTCAACCTCCGGCGCACGTGCCTCATATCGCTCTCCTCCCGTCCCGAGAGCTCCATTCAACCTACCCGGGGACGGTTTTCGGCCGCGGAAAAGGTGACGGAACCCTTACGACGCCGAACTGGCCGCGCCGTCCGCGACGTTCGCCATGCAGTGGCTCCGGGACCAGTACACGACCGACGAGACCCAGCGTGCCCAGATCACCGGCGTCCCTGTCACCGCCGTCCGCTATCAGGGCATCATCCACGACTTCGTCATGGTCGACGCCCTGCGCGACACACCTTCGTCGTCCGGGACCCGACCAGGTGATGCGGCTACAGGCTGAGCGCGTCCTCCGCGTTGTTCACCCACGGGGTCACGGAGTTCACGTCCGGCGAGACGTACAGCCTGGGCGTCGATGCCCTGAGGGGCGTCTGCTCCAGGTCGGACTGGGTGTTCATGGTCATCTCGATCCAGTCGACGGTCTTCCCGGAGCCGTCGGCGAGCCCGCCCATGAGCCCGGCGTACGCCGACTCGCCCGGTTCCAGCCTGAGCGCGTCCTCCAATGCGGGAGCCGCGCCCCGCTCCGTGGCCGCTCCGTCCAGGTCACCGAAGGTCACGACCGGGTGGCCCAGCGCCCTGCACGCCTTACTCCCCTTGTTGGTGATCTTCAGCAGGTAGCTGCTGGTGGTGGGCTCCGCCAGGGAAGCGGTGAACCGCACGTCGAAGGTGCTGCAGGGGAAGACGTCGAAGTCGGGGTCGGGCGAGCTTTCGCTCGGGGACGCGGACGGCGTCGCCGACCCGGCCGGCCCGGACGGCGTCACGGACGTCGTCGGGGCGGCAGTCGACCCCCCGGCGCTGCCCGCCGCGTCGTCCTCGGACGGGCCGCACGCGGTCAGGGCCAGTCCGGTGACGACGGCGAGGACGACGGCGGCTCTGCGAGCAGTGTTCATGGTGGTGTTCCCCCGAGTGAGAAGCAGTGCTGTGCTGACCAGGAAAAGGTCCCACCAGATCTTCACAGTCCGGTGACAGCGGCTTCCCGAAGTCACCACAGCCGACACAGCGGCTCAGAGGCTCCCGACGATCCGGAGGGCGTCGTCGGTGGCGACGCCGAGGCGGGAGGCGAGGGCGAGGGCGTCGGCGAAGGTGACGGTGAGGGCGAGGGCGAGGTACCGCAGGCCCCGGGAGGTCCGCCAGCGCGGTCAGGCCGGGATTGTCGGCGCCGGAGACTCGACGGGCAGGTCGCTGCTGCCCACTCCCGGCCACACGCCCGGCCCCGAACCCGCCGCGTTCATCCGCCCGGGCGAGCTGTGCCTCACGGCTCGGCCACGTTCCTGCTCTTGGCGTCTCCGCTCCGGTCCGCCGCACCGCCAGCGTCTCCTGTGCAGGGGCGGGCGCCGTGTGGCGCCCGCCCCTGGTGGCACGGTTCGTCCGGTCAGGCGGCCACGGGGTGCGGTGCGGGTGCGGCCAGGCGCCCGGTGCGGTGCAGACCGTGGAGCGCGGCCGCGCAGGCGAGGCCGAGCGCGCACAGGGTGAGCCACGGCAGCGCGGGCATCCCGGCCTCGCGGGCGGCGTCGAGGGCCGCGCCGGTGAGCAGGTTGCCGACGGTGATGCCGACCCCGCAGACGGTGTTGTAGAGCCCGTAGTGCGTGGCGACGAGGCGGTCACCCGAGAGACGGACGATGGTGTCCATCTCGAAGGGGTAGGCGATCATCGTGCCGACCGCAAGCAGCAGCGCGGCCAGCGCCGGCGGTACGGCGGCCAGCGCCCACAGCCCCGTGCCGGACTCCGGCACCGGTACGGCGGTGGCGAGGAGCAGCGGCACGAAGGCGAGCCCCATGATCGCCAAACCGCGGGTCAGTGCCTGACCGGGCTCGTAGCGGGCCTTGCACCATGCGGTCACCCGGGTCTGGCCGAGGATCGTGCTCAGTCCGGAGACGGCGAAGAGCGCCGCAACCGCTGCCGTGCCGAACTCCCCGTCCCCGCCGAGCCGTCGAACCTCCAACGGCAGCGCCAGATAGACCTGGAAGGTGAGGACGTACGAGCCGATCATGGCGCCGGAGAAGAGCAGGAACGGCCGGTTGGCGAGGATGCCGCGCCACTGGGCGAGGACGCTTTCCTGCTCACTGCGGCGGTCCTCGGTGTCTGCCGCCCTGCGGGAGGGCAGCGCGCGGATCTGCACGATCGACAGCAGCGCGAAGATCGCGGCCGCCGCCAGGCAGGTGATGCGGAAGTCCACTCCGGTCAGCACCATGCCCACCAGGGGACCGAGCAGGATGCCGGCCTGGTAGAACACGTTGAACAGGGCGAACGCCTCCACCCGACGTTCCCCCGCGTCCGCGGCGAGATACGCCCGCACCGCCGGGTTGAACAGCGCGCCCGCGAGCCCTGTCGCCGCGGACGCGGCGAGCAGCGCGGGCAGCGAGTCCACCAGGCCGAGCGTCGCGAAGCCCATGGTGCGCAGCACGCATCCGGCGACGATCAGTGGCTTGTAGCCGAGCCGGTCGGCGAGCGTCCCGCCGACCAGGAACATGCCCTGCTGACTGAAGTTCCGTACGCCCAGCACGAGCCCGACCACCCAGCCGGCCAGGCCGAGCGTTCCGGACAGGTGGGCGGCCAGATACGGCATCAGCATGTAGAAACCGAGGTTGATGGTGAACTGGTTCACCATCAACAACTGGACACTGCGCTCGTACGAACGCACCTGTGCGAACGTCCGCTTCACTCGGCGTTCTCCTCGTCCGACTCGGCGGCGAGGGTGAAGGGGTCGACCACATCGGTGCACCGGGTCCAGCGATCGACTTCCTTCTCGTCGACGCGGCCGATGGCCTCGGGTTCCAGGGGTGGTGGTCCGTCGAGCAGCCCGTGCCGGGCGCAGTACTCGTCGTCGTAGACCGTGCCCAGGTAGCGCTGCGGACCGTCCGGGAAGATCGCCGCGATGCGGGCGTCGGCGGGCAGGGTGCGGGCCAGCCAGCCCGCCACCAGCGCCACCGCGCCGACGCTCCAGCCTCCGGTGGCATAGTGCGAGGCCGCGAGCTGGCGACAGGTCCACACCGCCTCGCGCGGGGCGACCCAGTGGACCTCGCTGAAGTTCTCGTACGCCACATTGCGCGGATAGATGCTGGAGCCGAGACCGCGCATCAGCCGTGTCCGCGCCGGCTGGCCGAAAATGGTCGAGCCGATGGTGTCGACGCCGACAATCCGGATCTCCGGGTACAGCTGGCGCAGTACCCGGCCGACGCCGGCCGAGTGCCCGCCGGTGCCCACACTGCACACGAGGACGTCGATGTGTCCCATTTCCCGGGCGAGTTCGAGCGCCAGCGGGGTGTATGCGGTGGTGTTGTCGGGGTTGTTGTACTGGTCCGGGCACCAGGAGCCCGGGTGTTCGCGGAGCAGCTCGGTGACCCGGTCGCGCCGGGCCTGCTGCCAGCCACCGGTCGCACAGGGGTCGGTGACGATGTCGACCTCGGCGCCGTAGACACTCAGCAGGCGCGTCATCGACGGTTCCAGACCCGGGTCGGTGACCAGCGTGACGGGATGGCCGTACACCATCCCCGCCAGGGCCAGTCCGAGGCCGAGGGTGCCGCTGGTGGACTCGATGATCCGTCCGCCGGGGCGCAGGTCGCCACGGGCACGGGCACGCTCGACCATGAAGAGGCCGGGCCGGTCCTTGATACCACCGGGGTTGAAGCCTTCCAGCTTCGCCCAGAAGCCCCGGCCGGCCGGAGCCAGAGGCTCCGAGATCCGCAGCAGCGGCGTGTCCCCCACCAGCGCCGACAGCGCGGAACGACCAGGCGTGACAGCGGTTTTCATCAGTGACTGCATCTCTTTCACTCTCGCTCGAAGAACGCGTGTGCATTGCGCGCGGCAGCCGGTACGGCGACCGGCCACGGGCGAGAGATCTAGATCCGCCACCGACTGGTGCGGGCGAGCGCCGTCCGGCCCGTGCGGGCTCGGCGACGCTCGCGTGGACGGCGAAGCCGCTGCCCCACGCCCCCCAGGGCACCGGCGAATGGCGCCGTCCCGGTGCCGACGGTCCGGGGTTCGGTCACCTGATCGGTGGCACGGAAGGCGTTGTCCGCGCCGCACTCCGCGTCGCCGTGGGGGCCGTGGGGGCCATGCGGTTCATGGGGAATCTGGGGCGGCTCACCGATCGTCGCGGGGGCGGCGGCCGTTGCCATGGCGGCAGGCTGGAGCCGGTCGTTCCCGTCCGTCGGCCCGTTGCCGTGTCCGAGGGCGCACAGAGCGACCACGACGAGCAGGACACCGCGCATCAGGGCGATCAGCCCGCGCAGCCACAAGGCACCGGCCAAGCATTTCGTGGCGTACGAGGGCATACGAGTGTGTGTCGGCACGGGTCCTCCGGGTGAGGAGCGGCAGGCGTGGGTGGGGGCAGGAAGGACGCCGAGTCCTAGACCTGCTGCACCACGGCTGCTCTCAGGGCCCCGGAGGACGAGACGGAGATCTCCGGCCCGCCGGGACCCCGCTCGGGCTCGGCGCGGCCGGACCCGCGCGGTTCGCGAACCGATGCTGCAAAGACAGGCGACGACAGGGCAGGGCCCTGGTACGGCTGCCCGGACACACAGCGTTCGCCCGTATGCGACGGCGCATGGTCGACGGGCCCGCCGTCCGTGAGGGCGGAACGGGACACGGCTCGCGCGTGCACGGCGCCGTGCGACCCTTCGTACGACGCCGCGACGGACACTGCCGCACCGGTCACCAGGTGCGCTCTGGCGCTGTCGGGGGTCGCTCCGTGCAGGAGAACGACACCGAACAGCAGCACGGCGAGGGCCGACAGACGCAGAAGCGGACCCGCACAAGCACGGGCCCGAGATATGCGCCAGGGCGACCACGTCGTAACCACGCCGTGATACTAGCGACTCCTGGACGGTGATCCACCGACTGCCGCAAAAGCGCCTTCAACGAGCCATGCAAATGACCGGTTTGCTTCGGTGAGCATCCCGTGAGTCATCCCGAGGGCCCGTGACGGTCACTCGCAGGTGATCTCGTCACGGGGGACGTAGCGGGTACGGAAGGGTTCCCGCTTCACTTCCCTGCCGTCGTTGTAGAAGACCCGCTCCACGGTGACGGCGAACCCTTCGAGGGGGGTCTGCGGCACGCACGACTCGCCGCTCTTCGTCTTCGTCTCCGGCTCCCTGACGTCGGTGCGCGGCCCCGTGACGGACTTGATCTCGTCGTACTTCTTGGTGCCGAGGAACGTGATGGTCACGGAGGTGTCGGTCGCTTCGGCCTGGATGTAGATGGCGTTGCCGGAGTCGTTCTTGAACCTCAGGTCGAGGCTGCCCCAGGCGACCGTCGCCTCGCGGCCCTCCGGGTAGCGCTCGATGTAGAAGGAGTGGGCGCCGTACTCGACGGGCTTGACCCCGGCGAAGAACATCGCGTTGAAGACGGTGGTGGCCACGGCTGAGACACCACCGCCGGCTGCCTTCGTGAACTCGTCGTTGAGGATGATGACGCCCTCGACGAAGCCGTTGTCCTCGGTGCGTTCGCCGACGGTGCGGTTGAAGCTCCAGGTCTCGTCCGGCATGACGAGGGAGCCGTTGATGAGTTCGGCGGCCCGGCCGATGTTCTTGACCCGGTAGGGGGCCGGGTCGAAGTTGACGGTGAAGGAGGACATCTTCTCCTTCAGCCCCAGCTGTGCGGCGTTGGCGCGGGTCAGTTCCGGCTGGATCTGCCGGATGGCCAGCTCGCCGGTGCGGGCGGCGGTGCCGGACTTGGTGAGCAGCGGCATCACGGCCTTGGCCAGCGCCTTGTCGGTGACCTCCCGGCCGGGTGTGCCGTCGGCGGCGACCACGACCTGGTCGCCGTTGAGCCGGAACCTGGCGTTCTGGGGCTTGGTGGTCACGTCCGCCAGAGGCCGGGCGACCGCGCGGTCGGCGAGCAGGCCCTTGGCGTCGAGCTTCGGAGTGAGGCTGCCCTTGCTGTCCGGCCGCATGGTGAGGTACTCGCCCAGCACGGCGGGACTGATGGTGAACTTTGTGTCACCGGCCGTGAGGGTGACGGGTGCCGACATGGCCGGCTGCGCGAACTCGCGCAGTGCCCGCCGTGTCTCGTCGGCGGAGACCTTGGGCTCGGTCTCGCGGGCGGGAAGAACAGTGACGGAGCCGGCCCCACCGCGCAGGAACGCGTCGCGCAGAGGGCCGACCGCGGCGTCCACATCGAGGGCGTATCCGGTGCGTGCGGCCACCTGGGTGACGTGACCGTCGTCGAAGGTGACGGCGCCGTCGCGGACCTTCTGGTCGAGATTCTTCGCCAGCTTGCCGAGCGCGCGTCGGGCCTTGTCCTCGTCGACGCGCACCACCGGCTCGATTTCTCCCCCGGAGCGGAACAGCCCGCCGATCACGCTGAACGGATCGGCGCCGACGCGGGCCGCCTGGTCGATGGTCCGCGGGATGTCGAGGGTGATTCCGGCCTGCCGCGGGTCGACCGTGCCCTGGCGCTCTCCGACCTTCACCGCCATGTCCCTCGAGGCGGTGGCGGCCAGCTGCTGCTCCAGTTTCCGGGTGGCTTCCTCGCGGGTCAGGCCGCCGATGTCCACACCGCGCACCGTCGTCCCCGCGTCGATCTCGCCGCCCGTGAGCAGCAGCCCGGTCAGGTACATGCCTCCGACACCGACGGTGAGAGCGCCGCCGGCCAGGGCTACGGGCGAGAGGGAGGCTATTTGACGGCGCATGAGGCTCCGGGGGAGATCGATACGACGGTCCGCCTGATGGCGCATTGCCGTGTGCGTGCGATGTCAATTCAGTGTCCTGTCACTGGGCGCCACATGTGTATGTCCCAAGTCACGCCGGACGGCCCGCGCGGCCCCGGACGACGGCGGGCGGGGGTGGGCGAGAGGCCCGTAGTCCTACGGGGCTGTGCCGCCGGTCAGCTCGAGCCACGCTGTACGCCGCGCTGTGATGCCGCGTGTGGCATCGACCACACCCTCGCTTCACAGCGGGGGGAAATACCCCTAGGGGGTATAACGTAGCGTCGTAGGGAGCCAGGGAGACCAGGCGTCCCGCAAGCTCACCCGCGCGCTCACACCGAGGAAGAAGCCATGACCGACCAGACGAAGTCCACCTCCGGCTCCTGCTGCGGCGGGAGCTCCTGCGGCTCCGGCGCCGCGGCCGATGTGCAGACCATCGGGATCACCGCGGTCTACAAGGTGTCCGGCATGACCTGCGGCCACTGCGAGGGCGCGGTCTCGAAGGAGATCTCCGCCCTGGACGGCGTGACCACGGTCCAGGCCGTCGCCAAGACCGGCGAGGTCACCGTCACCTCCGCCACCCCGCTCGACGAAGAGGCCGTCCGCGCAGCCGTCGACGAAGCCGGCTACGAGCTCGTCGGCCGCGCCTGACGCTCCGGGCCCACCCGAGCGATCTCTCGGTCGGGATTGTCCACGTTGGCGTCCGCCAAACTCCGTCAGGAAAGCAGGATCGGGAGAAACGCCAGGTCAATACGCGTTTCGCGGTCCTTCGGGAGATCTGGCACTGATGGGATCACCTGCCGCCGATCACCCATCGGGGCCGCTCATGCCCCCCATTCGTTGCGCCGAACTCGATCGAGTCAGGCCCGCGTAGCGGTGGGCGAGTCCGCCGGGGAGCAGGTACTCGGCCAGTAGGTTGCCTGCGCGGTGGGACGGCAACCCCATGTCGTGCAGGAGCTCGTCGGCACAGTGGATGTCGTAGGGGCCGAAGTCGTAGCCGCCGGAGCCCGGCAGGACCTGTTCCTGCCAGGCCAGGCGGGCGTCGATGGTGTTCTGCATCTCCTGCTCGCCTGGGGTGGTGCGCAGCGTCGCCCGGAAATGGCGGGTCAGCCAGTGGGCCGTGAGTTCCATGCCCATGATGTTGTTGAAGACCTGCCGGAAACCGACGAACCCCAGCCGGTCGGCGTCGGGTGGCACGATGCCTCGGTAGAGCCGCAGCCGCCCGGCGGAATCGTGCACCGGCACTCTCCGATCCAGGAACGGGAAGACCTTGTGGTGACCCGTGGCGAACACGATGACGTCCGCGGTCACTTCCTCGCCGGTCGCCAGTCGCAGTCCCTGCTCGGTGTACGCCTCGACCGCGCTGACCTTGGGGGCGATCAGGCCATGGCGGACGGCCTGCACGTAGCCGCGTGGCATCACGCCCGCGTGGGCCAGGTGGAAGGGGAGCGCTCGGGCGGGTCGCAGGTGCTTCGGCAGCCGGTAGAGCCCGGTGGAGAACAGCATGTCGTGGGTGATGAGCCACCACAGAGCCCGTTTGACCCGCTCGTCGATGCGGTCGATCGCACGGATGCAGGCCGGATCGTGGTAGCGGGGCAGGAGTGCCTCGCCCAACCGGGTGAACAGGATCCACTTGTAGCCGACCAGACCGAGCAGGAGCCGCTCGGGAACCATCCAGTTCACCTTGCGCTGCACAAGGGTGGCCGAGGTCGCCTCGTGTGCGGCGCGGGTGATCAGATCCAACGCGGACTTGCCGCCACCCACGACGACCACGCGCCGGCCGGAGAATGTCCCGGCCCGCACCTCGTTGGAATGCAGCACGAGGCCGCGGAACGAATCACGCCCGGGTAACTCGGGCAGGTGGGCATGGTGATGAGCTCCGCTGGCGACGACGACGTAGTCGAATCGTTCGCGCTGAACCTCCGCTGTCTTCTCCCCCGCGGGCCGTGAGTCGATCCACCAGCCGCAGGCGCCCACCCGCCCAGCTCCCTCCACCGGCCGGATGGAGACCACCTCGGTGCCGAGTCGGACGCAGTCCAGCACACCGAAGGTCTCGGCGTAGTTCTCCAGGTAGCGTTGCGTGTCCACCGCGCCGGCGAAGTGCAGGCGGTTGGGAAGGTCCGCGAACTCGAAGAGGCGGCGGCTGGCCTGGTTGGCCAGCCCGTCATAGCAGCCTCCCGATGACCAGGTCCCGCCGACCTGCTGGTACTTGTCGAAGACGGTGACGTCGAAGCCATTCTCCAACAGCACCTTGGCGCTGACGATTCCCCCGGGGCCGGCCCCGACAACACACGCCCTCATCAGCTGTCACTCTCCTTGCGCGATCAACGCAGCCGGCTCGCTCATCATCCCGGTTGTAGACCCCTGTGCCCAGCGCATGGCCAGGGTCCTTCGCCCTGGGCCTTTCCACATCCGGGCGAGGGAAGTTGAACGCAGGACCCGTCCGGCACGATGACCTCGACGGCCTGTCAGCCTGCCAGCCGCGCTTTCCAGATCTCCTCGCTGCGCCATTGCTGGGCCCACTCAGCGGGAACTTCTGTGTAGTCCAGGTGTGCGGACCGGGGTGCCTGAACCTCAACCAGGTCCTCAACGATGAAACCGGACGACCGAAGCAGACGAAACATCTCGCCATGCGGCAGGATGAACTGCACGTGATCCCCCCAGTCCAGCCGTGTCAGGCCAAATTGTGCGCGAGACAGGGTGGTGGATACCGACCCTTCGGGCCGTACGCACAGCGCGAACAACGGTGAGTAGCGCATGAACACCAGATGGCCTCCAGGAACGAGAAGCCGGGCCGCCTCCAGGATCCACTGATAGGGGTCGCACCACAACGAGGCGCCATACTCGCTGATCACGGCATCGGTGCGCTCAGCGACCGTCCCGACCGATCCGGTCGCCGCGTAGATCAGGTCGATCAGGCCAGGGGAGGCTGCACCCAAGGCGCGAGGCGTTCGCCAGCGGCCGGCTCCCGCCAGTATCGGAAAACGGTGCCCTCGACTATGTCGAGCTGCCCGGCAGCGATCAAGCAGGAGGCCCGATCCGGGCCGCCCGCGTCCGCTTCGAAGGCAAGGACGACTGGCGGCGTCTCCCCGACCTGGCCGGCCACCAGCTGCACCTCGGGCGCCGTCGGGGCGCGGAAGACCGGATCGTGGAAGCTGGCCGGGCACCTGACCAAGACCGGGTCGGCGAAGACCAGTTCCAAGTGATGTGCGTACGAGATGTCGTGCCCAGCACCCAGGCGCAACCGGCCCGCGTTCCACTCCACAACGTCCCAGTCCCACCAGGACCCTTCGGGAAGCTGGACCACCATGTGGCCGTCGCTCATGCTCCGGACTCCGGGGCGACGAGCCCGAAACGCTCCGCGTCTGCCTGGAAGAGCACCGAGACTCCCTGCTCGGTCAGCGACTCCATGAAGCGCACCAAATCCACCGAAGCTCCCTTGGGCCCGAAATCGAACAGTCAGCAAAGCCACCCAGCCGTCACCGCCGCCTGCTTGGCGGCTTGGAGCCGCGAGGCGTCCACCTCCAGGGTGATCTCGCTCAGCCCAGGAAGCTCAGTCGAACCTGACGGTTGACGTTATCCCTGTTCGTGTCGACCAGGCACACCGACTGCCATGTCCCCAGCGCGAGTCGGCCGTCGAGGACGGGCAGGGTGGCGTGGGGCGGGACGATGGCCGGGAGGACGTGGTCGCGGCCGTGGCCGGGGCTGCCGTGACGGTGCTGCCAGCGGTCGTCGGCGGGGAGGAGGGTGTGCAGGGCGGCGAGGAGGTCGTCGTCGCTGCCGGCGCCTGTCTCGATGACGGCGATGCCCGCGGTGGCGTGGGGGACGAACACGTTCAGCAGGCCGTCGCGGCCGGCCGCCGCCTCCCGCAGGAAGGTCTCGCAGTCGCGGGTGAGATCGACGACCCGCTCCCTGGATCCGGAAGCGATGTGCAGGACATGGGTGGTGAAGGCATCGGACATGCCTCCATCCTGACTCATGGCCCGGCTCCCGCTGGCTCATGGCCCGGTTCCCGTGGGGACGTGCGGGAAGATCCAGGCCCCCCGCACCGTTGGTAGAAGCGTGAACAACTTGCGCGAGGTCGAGGTCGTCGTCATAGGCGCCGGGCAGGCCGGGCTGTCCAGCGCCTACCACCTGCGCCGCACCGGGTTCATGCCCGAGCGCGACTTCGTGGTGCTGGACCACTCCCCCGGGCCGGGCGGCGCATGGCAGTTCCGGTGGGCGTCGCTGACGTACGGGAAGGTGCACGGGATGCACTCCCTGCCGGGCATGGAGCTGACCGGAGCCGACCCCGCGCGGCCCTCGTCGGAGGTCATCGCCGAGTACTTCGACGCCTACGAGCGCGCCTTCGACCTGCGGGTGCGGCGCCCCGTCGACGTACGGGCGGTGCGTGAGGGCGGTGGCGGGCGGCTGCTCGTGGAGACCTCGGACGGTACGTGGTCGACGCGGGCGCTGATCAACGCGACCGGGACCTGGGACCGGCCGTTCTGGCCGCGCTATCCGGGGCAGGAGACCTTCCGTGGCCGGCAGCTGCACACCGCGCGGTATCCGGGGCCGCGGGCGTTCGCCGGTCAGCGGGTCGTCGTGGTGGGGGGTGGGGCGTCCGGGACCCAGCATCTGCTGGAGATCGCCCCGTACGCGGCCGCCACCACGTGGGTGACGCGACGTCCGCCCGTCTTCCGCGAGGGGCCGTTCGACGAGGGCGCCGGGCGTGCCGCGGTCGCGCTGGTGGAGGAGCGAGTGCGCCAGGGGCTGCCGCCCAGGAGCGTGGTGTCGGTGACCGGGCTGCCGCTGAACGACGCGATCCGGCAGGGGCTGGCGGACGGGGTCCTCGACCGGCTGCCGATGTTCGACCGGATCACCCCGGACGGGGTGGAGTGGGACGACGGGCGGCGGGTTGACGCCGATGTGATCGTCTGGGCGACCGGCTTCCGGCCGTCCATCGACCACCTCGCGCCACTGCGGCTGCGCGAGCCGGGCGGCGGGATCCGGGTCGAGGGCACCCGCGCGGTCGCCGACCCCCGGATCCACCTGGTGGGCTACGGCCCCTCGGCGAGCACGATCGGCGCCAACCGGGCAGGCCGCGCGGCGGTACGGGACATCAGGCGGCTGCTGGCCACGACCGACGGGCGCGCCGGGGAACGCCCGGCCCCGGTCGCCGCCTGACGGGCCGCCGGCTCACTTGGCCGCGGACTCGCTCTGCCGCTGGTTTCGGTTGAACTCGGCGACGTTGCGCTGGTGTTCCGCGTAGTCGGCGGTGAAGCGGGTGTCGCCCGGCTTGACGGTGACGAAGTACAGCCAGTCGCCCGGCGTCGGGCTGATCGCGGCCTTCATGGCGTCCTCACCGGGATTGGCGATCGGCGTCGGCGGCAGGCCCATGCGCTGGTACGAGTTGTAGGGGCTGTCGATCCGGGTGTCGGCCTCGGTCGTCCGGAGCGTGGAGCGGTTGAGCGCGTAGTTGATGGTGGAGTCCATCTGCAGCGGCATGCCACGCTCCAGCCGGTTGAAGACGACCCGCGCCACCTTGCCCATCTCGGCCTTGGTGGCGGCCTCGGCCTGGACGATGCTCGCGACGGTGACGGCCTGGTAGACGTTCATGGCGTTGCGCTGCGCGCCCGCGGTGATGGGTGCTTTGTTGAACTTCTTGTTGGCGGTGTCGACCATGTAGGTCAGCAGCGACTCGGGCGTCGCCTTCTTGTCGAGCGGATAGGTGGCCGGGAAGAGGTATCCCTCGGGGTTGCCCTCGGCGTCGTTGGGCAGTTTCAGACCGGCCTTGGGCAGTGCCTTCCTGGTGGTGCCGGCGGGCAGGGCGAGCGCCTTGTCGACGGCCTCGTAGACCTGCCCGGCGCGCCAGCCCTCCGGGATCACCAGGGCGGTCGGCTCCTTCTTCTCGGGTCCGCTGTCCAGGCTCAGCAGCGGCACCGCCACGGCGGTGCCGGCCACGACGGCCCCGGTCGCGACGAGGACGATACGGCCCCGGCGCGTCAGTCGAATCGTGCTCCGTGGCGGAGTGTTCATCTGCATGTGGGCACGTTAACCCGCATACCACCGCAAACCCGGCATATCTTCATCTCGTCGGCTCCAGTCGGGAGGGAGCCTCATCCGGTCGGACCTCCACCGGGGGATCCAGTCGCGCGTCCTTGCGCACCAGCGCCGCGTACCGCCCGTCCCGGGCGAGCAGTTCCTGGTGCGAGCCCCGCTCGGCCACGCGACCGGAGTCGAGGACCACGATCTGGTCGGCGTCGCGAACGGTGGAGAGCCGGTGGGCGATGGTGAGGGTGGTGCGGTTGGCCGACAGGGCGTCGATGGCCTCCTGCACGGCCTGCTCAGTACGGGTGTCCAGGGCACTGGTGGCCTCGTCGAGGATGAGCACCGGCGGGTCGCGCAGGATGGTGCGGGCGATGGCCAGGCGCTGCTTCTCCCCGCCGGAGAAGCGGTGGCCGCGCTCGCCGACGACCGTGTCGTACCCGTCGGGCAGCGACGCGACGTGGTCGTGGATCTGGGCCGCCCGCGCGGCCGCGTACAGCTCCTCGTCGGTGGCCTCCGGCTTGGCGAAGCGCAGGTTGTCGGCGACCGAGGCGTGGAAGAGGTACGTCTCCTGGGAGACGACGCCGACGGCGCGCGCGAGGGTGTCGAAGTCCAGGTCACGCACATCGACCCCGTCGAGGGTCACCCGGCCGCCCGTCACGTCGTACAGCCGCGGCACCAGGCAGCCCAGCGTGGACTTGCCCGCGCCGGTCGGGCCTACGACGGCCAGGCTGCCGCCGGCGGGCACGGTGAGGTCGATGCCGTCGAGGACGGGGCCGCCCTTGCCGTCGTAGCCGAACGTGACGTCCTCGAAGCGGACCTCGCCCTTGATCCGGTCGAGGTGGACCGGGCGCTCCGGCTCGGTGATGTCGATGGGCAGGTCGAGGTACTCGAAGATGCGCTGGAAGAGGGCGAGCGAGGTCTGGATCTGCACGCCGGTCGACAGCAGGCTGACGGTCGGGCGGAACAGGCCCTGCTGGAGCGAGACGAAGGCGACGATCGTGCCCAGTGAGACGTCCGGGCCGCCGAATTGGAGGGCCATGCCGGCGGTCCAGTAGATGACGGCCGGCATCGCGGCCATGACGATGGTGATCACGGCCATGCGCCAGCGGCCGGCCATGTTCGACTTCACTTCCAGGGCGACCAGGCGCTCGGACTCGTCGGCGAAGGACGCGGTGAGGGAGTCGGCGCGGCCCATGGTGCGGCCGAGGAGGATGCCGCTGACCGACAGCGACTCGGTGACCGTGGCGGCCATCGCGGCCATCTGCTGCTGGCGTTGGGTGGTGATCCTCTTGCGCTCCCTGCCGACACGGCGGCTGATCCACACGAAGACCGGCAGCAGGAGCAGGGAGACGACGGTCAGGCGCCAGTCGAGGACGACCATCGCGACGATGGTGGCGACCACGCTGGTGAAGTTGGAGACCAGCGAGGTGGCGGTGGAGGTGACGGTGGCCTGCATGCCGCCGATGTCGTTGGCGATGCGGGACTGCACCTCGCCGGTACGCGTGCGCGTGAAGAACGCGAGCGACATGCGCTGCAGTCGGCCGTAGACGGCGGTGCGCAGGTCGTGCATCACGCGCTGGCCGACCGTCGTGGAGATCAGGGTCTGCAGGACGCCGAAGACGCTGGTGAGGACGGCGCTCAGGATCATGCCGAGGGCCAGCAGGCTCAGCAGGCCGGTGCGTCCCTCGGGGATGGCGACGTCCAGGGTCTCCTTCAGCAGGAAGGGGGTGGCGACCGAGACGAGCGAGGAGGCGCCCACCAGCAGGCCGACGACGGCGAGGCGCCCGCGGTAGGGGCGGAAGAGCCTCAGGATGCGGCGCACCTGCCGGGGCTGCTCCTGTGCGTCGGCGGGCGGGGTCCAGGACTGTTCGTGGTCGGGATGCATGGGCTCCTACGGGGGTGGGCGGCGCCGGCGGTGCGGGACCCGGGGTCCGGAACCTGTCGACGGTGACTGACGGATCGTAGCTCATTGTTACCTATACTCACAATGCACGAGGTCCTGATATTGTTCCCGCATGACCACCCCAGATCCCGACGGCGTGCTCGCCGAGCAGCTGCTGCGGTTCACCCGCCGGGTGCACCGCATCCAGAAGCGCCATCTGGAGCGCTCCGATCTGGGCATCACCCCCGCCCAGTCGCGACTGCTGCGGACTCTTGCGCACTTCGGCGAGCCGCCGCGCATGGCCGATCTCGCACAGCGCCTGGAGGTGGTGCCGCGGGCCGTGACCACGCTGGTCGACGGGCTGGAGGCGAGCGGCAAGGTGCGCCGGGTGCCCGATCCGACCAACCGGCGGGTGATCCGCATAGAACTCACGGACACCGGCCGCGCGACCCTGCGGGACCTGCGGGGTGCGCGCCGGGCCGCCGCCCGGGAGATCCTCGCTCCTCTGACGGAGGACCAGCGGGAGGCGCTGGGCGACCTGTTGGACACGCTGATCGACGGGACGCCGGTGGGCGGTCTGTGAGCGGGCGCCGTTCCGGCGGTGTACGTGAAACGGGCCGCGCGCCCCGAATCCGTACGACGGGAGTCGGGGCGCGCGGCCCGTTCGGCGGGTGGGGTCAGCCGGCCTCGGCCGCGGCTTCCTTGTCCTTGACCAACCGCCCCGGGACTCCGGTCGTTTCGGAAGCCTCCGGCCCCTCCGCGCCGGAATCTGCCTGCGCGTCGGACGGGACCTCACCGCGCAGCACCTTCTTCGCCCGTACGGTGTCCAGCGCGCCCTCCCAGCGAGAGACGGCGAAGACGGCGACACAGTTGCCCAGCAGGTTGGTCACCACGCGCATCGAGTCCATGATGCGGTCCACACCCAGCAGCAGGGCGACGGCACCGGCGGGGAGCACACCGAGCGAGGAAGCGGTCGCGGACAGCGCCAGGAAGGCCGAACCGGGCACGCCCGCCATCCCCTTGCTGGTCAGCATCAGCACGAGGATCACGGTGATCTGCTGACTGACGCCGAGGTCCACACCCACCGCCTGCGCGATGAACAGCGTGCCGATGGACAGATAGAGGGAGGCGCCGTCGAGGTTGAAGGAGTAGCCCGTGGGCAGCACCAGACCCACCGCGTCGTCGCGGGCGCCGGCCCGGCGCAGTTTGAGCATCACGCGCGGCATGACCGACTCGGTGGACGCGGTGCCGAGCGCGAGCAGCATCTCCTCGCGGATGTAGCGGACGAAGTTCCAGAGGCTGAGCCCGGACACGATCCGCAGCGCGAGGGCGAGCAGGACGATGAAGAACGCCGCCGCCGCGTAGCACAGCACGATCAGCTTGGCGTAGGTCTCCATCACGCCCAGCCCGTACTGGCCGACGAGATGGGCCATCGCGCCGAACACCGCGAGCGGCGCCAGCCGCATGACGAAGCCGATGACCGCGAAGATGACGTCCTGGGCCTGCTCGATCGCGGGCAGGATCTTCGGCACCTTGGTGTGCCCGAGGTGCAGCAGCGCGGCACCCACCAGGCAGGCCAGGATGAGGACTTGCAGCAGCTCGTTCTCGGCGAATGCGCCGATGAAACTATGCGGAAGCGCGTCGAGGACGAACTCGGTCGTGGACGGCAGATGCCCGCCGCCCGTCTTCGCGTCGACCGCCGAGGTGTCGAGCGTGGCCGGGTCGACGTTCATGCCGCTGCCCGGCTTGACAACGTTGGCGGCGAGCAGACCGATGATCAGCGCGGCCGTGGAGGCGACCTCGAACCAGATCAGGGCCTTCACCCCGATCCGGCCGAACGCCTTCAGATCACCGGCCTTGGCGATGCCGACGACGACCACGCAGAACACGAGCGGGGAGATCACGGTCTTGATCAGTCGGGTGAAGCCGTCGCCGAGCGGCTGGAAGGCGGTGGCCGTCTCCGGCCACAGCCTCCCGACGATGATTCCGAGCACGAGGGCGCAGGCGACCTGCGCGAAGAGCGAGGTACGCAGCAAGCGTGCGACGCGTCGCGGCAGGGACGGTGCGGACTGCGGCACGGGCACTCCTTGAGGAACGGGGAACTCGCGGAAGCCAGGGGGTACTTCTGCGATACGGAAAGCGACTTCCGTGTGGATCACCCTGAAGGGCTTCTCGCTCACGAGGAAGACCACTGTGTTGCGGACAGGTAAATCGCGCCACGAGTGACGCATCGCACACCACCGGCGTCGTGGCGACGGGGACGCTCCATCAGCGCCGAGGCCGCACAGGAAAACCGGTTGATTCCGACCACCCTGCGACGCGACCCTGTCACGGTTTGCAGCCGCACGAGCCACTGGGACGTCATGCAGATCCAAGACCTTCCGTATCCCGACCCGGGCGTGCCGGACGCGCGCTCGGGACCCCACTTCCTGCGGTGGCTCTTCCGCAACCAGCTGGGCGGCCAACTGAAGTCGCTGGCCTGGGGCCTGCTGCACTTCGTGGCCGTCTCGGCGCAGCCCTTCTGCGTCGGGTTCGCCGTGCAGGCCGTCGTCGACCGCTCCGGGACCCGACTCGCCCTCGCCGGCGGGCTGATGGCGCTGTGCGGGGCCGCCACCGCGATCGGGGACACCTTCCTGCACCGCACCGCCGTCACCAACTGGATCACCGCGGCGGCACGCGTCCAGCAACTCCTCGCCCGCAAGGCCGCACAGCTCGGCTCGGTGCTGACCCGGCGGGTCGCGGCCGGCGAGGTCGTGGCCGTCTCCACCGGCGACGTCGAGAAGATCGGCTGGTTCGTGGAGGCCGTGTCCCGGTTCACCGCCGCGGCCCTCACCGTCCTGTTCGTCTGCGTCGGCCTGGTGGTCTACGAGCCCGCGCTCGGCGCCGTGGTCGCCCTGGGCCTGCCCGTGCTGGCGCTGGCGGTGCTGCCGCTGCTGCCCCGTGCCACCCGGCGGGCCGACATCCAGCGTGAGAAGGCCGGGCGGGCCACCGAACTCGCCTCCGACACCGTCGCCGGGCTGCGTGTGCTGCGCGGCATCGGCGGCGAGGACCTCTTCCTCGACCGCTACCGCAGTGCCTCCCAGGAGGTACGGCACGCCGCTGTGCGCAGCGCCCGCATGTGGTCGCTGATCAGCGCCATCCAGGTGCTGCTGCCCGGCCTGCTGCTCGTCGCGGTCGTCTGGTACGGCGTCCATCTGGCCCGCGAGGGACGTGTCTCGGTCGGCGAACTCGTCACCGTCTACAGCTCCGTGATGCTCCTGACGTATCCCCTGCGCCATTTCGAGGAGATCGCGATGGCGTACTCCTTCTCGCGGCCGTCCGCGAAGCGGGCCGCACGCGTGCTGTCGCTGGAGCGAGGCACGGCCACCGGGGGGTCCCGGGCGGCCGAGGCACCGTCGGGCGACCTGTACGACCCGGGCACCGGGCTGCTCGCTCCGTCGGGCCGGCTCACCGCCGTGGTCTGCGGCGACCCGGACGCGGCCGGACGCCTCGCCGAACGGCTCGGCGGGCACCCCGCCGAGGACGGGCCCGCCGTCCTCCTCGGCGGCGTACCGCTGGACGAACTCCCCCTGGACTGCGCGCGCACCGCCGTGCTCGTGCAGGACAAGGACCCGGTCCTGCTGTCGGGTTCGCTGCGCGACCTGCTCGACGTGCCGGCCTCGGGCGAGGTCAGCCCCAAGGAGGCGCTGGCGGCCGCGCAGTGCGCGGACGTCCTGGAGGCTCTGGTGCAGGGGTCGTTGGACGTCGAGGATCCGATGGACGCCCGGATCACCGAGCGCGGCCGCTCCCTGTCCGGCGGCCAGCGCCAGCGGCTCGCCCTGGCCCGGTCACTGCTCACCGACCCGGAGGTGCTCGTCCTGGACGAGCCGACCTCGGCCGTGGACTCGCACACCGAGGCCCGGATCGCCGAGGGCCTGCGCGATCTGCGGTCCGGGCGCACGACCGTGGTGTTCACCTCGTCGCCGCTGCTCCTGGACCGCGCCGACCGGGTCGTACTCGTCCACGAGGGCGAGGTCGCGGCGGTCGGCGTGCACCGGGAGCTGCTGCACGAGGAGCCCCGGTACCGGGCCGTCGTCACGCGCGAGACGGACGAGGAGGCCGCGCTCGGCGGCGTACTGCGCGCATGGGACAAGCAGGAACTGGAAGAGATCGAGGAGACCGCATGATCGGCGTGGCGCCACCGGCGTACGACCCGGCGGCCCCGACGACGGCGAACACGCTGCCCGTCGGCGCCCCCGCGACCGTACGCGCCTATGTGGGCGAGCTGTTGCGCAGGCACCGCCGCGCCTTTGTGCTGCTCGTCCTGGTCAACACGGCCGCCACGGTGGCCTCGATGGTGGGGCCCTGGCTGCTGGGCGACCTGGTGGAGCGGGTCTCGGACGACGCGCGGGAGCTTCATCTGGGGCTCACCGTCACGCTGTTCGTCCTGGCATTGCTCGTCCAGGCGTTCTTCGTGCGCCAGGTGCGGCTGCGCGGGGCGATGCTGGGCGAGCGGATGCTGGCCGACCTGCGGGAGGACTTCCTCGTGCGGTCGGTGCGACTGCCGCCGGGCGTGCTGGAGCGGGCCGGGACGGGCGACCTGCTGTCCCGGATCACCACCGACATCGACCGGCTCGCCAACGCGATGCGTGAGGCCGTGCCGCAGCTGACCATCGGTGTGATGTGGGCGGGGCTGCTGCTGGGCGGGCTCGTCGTCATGGCACCGCCGCTGGCGCCGGCCGTGCTGGTCGCCGTGCCGCTGCTGGTCATCGGCTGCCGCTGGTACTTCAAGCGGGCGCCGGCCGGCTACCGCTCGGAGGCCGCCGGATACGCCTCCGTCGCCGCCGCGCTGGCCGAGACCGTGGACGCCGGGCACACCGTCGAGGCGCACCGCCTGGGCGAGCGCCGGGTCGCGCTGTCCGAGCTGCGGATCCGGCAGTGGACGGCCTGGGAGCGCTACACGCTGTGGCTGCGCTCGGTGCTCTTCCCGGTCATCAATGTCGTGCACGTCACCGTGCTGGGCTCGGTGCTGATGCTCGGCGGCGTGTTCGTCCTGCAGGGCTGGATCGGTGTCGGCCAGCTGACGACGGGCGCCCTGCTCGCGCAGATGCTCGTCGACCCGGTCAACCTGATCCTGCGCTGGTACGACGAGCTGCAGGTGGCGCAGGTGTCGCTGGCCCGGCTGGTCGGCGTCCGGGAGATCGAGCCGGACGCCGGGAACGCGGCGCTGACACCGGACGGACACGAGGTGCTCGCCGACGAGGTGCGCTTCGGCTACCGCGAGGGCGTCGACGTGCTGCGCGAGGTGTCCCTGGCGGTCGCGCCCGGCACCCGGCTGGCCCTGGTCGGCCCGTCCGGCGCGGGCAAGTCCACGCTGGGCCGGCTCCTCGCGGGCATCTACGCGCCCCGGAGCGGCCGGATCACCCTGGGCGGGGCAGAGCTGTCCCGGATGACCGCCGAGCGGGTCCGCTCCCATGTGGCCCTCGTCAACCAGGAGCACCACGTCTTCGTCGGCTCCCTGCGCGACAACCTGCGGCTCGCCCGAACGGACGCCGAGGACGCCGAGCTGTGGGCGGCGCTGGGCGCGGTCGACGCGGCCGACTGGGCGCGGGCGCTGGACGACGGGCTGGACACCGAGGTCGGCTCGGGCGGCGCGGCGCTCACCCCGGCGCAGGCCCAGCAGATCGCCCTGGCCCGGCTGGTCCTCGCCGACCCGCACACGCTGGTCCTGGACGAGGCGACCTCGCTCCTCGACCCGCGCGCCGCGCGTCACCTGGAGCGCTCCCTGGCCCGGGTCCTCGACGGCCGCACGGTGGTCGCCATCGCCCACCGGCTGCACACCGCCCATGACGCGGACGTCATCGCCGTCGTCGAGAACGGCCGCATCACCGAGCTGGGCAGCCATACGGAGCTGGTCGCGGCGGACGGCGCGTACGCGGCTCTGTGGAGGTCCTGGCACGGCTGACACCGCCGGCCCGCCTGGGCCTGTGGAGGGTGCCCGGTCCTGGGTGGCCTGCGCCCGTGTGGGACGAGCAGAGGGCACCCGGTCCCCGGCGGGCACCGCCCGGGTGGAGCAGGCAATGCTTGCCCGGTTCCCAGCCACCGCCCCTCGGGTGAGGCAGGCAGAGCTTGCCCGGTCCCCGGCTGCCACCGCCGGGTAGGGAGCCAGGGATGCCTTCCCTGGCTCCGGGCCCACGCCCGAGGGAGGCAGGCATGCCCTCCCGGTCCCCAGCCACGGCCCGGGTGAGGCGATCGGCGGGCTCCTTGCGCCGGGGGCCCACAAGTGTGCGGGTGCGGTCGGCGGGGACACCGCCGGGTCCGGGGCGCTCCGTGGCCGCAGCCCCGGTGACCTGGTGCTCGGCGCGGCGCCCCGGGTCCTCGTGCCGTCTGGCGTTGCGCGGTGCCGAAGGGGGGTGGAACGCTGGGAGGCAGCACCCGCGCGGGCAGCGGCCGGACTCCGACCGGCGTCTGCCGTGCGCGGCCGGTGCCCTGTGCGGCGGCGGCCCGCTGCCGACCGTGGTGAGCACGGGCTCGTCCCCACCCCCTGGAGGTAGCCGTGAACAGCGCCGACGGATGGGGCGACGACGTCTACCAGCCGGACGCGACCGAGATCCGGGAGGACTCGGGGCTCCTCGACGCCGAGGACACCCTGGAGAACGACGGCATCGGCGCCCTCGACCGGGGCTGGTCCCCTCCGGAGCGGCCGTGGGCGGTGGAGCACACCGGTGTGACCGCCGCCGAGCGGCTGCAGGGGGAGAGCCTGGAGCAGCGGCTCGCCGAGGAGCTCCCGGACACCGTCGCCCCGTACGGCGACGGTCTCGGCGACGCGGAGGGCACCGACGGAGAACTCCTCGACAACGAGGTCGGCGCCGTGCGCTCCGGCCGCCTCGTCGCGCCGGACGAGGGCGCCCACGAGGACGAGGAGAGCGCGCTGGTCGCCAGGGACGTGGGCATCGACGGCGCGGCCGCCTCCGCCGAGGAGGCCGCGATGCACATCGTGGACGAGGAACCCCTGTCCGGCTGACGCCTCCTCCACAGCCTCCCCGCGATGGGCCGGGCGCCTCAGATGAAGTTGAGCGCGGCCGCCCCGCCCACCCCGCCGAGCAGCATGAACACCGGCATCAGGACCTTCAGCTCCACCCAGCTGCCGGCCCGGAACCGCATGCCCTTGGGCGGCCCGACCGGGTACCAGCGCTTGCGCCCGATCGGGATGGGCCACAGGATCGGGCAGCCCGAGACGGTCAGGGCGTCCCCGATGTCGTGCACCAGCGCGCCGAGCACGATCGGCAGTCCGAGCCACAGGTACTCCTGGCCGGGGCCCGTGAACAGCCAGTCCGCGCCGTTGCCGGGCTTGTCCAGCACACCGGCCAGGATCCAGGCGCTGGTCGCCGCCAGCAGCCAGACCAGCACATCGCTGCTGGAGCCCCGCGCCGCCCGCCACAACAGGCCCTCGATGGCGAGCACCATGTGCACGAAGAGGATCGCCAGGACCGCCCACCGCCCACCGGTGATCGCCAGCACCGAGGTGCCCCCGCCGATCAGGACCGCCCACAGCCAGGTGTGCGTCAGGGTGCGGTGACCGCCGGAGCGGCGTGGGTCGCCCGGCTTCCTGGTCGACTTGTAGACGGCGTAGGAGAGCTTGTCGACGATCTCGCAGAGCCAGCGCGAGACGGGGCCGAAGGCCCGCGAGATGGTCGCGGCCTTGTGGTCGAGGTCCGGGGCGAGTGCGGCGCCGGCGCAGATCAGCGCGCCGACGACCACCACGGGCCAGGGCATCGAGTGTCCGGCGGCCGCGGCCGCCGCCCCGACACCGAGCCAGGCGGCGGCGCCCGACAGTGAGTGTGCTGGTCCCATCATGGCCGTTGCCCGCCCCATTCCTCGTGTGCCGCTGTCCAGTTGACCGGGTGCGTTGACGCTCCGTCGGCGACACAGCGTAGCGGCCGTGATCTTCGGGGCCGCAGCCGATTCCCCCATCGGGCCTCGGTGCAGGCAAGATGGGGGCGTGACCCTCATCGATCAGCTCCCGCCGACCGCAGACCCCGACGCCCTGTACGAAGCCTTCGAGTCCTGGGCCCAGGAGCGCGGTCTCACGCTCTACCCCCACCAGGAGGAGGCGCTGATCGAGGTGGTCTCCGGTGCGAATGTGATCGTGTCGACGCCGACCGGCTCCGGCAAGAGCATGATCGCGGCGGGTGCGCACTTCGCGGCGCTGGCTCGCGACGAGGTCACCTTCTACACCGCTCCGATCAAGGCGCTGGTGTCGGAGAAGTTCTTCGAGCTGTGCAAGCTGTTCGGCACGGAGAACGTCGGCATGCTGACGGGCGACGCCTCCGTCAACGCCGACGCCCCGGTCATCTGCTGCACCGCCGAGGTCCTGGCCTCGATCGCGCTGCGCGACGGCAAGGACGCGGACGTCGGCCAGGTCGTCATGGACGAGTTCCACTTCTACGCGGAGGGCGACCGCGGCTGGGCCTGGCAGATCCCCATCCTGGAGCTGCCGCAGGCGCAGTTCGTGCTGATGTCGGCGACCCTCGGTGACGTGTCCTTCTTCGAGAAGGACCTCACCCGCCGCACCGGCCGTCCCACGGCCGTGGTCCGCTCGGCGACCCGGCCGGTGCCGCTGTCCTACGAGTACCGCTACACCCCGCTCACCGAGACCCTCACCGACCTGCTGGACACCAAGCAGGCGCCGGTGTACATCGTGCACTTCACGCAGGCGCAGGCCGTGGAGCGGGCGCAGGCGCTGATGAGCATCAACATGTGCTCGCGGGAGGAGAAGGAGCAGATCGCCGAGCTGATCGGGAACTTCCGCTTCACCACCAAGTTCGGCCGCAATCTCTCGCGTTACGTCCGCCATGGCATCGGTGTGCACCACGCGGGCATGCTGCCCAAGTACCGGCGCCTGGTGGAGAAGCTCGCGCAGGCCGGTCTGCTGAAGGTGATCTGCGGGACGGACACGCTGGGTGTCGGGGTCAACGTGCCCATCCGGACCGTGCTGTTCACGGCGCTCACCAAGTACGACGGCAACCGGGTGCGCACGCTGCGCGCGCGGGAGTTCCATCAGATCGCGGGCCGGGCCGGTCGGGCCGGCTTCGACACGGCCGGCTTCGTGGTCGCGCAGGCGCCGGAGCACGTCATCGAGAACGAGAAGGCGCTCGCCAAGGCCGGCGACGACCCGAAGAAGCGCCGGAAGGTGGTCCGCAAGAAGGCGCCGGAGGGCTTTGTGGCCTGGACGGAGAACACCTTCGAGAAGCTGATCGAGTCGGAGCCGGAGCCGCTGACGTCCCGTTTCCGGGTGACGCACACGATGCTGCTGTCGGTGATCGCCCGGCCCGGCAACGCCTTTGAGGCGATGCGCCGCCTGCTGGAGGACAACCACGAGCCGCGCCGGCAGCAGCTGCGACACATCCGGCGCGCGATCGCGATCTACCGCTCGCTCCTGGACGGCGGCATCGTCGAGAAGCTCGACAAGCCGGACGCCGAGGGCCGGATCGTCCGCCTCACGGTCGATCTGCAGCAGGACTTCGCGCTGAACCAGCCGCTGTCCACCTTCGCCCTGGCCGCGTTCGAGCTGCTGGACCCGGAGTCGCCGTCGTACGCGCTCGACATGGTGTCCGTCGTGGAGTCCACGCTGGACGACCCGCGGCAGATCCTCGCCGCCCAGCAGAACAAGGCGCGCGGTGAGGCCGTGGCGGCGATGAAGGCGGACGGTGTCGAGTACGAGGAGCGCATGGAGCGTCTCCAGGACATCACCTACCCGAAGCCTCTGGAGGAGCTGCTCTCCCACGCGTACAACACGTACCGCAAGAGCCACCCGTGGGTCGGCGACCACCCGCTGTCGCCGAAGTCGGTCATCCGTGACATGTACGAACGGGCGCTGTCCTTCACGGAGTTGGTGTCGTACTACGAGCTGGCCCGCACCGAGGGCATCGTGCTTCGCTACCTGGCCAGCGCTTACAAGACCCTGGACCACAACATCCCCGACGACCTCAAGTCCGACGACCTCCAGGACCTGATCGAGTGGCTGGGCGAGATGGTGCGCCAGGTCGACTCCAGTCTGCTGGACGAGTGGGAGCAGCTGGCCAACCCGGAGGAGATGACCGCCGAGGAGGCCCAGGAGAAGGCCGACGAGGTCAAGCCGGTCACCGCGAACGCGCGTGCCTTCCGCGTCCTGGTGCGCAACGCGATGTTCCGCCGCGTGGAGCTCGCCGCCCTCGACCAGGTCGACGAACTCGGCGAGATGGACGCCGAGTCCGGCTGGGACGCCGACGCCTGGGGCGAGGCGCTGGACAAGTACTGGGACGAGTACGAGGACCTCGGCACCGGTCCGAACGCGCGCGGTCCGAAGCTGCTGGTGATCCAGGAGGAGCCGGAGAACCGGCTGTGGCGCGTCCGGCAGATCTTCGACGACCCCAACGGCGACCACGACTGGGGCATCAGCGCGGAGATCGACCTCGCGGCCTCCGACGCGGAGGGCCGCGCGGTGGTCCGCGTCACCGACGTAGGCCAGCTCTGAGCACAGGAGATTCCCACGCATGACGACGAATCCGGCCGAGAGACTTGTCGACCTGCTCGACCTGGAGCAGATCGAGGTCAACATCTTCCGCGGCCGCAGCCCGCAGGAGTCCCTGCAGCGGGTCTTCGGCGGCCAGGTGGCGGGCCAGGCGCTGGTGGCCGCCGGGCGGACCACGGACGGCGACCGGCCCGTGCACTCGCTGCACGCGTACTTCCTGCGCCCGGGCCGGCCGGGAGTGCCGATCGTGTACCAGGTGGAACGGGTCCGGGACGGGCGGTCGTTCACCACTCGCCGGGTCACCGCGGTGCAGCAGGGCCGCACGATCTTCAATCTCACCGCCTCCTTTCACAAGCCTGAAGAGGGTTCCTTCGAGCACCAGCTGCCGCCGGCCCGCAAGGTTCCGGACCCGGAGTCGCTGCCGACGGTCACCGACGAGATCCGGGAGCATCTGGGCGCGCTGCCCGAGCAGTTGGAGCGCATGGCCCGGCGTCAGCCCTTCGACATCCGCTATGTCGACCGGCTGCGCTGGACCGAGGACGAGGTCAGGGGTGCCGAACCGCGCAGCGCGGTATGGATGCGCGCGGTCGGGCCGCTCGGCGACGACCCGCTGGTGCACACCTGTGCCCTGACCTACGCCAGCGACATGACCCTGCTGGACGCCGTCCGCATCCCGGTCGAGCCCCTGTGGGGTCCGCGGGGCTTCGACATGGCGTCCCTGGACCACGCCATGTGGTTCCACCGTCCCTTCCGCGCGGACGAGTGGTTCCTGTACGACCAGGAGTCGCCGATCGCGACGGGTGGCCGGGGCCTCGCCCGCGGGCGGATCTACGACCTGGAAGGGCGCCTGTTGGTGTCCGTCGTCCAGGAGGGACTGTTCAGGGCGCTGTAGGCCGTGGAGTTCTGCGGCGCAGCCGGCTCAACAGACCGCTCCTGGACCGCTGGGGCGACTCGGTGACGGGCGCGGGTGGCGGTGCCGGGCGGGCGGGACCCTGGGCGTTGGGACGGGGCGCCGGCCGCTGTTCGCGTGCCTCGGCCAGGACCTGGGCCAGATCGGACCGGAGCCATGCGATCTCGTCCGGGTCGTCCGCCGTCATGATCTCCTCGGCGAGACGGGCGGCCGGTGATCCGGGCGCTCCGTGCGAGGGCGGCCTCGGCCGGAACCGGTTGAGGTGGGAACGTTCGTAGGGATCGGGGACGATCTCCGCGATCTGTACGGGGTCCAGGAAGGCGGCCAGGGCTCCGGCGCGCTCCCAGGGTCCGTCGGCCTGCCGCAGCAGGAAGCCGAGGTGGCGGCCCCGCCAGTTGCGCCGCCGCAGGTCGACTCCGTCCGTGAGCCGGCGGCGCAGGCCCTCGGGCGTACGCCCGCGCAGCAGCCGGGTGTTCTCCTCCCCGTCGGCGAACTGGCGCAGTTCTTCGGCGAGATACAGCCAGACCACAGCCCGGTAGCGATTCAGGTAGAACGTCACGGGCACCAGCAGGCCGAGGCGCGCCAGGCGGGCGAACCTGCCCACGGGTACGTCCAGGAGGGCCGCGCCCTCCGTGGTCCCGACGGTCCTGACGCTCGCGCGCAGCGTGTCGGGAAAGCCCTCGGCGGCGCGCAGCCGGTCGATCTCCGCGCCGGGGACCCTGCGGCCCCCGCCGCCTTCGTCGGGCACGGTCCTGATACGGCCCAGGTGGACGGCGAGGTCGAACTCGCGGCGCCTCAAGTCCAGTTCCCGGGCGGCCCGGCTGAGCGTGCGGGATGCGGTGGGCAGTGGTACGACGGTGTTCGCGGTCATTGGTCTCCCCCGTGGAATGGCCGGCCCGCGCTGTCCGCGCCGGCCTCGGAAAAACCGTAGCCGGATTCGCGGACCTCGTGGGAAGCCTGTGGATAACTCCCACGGGACTAGTGAAGCCGCAGGTCAGAAGCCTGTGTCCGGGAAGCGCTCGGGCTGCCGGGGGTCGACTGCGAGGTGCTCGCCGACCCGGTTGACGAGCAGGGTCATCTCGTAGGCGATCTGCCCGATGTCGGCCTCGGCCGCGCTGAGCACGCACAGACAGCTGCCGGTGCCCGCCGCTGTGACGAACAGCACCGCGTCGTCGAACTCGACCATGGTCTGGCGTACCCGGCCCGCGCCGAAGTGGTGGCCGGAGCCCTTGGCCAGGCTGTGCAGTCCGGACGAGACGGCGGCGAGATGTTCGGCGTCCTCACGGCGCAGTCCGGTGCTCGCGCCGGCCACCAGGCCGTCGGTGGACAGCACCAGTGCGTGCCGTACGTGGTCGACGCGTTCGGTCAGATCGTCCAGGAGCCAGCCCAGTCCCTGCTTCTGCGCCATGATCCGTTCTCCCCGTGTGCCCGTTCCCCGTGCGGTCCCTCGTCGGTCCGGAGGGCGCGTGTTCGTCAGCCTTCCCCACGACTGGGCGGTGGGCAAGGAGGACAGGCCCATGGCACAGAAGATGACCGACAAGGAACGGCGGGATCCCGTGGTCACCCCACGGAGTCGAGGAGCCGGGCGGTGTGCATGCGCCCGGCGTACTCGACGAGGCTGATCAGCACCTCCTTGCCCGAGTCCCGGTCACGGGCGTCGCACAGCACCACGGGCGTGCCCTCGTCGAGGTCGAGGGCGCGTGAGACGTCCTGGGCGTCGTGGGTCCGCGCGCCCGCGAAGCAGTTGACGGCCACCACGAAGGGGATGTGGCGGTGCTCGAAGTAGTCGACCGCGGGGAAGCAGTCCTCCAGACGCCGGGTGTCGGCGAGCACGACGGCGCCCAGGGCGCCCTGGGACAGTTCGTCCCACAGGAACCAGAAGCGGTCCTGGCCCGGCGTGCCGAACAGGTAGAGGGAGAGGCCGGAGCGGATGGTGATGCGGCCGAAGTCCATGGCGACGGTGGTGGTGACCTTCTGGTCGACGCCGTCGGTGTCGTCCACCGACTGCCCCGCCTCGCTGAGGAGTTCCTCGGTGCGCAGCGGTCTGATCTCGCTGACCGCCCCGACGAGGGTGGTCTTGCCCACCCCGAATCCGCCGGCGACCAGTATCTTCAACGCCAGGGGGGCCGTCTCGCCGCCCGTGGCGTCGGTGTGCTCGGAGACCATGGATCACTTCCCTCGCTGATCGCAGCGACGATCGATGTCGGGGTTCATCTAGAGCGCCCGCAGCCCTTCGATGACTTCGCGCAGAATCCGTTCGTCAGGGAGTTGCGCGGGTGGTACGGGTCGGCTGACGGTGAGGCAGCCGAGTTCCAGCAGATCGCCGAGGAGCACCCGGACGACACCCACAGGGAGGTCGGTGCCCGCGGCGAGTTCGGCGACCGACTGGGTCTCCGTGCGGCACAGGTCGATCAGGGCCCGGTGTTCCGGACCGAGCGCTGGGTCACCGGCGAGACCGGGTGCGCCGGGGTCCAGGGTGACGAGGGCGATCAGGTCGAAGCGGACCCCGCTGGGGCCGGGGCGGGTGCGCCCACCCGTCATGGCGTACGGGCGCACCAGGGGTCCGGCCTCGTTGTCGTACCACTGGCTGCCCGGCTCGCGCGGGGTGCCGGTCATGTCCTCGGTCATCGGTGTGCGCCGCCCTCGTGACTCATCCCGCGGCGGGTGGCCGTGCGGCGACGCGTGGCGCCGTGTAGAGGTGTTCCCCGACGCGCTTGACCAGCCGTGCCATCTCGTAGGCGACCAGGCCGATGTCGGCCGTGGCGGCGGTGAGGACGGCGAGGCAGGAGCCGTCGCCCGCGGCGGCGACGAACAGGAAGGCGTCGTCCATCTCCACCATGGTCTGGCGGACACCGCCGACACCGAAGTGCCGGCCGGTGCCCTTGGCCAGGCTGTGGAAGCCGGAGGCGACGGCCGCGAGGTGTTCGGCGTCCTCGCGGCCGAGGCCCGTCGAGGCGCCCACGGCGAGTCCGTCGTTGGACAGCACCACGGCGTGCCGTACCTCGCTGACGCGCATCACCAGGTCGTCCAGCAGCCAGTCGAGTTCACCGGACCGCTGGGACGGCCTCGTGCTCGGGTCCTGGATCATGCGGGGTCTCCTTCGCTGCTGTCGCTGCCCGGGGCGGGCTCCGTGGTGGTTCCGCCGCCGGGTTCTCTGCCGCCGCCCCGCGCCCAGCCGTCCCGGTAGGCGGCCATGCGGTCCCGTACGAGTTCGGGGGTGCGTCCGTCGTCGCCGCGGGGGCCGGACGGCCGGTCCGGTGCCTCCGGGCGCGGGTTGCGCAGCTGGGGGGCGAGGCTCGCCTGCCGTACCCGGCGGGGCAGGTCTTCGGACGCGCCGGTGTCGTCGTCCGGGGGACGGTGCAGGCGCAGGGCGGTGACTCCGGGGGGTGGGGAGTCGGTCTCGGCGGCGTGGACGGGAGCGACCAGCGCCGGCCGGTCGGTGGAGGTGGGTACGACCGTCTCCTGGTGCGGCCGGTCGAGGGCCGTCTCGTGGTGCGAGTCCGGGGCCGTCTCGTCGTGCCGGTCGAATGCCGTCTTCCGATGTCGGTCGGCGGCGGCCACGCGCGCGTAGGCGCGTTCCGCGGGCGCCTCGGCGTGCTCCGTCGCCGGGGTCGACCGCTCCGCCGCGCCGCTGTGCAGCAGGGCGGTGGGCAGGAGGACGACGGCTGTGGTGCCGCCGTAGGGTGAGGTCCGCAGTTGGACCTTGACGCCGTGGCGGGCGGCGAGCCTGCTGACCACGAACAGGCCGAGCCGGTCGCTGTCGAACAGGTCCAGTGCCTCGGACTGGGCGATGCGCCGGTTGGCCTCGGCGAGGGCTTCCTTGCCCATGCCCAGGCCGCGGTCCTCGACTTCGACGGCGTATCCGTTGCCGACGGGTTCGCCGCTGATGCGCACCCGTGTGTGCGGGGGCGAGAACTGGGCGGCGTTCTCGACGAGTTCGGCGAGCAGGTGGGTGAGGTCGGCGACGGCGGCGCCGTTGACGGACGCCTCCGGGAGCCGGCGCACCTCCACGCGCGCGTAGTCCTCGACCTCGGAGACGGCCGCGCGGACGACGTTGGTGAGGGAGACGGGCATCCGCCAGGCGCGGCCTGGAGCGGCCCCGGAGAGGATGATCAGGCTCTCCGCGTGGCGCCGCATCCGCGTGGTGAGGTGGTCGAGACGGAAGAGGTCGCCGAGTTCGTTCGGGTCGTCGGAGCGGCGCTCCATGCTGTCCAGCAGGCTCAGCTGGCGGTGGACGAGGACCTGGCTGCGGCGGGCGAGGTTGACGAACACCCCGGAGATGCCGCTGGCGAGTTCGGCGCGCTCGACGGCGGCCCGCAGCGCGGCCCGGTGGACGGTGTCCAGGGCCTCGGCGACCTGTCCGGTCTCGTCCTCGGCGCGCGGTCCGGGCGGGGCCTCCGCGCGGATGTCGATCTCCTCGCCCGCGCGCAGTCTGCGCATGGCCTCGGGGAGTTTGCGGCGGGCGATCTCCAGGGCGCCGTTGCGCAGGCTGACCAGTTCGACGACGAGGGTGCGGCCGATGCGGACGGAGATGACGAGCGAGGCGGCGACGGCGGCGAGTCCGAGCAGTACGGCGGCGCCGGCCGGGGTGAGGAGTCCGCGGGTGAACGGGTCGGCGCGGTCGGCGACCCCGCGTGCGGCGTCCGCCTCGATGGTGCGCATCGCGCTCTGCACGTGCGCGTGGGCCTGGTCCCAGGTGCCCGCGGGAGCGGCGGAGAGCGCCCGGGTGCCGGTGCCCCGGGCGAGCACCTTGTCCTCGGCCGTGTCCAGCGTGGCGTAGGCGGTGCCGCCGGCGAGGGCGCGCCAGGCGGCGCGTTCCGGGCCGCGCAGGTCGGCGACCGCGGAGTCGGTGAGGGCGCGTCGGGTCTGGACGGCTCCGGTGAACAGCCGCATGCGCTCCGGGTCCAGCCGCCCGGCCAGGCGGGCGGCGGCGAGGACGGTGTCCTCCTGAGCCAGGGCCTCGCCTGCGCGGGAGAACTCCAGCAGCACGCGCGCGTCGGAGCCGAGTTCGGCGTCCTGGATGCCGCTGAGGGCACCGCCGACCGTGAAGGCCGTGGCGATGGTCGTGGAGTACTGGTCGTAGGTCCTGCGCCAGCCGGCGTCTCCGTCGAGGACGGCGGTGCGCAGCGTGCGCAGTTCCTCGGCCCGGGAGACGAACGTCTGGAGCCGCTGGGCGACTCCCGCGGGCAGTTCCTGGGCGTCGGCGACAGTGCTGTCGTCGCCGAGCCGGAGCCGGGCGACGGCGCGGTCGGTGTCCTGGGCCAGCTTCGTCAGATCGCCGTCCTGTCCGGCTCCGGGGTCGGTGGCGTGGCGGACGGCCGCCTCACGCTCGGCCTGGAGCGCGGCGACGGCGGCCGCGACGGGGGCGCGTACCTCGGCGTCGACCCGCTGCAGCTGGCGCAGCCGGGAGATGTCCTGGGCGGTGGTGACGGTGGCGTACGCCCACAGGGCAAGCAGGGAGACGACCGGCACCATCAGCAGACAGACGATCTTGGCTCGGACGGTGCGCGGGCGGATCAGCGGGCGTCCCGCGCGCGTGGATGGCGTGTCCCGTGCGACGCCCGTCCCCTCGTCCGGGGTCTCGTCGGCGGGCGGTCCGGCGTGGGCGCGGCGGCCGCGGGGTACGGGCCGGCTCTCGGCGCCGGTCGTGAGGGTCCTACGGGGTGTACGCATGGCCTCCTCGCTGGGGAGTGGGTCGGGGCGGGCCGTCCGGTCCGTCACGCGGTGCGGGTCCGCTGCCGTGCGGAGGGGTGCTCGGCCGGTCGTTGTGCCGAGGCGGTTGCCTCGCGCTCCCCCGTGGTGGGCGACAGCGCGACGAAGGCCGAGGTGAGGAAGAGGTAGGACCCGAGGCCGACGGCGAGGGGGAAGATGAACTGCATCGCCGTGGCCCCGGGCAGGACCTCGCCGGAGGGCGTGACACGCACGCGTACCGCGGCCATTCCGGTGTAGTGCATGCTGCTCACCGCGGCTCCCATGACGAGGGAGGCGAGGGTGACGGCGACGGGCGACTTGATGTTGAGCGCGGCCCACAGGGCGGCCGTCGCCGCCACGACCGCGATCAGGACGGAGAGCCCGACGAGCATCGGGTCGTAGGTGATGTCGCCGTGCAGCCGGACCGCGGCCATGCCGAGGTAGTGCATGCTCGCGACGCCCAGCCCGGTGGTGAGTCCGCCGAGCAGCAACGCGCGCGTGCGGTCACGTCCGTATCCGACGGCGAAGACGCCGGCGCAGACGACGAGCATGGCGACGAGCAGGCTGAGGACGGTCAGCGGCACGTCGTAGCGGATGTCGGTGCCGCTGACGCCGAAGCCGAGCATGGCCACGAAGTGCATGGTCCAGATGCCGGTGCCGATCGCCGAGGCGGCGGTGACGAGCCAGTTGCGCCGGGAGCGTCCGGTCGCGCCGAGCGCGCGGACGGTACAGCGCAGCCCGAGGGCGGCGCCTATGCAGGCCATCGCGTACGACAGCACGGGGGTCAGCCAGCCGAAGGTGGCGTGGTCCAGGTGTCCCATGGCCAGGGGACGCTAGGGAGGCATGGGCGCACACACGGGGCGCATTTCGAAAGCTGTTGGAATATGACGCGGAAGTGCGCCGGAACGACCGCGTGACGCTCGAACATGCGCGCAGAGACGTCATCCGTGTCGGTGACGCGCGCAGGAGGCGCGGGGGAGAATTCAGACCTGCGGGTGAGGGATCATGCGCTCCATGAGCGACGACCACACACACGTCCAGGAGTTCTTCACGGCCCGCGCCGCCGACTGGGACACCCGCTTCCCCGACGACGCCCCCGCCTACACGGCCGCAGTCGCCGAGCTGGGGCTGCACGAGGGCGACCACGTGCTGGACGCGGGCTGCGGGACCGGGCGGGCCCTGACACCGCTGCGGGCGGCCGTGGGGCGCTCGGGAGTGGTCCTGGGGGCCGATCTGACGCCGGCCATGCTGGAGGCCGCAGTACGGGCCGGGAGGGACCATGACGGGCAGCTGCTGCTCACGGACGTGGCCGCCCTGCCGCTGCGGTCGGGGGCGCTCGACGCGGTGTTCGCGGCGGGCCTGATCTCTCATTTGTCCCATCCGGCGGAGAATCTGCGGGAGTTGGCGCGGGTGGTACGCCCGGGTGGCACGATGGCGCTGTTCCACCCGATCGGCCGGGCGGCGCTCGCGGCGCGTCACGGGCGGCAGCTCAGCCCGGACGACCTGCGCGCGGAGCCCAACCTCCGACCGCTGCTGGCCGGTTCCGGGTGGCGCTTGACCTCGTACGTCGACGAGGACGCCCGGTTCCTGGCGCTGGCCGTCCGGGAGGGGTGAGGGCTCACGCCCGCCTCTTCCAGGGCCCCGGCCCCTTCAGCTCGCCGCTGAGCCCGCCTGGGCTTCTTCTACGACGGCGACCGGCCGCCGCGCGTCGAGGAACTGGACGACCCCTTCGGGCACGGCGTCCTGACCATCGCGCCTGCCACCTCGCGGGCCGACCTCAGCCGGCTGCGGGAGACTCTGGAGTCACTGGTCGGCTGATCGGCCCGTGCTCCGCACGGGGCAGCCCCGCACGCCCGGCACCGGGCGGGTGCCCAGGTCCTCCAGCCGGTAGCCGTCCGGATAGCCCTTGATCTCCCAGTTCTGCCGCGCGAAGTGCGGCGCGCGACGCGGCGGCAGCAGCCGGACCACGCGTCCACGCGCGCGTACCGCGCGACGCACCAGGGTGCGCGTCATGGGTCCCGGCGGTGTGTAGCGGAATGCCTTCAGCAGCGGGTCGTCGAGCAGCGCGAGGGTGGTGGTGCGCAGCAGGGGCGCCAGCGGGCGCGGGTACCACGAGGCCATCAGGCTGAGGGTGGCGTCGGAGACGCGGCGCGCGCCCTCGTCCCAGGCGAAGTGGGCCGTCTCGTAGGCGTCGAGGCAGTCCTCGAACTCCTCGTAGGTCTCGGGGATGTCCTTGATGCCCATGTGCCGGCCCAGCGTGCCGTAGTGGACGGTCGAGGCGACGATCTCGTGGCGGGACAGCCTGCGCCAGCCGTAGGCGTCGATCCACCGCTTGGGCACGACGACGAACGTGCACAGCACGTACCGCATGTCGTCGTTGGTGATGTCGTAGCTGCGGTGCATCTGGTTGATGCGGCGGATCGCCGTGCGGCCCTCCTGGCTGTCGAAGCCGTGCTCGACGACGGCGTCGAGGAGCAGCGAGGTGTCGTCGTAGCGCTTCTGCGTACGGTCGGTGAGCTCCGCCGTCCGTGCCAGCAACCGGCCGATGGAGGGGACGGCGTAGGTGCGGAACAAGGCCAGTTCGAGGGCTCGGGTGGTGTCCCAGGGGAACTCGTGTGCCACGGTGAGCCGATAGATCTCCGAGGCGTCCTCGTACGGATCCATCCGCCGGATCTGTTCGAGCCGCTCGAAGCGCTTCACCGGGCCGTCCCCTCTCAGTCGCCGAATCCCCAACTCTACGTCGGAAGACGGAAGATGGACGGCCCCAGAACGCGACGAGTCGTCGCGGACGGTGGCCCGGGAGCTGCTCCGTCCGTCGGCGGCCCGAGACCGGGGGACCGAATGGCCGATTCGCCCCGTCCCAGGCGGAAAACTGCAGCTCCGAGTGGGTTGAGGAGTGGTGACAAGGGCCTTCCGGTCGGTCTAGGGTGCGCGCCGATGGACGAACCGATGGGGAGGCTGCGATGGACGGGACGGACGAGGACACCGTCGCCGCCCAGGACGACGCGCTCTATGTGCTCACGGCGGTGCTGCTGACGCCGGCGCAGTTCCCGAGCGTGCTGGGCGACGACTATCCGGCGGCGTGCGCGGCGCTCGGTCTGGCACCCCTCGCCGATGGCTACGGCCTGGTGCTGGGCCAGGACGGTGCCGGCGCACGGTGGACCGTCGTCGTCGACGACGTGTCGCTGGTCGCCGTCGCCATCGCGTCCTGGGACTGCGGCATGGAGTACGACCTGTCGCCGGACGACCGGACGGTCGTCGCCGCCCTGGCCGGCTGGCCGCTGGCGCTCGCCGTGGCGGCCCCCGGGGTGCCCGCGCCGCACGATCCCGACCCCGAGACCGCGGACGGCCCTTTGCTGGCCGCTCCGGACATGTCCACCTGGGGTCCCGCCCAGCGGCGGCTGGGCGCCGACGAGGTGGCGTTGCAGTGGGCGATGTGGCGGGACCAGCTCGACGACTCGGCGTTCGCCAGGCCGAGGCCGGCCGAGGAAGCCGGGACCGCGGGGACGGCCGAGGAGAGCGAGAGCGCCGGGCAGGGCGAGGAGACCGGGAACGCCACGAAGGAGGTCGCTGGGGACGGCCAGGAGGATGGTCGGGGCCGGGTGCACAGCCACAGCGGCATCCGGCGTGCCCTCGCCGAGGCCCGCGCCTACGTGGACTCGCCGCCGCCTCTGGGTCGCGTGCGGTCGTCCTTCGCGCCCGGTGACGCGCGGACCCTGCGCGCCGACGGTCCCGGCTGGTCACTCGTGGCCAGGACCGACGACATCGCGTTCGTGCTGCTCGACGAGGAGCCCGGCGAGGTGCTGCCGGTCGGCCGGGGACCGGAGCTGCCGGGACTGCTGGCGGCACTCGACAAGATGGCCGTACGGCCGAGCTGAGCCGCGGCCCGGGGCGCGCCGGAGGGCGGGCCCCGTAGCGTCAGCGGCCCAGTTCCTTGCGGGTGACGCGGCGCAGCCTGCGTCGCTGGGAGGGGTCGAGCGTGAGGTACGCGGCCGCGGGAACCCCGAGCACGATCAGCAGCGCCGCCCACCAGGGCAGCCAGATCAGCAGCAGGATCCCGACCGCCACACCTCCCGCGGCGATCTTCGCGTTCTTCGACATGTGTGTCGCCTCCTTCGCGGCCACTGCCGCATCTCTGTTGTGAGAACGGGCCCGCGCACCGCGCGGTTCCAGGCCGCGTCCCTGAGACATCCCTGAGACGCGTCCCTTAGTCATCCCTGAGACGGCCGCCGTCAACAGGTCGTCGGCAGGAGTCCTCACTCGCCCACCAGGTGATGTACCCTCGACCGCTCACCATGCTAGTCAAATTTGAGGAGCAGGCTCGTCGTCGTGCAGAGGGTTCCCAAGGAAACACCGTCGCAGACCGTCGAACTGGCCCACTGCTGTGCCGTGTTCATGCCCGGCGATCCGGCCCGGTGCGGCCGTGTCGCCTTCTGGCGACCGGACGGCGGCGCTCCGCCCGGCGCCGTGTCAACGACAGTCGATGACCTCACCGCCGTCGAGGACATCACGGTGGTCCGGCCCGACGGCGACGGCGTCGCGTCGGTGCGCGTGCCCGCCGCGGTGCTGCCCGTGCGGGCGGCGCTGCCGCTGCTCACGCGCGCGCGTGCCGTGTCCGACGGACACCGGGCGACGGCCTTCTGGGGTGCGGCCGCCCTGCTGGCCCTGCGGTTCGTGGCGCGCGGCCTGCTGCTGCCCGGACTGTCCCCCAGCGATCACGACGCCTGGCGGGTGGGACCACTGGGTCCGGAGGATCTCGACGAGGTCCGTCGGCTCGCCGCGGCGATGCCGCCCGAGGCGCACGCCGTGCCGCTGGACGACGGCCCGCCCCTGCGTCTGCCGGCCCCGGAGGGGCTGCTGCGGGCCTTCCTGGACGCGGCCGCCGACACCCTGCCCCGCTCCCCCGCCGCGGCCCTGGTGACGGGCGGCCCGGCCTACGCGGCGCGCCGTCCCCAGCATCTGCCGGAGCAGCGCGCCTGGGTGGCCGATGTCGCCGCGGGGCATGACGCGGGGGTGCGTCTCTCGCTGCGGATCGAGGTGTCGGGGCTCGGCGAGGGTGCGCTTGGTGGCGAGGCGCCGCCGGCGTTCCGGGCCGTGCCACAGGTGCACAGTGTGAGTGACCCCACGCTGGTCGCGGACGCCGCCGAGGTGTGGGCCGGTTCCGCCGACACGGGCGGTGTGTTCGGCCCCCGCGCGCGAATGGACGCGTTGCTCATGCTCCGCCGGGCGGCCCGGGCCTGGCCCGCGCTCACGCCGCTGCTGTCGGCCGCCGTACCCGACGCGGTCGACCTCCTCGACGACGAGGTCGCCGAACTCCTCGGCGAAGGCGCACGGGCCCTGGCCGCCGCAGGGGTGGAGGTGCACTGGCCGCGGGAGCTGGTCCGCACGCTGACCACGCGCGCGCGGGTGGGACCGCCGGAGGACGGTGACGGGCCCGGGCGGGTGTTCTCCGACTCGCCGTCGTTGCTGTCGGCGGACGCGCTGCTCACGTTCAGCTGGTGGTTCGCGCTGGGCGAGCAGCGGCTCACGCGCGAGGAGCTGGACCGTCTGGCCGAGGCGAGCCGCCCGATCGTGCGGCTGCGTGACCAGTGGGTGCTGATCGATCCGGAGGAGGTGCGGCGCGCCCAGGCCCGGCAGGACCGCAAGGTGACCCCGATCGACGCGCTGGGCGCCGCGCTGACGGGCTCCACGGAGGTCGACGGCCGCATGGTCGAGGTCCAGCCCACCGGCTGGCTGGCGGCGCTGCGGGAGCGGCTCGTGGGGGCGCCGGAGCGGGAGCCGGTGCCGCAGCCCGCTGCGCTGGCCGCCACGCTGCGGGACTACCAGCGGCGGGGCCTGGACTGGCTGGCCACCACCACGTCGCTCGGACTGGGGTGCTGCCTCGCCGACGACATGGGCCTCGGCAAGACGATCACGCTGATCGCGCTGCATCTGCACCGCCGGCGGGACCCGGATGCCGCGGGCCCCACGCTGGTCGTGTGCCCGACGTCGCTGATGGGCAACTGGCAGCGTGAGATCGAGCGGTTCGCGCCCGGCACGCGCGTGCGCCGCTTCCACGGGCCGCGCCGCGATCTCGACGCCCTGGCCGCCGGGGAGTTCGTACTCACCACGTACGGCACTCTGCGGCTGGACGCGCCCCGGCTGGCCGAGGTGCCCTGGGGGCTCGTCGTGGCCGACGAGGCGCAGCACGTGAAGAACCCTTACTCGGCCACCGCGCGGGCCCTGCGCTCCCTCGGCGGACGCGCGCGCGTGGCGCTCACCGGCACCCCCGTGGAGAACAACCTGTCCGAGCTGTGGGCGATCCTGGACTTCCCTGTCAAGTCAGCATGTTGAGTCGTTGAGGTCCGGCATCCGGGCCGCACACGGCGGCGGGAACATCACCCAACTCGCCGCGTCGCACAACCGGATCACGGCGGCCGCCGGTGTCCGCATTTGGAATGCAGGCCAGCCCCGTCCCGGCCTGTGACGCGACCACGAACCTTTCCCGTGGATTCACTGCCTTTCCCGTGCACGGGAAAATGTCACCGGCATTCAAGGGAAACGACGGAATGCATGACACGAAGTGCGGTCAGCCGTAAGGACATAGACGCAACAAGTAAGTCAAGACTTACGTTTAGGGAACTTTGGCCGTATGGTGCGGCTCGAATCGAAGGAGTCCCTTGTTGTCAAACATAAATGATTCTGCCGTGCGTGCGGTTGAATCGGAGCAAGGTTACGTGTCCTCATTGTATGAGCTGCTCACCGAGCGGCTTTCCGAGGCGCGAGCGAACCGGACGAGTGTGCTGAAGGCCCCGGCGGACGGCGTCGGCGAGGCGTACGAGAGAGAGATCGCCGCCGACCGTCTGACCAAGGAGATCGGCCGGCTGGAAGGCGCCGAGAAGGGGCTGGTCTTCGGGCGCATCGACTGGACGGACGGCACGGCCCTGCGCATCGGGCGGATCGGACTGCACACGGAGGAGGACGAACTGCCGCTGCTCGTGGACTGGCGCGCGAACGCGGCGCGGCCCTTCTACGAGGCCACACCGGTCCACCCGATGGGTCTGCGGCGGCGCCGGCACCTGCGCCTCGAGGAGCGCACGGTCGTCTCGGTGAGCGACGAACTGCTCGACGGGACCGCCCCGACCGACGAAGACGTCGTGGGGGACGGCCCGTTGACCGAGGCTCTGTCGGCACGGCGTACGGGCAGGATGCACGCGGCCGTCGCGACGCTGCAGGCCGAGCAGGACGAGATCGTCCGCTCCGCCCACCGCGGGGTGACCGTGGTACAGGGCGGGCCCGGCACCGGCAAGACGGTGGTCGCCCTGCACCGGGCGGCCTACGTCCTGTACGCGTTCCCGCGCGCCGCGGAGGAAGGCGTCCTCGTGGTGGGCCCCAACGCCCGTTTCCTCGACTACATCTCCCAGGTCCTTCCCTCGCTCGGGGAGAACGACGTCGATCTGGCGACCTGTCAAGAACTAACCGGAGTGTCCCCGGACGCGGTGGACCCGTTCGACACGGCGCGCCTCAAGGGCGGCCTGGACCTCGCCGACGCCCTGGCCGGCCTGCTGCGAGACCACCAGGCCCCCGCCGGTGACTTCACCGTCCGGGTCGGGCAGGAACTGGTCCACCTGTCCGAGAAGGAGGTCGCCTCTGCACGCACCGCCGCCCTGGCGGCCGCATCCGGCCACAACCCCGCGCGCCAGGCGTTCAAGGAACTCCTGGTCGACGCCGTCACCGACGCGATGCAACGGGACATGGGCGACCTCCTGGAGCAGATCGACGCCGATGCCGAGCAGATGACGGGCCTGAACCTCGACCGGTTCACGGGGGTCGCCCAGCGCCGTGCCGAGGGCGCCGCCGACCCGGGTCCGGTCCACGAGCTGGACCTGGACGCCATCGGGGCCGATCTCCTCGACGACGCCGGTGTCGACCGGGCGGTCGAGGCGCTGTGGCCGAGGCTGGTACCCGGCGACCTCGTGAAGGCACTGCTGACGGATGCCGACGCCCTGGCCGAGCGCCTGCCGACCCTGACCCCGCAGGAGCGGTCCCTCCTCCTGCGTGCCCCGGAGGCCCCGTGGACCGATGCGGACGTGCCGTTGCTGGACGAGGCAGCGAGCCTGGTCGACGGCCCGCCCGAGCGGACGTACGGGCACGTCGTCGTCGACGAGGCGCAGGAACTGACCGCTATGCAGTGGCGGATGATCGTCCGCCGCTGCCCGGCGAGGGCGATGACGCTGGTGGGTGACTTCGCCCAGTCAGGCCCGGCCACGACGGCACGCGACTGGAAGGAAGCCCTGAGCCCGCATGTCGGGACGCGGTTCAGACTGCACGACCTGACGGTCAGTTACCGCACCACGCAGGAGATCCTGGAGAGCGTCCGGGACCTGCTCGCGCGGATCGCTCCGGACCAGCGGCCCACACGGTCACTGCGCAGCGGTGAGAGCCCACGCACCGTGACCACACATGGGGACGGGTTGGTCACCGCCGTCGTGGAGGAACTGCGCGCCCAGAGCACCGCGCAGCCCGACGAACTCCTGGGAGTGATCTGCGCGGACACCCGGGTGAGCCAGTTGACGGCTCACGGCATCGCCGACCACGCACGCATCGTGCCCGCGTCCGAAGCACGTGGCCTCGAGTTCGACGGGGTCGTCGTCCTGAACCCCGAGGAGATCATCACGGCCCGCCCCGGCGGGGAGAGAGACCTGTACGTGGCGCTGACCCGGGCCACCAAGCGCCTGTGCACCATCACCACCCAGCCCGCATGATGGCGCGGCGCCCGCGTGGTCGCCGCGGGCGCACAAGTGCCCCAACGCGCCGTCAACGTAGGGGCGTGAAGAGGTGGCGGATCGCCGCTGTGCGTCCTCACTGGGGCGGGAAGCCCAGGTGGCGGAGCCCGAATTCCAGAGTCTCCGGGGTCATGGGCTGTCCGGCCCAGCCGAGCCGGATGGCGTAGGCGTTGACCGCCTGGATCGGATGCCACCTCTGCGCGGTAGATGGCATCCGACTGGCCGGGCGCCGGAACCAGCTACGCGCTCTGGGTCAGCAGACCGGCGTCGATGACCTCAGCGATATGGGTGGCGCCGCGGCTGTTCTGGTGGATGTGGTCGGTCGTGAGCACGAGACCTCGCCGCCGCGAGATCGTGTCGAGGCTGCGGCGCAGCACTGCGTGCTGGACGAGGACGCCGACGGCCGCTGCGGGCGTCACCTCCCGGTATGAAATCGGCGGCGGGTCCGCTTGGCGCAGTTCCTCGATCTGGCGTTCGTGGAGCGGAAGGTAGGCCACCTCGTTGGTGGCGGCGACCTCGGCGATCATCCGGCTGTACGCCTGCGATGCCTGTGCCGCTGCTCCGTCGAGTTGTTGGCCGAGTACCGGTAGCGACAGCAGACCGATCGTCGCGTCGGTCTCCGCTCGCAGCCGTGCGACGACGGCTCCCAGGCACTGTTGGAACCAGCCTGCCGACGGGCGATCGGGGAGTTGTTTGCGCTTCATGGCCTGCTCGACGGGGTAGCCGGCAAGGCTCGCTCGGGCGTCGTTGGTTCCGATCAACACGGTGATCACATCGGGTGGGTTCGTGACGACAGCATCGAGGCGCTGCAAGAGGTTGTAGGCGAAGTCGCCGTTGGTGCCGAAACGGGCAAGCTGCACGTCACCGGGAGGGTGGCGTCGTCCGAGAAGATCCAGGTAGTCGACGCTGAACTGCGCGCGGGTGAGGCTGTCGCCGAGGCACGCGATGCGTGTCGTCACGGCGCTTCCTCCGGGCTGGGCGTGCCGACGCGTTCAGTCGGGCGGGTGTCGGTCCGAGGACGGTGGTCGGTGCCGAGGGTCGCAGTGATGGCCAGGATGGACGTCGGCCCCTCCATGTCGACCACGTGCCATACCCCGGCCGGGTTGATGGTGGCCTCGCCCGGTCCGAGCAGAACGCGGTCGGGCAGCCCGTCCACGTCGCGGGTGACCGTCACGGACCCGGTGAGGCAAACCACCAGTTCGTCGCCTGCAGGGTGGCTCTCCCAATGGTCGCCGAGCCCGTCACCGTCGAAGATCATCACCATCCGGCCCTCGGCGCCGTCTGCCGCGACCGCGGCGCTGTAGGCCTGGAGCACCTCCGGGTCCCAGGTGAAGCCCTCGACGGGTTTCGCTCTCGATCCCAGTCCGAGGTGCACGGGGGTGGTCCGCAGGTCCATGGCATTGCGTTCGTGGTTGACGAGTCTCATGCCGACGATCGTCCACGACAGCGATTGGGCAGTCTTGAAGAAATGGGAAGAGAAGCCGGCGCGACGGGCAGACGGTTGGCGGGCTACCCGGCTCCGAGGAGGACTTCGCTGCGACGCCAGGCCGTCGGCGATCGGCCCGTGAACTCGCGCCAGTCCCGAACGAGATGGGCCTGGTCGGCGTAGCCAGAGACGGTTGCCACATCGCCCCACGGGAGCGGGTCCTGCGCCGCCGCCAGTTCGTGCGCGTGCTCGAAGCGCAAGACTCGGGCGAAGGTCTTCGGCGACAGGCCCACCTCACCGCGAAACCGCTCGGTGAGGTACCGACGGCTCCAGCCGAGTTCCGTGGCGACCGCACCAACCTGAACGCAACCCCGCGCGGCGACGAGGCGGCGCCACGCCTCGGCTACCTCGGGGCGCACCCAGCGCACATGGTCGCCGCAGGCGCCACGGCCGACAGCTCGGAGGAGCAATTCGTCCAGCACGGTGAACCGCGCCGCCCATGTTGTCGCCGATCGGAGCCGGTCGACCAGCTCGACGGCCAGCACTCCGAGAAGCTCGTCAAGTGGGACCAGTCGCTGGGCGAGCTCGGCGGCGGGCATGCCGTAGATGGCCCGGGCCCCGAGCGGTGTCAGCGATACCTGAACACCTTGCTGGCGTCCGTCGTGGTGAATCGCGACGGACCGGCACATCAGACCGCCGGCCACGCTGCCGAATCGGGTGACCGGTGACCCGTCGTCAACGCCCGCCGCCACCTCCAAAGGATCTGACAGGCTGATCACCGCAGTGAGCGCGCGGCTCGGCGGGCCGCAGTGCACCCCCGTCGGGAGCCCGCGGAGATCGAAGCCGACATACGAGTCGACGTACTCCCGCAAGACGGGCGCCGGACGTGCACCGATCCCGGTGGCCGTGTGGTCCTCCATTTTCGTCAGTGTACGAGCCGCCCCAGCCCAGGAAGATCACCATCCAAGGACTGATCACCGCCGTTTGCTGCTGGTGACGCGGTTCATACCGGCACCCCCCCCACGTACGCACTGGTGTAGCCCTGGCCTCCCTGCTCAGCCTGATGTCCTGCCTTCCGGCGTGCGTCGTCCAACGAGGGAGCCTGCTACCGGGTCCCTGCAGACTGAGACCGACGGAGTCTGCGACCTGCTCTACCCGTCCGAGGGGTTCGCCTCGGACGGGTAGGCGACCACCAGGCTGTTGTGGATTCGCAGCGCGGGATAGTGTCTCGCGCTACCGCTCACCGGCTACCTGGTCCCGCCCGAAGCCGAGTGACGTTGCTCGGGCGCCCGCTGAGCACGTCCCGCAACTCCTCGTTCTCCAGGGTCAGTCGCGTGTTCTCCGCCAGAAATCCCTGGACATCGTCGCGAAGCCGGACGATCTCCTTGTTCTTGTTAGCGATGGTGGTCTTGAGATCGGCGATCTTCTTGCGGAGCCGGGCTTCAGCGTCCGGGGTGCCTCCGCGAGTCCTGACGTGGTCGTAGAACTCGTTCTTAAGGTCGGTGTGCCGTTGGGTCAGGGCGTTTCTGGGTACATCCGCTTCGATAGCAAGGGCGACGATGGTGAGCGCTCCGTTGGAGCGTTCGGGGGTGCCGCCGAGGATGCGGTGCATGGCGGCGCGGATGCGGGCGCGTTCGTCGGGTGCTGGACTCATGCGGTGTTCTCCTGGACAGTGAAGCGGGTGCGGTCGTGGTCGTCAGCCCAGCTGCGGAGTTTGACCGCGTTGGCCCGCAGGCGGTCTGCGATGCGTCCGGGGGTTCGGGCTGCCTTTCGGTCGATCTGGTCGGCGCGCTCGCGCAGGGCGGCGGCTTGCTCGTCGGTGCGGACGATGTTGCCGCAGCCGGGCACGCACCGTTCCAGGACGGGTGCGTCGAATTGGCCCTCGCGGTCACACAGGGCGCGGTCACGCTTGTGAAGGCAGAGCAGAAGAGCGTGGGGGTTGTCGTAGAGGACTGCGCCGTCACGGGCCAGGTGCCGGCGGGCGAGCGTGTACTTCTGGGCGAAGTCGCGGTTGACCAGGCCGCCCTGGAAGAGTGGACCGGTCGCTGCCCGGAGGAGTGCCTGTCGTGCGGCTGGTCCGGAGATGCCCTCTCCGTCGTTGAATCGCTCCATGAGTTCCGCCGCGGTGTCCGCGGTGGCCAGGGCGGTCTCGATGTCGACGAGCTGGTGGATTCCGCTGCGGCTGCGGGTGCCGTAGCGTCCCGACTCGTCGATGTTCAGCACGGTGCGCATGTGTCCGTACTGGATGGCCAGGGCGATGAGGCCGCGTGGGCGGCGGGCGATGTGCCAGGCCAGGGATCGCCGGAATCGGGCGGTCCCGATGTTGCCGTGCGGGTCGGGCGGGACAACCTCACTGGGCAGTTCCTGGGCCTCGGCCTCGGCGTTCACCCAGGCCACGAGATCCTCGATCCGGTTCCTGATCGCGCCGGCAGTCAGCGCGCCAACGCGCTGGTGAGAGTGCGTGGAGTCATGAATTTGCACGTCGAAGAGAAGCCCGCCGTCTGGAACAAGTCGTTCGAGGACGCGGATGGCACGGACCACCGGGGCGATGGCAACCCAGGGGACGGAGCGTTCTGCGCCGCCAGGCAGGTAGTTGCCGGTGTCCGGATCTGTGGCCGTCTTGAAGTGGCGGCTATGGATCAACAGATGCGGCTCGTCCTCGTCACCTTCGTCGGTGTCAAGGGAATCCTCTTCATCTTCGTCCTCGACGATGTCCTCGGGATGGACGTGAAGGAGATGGCGCCCTTGGCCCGGTTCCGGGTCAGGGCAGCAGCCTGAGCGCATCGCGAGCACTTCCTGCGGGCGAGCGCCTGTCAGGTACGCACAGACGATGAATGCGGCCGTGCCGAGGTGCTTGAGCAGGGTGTTTACCTCGGTGTGGTCGATGGCCTGGCGCCAGAGGCGGCCGGCGATGCGCCCCGTGACAGGAGCGTTCAGCGGACAGGGACCGGGGTTCGTCTGTACCAGTGCCGAGAGCCCGAACTTGTCGCAAGCGCTTTGGACCTGGTTGTAGGAGGCTCCCGCGATCCCTGCGATGTAGGTGCGGGCAAGCGCGATCTTTCCGTTCTTGCGGGTGGTGGGCACCGGGCCTCCAGTGATGACCAGCGGCTCCAGATAGGAGTAGAGGGCTTTCCTCCCGACGGAAGTACTCGGCTGGCTGAGGGCGTACTCAGTGAGGCGTCCGGCTTCGGCATGGGCCGCGAGGATGTCGTCCGCCAGGTCCTCGACGAAGCGAAGCGCCCATATCAGGAGTGGTCCCATGACCTCCTCGGCGAGTGGTTCCCGCGCGTTCTCGACGCCCCGGTCAGCAGCCGCGGGGAGGTAGTCGTCCATTCCTTCCTCGTCCCACGGTGGTCGGGCCATGCCAGCGGGACGTGCGCTGAGTCCGTCGAACGCCCACAGGCGCGTCAGGGCGACCAGCTTCTTGTGTGCACGCTCGCGCGTGGTGCCCGTGTCGCGCAGGTGCTGTGCGTACTCGGCCAGCAACGTGCGATCGCAATCTCCCAGGGTGTGAATGTCCCGGTCTAGCAACCAGTCCGCGAAGCGCATCCAGATGGACACGGTGGCTTGAGCGACTTCCGGGGAGAGGCGGGTGCGCATTCGGGCTCCACGTGCCCGTACGAACGTGTTCCGCAGTTCTCCGTTGAGGAACGTCCATGCCACCAAGCGGAGTTCGTCGCGAAAGCCCTCCGTGCACGGCTCCCAGGGGATCGCGCGAACCTTGCTGGTGGGGTCGTCGACGAGCGGCAACATCGACCACACCATGTCGCCGAACCGGCTGTTGTGGTGCGCGTGTCGGGCGATGACCAGGTGCGGAGGAATGACAGGGGTGTCCGCGGTGGGCAGTGGCAGAAGGTAGGCATCCGCCTCCATGGGGGAGGTCACAGGTTGAGGTCTCCGTTCAGAAGGTCGTCGACGATCTCGCGGTCGAGGTCGGTGATCCGGTCGGCTGCTTGCTGCCAGCGGCCGTCGCCGATCTTCCGCTTGAGATCCTCCAGTCGGGCAGCAGGGTCTGACCAACGGCGGTCCCAGACTTGCTGGGGCAGAACGGACCGGGCATTGCCCAATGCCCGGTGCAGCGCGACGAGCCGGGGGTGATGATCGTCGTGGACGCGGGCGTTCTCGCAGGCCAGGCAGAGGAGGAACGAGGCTCCGCAGCCGCCGTCAGGCAGCGGGACGGGGCTGCCGCTGGTGTCCGAGCAGTCGGCAGTGGCGGTCTCCTGGTCGTCAGGGTTGCGCTGGGTGACGAGCTGGGCTGCGAGCTTCACCGTCTCCTGTGCGTGCCGTAGTGCGGACGCCGCGCCGGCGGCGATGACGGGAGCTGCTTCCCGCTGGACTCGCTGATCGGGCAGCACGTACTTGCGCTCGTGTGTGCTCTGGGTGTGCTGGGTCGGCTCCCCGCGATCCACCACCACGGTGCGACGGCCCCGCTGGAACGGCGAACCCCACCCGAAGAGCTTGCCCCACTCCGTCCCGTCGGCGCTCGACAGGCCGAGACGAATAGGACCGACGACCAGGCGGCGTTCCATGGACTTGACCTGCTGGCTCGGATGGCCCTGGTAATGCGCGCGCCAGGCAAGGAACCGATCGGCGTCCGGGGCAAGATCGTGGGCCAGAGCGCGGGCAAAGCGGGTGGCCTGCAGGGCCTGGGTGAGCAGGCGGCCAGGCGTGCCGGCCCCGGTGTCCGTGACGTTCTCGGTCTCGAACCGGTCGCCCTTGTGCTTCCTGACCTTGACCTTGTAAGTCGGGTGACCGTCCCGGCCCTGGTCGGGGGCCGCCCTGGGAGTCGGCATGACGTTGATGACGGACAGATTCCAGCCGAACTCGACCACGAGGAGCACGCCCAGGGCCGTCGCCTCCATCCGGTCCAGAAACAGGCGCTTCCAAGTCGCCTCAACCGACTGCCCGCCTACCGCATCCAGGAAGTACTTCTTGATGTCCCTGTTCACGTACCGCGGCAGATCACCGGTCCGGGCGATCAGGTCCAGTGCCTCCCCGAGCGCGGCATCCGTTGTATCCGGGGCGAAGGCACCCTCGTGCCAACGCTGCAAGTGGGCGGCGTTCTCTTCGATCCGCAGCCACGCGGCCCGGAACATCCGGCGGGCCTCGAGCTTGATGCCGTCAAGTTCACCCGATTCGTACGACTCGACCTTCCGGGGCAGCACGGGAACGCGGCGGGCGAGTTCTTCGGCCACCGGACCACTCTGTAGACATGGGTCATCGTGCAGCAATGAGGCCACGAGCCGGAGAGTCTCCCGCCCTCCCTGGCTGCCTTTCAGCTTCAGCCACCAGGCTTTCATCAAAGAACCGGTGAGTTCGTCGAGGTCACACGGAGGCCGGTCCTGTTCCGACACGAAGGCGGCGAACGCCCGCAGGCTGTCGAAGTGAGAGCGGGATGTGGTGTGGGAGCCCCAGCGGCGAGCTCGGGCGGCGAACAGCACGGCCAGTGAATGCTGCAAGGTCTCGGCCACCGGAAGCACCGAAAAGCCGTAGTCCCTGACGTGGCCGTCGCGGTTGCGATGATGGACCGTCAGCCCGTCGAGTGAATCCAGGACTTCGGGTGCGGTGTGGTCAGCTGGCGGGAGCGAGGCCTTGCGGCCCTTGGGGCTCACGTCGCGGCCTCCGCCTGCTTGACCGTCATCTTCACGTCGATGTCCTGGATACCTTCCGCTTCCCTGGCCAACCGCGCGAAGACACCGTCCAGGTCCCGCGTCTCCTCGGCCCGCGGCTCGTCGGCCTCCTTGAGCAGCGACTCCAGATCCAGGTGCCGCACCGGGGCCAGATAGGTGTCGACCGTGACTTGTCTGGTCGCATGCCCGAGCAGCCCTTGCACCATCTGCCAGGGATCGCCGAGGATTTGGCCGTACTCGCGGCGCTCTCGCGGGCTCAGCCCGAACCTGCGGTTTAGCACCTCGTTCAGCGTCACGAGCATCCGCAGCGCGAAGCTGTGGCGCCCGGCGTGCACGGTGGCATGGGGCCAGTAGACCTTGTGCGGGTCCCGCCGAAGATGCTTTGGCGGCTCCAGTTCTGCCCTGCACCGCAGGTTGGCTGTGCGATACACCGCCTCCCACGAATGCGGCCGAAACGGCAGGCCCGCCTCGTTGAGCCACAACCACATCGGCTCCGGGCCTTCCGCTCCCTCGACGAACAGCAGCATCCGCTCCTGCCAAGTCAACCGGTCCAGCAGTTGCTCGAACACGACGCCGCCGCGATCAACCCAGCGGACCTTCCGCTTCGGGCCGGGAGTGACCTCGGCAACCAATCGCAGGTCCGGCAGCCTCTCGTACCGCCCCCGGGCCTGAGCTTTACGGACAGCCCAGGCCCGCGACGACTCCACGTACGACTCGATGTCGCGCATCGCCTCGGTGGACGTGTAGAACGTCCGAGCCGTCTTCGCTCGGGTGACCCCAGCCGCAAGCCGCCCGTAGGAGTAGCGGCTGTTGCTGAGCCGCTTGTCGGGGACCTCGAAGGTCAGCAGTGAACCAGCCTCCTGCCGCCGCAGCCCTGAAGAGAGCACCAAACCGGAGAAGGCGACGTTGCGGTCCTCCAGCCGCCCGAGCCATCCCGGCTCAACCACCCCGTGCCGGGTCTGCCCTCGCAGGCCGATGTCCACCCACAAGCGCCACGACCGCGGTGTCAACCAGTGCATCCCCGACTCCGGCCTCACAGGCTCCAGGTCCTCGGGCACCTCGCGCACCAGACCGTCGCGTCCGGTGATCTCCCGTACCGTCACCGGACTCCGGCCGATGTAGCCGTTCTTCCTTGCCCACTTGAAAAGGGAGGAGAATGCCGCCAGTTCCCGATTCCACTTCGATGCCCCGACGCGTTCGGGATTCTGTGGTGCGCGGATCCGCCAGTCTTTGAAATCCTCGAGATCTTTCTCTCTTGTCTCCGTCCAGTGACGGCGCCGCAAAGTCAGGAAGATCAGCAAGAGCACCAGGTCGGTCGCATAGTTCCGTCTCGTCTCCGCGGTGTATCCACGGAACGTTTCCGACTGCCCGTACCGGCAAAGCCCCGGATCAATACGGTGGTCTGGCGACACGAATACCGCGTCTCCGGCGCGCATAGCCGCCCCAGCACCCTCCACGTCCGGCGCCCCCGACCGCGCCACCCAGTCCGACCCCACCCAGAACACACGCCACTGGCCCACGTCCCACCTCTCCTGTTGCCCTTCAACACGCTGAATCTATAGGGAACTGGACTGGACGACCCCGGGCCTCCTGGGCCGGCTGGGCACCTTCCGCGCGCGGTACGCGCAGTCGGTCGAGGGCGGCGCGGATCCGGCCGCGGCCGAGCGGCTCGCCCGGCTCGTGGCGCCGTTCCTGCTGCGCCGCCGCAAGTCGGATCCCGGCATCGCCCCCGAACTGCCGCCGAAGACCGAGACCGATCACCCGGTCGCGCTGAGCACGGAACAGACGGGCCTGTACGAGGCCGTCGTCCGCGAGACGCTCGCGGCGATCTCCGCGGCCGACGACATGGCGCGGCGCGGCCTGATCGTCAAGCTGCTCACCGGCCTGAAGCAGATCTGCAACCACCCGGCGCAGTACCTGAAGGAGGACCGCCCGATCCTCCCCGGGCGCTCGGGCAAGCTGGAGCTGCTGGACGAACTGCTGGACACCATCCTCGCCGAGGACGCGAGCGTCCTGGTCTTCACCCAGTACGTCGGCATGGCACGCCTCATCGAGCGACACCTGACGGCGCGCGGGGTGCCCACGCAGTTCCTGCACGGCGGAACGCCCGTCGCCGAGCGCGAGGCGATGGTGGAGCGCTTCCAGAACGGCGACGTGCCCGTGTTCCTGCTGTCGCTGAAGGCCGCAGGCACGGGGCTGAACCTGACGCGGGCCGAGCACGTCGTGCACTACGACCGCTGGTGGAACCCCGCCGTGGAGGCACAGGCCACCGACCGCGCGTACCGCATCGGTCAGACGCGGCCGGTGCAGGTGCACCGGCTGATCGCCGAGGGCACGATCGAGGACCGCATCGCCGAGATGCTCGACCGCAAGCGCCGGCTCGCCGACGCCGTGCTCGGGTCGGGCGAGGCGGCGTTCACCGAGCTGACGGACGCCGAACTGGCCGAGCTGGTGGAACTGCGAGGGAGCGCGTGATGAGCCGGTACGACGACGAGACGCAGCGTACGTTCGCCGCGCTGCCGCCGGCGGGCGGCCGTGGCTTCGCGCAGACCTGGTGGGGCCGGGCCTGGCTCGCCGCTCTGGAGGACGGCGCGCTGGACGCGGAGCAGGTGCGCACCGGCCGCAGGCTCGCGCGCGCGGGTGCCGTGGGCGCGGTGTCGGTACGTCCGGGCCGCATCACGGGGGTCGTACGGGACCGGGACGGCACGGGGCATCGGGCCGATGTCCTGCTGGAGGAGCTGTCGACGGCGCAGTGGGACCGTTTCCTGGATCTGGCGGTCGAGCGGGCGGGTCATGTGGCCGCCCTCCTCGACCGCGAGATGCCGCCACATCTGGTCGAGGACGCGGCGACGGCCGGTATCGAGTTGCTGCCGGGGCTGGGCGATCTGGAGGCCGAGTGCGGCTGCGGGGCGTGGGACCACTGCGGGCACACCGCCGCGCTCTGCTACCTGATGGCGCGGCTTCTGGACCAGGATCCGTTCGTCCTGCTGTTGCTGCGGGGCCGCCCCGAACGGGCCGTGCTGGACGGCCTCCAGGCCCGCAGTGCCGCCCCGCCGGCTGCCGAGCCGCCCGCACCGGCGCAGGACGGGGTGGACGCGGCGCAGGCGTACGCGAACGCCCCGTCCCTGCCCTCCCTTCCGACGCTGCCGGAGTTGCCCGAGGGGCCGGGCACAGCGCAGTCGCTGGACACCGAGGCCCGGCCCGCGCCGGGCGTCGACCCCGCCGCGCTGGAGTTCCTGACCGGGCGGACAGCCACCGAAGCGCACCGACTACTGGCGGCGGCACTGGGCGCCGGAGCGGAACGAGCCCTTCCTCCTGAGGAGTTGACGGTCGGTCAGGACGCTGTACGGCTTGCCGCCGGATGTCTCCCGCACGTGTCGGCGGACGATTTCGCCCACCCGGCGGTCGCCGACCGCCTCGCCGAGGGCTCGGGCCGCAGCCGGGAGGCACTGGCCGTCGCGGTCCGGGCCTGGCGGTATGGCGGACCGGAAGCGTTGGCGGTGCTGGAGGAGGAGTGGACCGTCCAGAGCGAATCGCTCGCACGCGCGCGTACGGCTCTGGAGGCTGCCTGGGAAGGGGACGAGCGGCCGGTGCTGCGGGCGCGCGGCAACCGGTGGACAGCGGTCGGGGCTCCCTGCCAGCTGCGGCTGGGGCGGGACGGGCGCTGGTGGCCCTACCGCAAGGAGCGGGGCCGCTGGGTGCCCGCGGGCGACGCGACCAGGGATCCGGCGACGGCTCTGGCCTCGGCGCGGCTCACCGGCAAGGAAGGCGACTCCTAGGCGCCGTCGGCGCGCGGGGACGATCGGCCGGCGCGTGGGGCGGGCGGCGGTGCGGAGCCCGGGTGCGTGCCGGACGTGCAGGTGGGCGGGCGTCCCTCACCACGTGGCTGCTGTGTTTCTCACCGCGGGAACGGGCGGTCACCGCCGAGTACACGTACCGCGTCGACCCGGTGGGCGTGGTCGGCCGGGTCAGGACGACACCTCCGAGCTCAGGGTCTCCTCGAGGGTCGCGATGGGCGGCGACCGGCTGTTCGTCGGGGAGTGCGCCGAGGGGGTCATGCGGCTGGGCCGCGAGGCCGACATCCTGGGCGCCCCCTGGGACGGCGCGGCGACCTGCCGTCGCTGGAGCAGCTCGACGACCCGGCGGCGGGGGTGCCGGTGCCGGCCAAGCGGCTGAAGATCGAGGGCACCGCGCGCGTGACACCGGACCACCGCACGCTCGGGCTCGTCGATGACACGACTTCGGGGTGGCGGCCGGCACCGACGCGTTCGACGCTCAGGGCCGGCTCGTCGACGGCGGCGTCGAGACGACGGTGTATGTGCGGCTGCCGCGGGGCGCGTGACCGGCCGGACCGGGCACGCGCGCGTGGGGGTCACGACGGGTGCTCCACGCGCGCGTGTGGCACCCCAGCGCATCGGCGCCGGTCCACTGCCGGGCGGGTGCTCCACGCGCGCGTGCTGGCGCACCGCCCCGCTACGGCAGCAGTTCGTCGATCGAGGGCAGCAGTGACCGGATCTCGCTGGGCACCTCGCTCGGCAGCTCCGTCGGCAGTGGGGACGGCAGCTCGCTCGGCAGTGCGGTGGGCAGCCGCGTCGGCAGGCTGAAGGACGGCGCGGGCGAGGAGTCGGTGCTCGTCGGGCTCTCGGCGGGCGGCTTCTTCGGCCCGTCGTCACCTCCCGCGGCCATCAGCACGATCACCGTGACGGCCGCGACGGCCACCAACACGGCGAGCACGATGAACAGCGGGTTCCGGCGGCGCGGCGGAGGCGGCCCGAAGCCGCCGCCCGCAGGGGGCGGTGGCGTGTCGTACGGCGGGCCGGGCGGTCGGGGCGGTACGGGCGGCGTGGCCATACCGTCCAGCGTGGCGACCGGCCGCGCGTGACGCGACCCCGCGCGCGGAGGTCGGCACCGGCTCATGCCGTGGACGGCACGATTCCGATGCATTCCGTGCGCGGGTCTCACCTCGTCCTGAAGCAGGGCCTCAGGCGGCACACGCGTGTGCGGATGTTCAGCCGCGCGCGCCCAGCAGGTGGTCCATGGCCAGCTGGTCGAGGCGCTCGAAGGCCATGCCGCGGGCGGCGGCCGCGTCCGCGTCGAAGTCCTCGAAGGCCGAGCGGTCGGCGAGCAGCGCCTCCAGGCCGTCGGCGGCGGTGGCCTGGGCGAGCTGGTCGAGGCGGGAGGCGCGCAGGGCCTCCTGGACCTCCGGGTCGGCGCGGAAGGCGGCGGCGCGCTCCTTGAGGATGAGGTAGTTGCGCATGCAGCCGGCGGCCGACGCCCACACGCCGTCCAGGTCCTCGGTCCGCGGCGGCTTGAAGTCGAAGTGGCGCGGCCCGGTGTAGCCGGCGCTCTCCAGCAGGTCGACCAGCCAGAAGGCGGAGCGCAGGTCGCCGGCGCCGAAGCGCAGGTCCTGGTCGTACTTGATGCCGGACTGGCCGTTGAGGTCGATGTGGAAGAGCTTGCCCGCCCACAGGGCCTGCGCGATGCCGTGCGGGAAGTTCAGGCCGGCCATCTGCTCGTGGCCCACCTCGGGGTTGACGCCGTACAGCTCGGGGCGCTCCAGGCGGTCGATGAACGCGAGCGCGTGGCCGACGGTGGGCAGCAGGATGTCGCCACGGGGCTCGTTCGGCTTGGGCTCGAGCGCGAAGCGCAGGTCGTAGCCCTGGGAGGTGACGTACTCGCCGAGGAGGTCGAATGCCTCCTTCATGCGGTCGAGGGCCACGCGCACGTCCTTGGCGGCGCCGGACTCGGCGCCCTCGCGGCCGCCCCAGGCGACGTAGATCTTGGCGCCGAGCTCCACCGCCAGGTCGATGTTGCGGATCGTCTTGCGCAGGGCGTAGCGGCGCACGTCGCGGTCGTTGGCGGTGAACGCGCCGTCCTTGAAGACCGGGTGGGTGAACAGGTTGGTGGTGGCCATGGGGACGGTCATGCCGGTCGCGTCCAGGGCCTGGCGGAAGCGCTTGATGTGCGCCTCGCGCTCGGTGTCGGAGGACCCGAAGGGGATCAGGTCGTCGTCGTGGAAGGTCACGCCGTACGCGCCGAGCTCGGCCAGGCGCTGCACGGTCTCGACCGGGTCGAGGGCTCGGCGGGTGGCGTCGCCGAACGGGTCCCTTCCCTGCCAGCCGACGGTCCACAGGCCGAAGGTGAACCTGTCCTCGGGGGTGGGCTGGTAGCTCATGCCGCGGCTCCTTGCTTGATGAAGGCTCGATGGGGGTGACGGGGCTATTTCGTCATGGCCGTTTACAAATTAGTATGCGGACGCATCTCTGGGAAGACAGATCCCGCAGAGCCGTGAAAAAAGCTCGTGGAAAAAAGCTAGGGAGAGCCCGATGTCAGCAGCCGAGGGTCCGCTCGTCGTCGGCGTGGACTCGTCCACCCAGTCCACCAAGGCGCTGGTCGTCGACGTGGCCACCGGCCGGGTCGTCGCGAGCGGCCAGGCCCCGCACACCGTGTCCTCGGGGGCCGGCCGGGAGAGTGACCCGCGCCAGTGGTGGGACGCGCTGTGCGAGGCGCTGCGCCAGTGCGGTGACGCGGCGCACGAGGCCGCCGCGGTGTCGATCGGCGGCCAGCAGCACGGGCTCGTCACCCTGGACGAGCGGGGTGGGCCGGTGCGTCCGGCGCTGCTGTGGAACGACGTGCGTTCGGCCCCGCAGGCGCGCCGGCTGACCGAGGAACTGGGCGGGGCGAAGTTCTGGGCGGAGCGCACCGGGTCGGTCCCGGCCGCCTCCTTCACGGTCACCAAGTGGGCCTGGCTGGCCGAGCACGAGCCGGAGGCGGTGCGCGCGACCAGGGCGGTGCGTCTCCCCCACGACTACCTCACCGAGCGGCTCACCGGGGAGGGCACGACCGACCGCGGCGACGCCTCCGGCACCGGCTGGTGGGCGTCGGGGAGCGAGTCGTACGACGCGGAGATCCTCGCCCATGTGGGCCTGGATCCGGCGCTGCTGCCCCGCGTGGTGCGGCCCGGGGAGGTCGCGGGCACCGTGCGCGACAGCCATGACCTGCCGTTCTCCAAGGGCACCCTGGTCGCGCCCGGTACGGGCGACAACGCGGCGGCCGCGCTGGGCCTCGGGCTGCGGCCCGGCACTCCGGTCATGAGCCTCGGCACCTCCGGCACGGTGTACGCCGTGTCCCGGCGGCGCCCCGCCGACCCGACGGGCACGGTGGCGGGTTTCGCCGACGCCCACGGCGACTGGCTGCCGCTGGCCTGCACCCTGAACTGCACGCTCGCCGTCGACCGCCTCGCCGCCCTGCTCGGCCTGGACCGCGAGGCAGTGGAGCCGACCACCGGTGTCACCCTCCTGCCGTACCTGGACGGCGAGCGCACCCCGAACCTGCCGAACGCCTCGGGCCTCCTGCACGGCCTGCGCCACGACACCACCGCCGGGCAGCTCCTCCAGGCCGCCTACGACGGTGCCGTGCACGCCCTGCTGGGCGCGCTCGACCTCGTCCTCGACGAGGACGCCGACCGCTCCACTCCCCTGCTGCTGATCGGCGGCGGCGCCCGGGGCACGGCCTGGCAGCAGACCGTACGCCGGCTGTCGGGCCGTCCGGTCCAGGTCCCGGAGGCGAAGGAGCTGGTCGCGCTGGGCGCCGCCGCCCAGGCCGCCGGTCTGCTGACCGGCGAGGACCCGGCCGCGGTCGCCCGGCGCTGGAACACCGCGCAGGGACCGGTGCTGGACGCCGTGGAGCGGGACGAGGCGGCGCTGGCCAGGATCTCCGGGGTACTCTCCGACGCGGCTTCGCTGCTGGAGCGGGGCACGGACTGAGGGCTGAGGGAGGCATGAGCGCACCGCTGCACGAGGCCCGGCCGTCCGGCCCGGGGCGAGCGCTGCCCGACACCCAGCAGGGCATGCGCCGGCGCAACCTCGCCCGGGTGATGCACGCCGTCAGCGCCGAGGGATCGCTGTCCCGGGCCGCGGTCGCCTCCCGCATCGGTCTGACCCGGGCAGCGGTGTCGACCCTCGTCGACGAGCTCATACGCACCGGCCTGCTCGAGGAGCTGGGACCGGAGCGCCCCGGCCGGGTGGGCCGGCCGGGCTCGGCGCTCGCCGTGAGCGGGCACGGGCCGGCCGGGATCGGCGCGGAGGTCGGCGTCGACCACCTCGCGGTCTGCGCGGTGGACCTGCGCGGCGAGGTGCGGGCGCGCGCGGTACGGCACGGCACCAACCGCGGGCGCTCCCCCGAGCCGGTCGTGGCCGAGCTGAACGGCCTGATCGGCGAGGTCGTCGCCGCGGCCCGCGGCGAGGGGCTGTGGCCGGTCGGCCTCGCCGTCGCCGTGCCGGGCCTGGTGGCCCGCGACGCCCGTACCGTCGTCCGCGCCCCGAACCTCGACTGGCGCGACACGGACCTCGGTGCCCTGCTGCCCGGCGACTTCCCGCTGACCGTCGACAACGAGGCCAACTTCGGCGCGCTCGCCGAACTCTGGCTCGGACAGGACACCCCGAGCGACTTCCTGCACGTGTCGGCGGAGATCGGTATCGGCGGCGCGGTCGTCGTCGACGGCAGTCTGCTGCGCGGAACGCGGGGATTCGCGGGCGAGTTGGGGCATGTGCCGGTCCATCCGGACGGCCCGGAGTGCGTGTGCGGCGGGCGCGGCTGTCTGGAGCAGTACGCCGGTGAGGAGGCGGTGCTGCGCTCGGCCGGCCTGGAGCTGGGCGAGGACCGTGTCGGGCTGCTCGCCGGGCGCGCGACCGACGGCGACGAGGACGTACAGCGGGCCCTGCGCGACGCGGGCAGGGCGCTCGGCGTGGCGCTGACCGGGGCAGTGAACCTGCTGGACCCGCAGGGCGTGGTGCTCGGCGGCGCCCTGGCGGGGCTGGCGCCGTGGCTGCTGCCGTCGCTGGAGGCCGAGCTGGCGCGGCGCACGGCGGGGCCGGTGTGCCCGGTGTCCGTGTCGCGGCTGGGGCCGCAGGGGCCGTTGCTGGGGGCCGCGCACTCGGTGGTGCGCGGGGTGCTGGACGATCCGGCGGCGGTGACGGGCCGGGGCTGAGGGGCCGGGACGCGCCGGTCGTACGGCCGGAACTCCCCCTTCGGGTGAGCGAGTTGTCCACAAGCGGGCCCTCGTCCACAGATCTCCCTCCGGCCCTTCTGCGTGTCCTCCCGGCGCCGTACCGTGATCCACGTGGGGCACAGCCGTCGAGTCGTGGCGACGGTGACGGTGTGTGGGACGGCGGCCTCGTTTCGTCAGCCGCCGCCCCGAGACCCCGCTCTGCCTCCCTACGCACCCGTTTTCCGAAAGGCGATCCCGTGGAACGAGCCGGCTCCGGCGCCGCCAGGCGGCGCTTCCTGAAGGGCGCGGCCCTCGCCGCCGTCCCCTACGCGGTGCTCCCCACCCCCCGGGCCGGCGCGCGGGCCCGGGCCGAGGACTACCCCGCGGCCGAGTGGCAGCCGGCGAACGCCTCCAACTACACGGCGGCGGACCGCCCCGTCGAGCACCCCGTCGATCTCGTGATCGTGCACGTCACACAGACCGCCTATGCCGGAACCCTGGCCATCTTCCAGAACCCGAAGAAGGACGTGTCCGCGCACTACGTGGTGCGCTCCTCCGACGGCCATGTCGCGCAGTGCGTGCGTGAGGCGGACATCGCGTGGCACGCCGGCAACTGGGACTACAACACCCGCAGCATCGGCATCGAGCACGAGGGCTGGGTGGACCGGCCGGCGTATTTCACGGACGTGCTCTACGAGCGGTCCGCGCGACTCACGGCGTCGATCTGCGACCGGTACGGCATACCCAAGGACCGCGCGCACATCATCGGCCATCACGAGGTGCCCGGCACCGACCACACCGATCCCGGGCCCGACTGGGACTGGGCGCGCTACATACGGCTGGTCAACGGGGCCTGACCTGGATCGGCCGGCCCCGCCGCGGGCCAGGGCGGCTTGCCCCGCCCGACCGGCATCCACACCTCACGTTCGAGTGACGCCTGTCGAAACGGTTGTCGGCAACCGCACCCGGGATGACGATGTCCCCAGCCGCATCGCTGTCCGGGAGGCCGAGTTGACCGATCCCTGGGTGGCCCTGGAGCCGGGGGCCGACCCTGCCGAGCGCGTACGGGTCCTGCGGCGCGCGCACGAGACGTTCACCGAGGCGGGCACGGTGCCGCGGCCGGTGCGAGCCGTGGTGGCCGACTCGTGGCGCCGGTCCGCGCGGGCCGGTGTCGGGCCGGACGCCGGGGCGAGCGTGGAGCTGTCCGACGGCGATCTGCATGCCTACCGGGCGGAACATCCGCTGGCGCGGGTGATGCCGTTGTTCCGGGAGCTGATGGGCACCTTCGCCGCCGACGGGGAACACCTGCTCGCGGTGTGCGACGCGCACGGCAGGCTGCTGTGGGTGGAGGGGCACGCGGCGACGCGCCGGCTGGCGGGCCGGATGAACTTCGTGCCGGGTGCCCGCTGGGCGGAGAGCGCGGTGGGCACGAACGCGCCGGGCACGGCCGTCGCCGTGGGCCGGCCGGTGCAGGTGTTCGCCGCCGAGCACTTCGTCCGGCGCGTCCAGCCGTGGACCTGCGCGGCGGCCCCGGTGCACGATCCGCGCACCGGGCGGGTGCTCGGCGCGGTGGACATCACCGGCGGGGACGGGCTGGCGCACCCGCACAGCCTGGGCTTCGTGCAGGCGGTGGCCAGGGCCGCCGAGGCGCAGCTGGCGTTGCTCGCCCCGCAGCCGTCGGCCGTCGACACACCGGAGCTGACCGTGCTGGGTCGGGACGAGGCGCAGTTGGTCACCGGCGGCCGAACGATCAGGCTGAGCCGACGGCACAGCGAGATCCTGATACTGCTGGCCCGGCACCCGGAGGGGCTGAGCGGGGACGAGCTGCTGTGCGCGCTGTACGAGGGCGAGTCGGTGACCCCCGTGACACTGCGCGCCGAACTCGCCCGGCTGCGCGGGGTGCTGGGGTCCGGTGCGGGGGCCGAGCTGCTGGCCTCACGGCCCTACCGGCTGACGGTGCCGGTCGCGTCGGACGTCGCCGTGGTGGAGCGACGGCTGGCGGCAGGCGCGGTGACGGCGGCGATGGCCGCGTACGCCGGGCCGCTGCTGCCGGCCTCGCAGGCGCCGGCTGTGGTGCGGCTGCGGGACCGGCTCGCCGACGGTCTGCGCGCGGCCCTGATCGCCCACGGCGACCCCGACCTGCTGGCGGACTGGGCTCACGCGCCGTGGGGCGAGGACGACCTCGACGTATGGCGCGCGCTCACGACGATCCGACCCACGGCGGCGAGCCTGGCCCGCCTCACGGCCCTGGAGTCGGAACTGACGGCACCGGCGGGGTGGGCGGGCCGGGCACGGCTGCCGTAAGTGCGGAGGCCGGGCGCGCCAACCGGTAGGAGCGAGGCCGAGTGCAGCGGCCGTATGAGCACGGCCCGGGCACGCCAACCAGCAGGAACGAAGAGCCAGGCCCAGCAGCCCAGAAGCACAGCCCAAGCACGCCAACCAGTAAGAGCGGAGGGCCAGGCGCAGTAGCCGTGAGGGCGCGGGCCAGGCACGGCAGCCGTACGTGGAGAGACGGTGGTGGCGACCCAGAGGGGGCGGTAGCGGCGGGGCGTTGGAGTCCGCGCAACGTCTCCGCAACGTCCGTCTCCCTAGCCTCCCGTCGAGAGCTGCCCGACGGCGGGCAGCGCTGCTGAGGGAGGCACCCGTATGACCCGTTACGCCGCGCCCAACACCGAGGGCGCGATCGTCTCCTACCAGGCGCGCTACGACCACTTCATCGGCGGCGAGTATGTGCCTCCGGCTCGCGGGCAGTACTTCGAGAACACAAGCCCGGTGAACGGGCTGCCGTTCACCGAGGTGGCGCGCGGCACGGCCGAGGACGTGGAGAAGGCGCTGGACGCGGCGCACGCGGCGGCACCCGGCTGGGGCCGCAGGTCGGCGACCGAACGCTCCGACATCCTGCTGAAGATCGCCGACCGCATGGAGGCGTACCTGGAGCCGCTGGCGGTGGCGGAGAGCTGGGAGAACGGCAAGCCGATCCGCGAGACGCTGGCCGCCGACATCCCGCTGGCCATCGACCACTTCCGCTACTTCGCCGGCGCGGTGCGCGGGCAGGAGGGTTCGCTCAGCGAACTGGACCACGACACGGTGGCGTACCACTTCCACGAGCCGCTGGGTGTCGTCGCGCAGATCATCCCGTGGAACTTCCCGATCCTGATGGCCGCGTGGAAGCTCGCCCCGGCCCTCGCCGCCGGCAACGCGGTCGTGCTCAAGCCGGCCGAGCAGACGCCGGTGTCCATCCACTACTGGATGAGCCTGATCGCCGATCTACTGCCGCCGGGTGTGGTGAACATCGTCAACGGGTTCGGCCCGGAGGCGGGCAAACCGCTGGCGTCGAGCCCGCGCGTGGCGAAGGTCGCCTTCACCGGCGAGACGTCGACGGGCCGGCTGATCATGCAGTACGCGGCGGAGAACCTGAAGCCGGTCACCCTGGAGCTGGGCGGGAAGTCGCCGAACATCTTCTTCGACGACGTGTGGGACAAGGACGACGAGCTGCGGGACAAGGCCCTGGAGGGCTTCACCATGTTCGCGCTCAACCAGGGCGAGGTGTGCACCTGTCCCTCGCGCGGGCTGATCCAGCGCGGCAACTACCCGGACTTCCTCGAGGCGGCCGTGGCCCGCACGGAGCTGATCAAGCCCGGCCACCCACTCGACACCGACACGATGATCGGCGCCCAGGCGTCGAGCGAGCAGCTCGCGAAGATCCTCTCCTACATCGACATCGGCCGGGACGAGGGCGCGAAGGTCCTCACCGGCGGGGAACGCGCCGAGCTGGACGGCGACCTGAAGGGCGGCTACTACGTCCGGCCGACCATCTTCGAGGGCGACAACCGGATGCGGATCTTCCAGGAGGAGATCTTCGGTCCGGTGGTCTCGGTGGCCTCGTTCGACGACTTCGACGACGCCATCAAGATCGCGAACGACACGGCGTACGGTCTCGGCGCGGGTGTGTGGACCCGCGACGTCAACACGGCCTACCGGGCGGGCCGGGCGATCCAGGCGGGCCGCGTCTGGACGAACTGCTACCACGCGTACCCGGCGCACGCGGCGTTCGGCGGCTACAAGCAGTCCGGGATCGGCCGCGAGACCCACAAGATGATGCTGGAGCACTACCAGCAGACCAAGAACCTCCTGGTGTCGTACTCGCCGCAGAAGCTGGGCTTCTTCTGACGAGCCGCTGGAAGGCCCTGCAGGACGGTGGCCGAACAAAGACGTACGTCCCCGACGGGACGCGGTGGACGGCCCGGTCGCCGTCGATGCGCTGGAACCGCGCGCCCCCGGTCGCGTGCACGCTGCGGTCACCCGTCGGCACCCGCACCTCGGCCGTGGTGTTCGGGAGGATCGCGACCGTCAGCCGGAAGGTGCCCTTGTCGAGGGTCCATTCCGTTGCCGCCTTGCCATAGGGGGGTCCGGTAGCTCCCTTCGGCTTGGGTGAGGTCGCCGACGACGCGTGGATCGACCACCAGGTCGCGGTAGCCGACGGAACCGGGAGCCTGCCGGATGCCGGCCAGGCCGCCGTGCAACCACTCCTCGATCTGCAAAAGGATCATGTGGTTCTTCGATGCGTCGATGCCCCAGTGCTCGGGGATGGTCGTCAGGCCCCCGGGGTCGCCGTGGTCGGTGCCATGAAGAAGCCGTAGCGCGCACGGTCGGGGCGAGCCCTATGGTGGCGCCGCTCAGGTGGGGCCCGCCGCCGAACGGCTGGAATCCGCGGACCAGCTCGACCAGGGCGTCGAGGACCCGCTCGCGCTCGCCCTCGGGGACCAGCCCCGCGTCGAGCGCGAGGGCCTGGGCCGCCTGGGTCGCGCCGGTCGTGCCCGCGTCGCCCTCGCTGGTGTAGCGGCCGGGCGCGGAGTTGTAGAACGCGGTGTTGAACGGCCTCCTTGCTGGCGGCCGCGAGGTCGCGGTACTCACGCGCGTCCGCGTCCCGTCCCAGCAGGGCGGCCATCTTCGCCATCCGGTCGGACCTGGTGGTATCCCCAGGTGCCGGTGATGCGGCCCGAGGTGGGTTCGGCCGCGATCCAGTCCGCCAGCGCGGCGTCGACGATGTGCGCGTCGGCGCACGTGCTCGTCTTCCTGGTCCTGATGTACTGCAGCTTCGCCAAGGTCGCGCTCGCCCCTGGCGCGAGCATCACCGTCGAGATCGCACTCGACCGCCGTGCCTTCGCCTACTGGGACATCAGCCGCGACGACTGGACCGTCGCGCCCGGCCGGTACCAGGTGCACCTGGCCGACAACGCGCACGACGTCGTCGCCACCGCCGTCCTCGACCTGCCCGGGGACACGCTCGCGCGGCCGCTCACCCTCGACTCACCCGTTCGTGACTGGTTCGGCCACCCCGTGGTCAGGCCCGCGCTGACCTCCGCGATGCTGTCCGGGCTGACCGCGGCCCGCTGCGCCCTGACACGCAGCGGGCCGCCGACACGCCTCGCCGCACGGCCGCCAACGTCGCCGTGCAGGAGCGGCACGGGCAGTCCGCCGGCGAGTGACCGGCCATCGGCCCCCGCAGATCATCACGTTCCTTGCCGGTCAGGCCGCACACCTGAACACCCTCACCGCACGGCATCTCACTGAGGCGGAGGACGAGTTGATCGTGGGGGGGCCGCCGCACCGTGGTGTCGTACGTCTTCCCGCCAGTCGGCCGATCCGGACACGCCCGGGGAGACGTGGCCGCCTACTGGTCGGCCGGAGTGATGCGGCGGCCTGTGAGGCTCGTGGGCCGGATCGACACCCACATGTCGCGTTCACCGCCCGCCCATGGTGTGGTGTGGGCGCGTTGGGTGAGCCTGCGCACGGCGTCGGGCTCCGTGACGACGCTCGCGGGGCCGACGGCGAGCACGCTCCAGCCCTGGCTCATCGCTTCGTCGACGTGGTCGACCTCGAAGGCCACTTCCGCTCCGACAGCCGCCGCGGGCACGGAGTCGGGTGCAGTCCGGAAGACGATCGCCCCATCGACGACGTCGTAATTGACCGGGACGACCGCGGGGCGTCCGTCGGGCGCCGACACCGCGATGCGCCCCACGCCGTGTGTGGAGAGCAGGGTGCGGCATTCCTCCGGGGCGAGCTCCCGCAGTTGAGGGTGCAGCAGGGCGTGGCCCTGGCCGGGTGGCAGATCCATGCCTCCGCCGCGCAAAGTCGCGGCGGTGGTGCCCAGCGCGTCGGCGAGCCTGATGAGGGTCGCCACGTTGGGGTCGGCGGGGTGTTCCTCCAGGTAGGCCAGGTAACTGGGCGACATGCGGGCGCGGCGGGCTGTTTCCTCCCGGCTTAGCCCCTGCCTGTGGCGTTCCACGGCCACCCGCCGGCCGATGACTCCGGGGTTGGGCGTCCCCGGCCGAGCGGCCGCGGAGGCGGTCTCCGCCTCCCCCGTATCCGGCCGGGAGGACACAGGGGTGGTGTCTGGCTGCCCGTGCTCGACATGACGGATGTGTGCGTCGGGGCCCGGGAACACGAGCGTCACCTCGTCCGTGTCCGACCAGCGCACGTCGTAGGGGGGTGTTCCATCCTCATGGTGAAGTCCGACGATCTCGCCGTCGCGCCTGGTGGCGCCGGCTGTCGGGCTTTCGATGACGAGTTGGTCGCCGAGGTGAGCTCGCATGATCGTCGCCCTCTCCTCAGAGAACGGTGCTGTATCCAAACGTGCCGCGCGCTTCCCGAGGCGGGTCGCGCACGAACAGGCTGAACGTGGCCGGGCCGGTCATCCCTTCCCGCAGGTAGGGCATGGCCATCGTCACTTCGTACAGATCCGTGGTCGTCGCGTCGGACATCACCGCCACTTCCCTCGGCTCCCGTCCCGTCTCCTTGCCCGTCACCGGCGAAAGCGCGCGGACCACAGCGGCTCGACCAGATCCCACTCGGTGTCCCATTGCGCATACCGTCGGCGGTCCAGCAGGCGACGCATGCCGGACCGCGCCGCGAGGACCCCTGCGACCACAGCGACCGCCGCCATACCGCCCCCGAACCAGCCGTTCGTCCTGGCCTGGAGTTCGGTCATCGGCGGACTGGTGAGGCGGCCCTCCCGGTCCACCCACACCCGCACAGCGGCGCCCTTGGGCGTTCCCGATTCCACGAGCGCCGTTCCGGTCCGCACCGTGCCGTTCCCGTCCGTCCAGCGGACCTGCGCCTGTTGTTTCGCCACCTCGGTGTCGCCCTTGACGTTCGACGTCAGGCGGGCGGTCATCTCCTGGCGCGCCGCCGACTGGGCGTACACGGTGCGCATGGAGGACTCGTACGCGGCCAGCCCCGCGCTGATCGCGGCCACCGGCAGTCCGAGGACGAGGACGCACATCAGGAAGCGGCGGAACCAGGATTCGAACCTGTCGGACGTACGTCTCAGGGGGTTCGCCTTCTGTGCTGCGTGTTCCCTGCGCGGCGAGGGCGGACCGGACATGTGCTGCGGGTCTCGTGCGCTCATGAGTCAGCCTCCAGCATTCGCTGGTCCACTCCCCCACCCGGCGCGGTCCGTCTCCCCCGGTCGCGGTCATGTCTGGGGGCGACCGAGGCCGGACACGGCGCGTGATGGAGTACCGCATGATTGATCAGCCAGGTCCGCCCTGAGGCGGCCTCCAGCAGCGCCTGGCGCGCCACACTGCCGAGCCGCTGCCCTCCCCCTCCTCGGCCCCGACGACCACGCTCCCGAACCGGGCGTCCCGGTGTGGGACCGCGCCCGTTCCGAAGCGGCGCTGACCACCTCGCCGGCGGCCCAGTCCACCGTCTCCAGGCTCGCCCCGGACCCGTCGATGCCGACCACCAGGGGAATCGCCACGGCCCCTGTCTCCTCTCGTGCCGGACTCCGTGCCTCCGGCCTCCTCCACAGGTCCACCTGCGCCGTGGAGGAGATTGGGGTACTCCTCGAAGGAGAGACGCACCTTGCTCGGCAGGCCGGCGACGTCCAGCCAGTCCACGCCATCGGACTCGTTCACCGACACTCACCGTCATCTCCAGCTTCTTACGGGATGGAGGCCGCCGCCATGCAACCAGTCGTCGCCGTGGGCCTCGACGGCTCACCCGAGAGTCCTGCCGCTGCCCGTTGGGACGCCGGCGAGGCCGAGAAGTCGGAAGTTGGTCAGGACTACTGGGCGAAGCGTCTGCCGCACACCGCACGGGCGGAACTCCAAGCACACCACCCTGGACTGACCATCGTCGGCAGCCTGGTCGCCGACGACGCCCGGAACCGAGTGGTCCTGGCCCTGAAACCGCAGGCCGCCGTTCATCACGGGCACTGCCCGGCGGCCGTGGTCGCTCATGACTGAGCCCGGCCTCCGCGGGAGATCAGTGCGGTCGGTGCCTCTGATCGACGCTTCCGCGCTCCGGTGCAGTGCCCGGCGCGACGGCGAGCCGCTTCCGAAAGAAGCCGGCCACGGGGGCGCCGAGCTGTTCCAGGTCCATGGCGAGGGAGGCGGCGCGCGGGCGTGGATGTCGGACGAAGGCGTCCGCGTGCTCGATCCCGGCGGCCCGGAGCACGGCGCGGCTGTGGCCGTTGCCCTCGCGGAGGCGGACTGGGACCGAGGGGAGTCAGGAGCCCGCCCTCGGTCTCGGCGAGTCGACGAGGCTGGCGGCGAGCCACTGCTCGACGGCGGTGACATGGACGGTGGCGGCGGATGCTGCCAGCAGGGCGTCACGGGCCCGGAGGGCGCCGAGGATGGCGTCGTGTTCCCGGTGGGCGTGCTCCACGGCGCGCTCGGTGCGGCTGCCCCGGACGATGCGGACCCGTTGGGTGCGGGTGGAGAGCACCCGCAGCAGCATGGACAGCACCGGGTTGCCGACGGCGTCGACGATGCGCTGGTGGAAGGCGATGTCCTGGGCGACGAACTCCTCGACCGTGGCGGCGGACCGGGCGCGCTGCAGGATGTCGTGGAGTTCCTGGAGGTCCTCGGGGGTGAGCAGAGCGGCGGCCAGGCCGGTGGCCTGCGGTTCGAGCAGTCTGCGTACCTGGAGCAGTTGGAGGGCCGTATGTCCCTGGGAGACGTCCGAGGCGAAGGAGAGGGTCTCCAGCAGCAGATGGGGTTCCAGGCTGGACACGTAGGTGCCGTCGCCCTGCCGGGTGACCAGGATCCGCATCGCGGTCAGCGCCCGGACCGCCTCGCGCAGCGAGTTGCGTGACAGGCCGAGCTGTCCGGCGAGGATCTCCTCCTTGGGCAGGCGGGAACCGGGGGCGAGTTCGCCGGCGACGATCATCGCCTTGATCTTGTCCATTGCCTCGTCCGTCAGTGCCATGGGCGGGCCTCTCTGCCTGGTGCACACGGGCTGGCTCCGCCCGGTCCCCTGCGGAACCCTGGGCGGAGCCGACCGCGCACTGCGCCTACTCCTGCTTCTCGCCGGAGGCGAAGCGGGAGATGATCAGGGCGACGATGATGATCGCGCCGTTGAGGAACTGGTTCCACAGTGGTGGTACACCCGCCAGCGTCATGACGTTGACGACGAGCTGGAGGGTGAGCACACCGGTGAGGGCGCCGACGACGGAGCCCTTGCCGCCGTTGAGGCTGACCCCGCCGATGACGGTCGCGGCGAACACCTGGAAGATCCAGCCGCTGCCCTGGGTGGCGGAGATGGAGCCGTAGTGGCCGCTGTAGAGGATGCCGGCGAACGCGGCGAGCACGCTGCCGAGGATGAGGACGGCCCAGACGATCCGGTCGACGCGGATGCCCGCGGTGCGGGCCGCCTCCGCGTTGCCGCCGATCGCGTACAGCGCCCGGCCGTGCCGCAGCCACGCCAGCGCGCTGCCGCCGATCGCGAACAGCACCGCGCAGATCCAGATGGCGGCGGGCACGCCCAGCCAGGACGCCTTGCCCAGGTAGGTGAAGGAGGGCGGCAGGTCGACGATGGACTGGCCTTCGGACAGGGCGACCTGCAGGCCGCGGAGCATGGTCAGACCGCCCAGGGTGACGATGAACCCGTTGAGCCGCAGCTTGAGGATGAGGAAGCCGTTGACGGCGCCGATCAGGACGCCGGTCAGCAGGCAGAGCGGAACCGCCATCCACTCGGGGAAGAGGCCGAGGCCGGTGAACCGCCCGCCGCTGCTGGGCAGGACCAGCCATACGGCGACGACGGGGGCCACACCGATGGTGGACTCCAGGGACAGGTCCATCCGGCCGGCGATCAGGATCAGCGCGGTGGCGAGGACGAGCAGACTGAGTTCGGTGGACTGCTGCGCCACGCCGATGAGGTTGTCCGCGGTCAGGAAGGCCGGGGAGACGATGAACCCGATCAGGCCGAGCACGAGGATGACCGGGACCAGGGACAGGTCGCGGAAGCGACCGAGGGCGAGGCCGCGTCGGGCGGGGTCGGCGAGGGGCGCCTGATCCGCGCTGGTCGCGGGCTCGGTGACGTCTGTGGTGGCGGACATGGCTACCTTCCGTGCTCTTCGGTCTCTGATGCGGCGGTCGTGCCGGCGACGCCTTCCATGGCGGCGACCACGTGCTCGTCGGTCCAGCCGCGGTCGAACTCGCCGACCACCCGTCCGTGGAACATGACGACGACCCGGTCGCACACCTTGAGGTCGTCCAGTTCGTCGGAGACGATCACGGCCGCCTTCCCGGCGTCGGCGACCTGCCGGATCCGGCCGAGGAGGAACTCCTTGGATCTGATGTCCACGCCGTTGGTGGGGCGGATGGCCACCAGGACGTGGGGGTCGGTGGCCAGGGCGCGGGCGACCACGACCTTCTGCTGGTTGCCGCCGGACAGCGCGGAGACGGGGACGGCCGCGTGCGGGGTCTTGATGTCCAGATCCTCGATCATCCGCCGGGCGAAACTCCTGGCACGCGCGGGCAGCACGGTACCGAACGGCCCCAGCTGGTCGGTGACCGTCAGGGTCGCGTTCTCCGCCACGCTGCGGTCGCCCACGAGGCCCTGGAGGTGGCGGTCCTCGGGCACCAGTCCGACTCCGGCGGCCAGCGCCGCCGGCACGCTCCCGCCGCGTACGCCGTGGCCGTCGACCGAGACCCGGCCGGCCTCGGGCCGGTGCAGACCGGCGATGGCCTCGCCCACCTGCACGTTGCCGCTGGCCGTCGCACCGGCCAGCCCGACCACTTCGCCCGCGCGGACCGTGAGGGACAGCTCGCGGCAGGCGCCGGGGAGTGTGAGGTTCTCGACGGTCAGCAGTTCCCTGGCGGCGGTCCGGGGGGAGGGGGCATCGTCCGCGGGGGTCGCGCCGGGGGTGACCGAATCGCCGGTCATGGCCTCCACCAGGGCATGGTGGCCGAGTTCGGCCACGGGTGCGGTGACGATGTGGCGTGCGTCGCGGTAGACGGTGACCGTGGTGCAGAGGTCGTAGACCTCCTGCAGGTGGTGGGAGATGAAGAGGAAGGCGACGCCCTGGCGCTGGAGGTCGCGGAGCTTGTCGAAGAGCCGGGTGATGCCGCGGGCGTCGAGTTTGGCGGTGGGCTCGTCGAGGATGATGAAGCGCGCCCCGAAGGACAGGGCGCGCGCGATCTCGACGAACTGCCGCTGCTCGACCGTCAGATCCCTCGCCCGGGCGTTCGCGTCGACATCGACGCCGTACTCGCCGAGGAGGTCCTCGGCACGTCGGCGCAGTTCCTTCCAGCGGATGGGGCGCAGTGCCCGCGGGCTCTGCCGGTTGAGGAAGAGGTTCTCGGCGACGGTCAGTTCGCCGAGGATGGTGGAACGCTGGTAGACGCAGGCGACCCGGGAGCGCCAGGCGTCGATGTCGCCGAAGGTGGGGGCCGGCCGGCCCGAGAAGCGCAGGGTGCCGGTGTCGGGCTGTTGCAGCCCGGTGAGGATGGACACGAGCGTGGACTTGCCGGCGCCGTTGCGTCCGACCAGGGCGTGCGACTCGCCTGCGGCGATGGTGATACGGGCGTCGCGCAGTGCGACGGTGGCGTCGAATCGTTTGCTGATCCCGGTCGCCTCGGCCACGGGGGCCGGACTCCCGGTGTCGATCGCCGAGGCGGTCGCGGTGTCCGCCATGCTGGTTACCGTCCTTTGCGTACGGATGTGGTCAGGAATGCGCCAGTCGACGAGTGCGTGCGGACGCGTGCGGGCGTGACGGTCAGGTGTACGGCCGCGGAGGTCGCGGGGGCGGGGGCGGAGGGGAGATGTCCCGCCCCCGCAACCGGCCGGCGGACCGCTCGGTCACTGGCCGATGTTGTTGCCCCACAGCGTCTTGTCGTCGACGTTCTCCTTCGTGACCAGCGGTGCGGGCAGCTGGTCCTCCAGGCCGTTGGGCAGTTCGATGATGGTGGAGTCGTGGTCGGTCGGCCCCGGCTGGAACGTCTTGCCGTCGGCGGCGGCCTGGGCGTAGTAGAGCGCGTACTTGGCGTAGAGGTCGGCGGGCTGGGAGATCGTGGCGTCGATCTGGCCCTTGCGGATGGCGTCGAACTCCTGCGGGATGCCGTCGTTGGAGACGATCGTGATGTGCCCCTTCTCGCCCGCGGGCTTGAGCAGGCCCTTCTGCTCCAGCAGTGCCAGGGTGGGCTGCAGGAACACTCCGCCGGCCTGCATGTAGATGCCGTTCAGGTCCGGGTGCTGGGCGAGCAGCGACTGCAGCTTGGCGGAGGCGACATCGCCCTTCCAGTCGGTGGGGAGCTCGAAGACCTTGATCTTCGGGAACTTCTCCTTCATGCACTCGGCGAACGCCTCGGAGCGGTCGCGTCCGTTGATCGAGTCCAGGGCGCCCTGGAACTCGGCCACCTTGCCCTCGCCTCCGAGCTTCTCGCCGAGGAACTCGCACGCCTTGGTGCCGTACGCCCGGTTGTCCGCCCGCACCACCATGTACACATCGCCCTTGTCGGGCCGGGTGTCCACGCTGACCACCGGGATCTTCGCAGCCGACAGGCTGTCGAGGGTCGAGGCGATGGCACCCGTGTCCTGCGGGGCCATGACGATGGCCTTCGCCTTGGTGTTCTGGAAGACCTGGACGTTCGCCACCAGCTTGGTGACGTCGTTCTGCGAGTTGCTCAACGGCAGCGCGTTGATGCCCTGGGACTTGATGTCCTTCTTCAGGTACTGCGCGTACGAGTTCCAGAAGTCGGAGTCGGAACGGGGCAGGTCGATACCGACGGCCGGCTTGCCGCCCGAGGCGCCGGAGTCGGTGCTCTCGCGGTTGCACGCGGTGGTGGCGAGCGCCAGCACCGCGAGGACGACGGTGGTGGCTGCGGCGGTGGAGCGGGTACGAGCGAGCTTCATGGCCGTGTGATCTCCTTAGCCAGGGCAGGGAGGCCGTATCGCCGCGAGGGCGGGACGGCCGGCCGGACACGTCACGGTCGGGCACGGTGTGTGCGCGAGCCGCGCCCGGTGGGATGGGGACGGGGTCAGCCGGTGTCCGAGCGTGCGGAGGCGGAGCAGCCGAGCGCTGGATGGTGATTCCTCGGATGAATCTCGGACGCAGAGGACGTTACGACGACGTTGCCAGCGTTGACAAGGGGGTGAGCATCCACGGAATTCACCTGACGCTCCTCCCGGTCAGTCGCTCATTCATCGGAGGCTGACCCCATGTCGGCCCACCCTTGAGGGACCGCATGTGCGGTCGCCTTGCCCTCTGACCCCCTTGTTTTCCGGACCAGGGACAGACATCCGAGGTCTGCCTTGTCAGGCGAACTCGTTGCCTTTACAGTCGCGGTGCCGTGAAACATCCGATGACAGGCGATGAACACGGACAAAAGCCTGACGGGCGTCGGCCCTGACGAATCGCGGGTGGCCCGTGCCGGCCCGGTCGGCGGCCGCCCGCGGCGAACCCACCCGCGACAAGGGAGCTGCTCAGTGAAACTGCTACGCGTCGGTGCCCCCGGTGAGGAACGGCCCGCTGTCCGCACCGATGACGGCCGACTGCTGGATCTCTCCCCGGTGACCCCCGACATCGACGGCGCCTTCCTCGCCTCGGACGGCGTCGAGCGCGCCCGCGCGGCGCTCCGGACGGCGGACCTGCCCGAACTGGCCCAGGAGGGGATGCGTGTCGGGGCACCCGTCGCCCGCCCCGGCAAGATCGTCTGCATCGGTCTGAACTACCGTGACCACGCCGCCGAGACCGGGGCACCGATCCCGCCCCGCCCGGTGGTGTTCATGAAGGACCCGGGAACCGTCGTCGGCCCCTACGACGAGGTGCTCATCCCGCGCGGCTCGGTGAAGACCGACTGGGAGGTCGAGCTCGCGGTCGTCATCGGCCGCCGGGCACGTTACCTCGAAGGACCCGAGGCGGCGCGGGCCGTGATCGCGGGATACGCGATCAGCCACGACGTCTCCGAGCGGGAGTTCCAGCTGGAGCGCTCCCCGCAGTGGGACCTCGGAAAGTCCTGCGAGACGTTCAACCCGCTCGGCCCCTGGCTGGTCACCGCCGACGAGGTCGGCGACCCGCAGAACCTCTCCCTGTCCCTCAGCGTCAACGGCGTCAGGCGGCAGGACGGCCACACCCGGGACATGATCTTCCCGGTCGACCACATCGTGGCGTACCTGAGCCAGTACATGGTTCTTCAGCCGGGAGACGTGATCAACACGGGGACGCCCGCGGGCGTGGCCCTCGGCCTGCCCGGCACCCCCTATCTCCGCGCCGGCGACACCGTCGAACTGTCCGTGGACGGCCTCGGCGACCAGCGCCAGACGTTCGGCCAAGCGTGAAAGGCACTTCCTTGACTGCACCCTGCGCCCGGATCACCGCGGTCGACACCTTCGACGTCCGCTTCCCCACCTCGCGGGAACTGGACGGCTCCGACGCGATGAATCCGGATCCCGACTACTCGGCCGCCTACGTGGTGCTGCGCACGGACGCCGGCGACGGGCTCGAAGGGCACGGCTTCACGTTCACCATCGGGCGCGGCAACGACGTGCAGGTCGCCGCGGTCGGGGCGCTGCGCCCCCATCTCCTCGGCCGCTCGGTCGAGGACCTGTGCGCGGACCCCGGCTCCCTGAACCGTGACCTGATCGGCGACAGCCAACTGCGCTGGCTGGGCCCCGAGAAGGGCGTGATGCACATGGCGATCGGCGCCGTGGTCAACGCCGTGTGGGATCTGGCCGCCAAGCGTGCCGGACAACCCCTGTGGCGGCTGCTCGCCCACGCCGAACCGGAGTGGCTCGTCTCCCAGGTCGACTTCCGCTACATCACGGACGCACTCACCCCCGCCGACGCGCTCAGCCTGCTGCGCGCGGGCCGAACGGGGCTCGCCGAGCGCGAGGCGGTGCTGCTGGAGCGCGGCTACCCCGGCTACACCACCTCGCCGGGCTGGCTCGGTTACTCCGACGACAAGCTCACCCGGCTGGCCAAGCAGGCGGTCGCCGACGGGTTCACCCAGATCAAGCTGAAGGTCGGCGCCGACCTTCAGGACGACATCCGGCGCCTGCGCACCGCCCGTGCGGCCGTCGGGGACGGCATCCGCATCGCCATCGACGCCAACCAGCGGTGGAACGTCGGCGAGGCGATCGACTGGACCAACGCGCTCGCCGCCTTCGACCCGTACTGGATCGAGGAGCCGACCAGCCCCGACGACGTGCTCGGACACGCCGCCGTCCGCAAGGCGGTCGCGCCCGTGAAGGTGGCCACCGGCGAGCACGTGCAGAACCGCATCGTCTTCAAGCAGTTGCTCCAGGCCCAAGCCGTCGACGTGCTGCAGATCGACGCGGCCCGGGTCGGCGGCGTCAACGAGAACCTGGCGATTCTGCTGCTGGCCGCCAAGTTCGGGGTGCCGGTGTGCCCGCACGCCGGCGGCGTGGGATTGTGCGAGCTGGTGCAGCACCTGTCGATGTTCGACTTCCTCGCCCTGTCCGGTACGACCGAGAACCGGGTCATCGAGTACGTCGACCATCTCCACGAGCACTTCACGGATCCGGTGCGGATGCGCGCCGGGCACTACGCGGCGCCGCTGTCCCCCGGCTTCTCCGCGACCATGCGCCCGGACTCGATCGACCACTACCGCTACCCGGACGGCGGCTTCTGGGTCGCCGACCGCGCCGGACGAAGGGACGCGGCATGACAGAACTGACCGGACTGCGGGCTCTGGTGACCGGCGGCGCGTCCGGCATCGGGCTCGCCACCGCCCGGGCCCTGACGGCGCGGGGCGCGGCCGTCGCCGTACTCGACATCGAACCGGGCGGCGTCCCCGAACCGATCCTCGGCCTCAGGGCCGATGTCGGCGACGACGCCTCGGTGCGCGCCGCCGTGGACACCGCGGCCACGCGGCTCGGCGGCATCGACATCCTCGTCAACAACGCGGGTGTCGGCGCGGCGGGAACCGTCGAGGACAATCCCGACGAACAGTGGCACCGCGTCCTGGACATCAACGTCCTCGGCATGGTCCGCACCACCCGCGCCGCACTCCCCCACCTGCGCCGCGCCGCCACTGCCCGTCCGGGCACGGCGGCCGTCGTCAACACGTGCTCCATCGCGGCGACCGCCGGACTGCCGCAGCGGGCCCTGTACTCCGCCAGCAAGGGTGCCGTTCTGGCGCTGACCCTGGCCATGGCCGCGGACCACGTCCGGGAGGGCATCCGCGTCAACTGCGTCAACCCCGGCACCGCCGACACCCCGTGGGTGGCCCGGCTCCTCGACGCCGCGGAGGATCCGGAAGCCGAGCGTGCCGCCCTGAACGCCCGCCAGCCCATGGGGCGCCTGGTCACCGCCGAGGAGGTCGCCGCTGCCATCGTCTATCTGGCGAGTCCCGCCGCGGCGTCCGTCACCGGCACCGCCCTCGCCGTCGACGGCGGCATGCAGGGCCTCCGGCTGCGGCCGGCGGCTCGCTCATGAAAACCGTGCGGCTGGGGGGAACCGGCGTCCCGGTCACCGCGCTGGCGCTCGGGTGCGCGGGCATCGGGAACCTCTACCGGCCGGTCGGCGACGAGACGGCCGCGGCCACGGTGGACGCCGCCTGGAACGCGGGGATCCGCACCTTCGACACGGCGCCCCACTACGGACTCGGCCTGTCCGAGCGGCGGTTGGGCGCCGCGCTGCGCGGCCGCCCCCGGGACGCGTACACCGTCTCCACCAAGGTGGGACGGCTGCTCGTGCGCGACGACGGGGACGGTGCCGGGGACGATCTGACGCACGGCTTCGCCGTTCCCGCCACCCATCACCGTGTCTGGGACTTCAGCGGCGACGGTGTCCTGCGCTCCCTGGAGGCCAGCCTGGAGCGCCTCGGGCTGGACCGGATCGATGTCGTCCTGCTGCACGACCCCGACGACCACGCCGAGCAGGCGCTGCGCGCGGCGTGTCCGGCACTGGAACGGCTGCGGGGCGAAGGCGTGGTCGGGGCGATCGGCGTCGGCATGAACCAGTGCGCGCTCCCGGCCCGCTTTCTGCGCGAGACCGACATCGACGTGGTGCTGCTGGCCGGCCGCTACACCCTGCTGGAGCAGGAGGGGCTCGCCGAGCTGCTTCCCGAGGCCGCCGCCCGCGGCAAGAGCGTCATCATCGGCGGTGTCTTCAACTCCGGGCTGCTGACCGATCCGAAGCCAGGCGCCACGTACGACTACGCGCCCGCCCCGCGGGAGGTGCTCGACCGGGCGCTGCGGCTCAAGGCGGTCGCCGAGCGTCACGGGGTGCCCCTGCGGGCGGCGGCGCTGCACTTCCCGTTCGGGCATCCGGCGGTCACCGGCGTCCTGACCGGGGCGCGTTCCCCCGAGGAGGTGCGTGACACCGTGGAACTGCTACGGCGGCCGGTCCCGGATGCCTTCTGGAACGAGTCGCGCGCCGCGGGTCTGCTGGGACCCCGCACCCCTGTCCCCTCTGTCCCCCCGTTCACACCGACCGGCCCGGCCGTCCCGCCCGGACAGGCCCCGCCGCTGAAGGAGCCGTTGTGAGGATCGCCCTGCACACGAAGGTACGCGCCGACCGCATCGAGGAGTACGAGGCGGCGCACCGTGAGGTCCCCGAGGAACTGACCGCCGCCATCCGCGCCGCCGGAGTGAGCCAGTGGACGATCTGGCGCAGTGGTACGGATCTCTTCCACGTCCTGGAAGTGGACGACTACCAGGCGATGATCGCCGAACTGGAGAAGCTGCCGGTCAACATCGCCTGGCAGGCGCGCATGGCCGAGCTGCTGGACGTCGTCCACGACTACTCCGCCGAGGGCGCCGACGCCTCGCTGCCGGTGGTGTGGGAGCTGTGACCGTCTGCGCGCCTGGTGGCCCCGGGAGCGGGGCGCCGGCCCTGCTCCCGGGGCCACACGGGTGCGTGGTGGTCAGCCGATCCTGGTCAGGGTCCACCTCTGCGGTGATCCGCCGTTGGCGGTCCACTGGATGACCTGGCTCCCCTCGGCTTCGGCGTTGCCGTTGTCCAGCACCTTGCCGCTGTGACGGCCCACTGCTGCTGATGGCTGCCGTTGTCGGTCCGCTGCTGCATTCCCGCTCCGTCGGAGGTGGAGCCGCCGCCGTCGAGCGCCTTGCCGCTGCGGACGCCGACCCGCCGGTGGACGCCGTTCGGGAGGACGGCCGGCATGCCGTTGACCTCGGCCATCCAGGAGGCCAGGCCGTTCAGGACGTTCACGGTTCCGGCGCTCACGCCGCCGTCGCCCTTGGAGCCGATGTTGAGCAGGTAGTTGCCGTCACGGGAGACGACCGTGACCATCTCCCGGACCAGGTCCTTGACGGACCGGTAGTTGTTCTCGGCCCAGTCGGTGTAGCCCCACTGGCCGTTCGCCGAGACCGAGGTCCCGCTTGACGCGTTCGTTGACGACGAGGTTGGGTTTGCGGGCCATCAGCCAGCTGTAGAGGTCCTCGCCGTCGGCCTTGATCCACCGGTGCGTCCCACTGCTAGACAGGCGTCGACGCCGACGGTACGAACGGCGCCCCGTGTCCCGGCACGATCAGGGCCGGGCCCAGGGCCAGGACCTTCTCCCTGGCCGCCCGCAGTTGCTCGCGATCGGGCGCGAAGGGGTCCTCGGCCGGACCCTCGGCGGTCCACCACAGATGAGTCAGGACCACCAGGCCCTCGGCGGCCGTGACCAGGGTGCTGACGTCCTCTGCGGTGTGGCCGGGCGTCGTCATGAGCGTGATCGACGGCGACAGCCGGTATCCGTCGGCATCGCGGTCCTCCCAGACGTCGTTCCGGTAGATCGCCATGTGGTCGTGGAAGCGGGCCTCGGGGAACAGGGCCGCGTTCAGCGTGTGGTCCGGGTGGTGGTGGCTGAAGACGACGTCGGTGACGTCCTCGGGGTTCAGCCCGTGGTACTTGAGCGGGTCCAGGATGAGCCGACGGTCCGCGACCATACCCGGATCGACGATAGCGACCGTCTCGCCGTCGACGAGCAGGGTGACGGTGCCGGCCACCCGCTCGTCGGCGTAGCCGGTGGTCAGGACGTGGAAGGCAGCGGTCATGAGGGGCTCCTCGGGCGAGTCGGGTGGTGTGGGGCCGTACGAGCCGGTCACCGGGGCAGGAGCGCCCGGAAGCCGGTGAGGAGGGCGCGGAGCCCGAGGTCGAAGGCGAGCTCGGCCCGGCGGTGGTCGGTGGGGGTGTCGTCCAGTGCGGCGCTGAGGTGGGGGGCGGTCTCGCGGATCACGTCGGAGACCATCACCGGCGGCGCGACGAGGTCGAGGGCCGAGCCGAGGACGAAGCTCTCCAGCGCGTTGATCAGGGGCATGACCTGGCCGGCGGTGAAGCCGGCGGTCAGCAGGAGTTCGGCGACCTTCTCGTACATCGCGTGCATGAAGGGTTCGGCCAGCGGGGCCGTGGCGAGCAGCGGCACAGCTCCGGGGTGGGTGGCGAAGGCCGCGCGGTAGGACCGGGCCCATGTCTCCAGGGCCTGCTCCCAGGACCCTGAGGAGTCCCAGTCGTCAGGGCCGGCCTCCAGGGCCAGCTCTTCCCTCATCAGCGAGATGATCTCGTCGCGGCCGGACACGTGGTGGTAGAGCGCGGAGGGAGCGACGCCGAGCTCACGGGCCAGGGCGGGAATGGTGAGGACTCCCTGCTCGTCGGCGATTCTCAGCGCTGCCGCGCCGATGCGGCGGCGGTCCAGCAGAGGGGTGCGCGGCCTTGGCACGTGGGCTCCTCTTCGTACGTCTCCCCGCAGGGCGGCGGCACGGCCGCCCGCGGCTGTCACGCGAACTTTACCGAATGACTTTCAGTAAAGCTCTTCCCGAGCGATCGAGCGGTGCCTACATTACCGAAACCGAATCAGTTTCAGTTCGGTTGCCGTACGAAGGAAGGGCCCCACCGCCATGCAGGCCGACATCGTGTTCACCGGAGGGACCGTCAGGACCGGGGCCGCCGAAGGCCCGGTGCTCGACGCCCTCGCCGTCACGGGCGGCAGGATCAGCGCGCTCGGGGTGGAGGCCCTCGCCGCCCGCGGCAGCGGCACCGTCCTGATCGACCTGCGAGGAGGCACCCTGCTGCCCGCGTTCGGCGACGGGCACGTACACCCGGTGATGGGCGGCCTGGGCCTGCTCGGAGCACCCGTACGCGAGTGCACCTCGGTGCAGGGGATCGTCGAGGCCGTACGGCACTGGGCCGACGAGCACCCCGAGGCCGAGTGGATCACCGGCGACGGCTTCGACGCCTGGCTCGCCCCCGGCGGCCGGTTCGACGCCCGCCTGCTGGACGCGGCCGTGCCCGACCGGCCCGTGGTGCTGCGCACGATGGACCACCACACGGCGTGGGTGAACAGCGAAGCGCTGCGCCGGGCCGGGTTCGACGCCGCCACGCCCGACCCGGACGGCGGGGAGATCGTGCGCCGGCAAGGCTCCACCGAACCGCTGGGCACCCTGCGCGAGTTCGGCGCCGTGCTGCCCGTACTCGAACTCGTGCCCCAGCCGTCGCACGAAGCCCAGGTGGACGCGCTGCGCGCGACTGCCTCCCGGTTCGCCGCCGCCGGGGTGACCTGGGTGCAGGACGCCTGGGTGGAGCCGCACCACGCCGACGTCTGGATCACCGCGGCGACCTGCGGCCCGGGACTGCCGATCCGCGCCGACCTGGGCTTCTTCCTGGGACCTGAGCACTGGCGCGAGCGGGTCGCCCGGCTCGCCGCCGAGCGTGAGCGCGTGGAGGGCGCCGCCCCCGGGCTGCTCACGGCGCACACCGTGAAGTTCTTCGCCGACGGGGTCATCGAGTCCGGCACGGCCGCCCTGCTGGAGCCGTACACCGACTGCCCGCACTCCCACGGCATCGCCAACTGGACTCCCGAGGAGCTGGCGAAAGCCGTCACCGCGATCGACGCCCTCGGTTTCCAGCCGCACATCCACGCGCTCGGCGACGGCGGTGTCCGGGTCGCCCTCGACGCGATCGAGGCCGCAGCCCGTACCAACGGCCCCCGCGAGCGCCGCCCGGTCGTCGCCCACGCCCAGCTGATCCACCCCGCCGATCTGCCCCGCTTCGCCGAACTCGGGGTGATCGCCAATCTGCAGCCGCTGTGGGCCCAGCCCGACCGGCTGATGACCGACCTCATCCTGCCGAAGATCGGCCCGGAGCGCGGCGCGCGCCAGTACCAGATCGCCGCCCTGCTCGCCTCCGGCGCCCGCATCGCGTTCGGCAGCGACTGGCCGGTCACCGACCACGAACCGCTGCGGGGCATCGCCACCGCCGTGACCCGCCAGACACCCGAGGGAATCCCCGAGGGCGGCTGGCTTCCCCAGGAGCGGATCGACACCGCTACCGCCCTGGCAGCCTACTCCGCCGGATGCGCCTACCAGGCGTTCGAGGAGAAGGAGTGGGGCGTCCTCAGCCCCGGAATGCGCGCCGACCTGGTGCATCTCGCCGCCGACCCGGTCGGGACCGCTCCCCGCGACCTCGCGCATCTGCCCGTCCTTGGTACCTGGCTCGCCGGCCGACGTACGCACGGCTCCGGCATCCCCGCGCCCGTGTCGGCCGGAGGGCGATAGCCTTCCGGCGCCGTCACGGCCGGGCCCGCGTGCCAGGGACAGTCCGCTCCCCCGTCGACTCATGCAGCACGCATCACGCGGAGACCTCCATGACCCAGCCCCACACCTCCACCGCTCCCCAACAGCCCCCGGCGGCCGCCGGGACGGATCCCACCGGCCGTCTGCGGCGCGGCACGCTCGGCGTCAGCGACATCGTGTTCTTCGTCGTGGCGGCGGCGGCGCCGCTCACCGTGATGGCCGGTATCGCCCCGCTCGCGATCCTCTTCGGCGGCATCGGCGCCCCGGTCGCGTATCTGACGGTCGGCGTCGTGCTGTGCCTGTTCGCGGTCGGTTTCACCGCCATGACGCCGCACATCCGCAACGCGGGCGCCTTCTACTCGTACGTCTCCCGGGGCCTGGGCCGCCCTGCCGGCCTGGGAGCGGCGCTGCTCGCGGTGTTCTCCTACAACGCCCTGCAGATCGGCACCTACGGGGCCTTCGGCTTCTTCGCCGCCGGCACCGCGAGCGACCTGCTGGGCGTCGACCTGCCCTGGCCGGTCTACGCCTTCGCGGGGATCGCCGTGGTGTGGTTCCTCGGCTTCCGGTCGATCCATGTGGGCGCCAAGGTCCTCGCCACCCTGCTGATCGCCGAGACCGCCATCCTGGTGCTGCTCGCCGGCGCGATCCTCGTCAAGGGCGGCGCGAACGGGCTGAGCCTGGCCTCCTTCGCCCCCTCCAACGTCTTCACCTCGCAGATGAGCGCGCCGCTGGGCCTCGCCATCGCCGCCTTCATCGGCTTCGAGGCCACCGCCCTCTACCGCGAGGAGGCCCGCGACCCCAACCGCACCGTGCCGCGCGCCACCTACCTTGCCGTCGGATTCCTGGGCCTGTTCTACACGTTCGTCGTCTGGGTCATCGTCCAGGCGTTCGGCGACGACCAGGCCGTCGGGGCCGCTGCCCAGAACCCCGCCGAGATGTTCTTCACCGCGATGACCCGCTACGTGGGCGGCTGGGCCACCGACCTCCAGCGCGTCCTGATCGTCAGCAGCCTCCTGGCCTCCCTGCTCGCCTTCCACAACGCCATCGCCCGCTACGGCTACGCGCTGTCCGCCGAGGGTGCCCTCCCCGCGCGCCTCGGCCGTATCCACCCCCGGCACGGCTCGCCCTGGATCTCCGGCATCGCGCAGACCGTGCTGGCGGTCGTGGTCACCGGCGTGTTCGCCGCCATCGGCGTCCACCCCTACAACCAGTTCCTGCTGTGGGTGAACACCCCCGGAGTGGTCGGCATCCTCGCGCTGCAGACGCTCGCGGCCTGCGCCGTGGCCGTCTTCTTCCGCCGCAACCCCGGCGGCCACGCGGCGGGACGCCTGCGCACGGTCGTCGCACCGGTGGCCGCCGCGCTCCTCCTCGCCACGATCACCGGGCTGGTCTGCACGCGCCTCAATCTCTTCACCGGTGCCGCGCCCGCCGTCAACTGGACGCTGGTCGCGCTCACCCCGGTCGTCTTCGCGACGGGCACGGCACTTGCCGTACGGATCCGCCGCAACCGGCCCGACGTCTACGCCAGGCTCGCCACCACGGACGTCGACTCCGCGTGACCGAGCACGGGGCCCCGCCGCGGGACGTGGAGTCACCGCGGCGGGGCCGCCGAAGCGCGAAGCCTCGATGGACATCAGCACGATGACCGCGCCCAAACAGTCTGCCCCTGCACGCCCTCGCGGTGCTCAGGCCAGGCCGAACCGCTCGGCGTGCACTTGCCTCTGGGGAACCCTCAGCCTGCGCAGGGCGCTCAGCACGGCCGAGGTCATCGCCGGCGGGCCGCAGACGTACACGTCGCGTGCGGCCACGTCGGGAACCAGGGCACGGAGACTGTCCGGCTCGAACGGCGTGTTCCCCTCCCCCGTGCGGCCGGTGAGCAGGTGCAGTTGCCCACCGCGGCCCGCGACCAGGGCTCGTACCGCGTCGACCAGCACGGCGTCGTTCTCGCTGCGCACCCGGTAGAGCACGACGACGTCGCCGGCCGGTTCCTCCTCCAGCAGGGCTCGGACCGGCGTGATCCCCACGCCTCCGGCGATCAGTAGTACGCCGGGCCGCGTTCGATGCAACGAGGTGAACGCCCCGTACGGCCCCTCGACGAACGCGCGGCTCCCGACCGGGATGTGCCGCAGGCCGGCGCTGGTGCTGCCGACCGCCTTGGCGGTCAGGCGCAACGTCCGGCCGTCGGGTGCCGCCGACAGCGAGAACGGATTCGCCAGCCACCAGTGGTTGTGCCCGGGGAACCGCCAGATGCAGAACTGGCCGGCCCGGGCCGGCAGCTTGTCGAGGTGGCGGCCGGTGACGTGCACCGACACCACGTCGTCCGACTCCGGCACCACCGCCGTGACCTCGAAGCGGTGGTAGGCGTTGCGCCAGACAGGCATGATGACCCGGCCCGTGATCAGGGCGCCGAACGCGAACAGCCACATGGCCCACCAGTACGTCTTCGCGGGCGCGGAAGAGCTGAAGGTCGTGGTCTCCAGCAACTGGTGGACGAACGCCAGCCCCAACGCCACGTACAGCAGCAGGTGCAGGCCGTGCCACGTCTCGTATCGCAGCCGCAGCCTCACATACCGGGCGGAGATCGCGGCGACCACGACGACGATCGCCGCGGCGCACATCCCGAGCAGGGAGGCCGGCACGCCGGCCAGCGCGAAGAACGTCTTCGTCATCGACGCGTCATCGAGCCGCGCGTAGCCGAGCACCACCAGCAGGGCGTGGGTGAGGACGGTCCACAGCAGGGTGAAGCCGACCCACCGGTGCCACACCGTCAGCCGGTCCATGCCGATACGACGGTCGAGCCATGGCAGCCGGGCCACCAGCAGCAGCTGGAACAGCATCAGCACCGCGGCGTGCAGGCCGAAGAACTTGGCGACGGTGAGCACCCCGTTCTTGCCGGTTCCGGCGGTGAGGAACAATGCCTCGACGATCACCAGGTTGGTGATGACAAACGTCCACAGCGCCCACCGCGCCGCAACGACCGGCGGTATGGCGCGTTGCCGCACCCGTGTAATTGTCGCCTCCACTGCTTCCCCTCTTGTCCACCGGCGGCCGGTTCCAGCCACCCTCGCTGGGTAACGCTGAGTGATTAATGCCTTAACCACAAGCCGTCACGCGACAGGGGGATCAGCCGGCATCGGCAACATGCCGCCACAGACATGGGATGTCAGCGGGTCGATACGGGAGCAGGCCGGAGGAGCGAACAGACCGTGCGAGCAGTGCCCCTGGGACGAAACAGCGCAATGCTCGCCCTCACGCCACCGATCCTTAATACCTGCGCATTCATGGGATGTTCCAGCCGGAATTCGTGGTATCTATACGGGTGCGCTCGTCACACGGGTTCGGGCCGACCCGCCAGGGCTCACAGCGCGAGACGTTCCCCCCACGCCGTTCTGCCGGTACGTCAGGCGGCCGCCGACGCCGACGGGAAGGCACGGCGGCCGAGCCGCTGATGAACGGCGATCAGCCACTCTGATTCAGCAGTCACCCGCAGAAGAGGACGCCGCATGAGAAAGCCTTGGGTTCTCCCCCTGACCACGCTTGTCGCTGTCGCGCTCGGGGCGACGACGGCAGGGGTGGCCCCTGCCTCCGCCGACTCCACCACGCCCTTGCGGGTCATGCCGTTGGGCGACTCGATCACCTGGGGCGTGGGAAGCAGTACGGGCAACGGCTACCGGGGCCCGTTGTGGAACAAGCTCGCGGCGGACGGTCATCCGCTGGACTTCGTGGGCACACTGCGGGGCGGTTCGATGTCCGACCCCGACAACCAGGGCCACTCCGGATACAAGATCCACGAGGTCGCCGCGCTCACCGACGCCTCGCTGACCCGCTACCGGCCCAACGTGGTGACGCTGCACATCGGTACCAACGACCTCAACCAGAGCTACCAGGTCTCCACCGCCACCGCCCGGCTGAGGTCGCTGGTCGACCAGATCACCGCCGCCGCCCCCGACGCGACCGTCCTCGTGGCCTCCCTGGTCGTGTCCACCAGCGGCTCGGAGGAGCAGTACCGTGCCGCGTACAACCAGGCCATCCCCCAGATCGTGAGGGACGCCCAGGCCGCGGGCAAGCGTGTCGCGTTCGTCGACATGAGCAGCCTGACCACCGCCGACCTGGACGACGCCCTGCATCCCAACGACGCGGGCTACCAGAAGATGGCCGACGCCTTCCACCGCGGCGTCCGGGCCGCGGACAGCGCGGGGTGGCTGAGGAACCCCGCC
>NZ_JBIRZZ010000012.1:110145-228833 GCF_044391385.1 Streptomyces sp. NPDC018693 | reverse complement strand
AAACGCCCGGTTACATTCCGAACCCGGAAGCTAAGCCTCACAGCGCCGATGGTACTGCAGGGGGGACCCTGTGGGAGAGTAGGACGCCGCCGAACTCCTTTTGAAGCTCCGGCTCTTGGGCACACAGCCCAGGGGCCGGAGCTTTTTTGCGTTGAGGTAGGGTCAGGGGGCATCGTTGGTTCGTTCTACTGGAGGCCCCCGGGTGGAGGTCCAGGAGACCCGCGTCCAGACAGACCGGGTCCTCACCATCCCGAACATCCTCAGCATGGCGCGTCTCGTCGGCGTGCCGCTCTTTCTGTGGCTGATCCTCAGGCCCGAGTTCGGGGGGCCGAAGAGCGACGGATGGGCCCTTCTGGTGCTGGCTCTGAGCGGGATCAGCGACTATCTGGACGGCAAGCTCGCGCGGCGCTGGAACCAGGTCAGCAGCCTTGGCCGGCTTCTCGACCCGGCGGCCGACCGGCTTTACATTCTTTCGACTCTGGTCGGTCTCACCTGGCGGGAGATCCTGCCGCTTTGGTTGACCGCTGTACTTCTTGCGCGGGAACTGGTTCTCCTGGTGATGGTGGGAATCCTCCGGCGCCACGGGTATCCGCCACCGCAGGTCAACTTCCTCGGCAAGGCGGCCACGTTCAACCTGATGTACGCCTTCCCGCTTCTTCTGCTGAGCGACGGAAGTGGATGGATCTCGTCACTCGCTGCTATTTTCGGCTGGGCGTTCGCAGGGTGGGGTACAACGCTGTACTGGTGGGCAGGAGTCCTCTACGTGGTGCAGGTCCGCCGCCTGGTCCGTGCGGACGCCATGGCCGACTAGCTCGTCGACGGAGACAGCAGTAGTGGCTCGATGGCCCGCGGCGGAAAAGTGCGGGACAATCTGGACGGGTGAAGTCGGCTAGACCGTCGTCTCTTCAAGGAGGACGCTCCCGACATGAAGGCCGTCGTGATGGCCGGTGGCGAAGGCACACGCCTTCGCCCCATGACCTCAAGCATGCCCAAGCCGCTCCTGCCGGTCGCCAACCGGCCGATCATGGAGCACGTTCTTCGGCTGCTCAAAAGGCATGGGCTCAACGAGACCGTCGTAACCGTGCAGTTCCTGGCGTCACTGGTCAAGAACTACTTCGGTGACGGCGAGGAGCTCGGAATGGAGCTCACGTATGCCAACGAGGAGAAGCCACTCGGTACCGCCGGAAGCGTCAAGAACGCCGAAGAGGCGTTGAAGGACGATGCCTTCCTGGTCATTTCCGGTGATGCGCTCACCGACTTCGACCTCACCGAGCTGATCAGCTTCCACAAGGAAAAGGGCGCGCTCGTCACCGTCTGTCTGACGCGTGTGCCCAACCCGCTGGAATTCGGCATCACCATCGTCGACGACGAGGGCCGGGTCGAACGTTTCCTGGAGAAACCGACCTGGGGGCAGGTCTTCTCGGACACCGTCAACACCGGCATCTACGTCATGGAGCCCGAGGTCTTCGACTATGTCGAGGCCGATGTGCCCGTCGACTGGTCCGGCGATGTCTTTCCGCAGCTCATGAAGGAGGGCAAGCCGATCTATGGATTTGTCGCCGAGGGCTACTGGGAGGACGTCGGCACCCACGAGAGCTATGTGAAGGCGCAGGCCGACGTCCTCGAGGGCAAGGTCGATGTCGAACTCGACGGGTTCGAGATCTCGCCCGGCGTATGGGTGGCGGAGGGGGCGGAAGTGCATCCCGACGCCGTTCTGCGGGGTCCTCTCTACATCGGTGACTACGCCAAGGTCGAGGCCGGCGCCGAAATCCGGGAGCACACCGTCGTCGGCTCGAATGTCGTCGTCAAGAGCGGTGCCTTCCTGCACAAGGCGGTCGTGCACGACAACGTGTATGTCGGGCCGCACAGCAATCTGCGTGGCTGTGTGGTCGGGAAGAACACGGACATCATGCGGGCGGCCCGGCTCGAGGACGGGGCCGTCATCGGCGATGAATGCCTGATCGGCGAAGAGTCGATCGTGCAGGGCAACGTGCGGGTGTATCCGTTCAAGACCATCGAGGCGGGTGCCTTCGTCAACACCTCGGTGATCTGGGAGTCGCGGGGGCAGGCGCATCTCTTCGGCGCCCGTGGGGTGTCCGGGATCCTCAACGTCGAGATCACGCCCGAGCTCGCCGTCCGACTGGCCGGCGCCTATGCGACGACGCTGAAGAAAGGTTCCACGGTCACCACGGCCCGCGACCACTCCCGGGGCGCGCGGGCGCTGAAGCGGGCGGTCATCTCCGCGTTGCAGGCCAGCGCCATCGACGTGCGCGACCTGGAGAACGTACCGCTGCCCGTGGCACGGCAGCAGACCGCGCGGGGCAGTGCCGGTGGGATCATGATCCGGACGTCGCCCGGTGTGCCGGACTCCGTCGACATCATGTTCTTCGACGGACAGGGCGCCGATCTGTCGCAGGGAAGTCAGCGGAAGCTGGACCGGGTGTTCGCGCGGCAGGAGTACCGGCGGGCGTTCCCCGGGGAGATCGGTGATCTTCATTTCCCGGCCAGTGTCTTCGACTCGTACACCGGATCGCTGTTGCGGAACGTCGATACGACGGGCATCGCGGAGTCGGGGCTCAAGGTCGTCGTCGACGCCTCGAACGGCAGTGCCGGGCTGGTGCTGCCGAGCCTGTTGGGCAAGCTCGGGGTGGACTCGCTGACCATCAACCCCGGCCTGGACGAGTCCCGGCCGACGGAGACGGCCGATATGCGGCGCAGAGGGCTGGTGCGGCTCGGGGAGATCGTGGCGTCCTCGCGGGCGGCGTTCGGAGTGCGTTTCGATCCCGTGGGTGAGCGGCTGTCCCTGGTGGACGAGAAGGGCCGGATCATCGAGGACGACCGGGCGCTGCTGGTGATGCTCGACCTGGTGGCCGCCGAGCGGCGCAGCGGGCGGGTGGCGCTGCCGGTGACCACAACACGGATCGCCGAGCAGGTCGCGGCCTATCACGGCACCCAGGTGGAGTGGACGACGACCTCGCCCGACGATCTCACCCGGGTCGGGGGTGACGAGTCGACCATCTTCGGCGGGGACGGCAAGGGCGGGTTCATCGTCCCGGACTTCAGCAGTGTCTTCGACGGGACGGCGGCCTTCGTCCGGCTCATCGGGCTGGTGGCGCGTACGCAGCTGACGCTGAGCCAGATCGACGCGCGGATTCCGCGGGCGCATGTCCTCAAACGTGATCTGGCGACCCCGTGGGCCGTCAAGGGCCTGGTGATGCGGCGGGTCGTCGAGGAGGCCGGAGAGCGCTTCGTGGACACCACCGATGGCGTGCGGGTGGTGGAGACCGACGGGCGCTGGGTGATGGTGCTGCCCGACCCGGCCGAGGCGGTCACGCATCTGTGGGCCGAGGGCCCGGACGACGCGTCCGCGCAGGCCCTGCTCGACGAGTGGTCCGGCATCGTGGACAGCGCCGGACGCTGAGCGGACCGCGCGCGTGCCGGACAGGTCTTCCCCGGGGACCTGTCCGGCACACCGGTGGTGGGGCCGTTCGGAGGTAGTGGTCGCAACGTGCGACGATGTGCGGCATGCCGCAGCAGCCCCCCGTTCGGAGCACACCCGCGCGTCCATCGCGCCCGGACGCGTCCATGTCGCTGCTCACCAACGTCATGGACCACAGCCTCGACGACGGTTACGCCGAGGCCGCCGCCCGCAAGCAGGGCGACGGCGGCCTGCCCAAGACGCTGCGGGCCAAGCTGGGCCTCGCCGCCGGCCTGGTGCTGGCGGCGCTCGTGGTGACCGTCGGCGCGGCTCAGGCGCGTGTGGCCGCCCCCGTGGTGGCCAAGGAGCGTCAGGAGCTGATCGACCGCATCGATCGCGAGACGGATACGGTCGACGAGCTGGAGAAGTCCGTGGACGAGCTGCGCGACGACGTGAGCGCGCGGCAGCGGGAGGCGCTCCGGGAGAGCGGTGGCGGCGACCATGTGTCGCTGGTGAGTATCCTCGCGGGTGCGGTCGAGGTGCACGGGCCGGGCGTGAAACTCGTCGTGAACGACGCCAAGGAGGCCGGCACGGGCAGTGGCGGCGACCCCCGTCAGAGCTCCGGTTTCTCGGACACCGGACGGGTGCGCGACCGCGACATGCAGCGTGTGGTGAACGGGCTGTGGGAGTCGGGCGCGGAGGCCATCTCGATCAACGGGCAGCGGCTGACCGCGCTGTCGGCGATCCGGGCCGCGGGTGACGCCATACTGGTCGACAACAAGCCGCTGGTGCCGCCGTACACGGTGCTCGCGGTGGGGGACGGGGACAGCCTGAGCACACTGTTCCAGAACAGCGCCGATGGGCTGTATCTGAACGCCCTGCAGGAGAACTTCGGCATCCGTACCGCCATCTCCGTGGAGGACGACCTCCGGCTGCCCGCGGCGCCGAGTGTGATCGTACGAACAGCACAGCCGACAAGTGGGACGGAGAAGGGCACATCGTGATCGCCGTACTGGGCCTCATTGTGGGAGTGGTGGCCGGACTGTTGGTCCGGCCGGAGGTTCCGGCAGTCGTCGAGCCTTATCTGCCGATCGCCGTGGTGGCGGCGCTGGACGCCGTCTTCGGCGGTCTGCGCGCCATGCTCGACGGCATCTTCGACGACAAGGTCTTCGTCGTCTCGTTCCTGTCGAACGTGGTCGTGGCCGCGCTGATCGTGTTCCTGGGCGACAAGTTGGGCGTGGGCGCGCAGCTGTCCACGGGTGTGGTGGTCGTCCTGGGCATCCGTATCTTCTCCAACGCCGCGGCGATCCGCCGGCACGTGTTCCGGGCGTGAGGCCGATGAGCAACCAGGACGACAACCAGCGGGGCGACCGCGACGAGACGTCCGGGAACCCGCTGCGCAGGGAGCTGCCCGCGGAGGTGCCGGCGGCTCCGGTCGAGGAGCGCGCGCGCGTGGAGAGCGCCGAGCCCGAGCTGACCGGCCGGCAGCGGCTCGTGAAGGGGCTGTGGCCGCCGCGTGTCACCCGCGCCCAACTCATCGTCGCGCTGCTGTTGTTCGGTCTGGGCTTCGGGCTGGCCGTGCAGGTGGCCTCGAACAGTGACAGCGACAGTGCGCTGCGCGGGGCCCGTCAGGAAGATCTCGTGCGCATCCTCGATGAACTGGATGACCGCAGTCAGCGTCTTGAGGACGAGAAGCAGGGACTTGAGAAGCAGCGTCAGGAACTGGAGAACAGTTCCGACCAGGCCGAGGAGGCCCGCAGGCAGACGGCCGAGAAGGAACGGCAACTCGGCATTCTGGCGGGCACCATGGCCGCTCAGGGACCCGGCATCACGATGACCATCGAGGACACGAAGGGGACGGTCGAGGCGGACATGCTGCTCGACGCGATCCAGGAGCTGCGCGCAGCGGGCGCGGAGGCGATCCAGGTGAACGGCGTGCGGGTCGTCGCCGACACGTATCTGTCGGACTCCGGCAAGAGCGTGAGCGTCGACGGGAACAAGATCACCGCGCCCTATCGTTTCAAGGTCATCGGCAAGCCGCAGGACCTCGAACCGGCGCTCAACATCCCAGGAGGCGTGGTGCAGACTCTTGAGAAGGAGCAGGCCATCGTTACCGTGGAGCGGTCGACCAAGATCGTTGTGGACGCCTTGCGAGCGGCGAAGCAGCCTGACTACGCTCGGTCGTCGTCCCGGTGAATCGGGGGTGCATGGGGGCCGTCCGGCAGGGGCATGAGGTTGCGGGGGGTCGACGCACCGATCCGGTGGTGCGTGGTGGAAACTGTCTGGTGGATACGGACGTTGTGAAGGTGTCCGGGTCGGCCGGTGTATTCATTCAGGGTTCGTCCTGCCCCACGGGCGGGTCTGTTTCGGTCAAGGGGAATCGCCCGTGAAGTTGTTTGCGAAGTTGTTCGGCAAGAGCGCGCGAGACGGCGGCGAGAACGCGACCGCTCGTCATCGCGCACAGCCTGACGCAGAGGGTCAGCGGCCGCTGTTCCGGGACCAGGTTCCTGGCCCGGCCGGCGACATTCCGGGAGGCCAGGGCGCGCCGTCTGTTGACCCTGCCCAGTCCGGCGACATAGGTTTCGGCCAACCGTCAACCTCAAGTTCGGGTGGAGGGTTTTCCCCTATGTCGGCCCTTGTGTGTTCGAGGTGCGGTAACCGCAACGCGGAGAGCAGTCGCTTCTGCTCCAACTGTGGTGCTCCGCTGCGTCCGGGCCTGACGCCCGAGCGCGCGTCGGAGACGACCTCCACCATCTCCATCTCCGGTCTCGAGGCGTACGACTCCGAGACCACCGGCCAGACGCAGTTGCCTGCGCTCTCGCCCGAGGCGCAGGCCGCGGTCGACGCGCTGCCGCTGGGCTCCGCGCTGCTGGTGGTGCGCCGGGGGCCGAACTCGGGCAGCCGATTCCTCCTGGACGGCGACCTGACCACGGCCGGCCGTCACCCGCAGAGCGACATCTTCCTGGACGACGTGACGGTCTCGCGCCGCCATGTGGAGTTCCGGCGCAGCCCGGACGGCTCGTTCACGGTCGCCGACGTCGGCAGCCTCAACGGCACCTACGTCAACCGTGAGCGGATCGACCAGGTCGCCCTGTCGAACGGTGACGAGGTCCAGATCGGCAAGTACCGGCTGGTCTTCTACGCGAGCCAGCGGGGCTACTGACCCTCCCCCGGACCGCCGTCCGGGGGGAACCCAGGGAAGGTCCATGCTTCGAACACCGAGGGGCGGTGCCGTGCCCGGCACCGCCGCCGCGGACAGTGGGCTGATGAGCATCGGCACGGTGCTGAACGTGCTGCGCGACGAGTTCCCCGAAGTCACCATCTCCAAGATCCGCTTCCTGGAGTCGGAGGGGCTCGTCGAGCCGCAGCGGACCCCCTCGGGGTATCGCAAGTTCAGCGCCGAGGACGTCGAGCGCCTCGGTCACGTGCTGCGGATGCAGCGGGACCACTACCTGCCGCTCAAGGTGATCCGTGAGCATCTGGACGCCATGGAGCGCGGCGAGGCCGTGCCGCTGCCCACGCTGGGGCGGCAGCGGGACGGCGAGGCCGTCGGGGAGCAGGGGGACGTGCCGACCGCGGCCCGGATCGGCCGGGACGAGCTGCTGGCGGCCGCCGGCATCGGTGAGCAGGAGCTCGCGGAGTGGGAGTCGTACGGACTCATCATGCCGCTGGAGGGCGGGGTCTACGACGCCGAGGCGGCCACCGTGGCCTCCCTGGTCGCCGAGCTGGGGCGGTTCGGCATCGAGCCCCGGCATCTGCGGGTGATGAAGGCGGCGGCCGATCGTGAGGCCGGGCTGGTGGACCAGGTGGTCGCCCCGCTCAAGCGCCATCGCAATCCGCAGACCAGGGCTCATGCGCAGGCCCGTACGAAGGAGCTGGCCGGGCTCACGGTCAAGCTGCACGCGGCGCTGGTGCAGACCGCGCTCGGGGTGCGGCTGCCCTGAGGCCGTTCGCCCAGGGCGGATCGGCCGCCCGTTCCCGGCCCGACTACCCAAACGTCTGGAACACGGCCTAGGGTTGCTGTGTGAACGAGCTCGATGTCGTAGGTGTCCGGGTCGAGATGCCCTCCAACCAACCGATCGTGCTCCTGCGCGAAGTGGGAGGCGACCGCTACCTCCCCATCTGGATCGGGCCGGGGGAGGCGACGGCGATCGCCTTCGCCCAGCAGGGCATGGCGCCCGCCAGGCCGCTGACGCACGACCTGTTCAAGGACGTGCTGGAGGCCGTGGGCCAGGAGCTCACGGAAGTGCGCATCACGGACCTGCGTGAGGGCGTCTTCTACGCCGAGCTGGTCTTCGCCAGCGGGGTCGAGGTCAGCGCCCGTCCGTCCGATGCCATAGCGCTGGCCCTGCGCACCGGTACGCCGATCTACGGCAGTGACACGGTGCTCGACGACGCGGGCATCGCGATCCCCGACGAGCAGGAGGACGAGGTGGAGAAGTTCCGCGAGTTCCTCGACCAGATCTCGCCGGAGGACTTCGGCACCAGCAACCAGTAGGGGCGGGCACTTGCCGGCGGCGCGTGAGAGCGTCCTGCGGCTCCTTCTCAAGGCATTCGGCTAGCCTTTCCCCGCGGTGGGGTACGGGAAACCACTCCTAGGGTGATTATCACTCGGCGTGCCGAGTGTGGCGATCGTTGACGCACCCCTGGTGACTGCCTACCGTCGAGAAGGCAGGTCAAGGACGGAGGTCGGCGTGAGAAGCAGCGGCGACGGTACGGCTGGGGGTGCTCCCGGACGCGAGTTCGCGGGGAACGGTCCGTACCGGCTTCCCGGTGGCGCGGCCGATCACGTTCCGCAGCGACCGGCGGCCGTGCCGAGCAGCGGAGGGGCGACGTCCATGGCGTCCGAGCAGATCGGCTACCGCGGTCCGACGGCCTGCGCGGCCGCCGGAATCACCTACCGGCAACTGGACTACTGGGCCCGCACCGGGCTCGTCGAGCCGAGTGTGCGGCCCGCCTACGGGTCCGGGACGCAGCGGTTGTACAGCTTCCGGGACGTTGTCGTCCTGAAGATCGTGAAGCGCTTTCTCGACACGGGCGTCTCGCTGCAGAACATCCGCACCACCGTGCAGCATCTCAGGGAACGCGGTTTCCGTGACCTGGAGCGCATGACGCTGATGAGTGACGGCGCCACGGTCTACGAGTGCACCTCTCCGGACGAGGTCCACGCGCTGCTCCAGGGTGGTCAGGGCGTCTTCGGGATCGCCGTCGGCGTGGTGTGGCGGGACGTGGAGAGCGCGCTGTCGCAGCTGCACGGGGAGCGCGTCGACACCGGCGAGACGCTCGTCGGCCACAACCCGGCGGACGAACTGGCGCGCCGGCGCAACCGCGCCGTCTGAACCCCTGACGGGCGCCGCACCGGAGGGTGCGGGGTCGTTGTCAGTGGTGTGGTGCAGCATCGGAGATGTGAGAAACGCGCCCACCATCCTGCATCTCGACATGGATGCCTTCTTCGCGCAGGCGGAGCAGGCGTCCAAGCCGAGCCTGCGCGGGAAGGCCGTGATCGTGGGCGGGCTGGGGCCGCGCGGGGTGGTGGCCACCGCCTCGTACGAGGCACGGGTGTTCGGGGTGCACTCGGCGATGCCCATGGCCCAGGCGCGTCGGCTGGCGCCGAACGCCGCGTATCTCTGCCCGCGGGGCGGTTTCTACCGGGCGATCAGCGAGCAGGTGATGGCGCTGCTGCGGGCGCTGTCGCCGCTGGTGGAGCCGCTCAGCCTGGACGAGGCGTTCGTGGACCTGGAGGCCGGGGGAGCCGCCTGGGACAGCGAGTCGGCGCGGGTCGCGGGGGCGAAGCTCCGCGCGGACATACGGGCGGTCACCGGGCTCACGGGCTCGGTGGGACTGGCGGCGTCCAAGATGCTCGCGAAGATCGCTTCGGAGCAGGCCAAGCCCAACGGGATGGTCCTCATCGAGCCGGGCACCGAGCGGGCGCTTCTCGGGCCCCTGTCGGTGCGGACCCTGCCCGGGGTGGGTCCGGCGACCGGAGACCATCTGCGGCGGGCGGGGATCACCACGGTCGACGAGATCGTCGAGGCGGGCGAGGACGAGCTGGTGCGGCTGCTGGGAAAGGCCCACGGACACGGGCTGTACGCGATGGCGCTGGCGCGCGACGAGCGGCCGGTGGTGGCCGAGCGGGAGACCAAGTCGGTCTCGGTCGAGGACACCTACGACGTGGACATCCATGACCGGGTCCGGGTGGGGTTGGAGGTGCAGCGGCTGGCCGACCGGTGTGTGCGGCGGCTTCGCGGGGCCGGGCTGTCCGGGCGGACGATCGTGCTGAAGGTGCGGCGTTACGACTTCTCCACGCTGACCCGCTCCGAGACGCTGCGCGGGCCCACGGACGATCCGGCAGTGGTGCGGGAGGCGGCCGCCCGGCTGCTGGACTCCGTCGACACGACCGGTGGGGTGCGACTGCTCGGGGTGGGCGTCTCGGGTCTCGCCGACTACACACAGGAGGATCTGTTCGCGCAGGCGGCGGAGGAGCAGGCCGACGGGTCCGACGAGGAGGCGGTGGCGGACGAATCCGAGCCCGCCGAGCCGGCCCCGGCCGAGCACCACTGGCGTCCGGGGCAGGACGTGCGGCACACCGAGTTCGGGCACGGGTGGGTGCAGGGCAGCGGGCTGGGACGGGTGACCGTGCGGTTCGAGACGCCCGCGGACGTGGAGCCGGGCCGGGTGCGGACCTTCCGGGTCGACGATCCCGGGCTGGAGCCGGCGGAGCCGTTGCCGCTGGTGCAACAGAGAGCTGAGAGACCGGAGGGGAGCACTGTGGGAGAGACGGAGGCCGGGTCGGTGGGGCAGGTGGTTCCATGATCACGGACGGGGTGTCGCCGGAGCGGGAGACCGAGATACGGGACGTGGTCGGGCGGGTCGTCCGGTGGGCCGAGGGGCGGGCCGATGTCATGGGGCTGTTGCTCGTCGGGTCGTGCGCCCGGGGAGAGGCGCGGATGGACTCCGATGTGGACCTGGTGCTGCTGACGGCGGATCCGGCCCGGTACGACGACGGGTGCCCGCTGGGTCTCGGAGAGCTGGTGCGCACGCGGGCCTGGGGGCCGATGACCGAGTGGCGGTATGCCACCGGGTCGGGGCTGGAGGTGGAGCTGGGTGTCGGGACGGCCGAGTGGGCGCGGACCGAGCCCGTCGACGAGGGGACGCGCCGCGTCGTCCGGGGCGGGGCGCGCCCGCTGTACGACCCGCGGGGGGTTCTCGCGGCGCTGATCGGCAGCTGTGCCCGCTAGGACTCGTCCGTGTCGCCCGCCAGTCGGCCGAAGTCGTGGTCCGGGAGCGGGGGAGGGGCGGCCACGTCCAGGCCGTAGTGGTGGTAGAGCTGCAGTTCCTGTTCCGGGGAGAGATGGCGGCCCACACCGAAGTCGGGGGCGTCCTTGATCAGAGCCCGTTCGAAGGGGACCCGTAGGGTGCCCTCGATCAGTTCGCTGGGCTCCAGGGGGACGAAGGCGTCTCTGCTGAACAGGCCGGTCCGTATGGCCGCCCACTCCGGCACGCCGGTCGCGTCGTCGAGGTAGACCTCGTCGATCGTGCCGATCTTGACGCCATCGCGGTCGAACGCCTTGCGGCCGATCAGGTTGCGTGGATCGATATCGGTCTGCACGGTCCCTCCACTTGGTCGCAACTCATCCGTAAGCACTACAAAAGAGCACAATCAGCTCGGTGGCCACTCGAAGGCTGCGGCGTTGGCCTCGCTGGTAGGCTGGCAAGCGGCTGCTGACCCCGTGCGGGAGAGTCCTCCGGAGATCATCGGAGGCGCCGAAGGAGCAAATCCTCCCCGGAATCTCTCAGGCCCACGTACCGCACGGACGAGGTCACTCTGGAAAGCAGGGCGGATGTCGACGGCTTCCGCTCTCACCGACGGTGAAAACCGGCCGCCCCCGGGCGCCCGGTGAAGCTCTCAGGTTGAGATGACAGAGGGGGAGGCCGTCGGGGCACCCACGCCGTGGTGCCCCTCGAAGGTCGCGTCAGACCAGGAGGCCCTCCGCAATGACCGCCCACCGCACGCCGCTCGCCGAGCTCGAGCAGGGGATCCCCTTCGAGCAGCGCCACATCGGGCCCGACCAGGAGGCGCGGGCCAAGATGCTCGCCCAGGTCGGCTACGGCTCGCTGGACGAGCTGACCGCCGCCGCGGTCCCGGATGTGATCAAGAACGCCGACGCGCTCGACCTGCCGGGCGCCCGCACCGAGGCCGAGGTGCTCGCCGAGCTGCGCTCGCTCGCCGACCGCAACCAGGTCCTCGGCTCCATGATCGGCCTCGGCTACTACGGCACCTTCACCCCGCCGGTGGTCCTGCGCAACGTCATGGAGAACCCGGCCTGGTACACCGCGTACACGCCTTATCAGCCGGAGATCTCGCAGGGGCGCCTCGAAGCCCTGCTGAACTTCCAGACGATGGTCGCCGAGCTGACCGGGCTGCCCACCTCCGGTGCCTCACTGCTCGACGAGGGCACGGCCGCGGCCGAGGCCATGGCCCTGTCCCGGCGCATGGGCAAGAACAAGAAGGGCCTGTTCCTGGTCGACGCGGACGCGTTGCCGCAGACCATCGCCGTCATCGAGACCCGCGCCGAGCCGACGGGCGTCGAGGTCGTCGTCGCCGACCTCAGCGAGGGCATCCCGGCCGACATCGCCGCGCGTGAGATCAACGGCGTGCTGATCCAGTACCCGGGCGCCTCCGGTGCCGTACGCGACATCAAGCCGGTCATCGAGCAGGCGCACGCGCTGGGCGCGCTGGTCACCGTCGCCGCCGACCTGCTCGCGCTGACGCTGCTGAAGTCGCCGGGTGAGCTCGGGGCGGACATCGCGGTCGGTACGACCCAGCGGTTCGGGGTGCCGATGGGCTTCGGCGGTCCGCACGCCGGCTACATGGCCGTACAGGAGAAGTTCGCGCGCAGCCTGCCCGGGCGGCTCGTCGGTGTGTCCGTGGACGCGGACGGGAACAAGGCGTACCGGCTGGCGCTGCAGACGCGTGAGCAGCACATCCGACGCGAGAAGGCGACCAGCAACATCTGCACCGCGCAGGTGCTGCTCGCCGTGATGGCCGGGATGTACGCCGTCTACCACGGGCCCGAGGGGCTGCGGACCATCGCGCGGCGCACGCACCGGTACGCCGCGATCCTGGCCCAGGGTCTGAAGGCCGGGGGCGTCGAGGTCGTGCACGGGGACTTCTTCGACACGGTGACCGCGCGGGTGCCGGGGAAGGCCGCCGAGGTCGTCGCGGCCGCTCGGGAGAACGGGGTCAACCTGTACCCCGTCGACGCCGACCATGTCTCGGTCTCCTGCGACGAGACCACGGTCCGGGCACAGCTGGCCGGCGTGTGGGCGGCCTTCGGTGTCGAGGGTGACGTCGAGGCGCTGGACGCGGCCGCCGGGGACGCGCTTCCTGCGGGGCTGCTGCGGGACGACGAGTTCCTGACCCACCCCGTCTTCCACCAGCACCGCTCCGAGACGGCCATGCTGCGCTACCTGCGCAGGCTCGCCGACCGTGACTACGCGCTCGACCGTGGGATGATCCCGCTGGGCTCCTGCACCATGAAGCTCAACGCGACCACCGAGATGGAGCCGGTGACCTGGCCCGAGTTCGGGCAGCTGCACCCCTTCGCGCCCGCCGAGCAGGCCGAGGGCTACCTCACGCTCATCCGTGAGCTGGAGGAACGCCTCGCCGAGGTCACCGGGTACGACAAGGTGTCGCTCCAGCCCAACGCCGGGTCGCAGGGCGAGCTGGCCGGACTGCTCGCCGTACGCGGATACCACCGGGCCAACGGGGACGAGCAGCGGACCGTGTGTCTGATCCCGTCCTCCGCGCACGGCACGAACGCGGCGAGCGCGGTGATGGCCGGCATGAAGGTCGTCGTGGTGAGGACCGCCGAGGACGGCGAGATCGACGTCGAGGACCTGCGCGCGAAGATCGAGCAGTACCGTGACGAGCTGGCGGTGCTGATGATCACCTACCCGTCGACGCACGGTGTGTTCGAGGAGCACGTCGCGGACATCTGCGCGCAGGTGCACGAGGCCGGCGGGCAGGTGTACGTCGACGGTGCCAACCTGAACGCGCTGGTGGGGCTGGCCAAGCCGGGGCACTTCGGCGGGGACGTCTCCCACCTGAACCTGCACAAGACGTTCTGCATCCCGCACGGCGGTGGCGGTCCCGGCGTCGGTCCCGTCGCGGTGCGCTCGCACCTGGCGCCGTACCTGCCGAACCACCCGATGCAGCCCGCCGCCGGCCCGGAGACGGGCGTCGGGCCGATCTCCGCCGCGCCGTGGGGTTCCGCGGGCATCCTGCCGATCTCGTGGGCCTACGTGCGACTCATGGGCGGTGAGGGGCTGAAGCGGGCCACGCAGGTGGCCGTGCTGTCCGCCAACTACATCGCCAAGCGGCTGGAGCCGCACTACCCGGTGCTGTACACCGGTCCGGGCGGGCTGGTCGCGCACGAGTGCATCATCGATCTGCGGCCGCTGACCAAGGCGACCGGGGTGACGGTCGACGACGTCGCCAAGCGGCTGATCGACTACGGGTTCCACGCGCCGACGATGTCCTTCCCGGTGGCCGGGACGCTGATGATCGAGCCGACCGAGTCCGAGGACCTGGGCGAGCTGGACCGGTTCTGCGAGGCGATGATCGCGATCCGGGCGGAGATCGAGAAGGTCGGTGCGGGCGAGTGGCCGGCCGAGGACAACCCGCTGCGGAACGCGCCGCACACCGCTGCCGCGCTCGGCGGGAAGTGGGAGCACGCGTACACGCGTGAGGAGGCCGTGTTCCCGGGCGGTGTCTCCGCCTCCGACAAGTACTGGCCGCCGGTGCGGCGGATCGACCAGGCGTTCGGGGACCGGAACCTGGTGTGCTCCTGCCCGCCGTTGGACGCGTACGAGGACTGATCCCGGCGGTTGTCATCGGTGAGGGCCCCCACCCGCTCGGGTGGGGGCCCTTTGTGTCTCAGGGTGTCGCCAGGGAGACCTCGGTGGCCTTGATCAGTGCGACGACCGGGGTGCCGGCGGCGAGCGCGAGGTCGACCGCGGCGTCCTTGGTGATCACGGCGGTCAGCAGGGTGTCGCCGTCGACGGCCACCTTGACGGAGGCCATGGCGGCGCCGGTGGTGACGCCGGCGACCGTGCCCGGGAGCTGGTTGCGGATCGACAGGCCCGCGACCGGGTCGGCGGCCAGGGACACCTCCGTGGACTTCACCAGGGCGCGTACGGCGGTGCCCTCGGTCAGGCCGAGCTCCTCGGCGGCCTCCACGGTGACCGCGGCGGTGAGATGGCGGCCGCCGGACAGGAGGATGCCCACGGTGGCCATGACGCCGCCGGGGGTGACGGAGGTGACCGTTCCGGGGAGCTGGTTGCGGATGCTCAGGGTCATGGGCAGCCACGGTAGTCGTATGGGCGGTTCAGGCGGGGTATGCGTGGGTCTGCGTCGCCTTGACCGTTGCCCAGACGGGCGTGCCCGGGTGCAGGTCGAGTTCGGCGGCCGCGACGCTGGTGAGGTCGGCGGCGAGAGGGAGGTCGCCTGTGAGGTCGGCGCGGATCTGGGCGCCATGGGTTTCCAGGCCGGCGACCTCGCAGCGCCACAGGTTGCGGGCGCTGGAGGCTGTCGGGGGCTCGCGGTGGAGGGTTACCGCGGAGGGGGGGAACGCGACGAACGCCGGGCCGGTGAGGTGTTCCATGGTGGTGAGGGTGGGGCCCTCGTCGAGGGTGACGGTGTGGCCGTCCGCGTGGCCTCGGTAGAGGTTCAGGCCGACGAGTTGGGCGATGTAGTCGGTGCGGGGGTGGCGGGCGATGTCGGAGGGGATGCCCTGCTGGACCACACAGCCGTCCTCTATGACGACCAGGCGGTCGGCCAGGACCATGGCGTCCAGGGGGTCGTGGGTCACCAGGACCGCGACTGCTTCGAAGGCGGCGAGGTGGCGGCGGAGTTGGGCGCGTACGTCGAGACGGGTGCGCGCGTCCAGGGCGGCCAGCGGCTCGTCGAGGAGGAGCAGGCGGGGGTTGGTGGCGAGGGCTCGGGCCAGGGCTACGCGTTGGGCCTGGCCGCCGGAGAGGTGGCGGGGTTTGGTGGCGGCGTGGGCGGTGAGGTCCATGCGGTGCAGCCAGGTGGTGGCCTGGGTGCGTGCGCTTTGCCTGGTCGCGCCTTTGCAGCGGGGGCCGAAGGCGATGTTGTCCAGGGCGGTGAGGTGGGGGAAGAGGAGGTAGTCCTGGAAGACGACGCCTATGGGGCGGGATTCGGGCGGGGTGTGCTGGAGAGGCTGGTCGTCGAGGTGGAGGTGGCCGGCTGTCAGGGGGGTGAGGCCGGCCAGGGCGCGTAGGGCTGTGGTCTTGCCGGCGCCGTTCGGGCCCAGGAGGGCGAGGACCTCGCCGGGGGCGGCCTGGAGGGTGATGTCCAGGTGGAACGGGGCTCGGGTGACGATGAGGTGGGCGTCGAGGGTCATGGGGTCCTGCGGGAGGTTGTGGGCGGGTATCCGGCCTTCGGCCGGATTTGGCGTTCCCATCCGCAACCACCCGTGCGGGAAGCGTTGTTGGGTGCGGGTGGCCCTGTGTGGGCTGGGCGCCGTCGGCGGCTGGCCGGTGGCTTCAGTGGTGGCTCGTTGTCTTGGGCGGCTGGTTTCGGTGGCGCTGGTGGCTTTTTTGGGGGTGGGGTGTTCGGGTGTTACGGGGTTCTCAGCCAGCGGTCTTTCAGGGCGGCCAGGACTGTGATCGAGACCGCCAGGAGGACCAGGCTGAGGGCGATGGCGGCTTCGGGGTCGTTCTGGAGGGCCAGATAGACCGCCAGGGGCATGGTCTGGGTGCGGCCGGGGAAATTGCCGGCGAAGGTGATGGTGGCGCCGAACTCGCCGAGAGCGCGGGCCCAGGCGAGGACCGCGCCCGCGGCGATGCCGGGGGCGACCAGGGGGAGGGTGACGCGGCGGAAGGCGGTGAAGCGGGAGGCGCCGAGGGTGGTGGCGGCCTCCTCGTAGCGAGGGTCGGCGGCGCGCAGCGTGCCCTCGACGCTGATGACGAGGAACGGCATCGCGACGAACGCCTCGGCGATCACGACGCCGGTGGTGGTGAACGGCAGGGTCATGCCGAACCAGGAGTCCAGCCACTGACCGACCACGCCGTTGCGGCCCAGGGCGAGGAGCAGCGCCACACCGCCCACCACCGGGGGCAGGACCAGGGGAAGGGTGACCAGCGCGCGGACCAGGCCCCGGCCGGGGAAGGCCGTACGGGCCAGCAGCCAGGCCAGTGGGACGCCGAGGACCAGGCTCACCGCGGTGGCCGCGGTGGCGCAGACAAGGGACAGCCGCAGGGCTTCCCACACCTCCGTGCTGGTCAGCTGCTCGGGGAGGCTGCGCCAGGGCGCGCGGACCAGCAGGGCGACGAGGGGGAGGAGGAGGAATGCCAGGCCCAGCAGGGCGGGGAGGAGGAGGGGGAGGGGGACGCCGGTGCGGGGCCGTGTGCGGCGCGGGCCGCCCCTCAGGGTTTCGGTCGGCTTCGCGGGTGCGGTCATGGTGTGCGGAACCCTGCCTCGGTCAGAGCCCGCCGGCCCTCGGGGGAGCGGACCAGGGCGATGAACGCCTTGGCCGCCTCGGCGTTGGGGGCGTTCTTCAGCTGGGTGATCGGGTAGTCGTTGACGGCGTCGGCCGCCTCCGGGAAGTCCACCCCCGCCACCTTGTCGCCCGCCGCTCGCACATCCGTGCGGTAGACGATCGCGGCGTCGGCCTCTTTGAGGGTCACCTTCGTCAGGGCGCTCTTGACGTCCTGCTCGTAGGAGACCGGGGTCAGCTTCAGGCCGGCGGCGTCCAGGGCCTGCCGGGCGGCGGTCCCGCACGGCACCGTCGTGTCGCAGAGGACGACCTTCATGCCTGACGTGGTGAGGTCCTTCAGCGAGGTGATGCCGTCCGGGTTGCCCGGCAGTGTCGCGATCTCCAGCTGGTTGCGGGCGAAGGTGACCGGCTCGGTGGCGTTGTCCCCGGCGTCGGTGACGACCTTCATGGTCCTGGTGCTGGCGGCGGCGAAGACGTCGGCGGGGGCGCCTGCGGTGATCCCGGCGGCGAGGGAGTCGCTGCCGCCGAAGTTGAAGACGACCCTGCTGCCCGGGTGCTGCCGCTCGAACTGGGTGCCCAGCGCCTCGAAGCCCTCCTTGAGGGAGGCGGCCGCGAAGACGGTCACCGTGCCCGAGACCTTCCCGGAGCCGGAACCCCCGGACGCAGGCTCCGCGGAGCCGGCATCGGAACAGGCGGTCAGGGCGAGCAGCGCGGCGGCTCCGGCGCCGGCCACCCGCAGCCGTCGGCGGGTGCGGCGGCGCGGGGAACGGGTCATCACGGTGAACTCCTCGGTGGCGCGATCCGGCGAACGGCCCAGCGTGATGATAGTGCCGCATGTGCGAGGCGTAAGTCATCTGGCGCATCGCATGAGCGGGCTGTTCCGGCCTTGGAGGTCCGCAAGTGCGGATCGGCTGCCGATGGATGTCAGGTGCGGTCGATATGTACGTTCGTCGACTTCACCCGGGCCGTCGCCTCCATGCCGACCTCCAGGCCCAGCTCCTCGACGGCCTCGCGGGTCAGCAGGGAGACCAGGCGGTGCGGGCCGGCCTGGATCTCCACCTGGGCGGCGATGTCACCGAGCTTGATGGCGGTCACGATCCCCGGGAAGGCGTTGCGGACCGAGGTGTACGGGGTGTCCTCCTCGGCGCTGCCCGTCTGGGCGAGCTCCACGGAGAACGCGGCGAGGTCCTTGCCGTCGATGAGTCGCCGGCCGGCCTCGTCGCGGTGGGTGGCCACCCGGCCGGCGTCCGCCCAGCGGCGCGCGGTGTCGGGGCTCACGCCGAGGAGCCGGGCCGCCTGCCCGATCGTGTAGGACTGCATGCCGGTCACGATAGCCCCGTCAGGGATCCGTCAAAGGCGTGCGCGGCGCCGTCAGAGAGCCGTCAACGACGGTCGGAATCCGTCGTCCGGGGAGTTTCCTCGAACCGTCCTTGTTCGAAGAACCTCACTTCAGGAGCTCGCGATGGCCGATGTGGCCTTCGTCGTCGCCACGGTCGCGGTGTTCGCGCTGGTGGCTCTCGTCGCCAAGGGGGTGACGAAGCTGTGACCGCCGAGCACGTTGTCGCACTGGTCGTGGCCGTCGCCCTGCTGGGTTACCTCGTCCTTGCCCTTGTCTTCCCGGAGAGGTTCTGAGCGGCTGCCATGAGTTCGGTCTCTGCCGATGTGCTGGTGGTGATCGCGCTGGTCGGCGCGCTCGCCCTGGTGCACCGTCCCTTCGGTGACTACATGGCCGCCGTGTTCCGTTCCGAGAGGCATCTGCGGGTGGAGAGGTGGATCTACCGCTTCGTGGGTGTCGACCCGGACGCGGAGATGCGCTGGCCCGCCTATCTGCGCGGGGTGCTGGCCTTCTCGGCGGTGGGTGTGCTGTTCCTGTACCTGCTCCAGCGGGTGCAGGACAGGTTGCCGCTGTCGCTCGGGTTCAAGCCGATCACCCCCGATCAGGTGTTCAACACGGCCGCCTCCTTCGTGTCCAACACGAACTGGCAGTCCTACTCGGGTGAGACGGCGATGAGCCATGTCACCCAGACCATGGGCCTGGCCGTGCAGAACTTCGTGTCCGCCGCCGTCGGCATCGCCGTGGCGGTGGCCCTCGTGCGCGGCTTCGCGCGGTCCCGCACCGGAAACCTGGGCAACTTCTGGGCGGACCTGGTGCGCGGCACCGTCCGCATCCTGATCCCGGTCTCCGTGGTCGCGGCCGTCGTGCTGATCGCGGCCGGCGCCATCCAGAACTTCGGTGACATCCACACCATCACCACGCTGACCGGCGAAAAGCAGGCCATCAGCCCCGGCGCGGTGGCCTCGCAGGAGGCCATCAAGGACCTGGGCACCAACGGCGGCGGCTTCTTCAACGCCAACTCCTCGCACCCGTTCGAGAACCCCAACGGCTTCACGAACTGGCTGGAGATCTTCCTGCTGCTGGTGATCCCGTTCTCGCTGCCGCGCACCTTCGGCACCATGGTCGGCTCGGTCAGGCAGGGCTACGCCATCGTCGCCGCGATGGGCGTCATCTGGCTCCTCGGCGTCGTCGCCGTGACCCTTACCGAGTACGCCCACCCCGGCACCGCCTCCCAGCTGGCGGGCGGCGCGATGGAAGGCAAGGAACAGCGCTTCGGCGAGGGCAACTCCTCGCTGTTCGCGGTCTCCACCACCATGACCTCCACCGGCTCCGTCGACTCCTTCCACGACTCCTACAGCGGCCTGTCCGGCGGTGTGCTGCTGCTGGGCATGATGCTCGGCGAGACAGCGCCCGGCGGTGTCGGCTCCGGGCTGTACGGGATGCTGGTCATGGCGATCATCGCGGTGTTCCTCGCCGGGCTGATGGTCGGGCGGACGCCCGAGTACCTGGGCAAGAAGATCGGCTCGCGTGAGATCAAGCCGGCCGCCTGCTACATCCTCGTCACCCCCGCCCTCGTGCTGATCGGCACCGCGCTGGCCATGGCGCTCGGCAAGGGCCAGTCGTCGATGACGAACGTCGGGGCGCACGGCTTCTCCGAGGTGCTGTACGCCTACACCTCCGCCTCCAACAACAACGGCAGCGCGTTCGCGGGGTTCGCCGCCGACACTCCGTACCACAACACGATGCTGGGCCTGTGCATGCTGCTGGGCCGGTTCCTGCCGATGGTGTTCGTGCTGGCGCTGGCGGGCTCGCTGGCCGGGCAGCAGCCCGTGCCGGCCACCGCGGGCACCCTGCGCACCGAGAAGCCGCTGTTCACCGGCCTGCTGGTCGGGGCGATCCTGATCATCACCGGCCTGACGTTCTTCCCGGCCCTGGCGCTGGGGCCGCTGGCGGAGGGGTTGGCGTGATGACGACGAACGCCCAGAGGACCGACGTAGAGAAGCGGGACTCCATGGCCACTCCCACTCTCGCGCCGCACCGGGACGCGCCGACGGGGCACCGGGCCGCCCCCGAGGGCCGGGTCGGTGCGGGGCTGTTCGATCCCGCGCAGCTCGTGAAGTCGCTGCCGGACGCGTTCCGCAAGCTGGACCCGCGGGTGATGGTCAAGTCGCCCGTGATGTTCGTGGTGCTCGTCGGCTCCGTCCTCACGACGGTCTTCTCCTTCAAGGACCCGGGTGACTGGTTCGGCTGGACCATCAGCGCCTGGCTGTGGCTGACCGTGATCTTCGCGAACCTGGCGGAGGCGGTCGCCGAGGGCCGGGGCAAGGCGCAGGCCGACACGCTGCGCCGGGCCAGGACCGACACGGTGGCGCGCAAGGTCGACGGCACGGTGGTCGCCGGCACCGAGCTGAGGATCGGTGACCTGGTGGTCTGCGAGGCAGGGGACGTCATCCCCGGTGACGGTGATGTCGTCGAGGGTGTCGCGTCGGTGGACGAGTCGGCGATCACCGGTGAGTCGGCCCCGGTCATCCGTGAGTCCGGTGGCGACCGGAGCGCGGTCACGGGCGGCACGAAGGTGCTCTCCGACCGGATCGTCGTGAGGATCACGACGAGGCCGGGCGAGACCTTCATCGACCGGATGATCGGCCTGGTGGAGGGCGCGGCCCGGCAGAGGACACCGAACGATGTCGCGCTGAACATCCTGCTCGCCTCGCTGACGATCGTCTTCCTGCTCGCGGTGGCGACCCTGCCGCCGTTCGCCGCCTACGCCGGGTCCGACCTCGGCATGGTGGTGCTGGTGGCCCTGTTGGTCTGTCTGATCCCGACCACGATCGGCGCGCTGCTGTCCGCGATCGGCATCGCGGGCATGGACCGACTGGTGCAGCGCAATGTGCTGGCCATGTCCGGCCGGGCGGTAGAGGCCGCCGGTGACGTCTCCACTCTGCTGCTGGACAAGACCGGCACCATCACCTTCGGCAACCGGCAGGCCGCCGAGTTCGTGCCGGTGCGCGGGACGACGCAGGCGGAGGTCGCCGACGCGGCCCAGCTGTCGTCGCTGGCCGACGAGACTCCGGAGGGCCGCTCCGTCGTCGTACTCGCGAAGGAGAAGTACGGGCTGCGGGAGCGGCACCAGGGGGAGTTGGCGCGCGCGGAGTGGATCGAGTTCACCGCGCAGACCCGGATGTCGGGCGTGGACGTGGACGGGCGCAGGGTCCGCAAGGGGGCCGCCGCCTCCGTGACGGCCTGGGTGCGGCAGCAGGGTGGTGAGGTCGCCCCGGACGCCCAGGAGGTGACCGACCGCATCTCCGCGGCCGGCGGCACCCCGCTGCTCGTCGCGGTCCACGACGACAGGGGCGCCCGCGTCCTCGGTGTCGTCCACCTCAAGGACGTCGTCAAGGACGGCATGCGCGAGCGGTTCGAGGAGCTGCGCCGCATGGGCATCAGGACCGTCATGATCACCGGCGACAACCCGCTGACGGCCAGGGCGATCGCCGAGGAGGCGGGCGTCGACGACTTCCTCGCCGAGGCCACGCCCGAGGACAAGATGGCGCTGATCAAGCGGGAGCAGGCGGGCGGGAAGCTGGTGGCGATGACCGGCGACGGCACCAACGACGCCCCGGCCCTCGCCCAGGCGGACGTGGGCGTGGCGATGAACACGGGCACGTCGGCCGCGAAGGAGGCCGGCAACATGGTCGACCTCGACTCCGACCCGACCAAGCTGATCGAGATCGTCGAGATCGGCAAGCAACTGCTGATCACCCGGGGCGCGCTGACGACGTTCTCCGTCGCCAACGACGTCGCGAAGTACTTCGCGATCATCCCGGCGCTGTTCGCGGCCGTGTATCCGGGCCTGGACAAGCTCAACATCATGGGCCTGTCCACCCCGGACTCCGCGATCCTGTCCGCGGTGGTGTTCAACGCGCTGGTCATCGTCGCGCTCGTACCACTGGCGCTGAAAGGCGTGCGGTACCGGCCGGTCGGCGCCGACCGGATGCTCCGGCGCAACCTCGGGATCTACGGCCTCGGCGGTCTGGTCGCCCCGTTCATCGGCATCAAGATCATCGACATGATCGTCTCTCTGATCCCCGGGATCGGGTGAAGGACATGAACATCTCTTCTGCGAACTCCGGCCGCCTGGCGTGGGCCGCCCTGCGCATGCTGCTCGTCCTCACCGTGGTGACCGGGATCCTGTACCCGCTCGCCGTGACCGGCATCGGTCAGGCGGTCTTCCACGACAAGGCCAACGGGTCGATCGTGAAGGTCGACGGCAAGGAGGTCGGCTCCCAGCTGATCGGGCAGAGCTGGAACGTCCCGGGCACGGACCGGCCCGACCCGAAGTGGTTCCAGGGCCGGCCGTCCCACAGCGGCTACGACCCCCTGTCCACCGGGTCCAGCCAGCTGGGCGCCAGTGACCCGACGCTCGTGAAGGACGTCGAGGCGGCCAGGAAGCAGGTCGCCGCCTTCAACGGCGTGCCGGAGGCCCAGGTGCCCGCCGACGCGGTCACCGGCTCGGCCTCCGCGATCGACCCGGACATCTCCCCGGCCTTCGCGGACATCCAGGTCAGGCGGGTCGCCGAGGCCAACGGCCTGACCGTCGCGCAGGTGCGCAAGCTGGTCGACGAGCACATCACCGGCCGCACCCTGGGCTTCCTGGGCGAGCCCCGCGTCAACGTCCTGGAGCTGAACATCGCGCTCCGGGCACTCACCGACCGCAGCTGAGGAGGGGACGCGCCGATGACCTGGGTGCTGATGGTGGAGGACGATGTCATCACTGTCGGCGCGCCCGGCCAGGTGGCCGTCCTGGGCGCGGGAAACTGGAGGTCGTAAGGTTCGCTGTCCGGATCGAATGTTTCGTCCTTCCTGGTCCGCCGCCGACTCTCTGTCGGCGGCGGATTCGCTGTGTTCAAGGGGTTGCCACCCTCCGGACGCTGTCTCTAGGGTGCGGCAGCAGCGAAGCTTTCTGGATCAGCAGCGAAACTTTCGATCACAAGGAGCGCATGATGGGCGACCCGGCACTGTCCCGCCGCGGCTTCCTGGCGGCCTCCGCCGCGGCCGGTGTGAGCATGACGGCACTGAGCGCCTGCGGCGGCGACTCGGACGGAGGGTCGTCCTCGGGGACGACCACCATCGAGTGGTGGAACATCTCCACCACCCAGCCGGCCAAGGACGTCTGGGCCGCGCTCGCCAAGAAGTTCGAGGACGAGAACCCCAACGTCAAGGTCAAGATCGTTCAGCTGGAGAACGAGGCGTACAAGTCGAAGATGACCGCGCTGACCGCCTCCGGGAAGCTGCCCGACATCTTCCACACCTGGGGCGGCGGCGTGCTCAGGCAGCAGGTCGACGCCGGGCTCGTCGAGGACCTCAGCGAACGCACCAAGCCCTGGGCCGACGGCCTGCTGCCGGTCGCCAAGGAGCCGTACCTGATCGACGACAAGGTGTACGGCATACCCTTCGACATCGGCATGATCGGGTTCTGGTACAACAAGGCCCTCTTCGCGAAGGCCGGCATCAGCGCCCCGCCCACCACCTGGAGCGCCTTCCTCGACGCCGTCCGCAAGCTGAAGTCCGCCGGGGTCACCCCGCTCGCCCTCGCCGGCAAGGAGAAGTGGCCCGGCATGTACTACTGGGCCTACCTGTCGATGCGCACCGCCGGCGCCGCGGCCCTGCAGAAGGCCAACGACGACAAGGACTTCACCGGCGACGACTTCGTCCAGGCCGGACAGCACCTCCAGGAGCTGGTCGACCTCCAGCCCTTCCAGAAGGGCTTCCTCGGCGCCGCCTACTCCACCCCCACCGGCCAGGCCGCCGCCGTCGGCAACGGCAAGGCCGCCATGGAACTCATGGGCCAGTGGGCCCCGGTCGTGCAGGCCGACGCGGGCAAGGGGCTCGGGAACGACCTCGGCTTCTTCCCGTTCCCGGCGGTCGAGGGCGGCAAGGGCTCCCTCACCGAGGTGTTCGGCGGAGGCGGCGGGCACGCCCTGCGCAAGGACGCCCCGCAGGCCGCCGTCGACTTCCTGGAGTTCTTCGCCTCCGCCGCCACCGACACCCAACTGGTCAAGGAGACCGGCGTGCTGCCGGTCGTCCCCGCCGCCGAGGGTGCCCTCACCGACCCCAACCTCACCGCCGTACAAGCCCAGTTGAAGGCGGCCACCGGCTTCCAGCTCTACCTCGACCAGGCATACGCGCCCGCCCTCGGCCAGGAGGTCAACGACAGCGTCGCCGCCCTCATCGCCAGCTCCAAGTCCCCGAAGCAGGTCGCCGAGTCGATCACCAAGGTCGCGAAGGAAGAGCAGTAGCAGGCGATGACCTCGACCTACCTCCCGGACAAGCGGAGCGGCCCCGGTGCCGCGCCCCCGCCCCCGGCCGCCGGCGCCGCCCCGGGCCGCGCCCGGCGGCGTGCCCGGCACTGGCTCACCGCCGTCGGCTTCCAGGTGCCCGCCCTGGTGCTGTTCGGCACGCTGGTGCTGCTGCCGATGCTGTTCGCGCTGTACGCCTCCTTCTTCCGCTGGGGCGGCTTCGGCATGCCCGAGGACTACGTCGGCGGCGACAACTTCACCCGGCTCTTCCAGGACCCGGTCTTCCTCGGCGACCTGTGGCGCTGCCTGGTCCTGGTCGGCCTCTCGCTCGCCCTCCAGCTGCCGTTCGCGCTGGCGCTGGCCGTCGCGCTCAACCAGAGGATCCGCGGGCGGGCCGTCTACCGGATGCTGTTCTTCGCGCCGTACATCCTCTCCGAGGCGATCACCGGCGTGTTGTTCGGCATGATCTTCGCGCCCGACGACGGACTCGCCGACCATGTCCTCGGCGCGGTCGGCCTGGACGGCCTGGGCGGGCAGTGGTTCGCCGATCCGTCCACCGTCATGGCCACCCTCTTCCTGGTCATGACCTGGAAGTACTTCGGCTTCCACATGATGCTCTACCTGGCCGGACTCCAGTCCATCCCGGCCGAGTTGACCGAGGCGGCCCTGATCGACGGGGCCGGCCCCTGGCAGCGCTTCCGCCATGTCACCCTGCCGCTGCTGGCGCCCACCCTGCGCATCAGCGTCTTCCTCTCCGTCATCGGCGCGATCCAGCTCTTCGACCTGGTCTGGGTCACCACCGCGGGCGGCCCCGACCACCACTCCGAGACGATGGCCGTGACCATGTTCCAGTACGGATTCAAGCGCTACCAGGTCGGCTACGCCAGTGCGATCAGCGTCGCCATGTTCGCCATCTGCCTCGTCTTCGCCCTCGCCTACCAGCGGTTCGTGCTCCGCCGTGACCTGGAGGGGGCCACCACGACCCTGAGAGGAGGCGGCTCGTGAGCGCCCGCAAGAGCGGCCGTACCCTTCCACTGCACATCGTCCTGGTCGCCGTGGGCGCGGTGATGGCGGTGCCCCTGGTCTACGCGGTCCTGTCCGGCTTCAAGTCCACCGACGAGCTGTCCCGCAACCCCGTCGGCCTGCCCGAGTCCTGGGTGACGTCCAACTACGCGGACATCCTGGGCTCCGGCTCCTTCTGGCAGCTGCTCGGCAGCAGCACACTCATCGCGATCGGTACGACGGTCCTGGTGGTCGCGGCCTCCGCGCTCGCCGCGTTCTCCTTCGCCCGGTTCGCCTTCCGCGGCCGCGAGGTGCTGTTCACCCTGTTCACGATGGGGCTGATGTTCCCCTTCGCGGTGGCCGCCCTGCCGCTCTTCCTGCTGCTGCGCTCCCTCGGCCTGCTGGACAACCCGCTCGGGGTGATCCTCCCGCAGGCCGCCTTCGGGCTGCCGATGACGATCGTCATCCTGCGCGCCTTCTTCCGGGAGATCCCGGCCGAGCTGGAGGAGGCGGCCACCCTCGACGGCTGCGGCCCGCTCGGCTTCTTCTGGCGGATCCTGCTGCCGATGGCCCGCCCCGCCCTCGGCACGGTCTCCGTGCTGGCCGTGGTCGGCAGCTGGAACAACTTCTTCCTGCCGCTGCTGGTGTTCACCGAGTCCACCTGGTGGACGATCCCCATCGGCGTCCAGCAGTTCCAGGGCCAGTACTCGGCGGAGTACGCCCGGGTCTTCGCCTACCTCGTCCTCGCCATGGTCCCCGCCCTGGCCTTCTACTCCGTCGCCGAGCGCCAGCTCGTCGGCGGCCTCACCGCCGGCGCCACCAAGGGATGACCCGCGCCCGCGGACGTACGTACGGCTCGCCCACACACCCCAGACCGTGAGGAGTCGCACCATGCCCAGCACCTCCCGCACCCGGCTCGGAATCGCCGGAGTCCTCGCCGCCGTCCTCGTCGCCACCGGGGTCGCCGCCGGACCGGCCGCCCAGGCCCACGACAAGAAGCCGCCCACCCTCGCCGACCTCGCCCAGCGGCACGGCCGCTACTTCGGCAGCGCCACGGACAACCCCGAACTCACCGACACCGCCTATACGAAGCTCCTCGGCAGCGAGTTCGACATGATCACCCCCGGCAACGGCATGAAGTGGTACGCCACCGAGCCGCAGCAGGGCGTCTTCGACTGGACCGCCGGGGACGAGATCGTGAACCTCGCCCGCGCCAACCACCAGAAGGTGCGCGGCCACACCCTCGTCTGGCACAGCCAGCTGCCCGACTGGCTCACCAGCAGGGAGTGGACCGCCGACGAGCTGCGGGCCGTGCTGAAGAAGCACATCCAGGCCGAGGTACGCCACTACCGCGGCAAGGTCTACGCCTGGGACGTCGTCAACGAGGCGTTCAACGAGGACGGCACCTACCGGGAGACGATCTTCTACAAGACGCTCGGCCCCGGCTACATCGCCGACGCGCTGCGCTGGGCCCACCAGGCCGACCCGAAGGCCAAGCTGTACCTCAACGACTACAACGTCGAGGCGATCGGCCCGAAGAGCGACGCCTACTACAACCTGGCCAAGCAGCTGAAGGCCCAGGGCGTCCCGCTGCACGGCTTCGGCCTGCAGGCCCATCTCGCCCTCCAGTACGGCTATCCGACCTCCCTGGAGGACAACCTCCGCCGCTTCGCCCGGCTCGGCCTGGACACCGCTCTCACCGAGGTCGACGTACGGATGATCCTGCCGGCGACCGAGGAGAAGCTCGCCCAACAGGCCGACTGGTACCGGGAGATGACCGAGGCGTGTCTCGCGGTGCGGCGGTGTGTGGGCATCACCATCTGGGACTACACGGACAAGTACTCGTGGATCCCGGCGTTCTTCGACGGGGAGGGTGCCGCCCTGCCGTGGGACGAGGAGCTGCGGCCCAAGCCGGCCTACTACGCGATCCGTGACGCGCTGAAGTAGTGCCGTTCAGCGGGGGGTTGGTGGTGCGGTGCTCGACCGCACCACCAGTTCCGTGCCCAGTTCCACGCGCGGCGAGTCCGGGTGCTCACCGGTGGCCAGGCGCAGCACCGTGCGGGCGGCCAGCTTGCCCATGTCGGCGAGCGGCTGGCGCACGGTGGTGAGCGGCGGGGCGGACCAGCGGACCTCGGGCAGGTCGTCGAAGCCGACCACGCTCATGTCCTCCGGCACCCGCAGTCCGCGTCGGCGCAGTGCCTCGATCGCGCCGAGCGCCATCTGGTCGCTGGCCGCGAAGAGCGCGGTCGGCGGCTCGGGCAGGTCGAGCAGGGTGTTGCAGCCGGTGAAGCCGGACTCCGGATGGAAGTCGCCGGGCACGACGAGGGAGTCGTCGACGGCCAGACCGACGCCCTCCAGTGCCGCGCGGTAGCCGTCGAAGCGGGCCCGGGAGCACAGCAGCCGGGGAGGGCCCGCGATCAGGCCGATCCTGCGGTGGCCGAGGGCCAGCAGATGCTGGGTTGCGGCGAGACCGCCGGACCAGTTGGCGGCGCCGATGGTCGCGGTGTCGACGCCGGGGGTGCCCGTCGGGTCGACCACCACCAGCGGGACGCCGAGGATGCGCAGCTGCTCGTGCAGGGTGGGTTCCAGGGCCGAGGTGACGAGGATGACCCCGTCAGAGGCGCGGGCGCGCAGATTGCGCATCCACTCGCGGGCGGCGCCGGAGCGGCCGTGGATCGCCGACACCACGGTGCCTACGCCGGCCGCGTGCGCCACCTCCTCGACACCCCGGATGATCTCCACCGCCCAGGGGCTGTCCAGGTCGTTGAAGACCAGGTCGAGCAGGGTGGCGGGGCGGGCCGGGGAGGCGGCGGCGCGCTTGCGGTAGCCGTGGCGGCGTAGGAGTTCCTCGACCCGGGCGCGGGTGGTGGGGGAGACGTCGGAGCGGCCGTTGACGACCCGGGACACGGTGGGGACGGAGACGCCGGCCTCGCGGGCGATCTCGGTGATGGTGACCTTCTCGGGCTGTGCAGCCACGTCGCCCCTCCGTCGGCGGATGCTTCGACCCCGCGTCGAAACTTCCAGGAGTCTTCCGGAAATCGGGTGGTCGGGGAAGGGCGTACGGAACTCGGTGCCGGGCCCGGACATGCTCAGGGGCCGGTTCGCAGGGATGGCTGCGGTCCGGCCCCGGGGTGTCGTCGGGCGGGGCTGCCGCCCGGGGTGCTCAGGCGGCCGTCACGACCCGGGTGGATTCCACCGGGCGGTGCGGGGCGATGATCTGGCCGTCCGGCAGGAGCTCACCGGTGTCCTCGAAGAGGAGAACGCCGTTGCACAGCAGGCTCCAACCCTGCTCCGGGTGGTGCGCCACGAGGCGGGCGGATTCCCGGTCGGCGGAGTCGGCTGTCGGACACGGTGGCTGGTGCTGGCACATGGAAGGGATCTCTCGCTCTGACGTGGTGTGTGGAGTGTGTGTCGTGTCTGTCCCGCGGCGTGAAGCGTCGTTCATGGCCGCCCCCCGTTGTGATAAGTCGGTTCGAAACCAGTGTTGCCCCACGGGCGCTGTTCCGCAGGCATTTCGCAGCACCGCTTCTCACAGGTTCATGACGCATCACCCGCGCGGGCGGTTCATCGCGGGCGCACCGTCACTTCGGGTGGTTTCGGGGGGCCGGATGGGGCTAGTCCCTCGTCGGGCGCCCGTCCTTCATGGCGCCGTGCCCCGCCACCGGGGCCGCAGTGGCGGGGCACGGAGTGTGTGCGGGGTGCGCCGTTCAGGCGGACAGCAGGGGCGCCGGTGTCACACGGTGGGTGAGCGCCGGGAGCAGATCGGCGACCAGGTGCGGCCGGTGGGACGCGATGCCGGGTGGTGCGGGTGCGAGGGGGACCAGCAGGTCGGTGGCGGCCGGGTTCCCGGTGGTGCCGTCGGAGGCGTGGTCGCCGTGCAGCCACAGGGTGAGCATGTACAGGCCCGGCACGGACAGCAGCCGTGCCTGGTACGGCTGGGGCGTCGGCTCCGCCTGGCGCAGCGCGAGCTCGGTGGAGGCTATGTACGGTCCCTCGAAGAAGTGTGAGAACACCCAGCCGTCCGCGGTCAGCCGGGTCTCCGCGGCGGCCACCGCGCGCTCGCCGCAGCGGATCAGGAACCGCCAGCCGGCCAGTCGGGTCGCGGCCGTGCCCTCGGGTGTGATCCGGTCCAGGACATGGACGGGCAGCGGGAGCTCGGGTGTGGCGGGGCCCTGGGCGGTACGCAGGGCGGGGGTGCGCGCCTCTTTGACCGCGGTGGGAGAACCGAGTGCCGTGAGGACGGAGCGCAGGGCGGGCGCGGGAGCCGGGGGTACATGCAGCGGCATGGTGGGTCGCCTCTCATTCGACAGGCATGGTGGCGCGAGGGCGGGGGCGGACGACGCTGTCAGCTCTCGAAGAACACAGAGGTCAGAGAGGCATGGGCCGGGGTCTGCGCGCGGAGACGATTACGGCCTGCCGTCCATCGCTTCGACGACGGGCTGTTTCGACCGTGGGCGCTCACCTTCTCTGCCCTGTTTCCGCGGAGTTTATACGACGCTTGTTCAGGCTGTGTTTCATCTAGCCGATTCCGGGTGACTCCGCAAGAGTCTATTCGGTCGGCGGTATGTGTGAATCATCCCGATTCAGTGGTGCCGCCCGGGTGGTGACCTCGGAATATGCGGCCGTGGTGGTCGGCGCATTCCCGTCGGCGTTTTTCACGAGATCCCGAACGGAAAACCCGCCGCGCTCCATGCCCCGCGAATGTGCCGCAGGTCACCTCCGCCCAGAGTAGCGGGCGACGCGGCCGCGTGCGGACGTTATCGATCGGCTCCGCTGGGCATCATCCCACCTGACCCGGGAGACCGGCGGCCGGTCAGCCGGCCCGCCCATGCGAGGAGGGACGCTTCGATGGGGGAGAAGGTCGTGGCCGGCGGGTTCGACCTGTCCGATCGTCAGCAGTACCGCGACAAGCTGCGGCGGTGCCTGACGGGGCTGGAGCGGCTCCTGGCCCAGCAGCGCTTCGATCGGCCGAAGAACCTCATGGGGCTGGAGATCGAGCTGAATCTCGTGGGTGCCGACGGCATGCCGAAAATGCTGAATGGGCAAGTACTGGAGAGGATCGCGAGCCGCGATTTCCAAACAGAACTCGCCATGTTCAATCTGGAAGTGAACATAGCCCCACACAGGCTGGGTGGGCGCGTATTCGACCAGCTCGCGGAGGAACTCCGGACCTCGCTGGCATATGCCGACAGAAAGGCGTCCGAGGTCGATGCGGGAATCGTGATGATCGGCATTCTGCCGACGCTGGACCGGGACGATCTGGTCTCCTCCAACCTCTCCGAGGTGGACCGCTACACCCTCCTCAACGATCAGATCGTCGCCGCCCGTGGTGAGGACTTCACACTCGACATCGAGGGGCCCGAGCGGCTGTTCTGCACCGCCAAGTCGATCACCCCGGAGGCCGCCTGCACCTCCGTGCAGTTGCACCTGCAGGTCACCCCGGCGCGCTTCGCCGACGTGTGGAACGCGGCGCAGGCGGTCACCGCCGCGCAGGTCGCCGTCGGCGCCAACGCGCCCTTCCTGTTCGGCCGCGAGCTGTGGCACGAGTCCCGGGTCCCGCTCTTCCTGCAGTCCACCGACACCCGGCCGCCGGAGCTCCAGGCGCAGGGGGTGCGGCCGCGCACGTGGTTCGGTGAGCGGTGGATCACGTCCGCGTACGAGCTGTTCGAGGAGAACCTGCGCTACTTCCCCGCGCTGCTGCCGATCTGCGACGAGGAGGAGCCGCTGGAGGTGCTGGCCGCGGGCGGGGTTCCGAAACTGGGCGAACTCGTCCTGCACAACGGCACCGTGTACCGCTGGAACCGGCCCGTCTACGGCATCGCCGACGGTGTCCCGCACCTGCGGGTGGAGAACCGTGTGCTGCCCGCCGGGCCGACCATCACCGACGTACTCGCCAACACGGCCTTCTACTACGGCGTCGTCCGCGCCCTCGCGGAGGAGTCGCGGCCCGTGTGGAGCCGGCTGTCGTTCCGGGCGGCCGCCGCGAACTTCGACGCGGCGTGTCGCTACGGCATCGACGCGCGCCTGCAGTGGCCTCGGCGGGGGCGGCTCGGGGGTACGGCCGAGGTGGACGCGGTGAGTCTCGTACGGGACGAGCTGCTGCCGCTGGCGGAGGCCGGGCTGGACGCCTGGGGAGTGGAGCCGGTCGACCGTGATCTGTACCTCGGCGTGATCGAGGAGCGGTGCCGGCGCCGGATGAACGGCGCGTCATGGCAGGTGGCGACCTTCCACCGGGCCCTGGAGGCGGGGCTACCGCGAGACGCGGCGCTCGCGGCGATGACCCGTCGCTACAGCGAGCTGATGCAGCAGGGGGAGCCGGTACACACGTGGCCGGTGGGGCTGCCGGAGCCGGTGCGAATGGGGTGACTCCGGGGGCGGATGGCTCGGTTGGGGCTGGATGGCGCGGACGGCCCGGGTGGTCGGGCACCGCCGGGCTGCGGCGTCGGGGTGCTCGCCGTGCGGCTGGGGGAGGGCGGCGGGAGGAAGGGGTGGACTGAAGAGAGCGGGGAGGTTGTAGTCAGCCCTGGGGCGGGGGCGATCTGAGGAGGGTGGTGGTGGGCCCGGTGGGGGTGGTGTGGATGATGGGGGTGGAAGTGTCGGATGGGAAGTGGGTGTGCCGGTGGAGGCGGAGACGGTGGCTGGGGCCCCGGGGGAGGAGCGGCCGGCGCGCCGGGTTCTGCGGGACGAGACTCTGCTGGTGCTGGGGGTGTCGCTCGGGGCGAGCGGCGTGGCCGCGCTGATCAGTTTCGTCGGGTCGGTGACCAAGCCGGGAGGGCTGAAGGACCAGGCGGCGACCCTCAACGCCTCGGCCGCGCCGGGCCGGCCCTGGCTGGACCTGGCCTGGCAGCTGTTCGGCATCGCGTCCGCCCTGGTGCCGGTCGCGCTCGTCGCGCACCTGTTGCTGCGCGAGGGGCGGAGTCTGCGCACCCTGGGCTTCGACCGCTCCCGGCCGTGGCCCGACCTGGGGCGCGGCGCGGTGATCGCGGCGGTCATCGGCAGCACCGGCATCGCCTTCTACCTGGCCGTCCGCGGCCTCGGCTTCAACCTCACCGTGGTGCCCGAGGCACTGCCCGACGTGTGGTGGAAGTATCCGGTGCTGATCCTCTCGGCGCTGCAGAACGCGATCCTCGAAGAGGTCATCGTGGTCGGCTATCTGCTGCGCCGGCTGGGCCAGCTGGGCTGGACACCGATCACGGCACTGGTCGCCAGCTCCGTACTGCGCGGCTCGTACCACCTCTACCAGGGCATCGGCGGGTTCATCGGCAACATGGTGATGGGCGTGGTCTTCGTGTACCTGTACCGCCGGTGGGGCCGGGTGGGGCCCCTGGTGGTGGCGCACTCCCTGCTCGACATCGGGGCGTTCGTGGGCTACGCGCTGCTCGCCGGGAAGGTGGACTGGCTGCCGACGGCGTGACGGCCGTCAGGCCAGCAGTTCGCCCTCGATGACCGTCACCGCACGGCCCGTGAGCAGCGTGCGCTCGCCGCGCAGCCCCGTACGGACCCGGCCGGAGCGCGGCGATGCCTGCAGGCCGGTCAGGTCGGTGCGGCCGAGCCGCGCGGACCACAAGGGGGCCAGCGCCGTGTGGGCGCTGCCGGTGACCGGGTCCTCGTCGATGCCGACGTTCGGGAAGAAGCAGCGGGAGACGAAGTCGTAGCCCAGCTCCGGGTCCTCCGCGGGGGCGGTGGCGATGATGCCGCGCGCGGAGTGGGCGCCGAGCGCCTTGTGGTCGGGCCGCAGGGCGTGGACGGTCTTCTCGTCGGCCAGCTCGACCAGCAGGTCGCCCCCGTTCGGGCCGGTGTCGAAGGCGGCCAGCGGTCGCGCGCCCAGCGCTTCGGCGGCCCCCGCCGGGACGTCGACGGGCGTGAGCGGGGCGGTGGGGAAGTCCAGGGTGATCGAGCCGTCCTCGGCGGGCGCCGCGCTCAGCACACCGCTGCGGGTGGCGAACCGCACCGGGCCCTCGTGGGCGCCGGTGGTGTGCAGGACGTGCGCCGTGGCGAGCGTGGCGTGGCCGCACATCGCGACCTCGGCGACGGGTGTGAACCAGCGCAGCGCCCAGTCGGCCTCGCCGCTCTCGGGCAGGCGGTGGGCGAAGGCCGTCTCGGCGTGGTTGACCTCCTGGGCCACGTTCTGCAGCCAGCTGTCGTCGGGGAAGGCGTCGTCGTCCAGGAGCAGCACGCCCGCGGGGTTGCCGGCGAAGGGACGGTCGGTGAAGGCGTCGACGATTCGGATCCGCATGCCGCCGACCGTAGGGGCGGACCGGACCGGCGTGCCAAGGCCAATTCGAGAGCTGTGGCCCTGAGCCGGTCCTGGGCGCCGGAGCGGCCGGCAAAAGGACCGGCAAAAGGAAAGGCAAGGAGTCTCTCACTCCTTGCCAGTCTCAACGTATAGCGCGCCGGGGGGCTTGCGGCAAGGCCCGCCTGGTGCCGCAGAATCACCGGCCGAAGCCAGAACTCGCGGAAGACAAGGGGGTTTTGATGATCGATGTGGTCATTGCCGGTGGGGGACCGACCGGGCTGATGCTGGCCGCCGAGCTACGGCTGGCCGGTGTGCGGGTGGTCGTCCTGGAGAAGCTGGCGGAGCCGACCGGGCAGTCCCGTGCGCTCGGCATCCATGCGCGGACCGTCGAGGTGATGGACCAGCGTGGCCTGCTGGACCGGTTCCTCGCGGTCGGCCAGAAGTTCACGGTCGGCAGCCTCTTCGGCGGTATGGCCAAGCCGTGGCCGGAAGGGGTGGACACCGGCCACCCGTACGGCGTCGCCATCCCGCAGACCGCCACCGAGCGGCTGCTGGACGAGCGCGCCGTCGAACTCGGCACCGAGATCCGGCGCGGCTGCGAACTGGTCGGGCTGAGCCAGGACGGGGACGGGGTCAGCGCGGAGCTGGCCGATGGAACCTGTCTGCGCTCGCGCTACCTCGTCGGCTGCGACGGCGGCCGCAGCGCGGTGCGCAGGCTGATCGGCGTCGGCTTCCCCGGTCAGCCCGCCGAGGTCGAGACGCTGCTGGGAGAGATGGAGGTGGCCGTACCGGCGGAGACGGTGGCCGCCACGGTGGCCGAAGTCCGCAGGACCCAGCTGCGGTTCGGCCTGATGCCCCTCGGCGACGGGGTGTACCGCGTGGTGGTCCCCGCCGCCGGCGTGGCGGAGGACCGTACGGCCGCGCCGACCCTGGAGGAATTCAGGCAGCAGCTGCGGGCGACCGCCGGCACCGACTTCGGTGTGCACTCGCCGCGCTGGCTGTCCCGGTTCGGCGACGCCACCCGGCAGGCCGAGCGCTACCGGTCCGGCCGGGTGCTGCTGGCCGGTGACGCGGCGCACATCCACCCGCCGACCGGCGGGCAGGGGCTCAACCTCGGTATCCAGGACGCGTTCAACCTCGGCTGGAAGCTGGCCGCCGAGATCAACGGCTGGGCGCCGGACGGCCTGCTGGACAGCTACGAGGCAGAGCGCCACCCGGTGGCCGCGCGCGTGCTGAGCCGCACCCGCGCCCAGATGGCCCTGCTGCGGACCGACCCGGGGACGGCCGCCCTGCGGGAGCTGTTCTCCAGGCTGCTGGACTTCGAGGAGCCGAACCGGTACGTCACCGAGTTGATCAACGCGCTCGACGTCCGCTACGACCTCGGCGAGGGCCATGAACTGCTCGGCGCGCGGCTGCGGGACGTGAAGCTGAAGCGGGGCCGTCTCTACGAGCTGACCCGCGGCGGCCGCGGACTCCTCCTCGACCAGACCGGCCGGCTCTCGGTCGAGGGCTGGGCGGACCGGGTCGACCACGTCCTCGACGTCAGCGAGGAACTGGACGTGCCCGCGGTGCTGCTCCGTCCGGACGGGCATGTGGCGTGGGCCGGTGCGGACCAGGAAGAGCTGCTCGCCCGACTGCCGCGATGGTTCGGAGCCGCCGCCGGCTGATCGCGTGTGCCTTCTGGAGCCCGGCGGATCGGAGAACGGATAATCCGTTGCCTGTCGGCGAGGGCGGTGGATGCAATGCCCGGCATGGTCACCCAGATGCGCTCGCCCCGGCGAGATGAGAAACCGGCCGTTCTGATCGGCGCCCTCGTTCCGCTCACTCCGCCCGGCTGGGCCGAGGCGGGCCGGCACCTGCTCGCCGGACTCGAACTGGCCGTCGGTGAAGTCAATGACAGCGGCGGGATCGGTGGACGACCGCTCGAACTGGTGGTCCGGGACACCGCGGCCGATCCGCGGCGGGCCGCGGCGGCCGTGGACGAGTTGGCTCACCTGGGCGTTGCCGCCTTGGCGGGGGAGTACCACAGCGTCGTCGCTCGGGCCGCTGCCGCCAGGGCCGACGCGCTCGGCCTGCCGTTCCTGTGCTCGTCGGCGGTGCTCGACGCGCTCACCGAGCACCCGACGGAATGGGTCGCCCGCCTCCCTCCGGCGCAGTCCCACGGCTGGCGGATCTACGCGGACTTCCTCCTCGGCGCGGGCCACGGCCGCATCGCGGTGGCAACCCAACCGAGTGTCTACTGGGCGTCAGGGGTCCGCATCCTTCGGGACCACCTCGCTCCACGCGGCGGCACCGTCGTCGAACTCGACACGCGTGAACTCGCCCCCGAGGGCGTGTGCGAGGCACTCGTCGACCATCGCGCGACAGCCCTCCTGCTGCTGGTCGGCCACCCCGAGCCGGCGGTTTCGATCGTCAGGGCCGTCCGCCGCGACCGGCGCCTCGCCGAGATCCTGATCGGTGCTCCGGCCGGGCAGCCGGAGTTCGCCGAGTGGGCGGCGACGCTGGGCGACGACAGCGCCGCGATTCCGTTCCTGCGCTATCTCCCCGAGCGGTTCGGCCCACTCGGTGCGCGCGTCGCGACTGCCCTGTGTGAGCGGTTGTCCGAGGCACCCTCCTTCGTCGCGTTCGAGGGCTATGACACGGTCGCCGTCCTCGCCGATGTGCTGCGCTCCCACGGCACGGACCGGGCACTCACCGCCGGATCCTGGGCCCGCGTCGCGGTCGAGGGCACCCGCGGGCAGATCCGGTTCTCCCGCACGCCGGGCATCGGCGTGTGGCAGTGGGCCTGGCCGCCGGTCCAGGTCGTCGACCGCGATCCGGCGGAACCCGGCCGCTTCCGGATCCTTCACGCCGGCTGAGAGACCGCGCCCCCGACGCCGCACTGTTCGGGGGCTTGTCGGTTTCACTCTTCCGATATATCGTTGAGGCATCGCGAGAGATCAACGATGGATGGAGTGAGCGCGATGCGTAGCCACGGATTTGAGCGTGGACATGGACAGGAGCGTCCCTTCGGCGGTGGCCTGGGTGGTTTCGACGGGCTGCGGGCGGCGTTCGGGCCCTTCGGGCCGGGAGGGCCGGGATTCGGGCCGGGGCCCTGGGGGCGAGGACGGGGCGGACCCAGGGGGAGGGCGCGCCGCGGTGATGTGCGGGCCTCGATCCTGGCTCTGCTGAAGGACCGGCCGATGCACGGCTACGAGATGATCCAGGAGATCGCCGAGCGCAGCGGCGGCGCGTGGAAGCCCAGCCCCGGCTCGGTGTACCCCACCCTCCAGTTGCTGGAGGACGAGGGGCTCATCGCCAGTGAGAGCGAGGGCGGCAAGAAGCTGTTCTCCCTCACCGAGGAGGGCCGGGCCGCGGCCGAGGCCGGTCCGGAGGCGCCCTGGGAGGAAGCCTCCCGAGGGATCGACTTCGAGGCGCTCGGTGAGATCCGGCAGGCCGGATTCGGGCTGATGGAGGCGTTCGGCCAGGTCTGGAAGACCGGCAGCAAGGAGCAGCGCGACAAGGCCCTGGCGGTCATCAACGACGCCCGCAAGAAGTTGTACCTCATCCTCGCCGACGAGGACTGACCGTCCTGCGGCGGTCAAGGCGCCCCGTGCGACCCGCGCGGGGCGCCTTCCCGTGTCCGGGGTCAGCTCACCAGCCCGCCCAGTCGGCGCAGCGACTCGTTCAGCGCGGCCGTCGCCGAGTCCTTCAGCCTGCCCGCCATCAGGGACACCGCCGCGCCCGTGAACTCGCCGTCGATCCGGACCGTCGCCGCGTCGTCCCCGTCGGGTGTCAGGGTGTAGCGCGTCGCCACGGTCACCGCCATCGGGCCCTTGCCGCGGATGGCCAGCACCCGGGCGGTCTCCAGCTCCTCGACCGTCCACTCCACCTCGGCCGGGAAGCCCATCAGCTTCATGTTCTCCTGGAAGGCCGCGCCCACCTCCAGGGTCTTCGGACCGCCCTCGGGGAAGTCGGTGTGCGTCGCGTTCCACTCGCCGTACGCCGGCCAGTCCGTGAGCCGCGCCCAGATTCTCTCCGCCGACGCGCCGATGCGTGCCTCCGCGCTCACTTCGGCCATGCGACCACCTCTCCGACTCGGGCCAGGTGTCGCGGAACGTAGCGGCAGGGTCCGCAACTTTCAATACTGATGAACCGTCAGAAAATGTCATGGCGTGAGGGGCGCGGGGCAAGGCGGCGCGCGCCCCTCGTGGGAAACGGCTGGATCTCATCCGCAGGGAGGAGATTGCACACCGCGCCGTCCGCTCAGCGTGGGACGTGCGAATGGTTCGCCGCGCGGATGACCGGATCGGCCGGGGCTGATGGGGTGGGGGATGTGCAATCCCGTATTCCCCGGCAGTCGGACCATGGGCCAGTGACGCCCGGCGCGGACGATGACGGCGGGTTCAGCGACGAACTCACCGCGGTGGTCGCCGGTGCCCGCCGACGGGCGCTCCGGGACGGGGACCGGCAGATCGACACCGCCCATCTGCTGCACTCCCTCCTCGAACACGATCTCGACGTACGCGCCGCCTTCGAGGGCGGGCCGCAGCTCGCCCGGCTGCTCGGCTATCTGGTCCAGCGCAGCATCGGCTACGGACTGCGCTGGCAGAGCGGCGTCGAGGACTCCGGCGCGCTGCCCGTCGTGACGCCCACGGGCCGGGCCGACACGGCGGACCCGTCGTCCGGCCACGGCTTCTCGCCGCTCGCCGCGATCGCGGTACGGCACGCCCGTGCCCGTGCTCTGCGGCGCGGCCGCACCGCGGCCCACGGCCTGGATCTGCTCGCCTCGATCGTCGCCGATCCGGAGGCCCGCGCCGTCGAGGTGCTCGGCCACGCCGGGGTCGATGCGCAGGACCTGCTGGCGCGCGTCGAGAGCGGGGTGGAGGAGTACGCCGGGGATGGCGACAGCGCCGCGTCGTGACCGGGCGGTGGCTCTTCTGTTCGCTTGTTCGCTTGTTCGCTGTGCGACCCCCTCGTGACCGGCGCGGTCGCCGACCGCCGTCCAGCCGGTGAGACAGGTGTCAACGGGGGTGACGGTCATGTCGTCGCCTGTCATCATGTGCCGGTGCGTACGTCTGTGAGCAGTCAGGGCAGCCGCGGCAAGGGCATCGGGCTCTCGCTCGCGGTGGGGTCGGCCATCGCCTTCGGCGGGTCGGGGGTCGCGGCGAAGCCGCTGATCGAGGCGGGCCTGGACCCGCTGCACGTGGTGTGGCTGAGGGTGACGGGCGCGGCCCTGGTGATGCTTCCGCTCGCCGTGCGCCACCGCGACCTGCTGCGCCGCCGCCCCGCGCTGCTGGCCGGGTTCGGGCTGCTCGGCGTGGCCGGTGTGCAGGCGTTCTACTTCGCCTCGATCTCCCGTCTGCCCGTCGGTGTCGCGCTGCTCGTGGAGTACCTGGCGCCGGCCCTCGTACTGGGCTGGGTGCGGTTCGTGCAGCGGCGGCCCGTGACCCGGGCCGCCGCCGTCGGTGTGGTGCTCGCGGTCGGCGGGCTCGCCTGTGTCGTCGAGGTCTGGGCGGGGCTGAGCGTCGACGCCCTCGGGCTGCTGCTGGCGCTGGGCGCCGCCTGCTGCCAGGTCGGCTACTTCGTCCTGTCCGACCAGGGCACCGACGCCGGCGCGGACACCCCGGACCCGTTCGGCGTCATCGCGTACGGCCTCCTCGTCGGTGCCGCCGTCCTGACCGTGGTGGCCCGCCCCTGGGGCATGCAGTGGTCGGTGCTCGCCGACACCGCCGGGATGAACGGCACCGATGTGCCCTCCTGGCTGCTGCTCACCTGGATCGTACTGATCGCCACGGTCGTCGCCTATGTCACCGGAGTGGTCTCCGTACGGCGGCTCTCCCCGCAGGTCGCGACCGTCGTGGCCTGTCTGGAGGCGGTCATCGCGACGGTGCTGGCCTGGGTGCTGCTCGGCGAGCACCTCTCGGCCCCGCAGATCGTCGGCGGTGCGGTGGTGCTGCTGGGCGCGTTCATCGCGCAGTCGTCCACACCGGTGAAGGGCTCCCCGGAGCCGGTGGCCGGCGGCACCCCCGAAAGGGAGTTGTCCCCCCGTGGAACGGCCGCCTAGGGTGCCGCTCATGGATCAGCGCACCCCTCTCATCTCACCGCCGGCCGCCTGAGGCGGGCCCTCCGGTGAACCACGCCCGGCGCGCGCCGCCGGGCGGAACGGTGCTGCCCGCAGACGAAGTCCGCGGACCGTCGCGCAAGCGGCGGCCCTTCCCGAACTTCCGCGCCTTGCGCGCGACTGCGGAGAGAATGCGTGTCGACCCTTTCCCGTGCAGATTCCTCTGCCACTCCGTCCCCGGCCGCCCCACTGCCCGTCGGGCGCGCCCTCCTCTATCTGATCGTCGCCGGTGCCGCCTGGGGTACCGCCGGCGCGGCCGCCGCGCTGGTCTTCCGGGCCAGTGACATGAGCGCCGCCACGCTGTCCTTCTGGCGCTGCGCCGCCGGGTTGGTCCTGCTGCTCGCCGCGCGCCTGCTGCCCCCGCGCGGCGCCCGTACCCGGCTGCCGCTGGGCCCCCGTGTCCGGCGCATGACCGCCACCGGCGTCGGGCTGGCGGTGTTCCAGACGGCGTACTTCGCGGCCGTCGACGCCACCGGACTCGCCGTCGCCACGGTCGTCACCCTCGGCGCCGGTCCCGTCCTGATCGCCCTCGGGGCCCGGCTGACGCTGGGTGAGCGGCTCGGCCGGGCCGGTGTCCTCGCCGTGGCCGGGGCGCTCGCGGGGCTCGCGGTGCTGTTCGCCGACGGCGGTGACACGGCCGTACGGCCATGGGGGGTGCTGCTGGCCCTGGTGTCCGCCGCCGGGTACAGCACGATGACCCTGCTGGTGAGGTGGTGGGGCCGGGACGGCGCGGCGGACGCCTCGTCCACCACCGTGGGGGCGTTCGCGGTGACCGGCCTGTGCCTGCTGCCGTTCGCCCTGGTCGAGGGACTGCTGCCGCACAGCGCGGATCCGGTGCGGGTGCTGTGGCTGCTGGCGTACATCGGGGCGGTGCCGACCGCGCTGGCCTACGCGCTCTACTTCGCGGGCGCCGCCGTCGTACGGTCCGCGACCGTTTCCGTGATCATGCTGCTGGAGCCGGTGAGCGCGGCCGTCCTCGCCGTCGTCCTGCTCGGCGAACCACTCACCACCGCCACCGTCGCCGGCACGCTACTGATGCTCGGCTCGGTCACGGGCCTCGCACTGGCGGAGGCACGCGACGGGACGAGCCGACCGGGCGGGACCCCGGTTCGGCCGACCGAGTAGGCGCGGGCCCGGCGGATTGGCCGGGGTGAGGCCGGCGGGTCGGGGCATGCCTGGCCCGCCGGCCCTGGGGTCGGGTCCGCCGGATTGGAGGTGAGGCATGGTCGACGGCCGTGTCCGGGGTCGGGCCGGGTGAGCGAACGGGGCAGATCCGGCGGGGTGGGTTTTGGGGCTGGGGCGGTGGATCCGTCGGGGGCCGGGGTGGACCCGGTGGGAGCCAAGGGCAGGGGAGCGAGATGAGCAGATCGGTGGGGGCACGGTCGGTGGACCGGGTCACGGGCCGGGCCGAGCGGATCGGTGGGGGCCAAGGCCAAGGCCAAGGACAGGGACCCGGGGCGGAGGGTGCGAGGCCAAGGACAGGGACCGGGGGGTGGGGGTCGAGGGTAGGGGCAGGGACCGGGGGGCGAGGCCAAGGCCAAGGCAGGGGCCGAGGGCGGGGGCAGGGTCGGCGCGCCCGGGGGACCGGTGGGGGGCGAGGGTAGGACCGGGGGCAGTGGGGTCAGGGGCGGCGGCGGGTCAGGTGGTCGCGTGCTGCCTTGTCCCCCGGGCCACCGCGTTCGGTGAGGCGGGTTGCTATGTGGTCCTGGATCTCCCGGGGGCGCTTGCCGGCGTACTTGAACTTGGCGCGGATGTCCGTCACTTCGAGCCGCAGGCCACGGATCCCGGCCAGGAGGCGTCCGTACGGCGCCTCGCCGGGCGAGACCCGCGCGGAGCCGCCCTCGGGCTGGAAGTGGCCCATCTGGCGGTTGAGCAGCTCCGCCTTGGCGGCCGGGGCGTCCACCACATGGGCGGTGCAGTGCAGTTGCACCGCCGCGTAGAAGCTGGTCGGCACCCCGTGCTCGGGCGGGTCCGCCGGTCCCGCCTGCCAGGGGCCGGGTACGAAGACGTAGTCGTCCACGACGCTCAGCAGCACCCGGGGATTCGCCTCCAGGGCGGACCACAGCGGGTTCGGCCGGGCGAGGTGGGTGACGGCCTCGCCGCGGTCGGCGTCGTAGGCGAAGTGCAGGGGCTGGACGAAGGGTGGTTCGCCGTCGAGGCCGTTGGCGGCGAGCTGCCCGAAGTCATGCCGGGACAGCCATTGCTGCCACTCGGTGTCGTCGAGCGCCGCGTCCCAGGGGTGGATCAGCATCACAGCACCGCGAGGTAGTCGGGCAGCCCGGTGCCGGGGGCCAGGCCGGCGTCCGGCACCGGGGTGGCGTAGCCCTTGCGCAGCGGGACGACGCCGGCCCAGTGGGGGAGGGCGAGATCCTCGGGCTCGTCGTTCACCCCGCCCGTGCGGAGCTTGGCCGAGACCTCGTCGAGGTCGAGGCGGATCACCGCGGTCGCGGCCAGCTCCTTCTTGTCGGCCGGCCGGGAGTCGGCGGACCGGCCCGGTACGACATGGTCGACCAGGGCGTCGAGCGCGGCCCTCTTCTCCTCCGGGTCGGTCACCTCGTACGCCACGCCGTGCACCACCACGGAGCGGTAGTTGATGGAGTGGTGGAAGGCCGAGCGGGCCAGCACCAGCCCGTCGACATGGGTCACCGTCAGGCACACCGGCAGGCCCGGGTCGGCCTGGCCCGCCATGCGCAGCGGACGCGAACCCGTGGAACCGTGGACGTAGAGCCGCTCACCGACCCGGCCGTACAGCGTCGGCAGCACCACCGGCGCTCCGTCGCGCACGAAGCCGAGGTGGCAGACATAGCCCTCGTCGAGTATCGAGTGCACCAGCTCCTTGTCGTACGACGCCCGGTCCGCGGAGCGGGTGGGGACGGTACGGTCGGTCGCTGGGTAGGCGGTGGTGCCCCGCATTGGCGCTCCTGATTGCACTAGTGCATAATTGGCTTTGTGCTAGGAGAGTATCCGATCAAAGGGCGTCGTGCAGCGGACATTTCCGCGAGCATCGAGCGCGCGGTCGGCACCGGTGACCTGGAGCCAGGCCAAGTCCTGCCCCCCATGCGGGAGTTGGCGGCCCGGCTGGGCGTGAACCCGAACACGGTCGCGGCCGCGTACCGCACCCTGCGTGAGCGCGGGGTGATCGAGACAGACGGGCGCCGGGGCAGCCGGGTGCGACCCAAACCGGCCACGACGGGCCGCGAGAAGGTCCGCGAGGACGTGCCGGCCGGGGTGCGCGACCTGGCCTCCGGCAACCCCGACCCCGCACTGCTGCCGCCGCTCGCGGAGGCGCTCGCGGCGGCCGCCGCACAGCAGGACCTGCGGCCCGTGCTGTACGGGGAGGAGCCGGTGGAGCCCGAGCTGACCCGTCTCGCCCGGGCCGCCCTCGACGCCGACGGGGTGCCCGACGGGCCGCTCGCCGTGGTGTCCGGGGCCCTGGACGCCGTCGAGCGCGTCCTCGCGGCGCATCTCAGACCGGGGGACGGTGTCGCCGTGGAGGACCCCGGATGGGGCCGCACCCTCGACCTCGTCGCGGCGCTCGGCCTGCGTGCCGTACCCCTGCGCATCGACGACGACGGGCCGCTGCCCGACGAACTGCGCCGGGTCCTGGAGTCCGGAGTGCGCGCCGTCGTCGTCACCGACCGCGCGCAGAACCCCACGGGCGCCTGTGTCGGCCCCGCACGCGCGCGTGCCCTGCGCGCCGTGCTCGCCGAACACCCCGCGACCGTCCTGATCGAGGACGACCACGGCCACGGCATCGTCGATCTGCCGCTGCACCCCCTCGCGGGCGTCACCCACCACTGGGCCTTCGTCCGCTCGGTCGCCAAGGCGTACGGCCCCGACCTCCGCCTCGCCGTCCTCACCGGCGACGAGGTGACGGTGGACCGGGTGCGCGGCCGGCACCGGCTCGGGCCCGGCTGGGTGAGCCTGCTGCTCCAGCGGGCCGTGGCGCGGCTGTGGACCGACGGCACCCTGGACGGCGCGGCCGTGGCGGCGACGTACCGGAGTCGGCGTGAGGCGGTCGTCGCCGCGCTCGCCGAGCGCGGGATCGCGGCACACGGCCGCAGCGGCCTGGGCGTCTGGGTCCCGGTCCCGGACGAGACGGCGGCGGTGGCCCGGCTCCTGCACGCGGGATGGGCGGTGGCGCCGGGGGCCCGCTTCCGGACGGCGTCGCCGCCGGGTATCCGGATCACCGTCTCCACGCTCGGGGAGGAGGAGGCCGCCTCCCTGGCGGACGCGGTCGCGGAGGCCGTGGGCCCGGCACCGGCGCGCAGCTACGTGTGAGCCCGCGGCCTCACCTGGGTGAGCGCGGCACCGGCCAGGACGATCACCGCTCCGACCGGCGTGCTCCAGCGCAGCGACTCCCCGAGGATCAGCACACCCGCCCCCGCCGCGACGACCGGAATGACGTACGTGACCGTCTGGGCCGTCGTCGGCCCCACCTCCGCGACCAGGCCGTACTGGACGAGGACCGCCAGCCCGGTGCCCAGGGCGCCCAGGGCGAGGACCGCGAGCAGGGGCAGCACCGGGAAGCGCGTCGGCATGCTGGTGAACAGCGGCGTGACGACCGCCAGTTGGACCGTGGCCAGCATCAGCTGCGCGCCTGTCATCGACAGATGCGAGTATCCGGTCCCGGCCAGGGTCCGGCGGACATAGATCCAGCCGACCGGATAGCTCAGCGAGGCGAGCAGGGCCAGCGCCGTCCCCGTGGCGTCCAGGCCGGAGAAGCCCTGCCAGGCACCCAGCACCGTCAGCACGCCGAGGAAGCCCAGGCCGAGTCCGGCGACCCGCAGCCGGGTCGGGCGGTCCTCGGACAGGGCGACCAGCGACAGGGCCATCCCCCAGAGGGGAGAGGTCGCGTTGCAGATGCCCGCGAGGGTCGAGGGGATGGTCAGCTCGGCGTAGGCGAAGAGCGAGAAGGGCAGCGCGTTGAGCAGGAACCCGGCGACCGCGAGATGCGCCCACGTCCGTGCCCCGCGCGGCAGCCGCTGCCGCTTCACCACCATCGCCACCGCCAGCACCGCCGTACCGAACAGCAGTCGGCCCAGCGTGACCTGGAAGGGGGCGTAGCCGTCGGTCCCCACCTTGATGAGCAGGAAGCTGAAACCCCAGATCAGGGAGAGGAGGCCGAAGCGCAGACGCCAGTCGAGGCGGGAGCGGGCAGGGGCCGTGGCGGAGGCGCGGCGGACGTCGGTGGCGGTGGTCATGCCCTCAACGATGCTGGAGACGATCTCGTAGCACAATCGAGAAAACGCACGCCATATCTCGTAGCATCGCTTACATGTCGACCCTGGAGCCCTCATGTTGAACCTGGAGCGCCTGCGCACCCTCGACGCCCTCGCCCGGCACGGCTCGGTCAGCGGTGCGGCCGAAGGGCTGCACGTGACGACATCGGCGGTCTCGCAGCAACTGGCCAAGCTGGAGCGGGAGGTCGGCCAGCGGCTGCTCGCCAAGAACGGGCGGGGGGTGCGCCTCACCGACGCCGGGCGGCTGCTCGCCGAGCACGCGGCCCGCATCCTCTCCCAGGTGGAGCTCGCCCAGTCCGACCTGGAGGCCCAACGCGGCCAAGTGGTGGGCGAGTTGCGGCTCTCCGCGTTTCCGACGGCCGCGCGCGGACTGTTCCCCGCAGTGCTCGCCGCGCTGCGCCGGCAGCACCCCGCCCTCCGGCTGCGCTCGTGCGAGCTGGAGCCGGAGAAGGGCATCGCCGGAGTGGTGCGCGGCGACCTCGACCTCGCGGTCGTCCTCGACTGGTACAACAAGCCGATGCCGCTGCCGGACGGCCTGGTCAAGGCGCCCGTACTCGACGATCCGGCCGATGTCGCCATGCCGGTCGGCCATCGGCTCGCCGGACGTGACGAGGTCGACCTGGGGGAGTTCGCCGAGGACGAGTGGATCACCTGGGGCGAGGGCGAGTTCTGCCACGAGTGGCTGATGTTCACGCTGCGCTCGCGCGGCATCGAGCCGATCGTCGGCCACCGCGCCGCCGAGACCCACACCCAACTCGGGCTGGTGCAGGCCGGACTGGGCGTGTGCATCGTGCCGCTGCTGGGCCGGCACCCGGTGCCCGAGGGCGTCGTCATGGTGCCCCTCGAACAGCGTGTGCGCCGGCACGTCTACGTCGTCTGGCGTGCCGACGCCGACCGCCGGCCGTCGATCCGGGCGGCCGTACGAGCCCTCAAGGAGGCGGGGGCCCACATCGGTTGACGCTCAGAGATCGCCCAGCTTGCGGAAGTCCCACGACACCACCTTCTGCGGCCTGAGCCGCAACCACGCGTGCCGGCCGTCGTGCGGCATGGCGTCCAGGCCGAAGTTCTTGCGGGCGAACAACGTCTCCACGGTGTCGAGTTCGGCGCACAGCTCCCCGGTGCGCGGGATCTCCCCCACGAACTCCACGGTGCCCGACAGCTCCACGCCGCGCAGTTGCTCGTACTCCTCGCCCGTGTCGACCACGATCGCCACCCGCGGATGGCGCCGCAGGTCCGCCCACCGTCTGCTGCGCACCACCGAGTACAACCACAGCGCGCTGCCGTCCCACAGGAACCACAACGCGCTCACATGCGGGGTGCCGTCGGCGGACACCGTGGCGACCCGGCAGGTCCGCTGGGTGGTGAGGAAGGCGTTCACCTCGCCGGGCGTCATCATGATCCTGCGCCCTCGGCGCTGAGTCACCGTCATCGTGCCCCCTCTTCTCATGTCTTCCCTCGCCACGCGGCGGTGGTTAGTGTCGCCCGCCCACCCACAGGTGACCAGGGGAGAGCCATGCCGTCGTACGGGAAACCCAGTGAACTCCTCGATCCCGCGACTGCCGTGCTGCTCACGGTCGAGTGCCAGCGGGGCGTCGTCGGCCCCGACGCGGCCCTGCCCGAACTCGCCCGTGAGGCACGGCAGTCGGGGGCGCTCACCAGAATCGCCGCTCTGGTGGCCGCCGCGCACGCCACCGGCGTCCAGGTGATCCACGCCGTCGCCGAGCGCCGCCCGGACGGCCGGGGCGCCAGCCGCAACGCCCGGCTGTTCCGCGCCGCCGAACGCCTGCCCGTACGACAGCTCACCGGCAGCACCGCCGTCCGGGTCGCCGACCCGATCGAGGTCGCCGAGCAGGACATCGTCGTACGGCGGCTGCACGGCCTGTCGCCCGTGCAGGGCACCGAGGTCGACGCCCTGCTGCGCAACCTGGGCTGCCGCACCCTCGTCGTCACCGGCGTCTCGGCCAACGTGGCCGTCCCCAACGCCGTGTTCGACGCCGTGAACCGCGGCTACACCGCCGTCGTGCCGACGGACGCCATCGCGGGGGTGCCCGCCGACTACACCTCCGCGATGATCCGTCACACCCTCGCCCTGGTCGCCACCCTCACGACCACCGACGAGCTGCTGGGCTGTCTCAGGCCAGGGTGATCGAGTCGCCACTCACCGTGATGGACACCGACGGCAGGGCCTTCGTCGCCGGACCGCTCTTCACGCTGCCGTCCTCGATCGAGAAGTTGCTCTGGTGACAAGGGCAGTTGATGACCCCGTCGGCCACGCTCTTGACCGCGCAGCCCTGGTGGGTGCACACGGCCGAGAACGCCTTGAACTCGCCGGCCTTCGGCTGGGTGACGACCACCTTCTGGTCGGCGAACACCTTGCCGCCGCCCTCCGGGATCTCCGCCGTCGTGGTGAGCGCGGCCCCGGCGGCGTCCCCGCCGCTCGTGCCGCCGCTGCCCGCCGCCTGACTGGTCTGGCTGCCGGTCGCACTCGACGACGAACCGTCGTCCGAGTCCCCGCACGCGGTCAGCGCGACGGCGAGCCCGGCCGCTCCGGCCGCCGCCACGACCGTACGACGGGCAGGACGCGATGCGGAGTTGAGCGATGCGCTGGTCATGCTGACGTTTCCCTTCGGAGACTGCGTGATCTGTCGAGAGGTACGGTCGGGGGGCGCCGCGTGTTCAGCGCTGCGCCCAACTCCGGACGACGTCGAGAGCTTGACGTTGTCGAGGTCGGACCGGCGTAAGACCAAGCTGTCACGGAGCTGTCAGGGCCGCCCCAGTAGCCTGGGACGATGCTCAAGGACGTCACCGCCACCCGCTACATCACGCCCCTGCGGGAAGGCGGCTCGCTGCCGGGACTCGTCGAGGCCGACGACCTCGGGATCTACGTCATCAAGTTCACCGGCGCGGGCCAGGGCCGCAAGACCCTCGTCGCGGAGGTCGTCTGCGGCGAACTCGCACGGCGGCTCGGCTTCCGGATGCCCCGCCTGGTCACCGTCGAACTCGACCCGCTGCTCGGCCTCGGCGAACCCGACGACCGGGTGCAGGAGCTGCTGAAGTCCAGCGGCGGCACCAACCTCGGCATGGACTTCCTCTCCGGCGCCCTCGGCTACGACCCGCTCGCCTTCCCGGTGAGCCCCGAGGAGGCCGGCCGGATCGTCTGGTTCGACGCGCTGGTCAACAACGTCGACCGGTCCTGGCGCAACCCCAACCTGCTGATGCACCGCGGCGAGCTCTGGCTCATCGACCACGGCGCGACCATGATCTGGCAGCACAACTGGCCCTCCGCCGAGACCTCCGCCGCCCGCCCCTACGCCGCCTCGGACCACGCGCTCGCCCGCTTCGCCCCCGACCTCGCGGCCGCCGCGGCCGACCTGGCGCCCCGGATCACCGAGGACCTCCTCGCCGAGGTCACCGCCGAGATCCCCGACGTCTGGCTCACCGACGAGCCCGGCTTCGCCGGTCCGGACGAGCTGCGCCGCGCCTACGCCCGGCCCTTGCTGGCGCGGGCGGCCGTCATCCGGGAGCGGATCACCGGGATCGAGGAGACGAAGTGAGCGACCACCGCCCGGACAGCGGCAGCACCCAGGAGGCCCAGTGAGCGAGAGCCGGATCAACGTGGCCGGTCACATGACCGAGCGGCACATCACCCGGGCCGGCCAGGGCGGCGGCCGGGACGTCTTCGAGTACGCCGTGCTGCGCGTCGTCCCGCGCGTCGAGCGCGGCGAGTGCATCAACGCCGGCGTGCTGGTCTACTGCCGCGCCCGCTCCTACGTCGGCGCCCGCACCCACCTCGACGAGGCGCGGCTGCTCGCCCTCGACCCCGCGGCGGACGTGGCGGGCGTGCGGGACGCTCTGGCGGCCGTGGAGCGGGTGTGCGGCGGGGGCGGGACGGCGGGCCAGGCGGCCGGTGACGACGCCGGGCGCCGCTTCCGCTGGCTGGTCGCCCCGCGGTCGACCGTGGTCCAGCCCGGCCCGGTCCACACCGGCCTCACCACCGACCCGGCCGCCGAGACGGAGCGACTGCTGGACCTGCTGGTGCGGTGACCTGCGCGGTCAGCTCCGGCGGCGCCTGACCAGGTAGGCCGTGGCCACGGCGGCACCGGTCACGAACGCCACGCCGAGGGCGATGTCCCACTCGGTCGGCCCGGAGCCCGACGCGCCGCCGAAGCCGCCCTCGACACCGCGGGTCGGGGTGACGGCCGGTGTCGGTGTCGGTGTCGGTGTCTGCGTCGGTGTCTGTGTCGGTGTCTGTGTCGGTCTCGGCGTTGGTGTTGGCGTTGGTGTTGCTGTCGGCGTCGCGGGACGGAAGGTGGAGGAGATCGAGGGTCCGCCGCGGCGGGGCAGGACCTCGCAGGGAATGCCGTCGTTGTCCGCGTCCAGCCGGTGCGGGTCGCTCGGATCGGCGTCCAGGATCGCCTGTGCGTCCTCCTGGAAGGCGAAATGACGGCAGTCCAGGTCGTCCCCGTCCTGGGCCCGGGCGGCGGTGGCCGTCGGCACGATCACGGATATCGCGAACAGCGCGCCGACGGCGCAGGTATGGCGGCGGGGCATGAGGTGCCTCCTTTATCAGGGTCCCCTCGCCGACGCTAGGAGGCCCACGGTGCGACGGCGCGCGGCCGTAGGCCGTTCGGGTAATGGATCACATGAGGCCGGTGGGCCGTTGACACCGGGTGCCAGGGCTTCTAGCGTCACGTCTGCTGAAGGTACTAAGCGGTCGCTCACCGCACGTCATGTGTTCTCTCAAGGGCGAGGAGATCCAGCAATGTCCACCACTGAGCAGCGGGTCGCAGTAGTCACCGGTGCGGCGCGCGGCATCGGGGCCGCCACCGCCGTACGGCTGGCCGCCGAAGGCCGTGCCGTCGCCGTGATCGACCTCGACGAGGCCGCCTGCAAGGACACCGTCGAGAAGATCACCGCGGCCGGCGGCAGGGCCATCGCGGTCGGCGCCGACGTGTCCGACGAGGCGCAGGTCGAGGCGGCGATCGCACGGATCGTCGCGGAGCTCGGCGCGCCGACCATCCTGGTCAACAACGCGGGCGTGCTGCGCGACAACCTGCTGTTCAAGATGAGCGTCTCCGACTGGGACACCGTCATGAACGTGCACCTGCGCGGCTCGTTCCTGATGACCAAGGCGGTCCAGAAGCACATGGTGGACGCGGGCTTCGGCCGCATCGTCAACCTGTCGTCCTCGTCCGCGCTCGGCAACCGCGGCCAGGCCAACTACTCGGCCGCCAAGGCCGGTCTGCAGGGCTTCACCAAGACCCTCGCCATCGAGCTCGGCAAGTTCGGCATCACCGCCAACGCGGTCGCCCCGGGGTTCATCGCCACCGACATGACCGCCGCGACCGCCGAACGTGTCGGCATGGGCTTCGAGGACTTCAAGAAGGCCGCCGCCTCGCAGATCCCCGTCCAGCGCGTCGGCGAGCCCGACGACATCGCGGGCGCCGTCGCCTTCTTCACCGGCGAGGCGGCCGGATTCGTCTCCGGCCAGGTGCTGTACGTCGCCGGCGGTCCGCTCAACTGAAGCCCGGGAAACAGGGAGCAGGGAACACGCACATGACTGAACTCTCCGGCAAGGTCGCCCTGATCACCGGCGCCAGCCGCGGCATCGGCTACGGCGTCGCCGAGGCCCTCGTCGCCCGCGGCGACCGGGTCTGCATCACCGGCCGCAACGAGGACGCCCTCAAGGAGGCCGTCGAGAAGCTCGGCGCCGACCGGGCCATCGCGGTGGCCGGCAAGGCGCACGACGAGGACCACCAGGCCGTCGCCGTCGAGCGCACCATGGAGGCTTTCGGGCGCGTCGACTTCCTCGTCAACAACGCCGGTACGAACCCGGTGTTCGGGCCGATCGCCGACCTCGACCTGAACGTGGCACGCAAGGTCTTCGAGACCAATGTGATCTCCGCGCTCGGTTTCGCCCAGAGGACCTGGCACGCCTGGCAGAAGGACAACGGCGGCGCGATCGTCAACATCGCCTCCGTCGCCGGCATCGCCCCCTCGCCCTTCATCGCCGCCTACGGCGTCAGCAAGGCCGCCCTGATCAACCTGACCCAGCAGCTCGCCCACGAGTTCGCGCCCAAGGTGCGGGTCAACGCCATCGCCCCGGCCGTGGTGAAGACCAAGTTCGCGCAGGCCCTGTACGAGGGCCGGGAGGCGGAGGCCGCCGCGGCCTACCCGCTCGGCCGGCTCGGGGTGCCCTCCGACATCGGCGGCGCCGCCGCCTTCCTCACCTCCGAGCAGTCCGACTGGGTCACCGGGCAGACCCTCGTCGTCGACGGCGGCATCTTCCTCAACGCCGGCGTCGGCTGACCTCACCCGGCCCGCCGCGCGGGTCACGAACCGCTCACGAAGGGCGCCGTTTCCTTGACGGGAACGGCGCCCTGGTCGTCGTACGGGCGCCGCACGGCCCGTCGATCACGCCGTCGGACACAAGTGGATCAAGACCGGGTCGGGAGCCTGGCTCTACCCCCGTGGCACTGCGGTATGGTCGGCCAACCCTTGGTACGGCAGAACGAGGAGCGTGCGCGTGTTCAACCGGAAGCGAAGCCTTCGCCAAGTGGCGGCGATCGCCTCCATAGGCATGGTCGCCGGATGCGGCGTCTTCTCGGACAGCGGCTCCGACGACCGGGGACCCATCGTCGTCGGAACGACCAGCCCCGTGAGCACCCTGGACCCGGCCGCCGCCTGGGACGGATCCTGGGAGCTGTTCCGCAACGTCTACCAGACGCTGCTGGCGTACCCGCCCGGCGCGTCCACCCCCGAACCCGACGCCGCCAAGAGCTGCGAGTTCACCGACACCGGGAACCGCACCTACCGCTGCGAGCTGCGTGACGGCCTGACCTTCTCCAACGGCGACAAGCTCGACGCGCAGGCGGTCAAGCACTCCATCGACCGGATCCTGGAGATCGCCGCCCCGACCGGCCCGGCCGGACTGCTGGGCAGCCTCGACCGGGTCCAGGTGCGCGGCGACCGCGAGGTCGTCTTCCAGCTGAACAAGCCCGACGCCACCTTCCCCTTCGTGCTGGCCACCCCGGCCATGTCCATCGTCGCCCCCGACGACTACCCCGCCGACGCCCTGCGTGAGGGCTCCGGCGTCGTCGGCTCCGGGCCGTACAAGCTGGACAGCTACAAGGAGGGCGAGAGCGCCGAACTCGTCCGCAACGATCGGTACAAGGGCTTCGCCGACCGGCAGAACGACGCGGTGTCGATCCGCTACTTCCATGACTCGGCCACCATGGTCAAGGCGCTGCGGGACCGGCAGATCGACGTCACCTACCGCGGCCTCGCCGCCGACGACATCGTCTCGCTGGAGAGCAAGAACAGCGAGAACGAGGGACTGCAGATCGTCGAGGGCACCGGTGCGAGCATCGACTACCTGGTCTTCAACCCCAAGGACAAGTGGGCCGCCAAGCCCGCCGTCCGCAAGGCCATCGCCCAGATCGTCGACCGGGCCGCCCTCGCGCACACGATCTACAAGAACACCGTCCAGCCGCTGTACTCCATGGTCCCGCAGGGCCTGACCGGCCACACCACGGCCTTCTTCGACGACTTCGGCAACCCCGACGCCGACAAGGCCCGCGAGATCCTCACCGACGCCGGCATCACCGACCCGGTCCCGCTCACCTTCTGGTACACCTCCGACCGCTACGGCTCCGAGATCGCCCTGCAGTTCAAGGAGCTCAAGCGGCAGCTCGAAGCCACGGGACTGTTCGAGATCACCCTCAAGAGCCGCCCGTGGAAGGACTACGTCGACGGCTACCAGAAGGGCGAGTACCCGGTGTTCGGCCGCGGCTGGTCCCCGGACTTCCCGGACGCCGACAACTTCATCGCCCCCTTCGTCGGCAAGCAGAACGCCCTGGGCACGCCCTACGAGGCGAACCGGATCACCGACGTGCTGCTGCCGCGCTCCCGCCAGGAGAGCGACCGCGCCAACGTGGTGAAGGACTTCGAGGAGGCCCAGCGGGTCCTCGTCAGGGACGTCCGGCTGCTGCCGCTGTGGCAGGGCAAGCAGTACGTGGCCGCCAACGAGGACATCTCCGGCGCCGAGCGGTCGATGGACGCGTCGACGATCATGCTGCTGTGGGAGCTGTCCCGCAAGACGAGCTGGTAGTCCCGGTCCGGGGGCGGGTTGTCAGTGGTCGCCTGTAGGTTCTGAGACCTGGAAGCGACCGCACGACCTAAGGACGTTGACGTGACCGACACCGCCATGCTGCCCGAGTCCTGGCGCGGGGTGCTGGGCGACGAGCTGCAGCAGCCCTACTTCAAGGAGCTGACGGAGTTCGTCGAGGAGGAGCGGGCGAAGGGTCCCGTCTACCCGCCGCGCGAGGAGGTCTTCGCCGCCCTCGACGCGACGCCGTACGACAAGGTGAAGGTCCTGATCCTCGGTCAGGACCCTTACCACGGCGAGGGCCAGGGGCACGGCCTGTGCTTCTCGGTCCGCCCCGGGGTGAAGATCCCGCCGTCCCTGCGCAACATCTACAAGGAGATGCACGAGGAGCTGGGCACCCCGATCCCGGACAACGGCTATCTGATGCCGTGGGCCGAGCAGGGTGTCCTGCTGCTCAACGCGGTCCTCACCGTCCGCTCCGGTGAGGCCAACTCGCACAAGGGCAAGGGCTGGGAGAAGTTCACCGACGCCGTGATCCGCGCGGTGGCCGGCCGGCCCGACCCGGCCGTGTTCGTCCTGTGGGGCAACTACGCGCAGAAGAAGCTCCCCCTGATCGACGAGACCCGGCACGTGGTGGTCAAGGGCGCGCACCCCTCTCCCCTGTCCGCGAAGAAGTTCTTCGGCTCCCGTCCGTTCACGCAGATCAACGAGGCGGTGGCCGCACAGGGCCACGAGCCCATCGACTGGACGGTCCCTAACCTCGGCTGACCGCCGCCGGGCCGGTCCCACCCAGGGCCGGCCCGGTGCCGCCTGACGGGGAATGCCGGTGGTGGCGGTTAGCGTCGTCCCAAGGACGCGAGGAGGGCATCGTGGCGGAGCGACAGGGGCAGACGGCGCCGGACGCGTTGCTGACGCGGATCGGGCAGGTCGTGATGCTGCACCATGGTGGCGACCGCGAGGAGGCCCGCAGCCGCCTCCTGGACCTCTGGTCCGAACTCGGCGAGCGGGGCGACCCGCTGCACCGCTGCACCCTCGCCCACTACCTGGCCGACACCCAGGACGACCCCGAGCACGAACTGGCCTGGGACCTGCGGGCCCTGACAGCGGCCGAGGAGCACGAGGGGTCGCTCGCCGCGCGGGCGCTGTACCCCTCGCTGCATCTGAACCTGGCGGCGGACTACGCCAAGCTGGGCCGCTCCGACGCCGCCCGCTCCCATCTGCGCGCGGCCCGTGGCGCGGCGGCCGTCCTGCCGGACGACGGCCACGGCGACCGGGTACGGGAGGCGATCAGGCGGCTGGAGCTGCGGCTGGGGGAGGGCGGCGCCGACGGGGAGAGCTGGGGCCCGCCCAGGCAGCGGCCGTGACCCCGGTCGGGGCTGTCACCTTCCGTACGTCTGCCGGCAGATCACGGCTTCCGGGCTGTCCGCCCGCCACCCCCCGTACTTCTTGCCGAGCGCGCACACATCGGTGTTCTTGCGCACCTCCTTCTGCACGCCCTGCGACACCTCACGCGCCATCTCGTTCGACGTGCCCTTCGACAGGTCCAGGGTACCCCCGCCGGGGTGTGCGGTCCGCCGGGGCGAGGGATGCGTCGGCCGGGGGTGCGGCTGTGCCTGCGCCTTCCGCGGCGACTCCGAGCGCTCGGGACGCTCCCCCAGGGGGACGCTCCGCTGCGGCTCGGTGTCCGGTCGCCGGGCCGGGACCGCGGCCTGCGGTGTCGCGGCCGGCCGCACCATCTCCAGCGCCTCCTGCACCGGGGCCTGCACCACCTGTGTCTCGGCCCGTCCGTCCGGTCGCGGCACCGGCAGCTGGGACGGCGCCACGGGCGGCGGTCCGGGCACGGGCGGGCGCTGCTGGACGGTCACACAACCGGAGAGGGCGGACACGGCCACGGTGACCAGGAGCGTTGCGGTAGTCGTCGTTCGCTGCACCCGCGCAACTCTGCTGGGTCACGCCCCGAGAACCACAGTGGACAAGCGGAGGTTGCCCCGCACGGGTGATCTCCTGCCCCGTAAGGAGGGCGTGGGGCGGCGCGGGCTGACGTCAGTCGCCGGTCGCGCCGTCGATGCGCTCGCGGATCAGGTCGGCGTGGCCGTTGTGGCGGGCGTACTCCTCGATCATATGGGTGTAGATCCAGCGCAGGTTGTACGGCTCACCCGTGCGCCGGCTCCTGCGCTGGGAGAGGTCGTCCAGGGCGACACCGGCCGCCGCCCGCCGGGCGGCCTCGATCTCGGCCTGCCAGGTGGCGTGCGCCTCCGCCCAGGTGTCGTCGTCGGTGACGTGGAAGTCGCCGTCGGGGTCGTCCTCGGTGTAGTAGATCGGGCCGGCGGCGGCGTCGTCCGTGAGGATCGCGCGGAACCACCATCGCTCCACCTCCGCCATGTGCCGCACCAGCCCCATGAGGGTCAGCTCGGAGGGCTCCACGGAGGCGGTTCTGAGCTGTGCGTCGGTCAGGCCCTCGCACTTCCGGGCCAGGGTCTGGCGGTGGAAGTCCAGCCAGCCCTCCAGCGTGGTCCGCTCGTCGGCGTGCTGAGAGGTCGAGGTGCGCTGAGTCGTCGTCATGAGGGCATCCTCGCCCAGCGAACGCTCGGCCCACCACGGGTTTTCCGGCCCCGGGCCGCGCAGCAGCTCCGTCAGCGGCGGCCGGGCCGGCGCTTTGCCCACGGAGCTTCCACGGCATCGCAGGCCGGCGGCCGCCGCAGCACCCGTATGCTGCCGTGCAGGCGTCCCCAGGCAGGCAGTGAAGGAGCCCCCGTGAAGATCGGCTGCATCGGACTCGGTGACATCGCGCAGAAGGCGTACCTGCCGGTGCTCGCCGTGCAGCCAGGGACCGAACTTCACTTGCAGACCCGCACCCCGGCCACCCTCGACCGGGTCGCCGACGCCCTGCACCTGCCCGCCGCGCAGCGTCACCGGGACCTCGACGCGCTCCTCGCGGCCGGCCTGGACGCCGCGTTCGTGCATGCGCCCACCGAGGCCCACCCGCACATCGTCGCCCGGCTGCTGGAGGCGGGCGTACCGACCTACGTCGACAAGCCGCTGGCCTACGAACTCGCCGACTCCCAGCGGCTGGTGGAGCTCGCCGAGGCGCGCGGGACGAGTCTCGCCGTCGGCTTCAACCGGCGTTACGCGCCCGGCTACGCGCAGTGCGCCGACCATCCGCGTGAGCTGATCCTGATGCAGAAGAACCGGATCGGCCTGCCCGAGGAACCCCGCACGATGATCCTCGACGACTTCATCCACGTCGTCGACACCCTGCGCTTCCTGGCGCCCGGCCCGATCGACGACGTGACGGTCCGCGCGCGTGTGGTGGACGGGCTGCTGCACCACGTCGTGCTCCAGCTCGCCGGGGACGGCTTCACCGCGCTCGGGGTGATGAACCGGCTCAGCGGTTCCACCGAGGAGATCCTGGAGGTGTCGGGGCAGGACACCAAGCGGCAGGTGGTCAACCTCGCCGAGGTGATCGACCACAAGGGGCAGCCGTCGGTGCGCCGGCGCGGGGACTGGGTGCCGGTCGCCCGGCAGCGCGGTATCGAGCAGGCGGTGCTCGTCTTCCTGGACGCGGTGCGCGCCGGGAAGGTGCTCAGCGCCCGGGACGCGCTCGCGACCCACGAACTGTGCGAGCGGGTGGTGCGGACGGTGCGGGAGCGCTCCGGCGCGGCCTGAGCACAGCCCGTACGCCCTCGGCGAGGCCGAAGCCGGCCAGCACCAGCAGGGCCGCCCGCACCGGCCAGTCGCCGAGGCGGACGAACGGGGTGACGCCGTCGGACAGCGGCACCTCGTAGACCGCCGTGGTGCTCGCGTCCGTGCCCAGCCAGGACCCCACACGCTTCCCGCTCGCGTCGTGGACCGCCGAGACGCCCGTCAGCGTGGAGTGCACGAACGGGCGGCCCGTCTCGGCGGCGCGCAGCGCGGCGAGCGAGGCGTGCTGCGCGGGCGCCCAGCTCTGCTGGAAGGTGGAGGTCGCGGACTGGGCGACGATGACGTCCGCGCCGTCCTCGGTGAGATGGCGGCTCATGTCGGTGAACGCCGTCTCGAAGCACACCAGCGGCCCGATGCGCAGGCCGGGCGCGACGTCCATCACGACCTGCGCGGTGCCGCGCCGCCGGTCCTCACCGGCCGCCTCGCCGACGGAGGTCGCCCAGCCGAGCAGGGAGCGGGCGGGGACGTACTCGCCGAACGGCACCAGCCGCATCTTGTCGTAGCGGTCGCCGGTCAGCCCGTCCGGGCCGACCAGGATCGAGCTCTTGTAGATGCCGGGCCGGTCGGAGCGGCGGGCGTCGACGTTGACGAGGATCTCGGCACCGGTCGCCTCCGACAGGGCGGCGATGCGCCGGGCGAGGTCGGGTCGCTCACCGAGGTCGTAGCCGACGCTGCTCTCGCCCCACACGATCAGGTCCACGTCCTGGCCGACCAGCCCGCGGGTGAGCTGCTCCTCGCGGTCGAAGCGGTGTGCCGGACCGTGGACCACGCCGGGCTGGACGAGGGCGATCCGGACCCGGCCGGTCTCGTCCGGGCGCGGCGACCACACCCACGCCACCGAGGCGGCGACGGCGGTGGCCACCAGGCCGGCCACGGCGGGCACCCGCGAGGGCGGCACGGCGATCAGGACGGCGGCGGCCACATTGACGGCCACGACCAGGAAACTCAGCAGCCACACCCCGCCGACGGAGGCCAGCCGCAGCGCGGGCTCCACCTGCCACTGGCTCGCCCCGAGCATGCCCCAGGGCCCGCCGAGCCCCTGCCAGGACCGCACCAGCTCGACCACCAGCCAGCCCGACGGCAGCACCAGCAGCGCCGCCGCGACCTGCCACCGCGAGGGTCTTCCGGCCAGGAACCGGCGCACCAGCCAGCCCCACGGCGCCCACAGCACGCCGAGCAGCACGGCGATCACGAAGGTGAACACATGCAGGTTCGGCAGCAGCCAGTGGTGCATGCCCAGCATGAACCCGAACCCGCCCCACCAGCCGTCGTACACCGCGCGTCGAGAGCTGGGCGCGGCCCGTAGGAGCAGCAGCCAGGGCACGAGGGCGACGTACGCCCACCACCACAGCGCGGGGCCGGGGAAGGCGAGCACGGGCAGCGCACCCGCCAGTGCGGCGACCACGGACCGCCGCCACGGGGAGGCGAGCCACCGGCCGAACCACTTCATACGGCGCCTCCTGCCCGGTGATGGCTCCAGTGTGCCGCGCGGCGGACGATCTCCGACAGTGGGCACGGCTCTGTGCGATCTTCCGGAGCAGCGGTTCGGCGGGCGACCGCGGCTATGCGCTCGGCAGGCGGCGCCACTTCTCCTGTACGACCACCTGGTGGACCCTCCAGCCGTCGGGGGTGCGCAGGAGGGCGAAGGCGTAGCGGCCGCCGCACACGAAGTCGGGCGGGGAGGCACCGTCGCCGCCGGCCAGCCGCATCGGGTTGACGTAGTCGGCCTGGACCCGGGCGGTGTCGCCGGTGTCCTGCTCCAGGATCCCGAAGCGCAGCCGGCGGTTGACGATGAGGTGCTGCCGCATCGCGAACCGCCGCAGGGTGTCGGCGAGCCAGTCGGCGACGTCCCCGGCGTGTCCCTCGATGCCGCCGGCGGAGCGGTAGTCCGCGCGGCCGTCGGAGGTGAACAGGTCCCGGTACGCCGTCCAGTCACCGTCGTCGACCGCCACCGCGTAGTCGGTGATCAGTCCATCGACGGCCAGTCGGTCCATCACGGTGGCGAGCTCCACACGCTGCGTCATGGCCCGAGTGTTGGACATACGGCGTGCGCAGCCAAGGGCCGTGCGGGGATATTCGGTGGCCGTGTCGCCCGGGTGGCGGCCAGGCTGGGGCCGTGAACGATCAGTCAGTCGAACAGACCGTCGCCGAGGAACCGAGGTTCCGCATCCGTGCGCTCTACACCGAGTCCACGATCACGGTCTATCAGGCATACCGTCCGCGGATCGGCGCCGCGGCGGCGCGCAACGGCCGTTTCCCCTCGTCATGGAGCCGTGAGCGCATGACGTGGATCAAGCCGTCCTTCCTGTGGATGATGTACCGCTGCGGCTGGGCCACCAAGGAGAACCAGGAGACCGTCCTCGCCGTGGAGATCACCCGGGAGGGCTTCGAGTGGGCGCTGCGCCATTCCTGCCTCTCGCATCACGTGCCGGAGCTGCACGGCGAACAGGCCGAGTGGAAGCGGCAGTTGAGAGCGGCACCGGCGCGGGTGCAGTGGGATCCGGAGCGGGATCTGCACCACAACCCGCTGCCCCACAGGTCGCTGCAGCTGGGGCTCGCGGGGGAGGCGACGGCCCGGTACGCCGATGAGTGGCTCGTCGGCATCAGGGATGTGACCCCGCTGGCCAGGGAGATCCAGGGCCAGGTGCGCGCCGGTGAACTGGACCGGGCGCGGGCCCTGTTGCCGCCGGAGCGGCCGTACCCGGTGGCGGAGGAGGTCCTCGCGCACCTGCGGAGGTGATCCGCGTCAGGCCGCCTCGACGACCTCGCCGCGGATCGCCTCGGCCCACTCGACCACCAACAGCTCGTACTCCGCGCGCTCCTGGGCCGTCAGGGACCCGCCCGCGCGCAGCCACAAGGCCCTGATCCGCTCGTTTAACTCGGCAGCGGACCGCACGGAACCAGGGAAGGCACATTCGGGGGACATGCGCCAAGCCTAGGCACAAGGACTGACAGCGCGCTACCGCGCGGCTACTGATCCCGTATGGGCTTGGTCACGGCTGATCGATCAGTCGAACAGCCAACTGGTCGGTGGGCACCCTGAGTTGTCCCGGGTGTGGCGGCTCAGCCGCCCGCCGGCTCGCCGGCGTCCGGGCTGAGCACGCCGGCGGTGACGAGGACGACGAGGATGATGCCGAGGGCGATGCGGTACCAGACGAAGGGCATGAAGCTCTTGGTCGAGATGAACTTCATGAACCACGCGATGACGGCATAGCCGGACACGAAGGCGATGACCGTGGCGAACATGGTCGGCCCCCAGGCCACGTGATCGTTCTCCAGCGCGTCCTTCAGTTCGTAGCCCCCGGAGGCCAGTACGGCGGGGATGGCGAGCAGGAAGGAGTAGCGGGCCGCCGCCTCGCGCTTGTAGCCCATGAACAGGCCGCCGCTGATGGTGGCGCCGGAGCGGGAGACACCGGGGATGAGGGCGCACGCCTGGCAGAGGCCGAAGATCAGGCCGTCCCGTACGCCGAGCTCCTGGAGCGTCTTGCGCTGCTTGGCCGCCCGGTGCCGCCCGCCCTTCTCGTCGCGGGCCGCCATCCGGTCGGCGATGCCGATGATCACACCCACGACGATCAGCATGGTCGCCGTGATGCGCAGGTCACGGAAGGGGCCCACGATCTGGTCCTTGAGCGTCACCCCGAGCACGCCGATGGGGATGGAGCCGACGATGACCAGCCAGCCCATCCGGGCGTCCTGGTCCTTGCGCATCGTCTTGTCGGTCAGCGAGCGGGTCCACGCCGAGAGGATCCGCCCGATGTCCTTGCGGAAGTAGATCAGCACCGCGGCCTCCGTGCCGATCTGGGTGATCGCAGTGAAGGCGGCGCCCGGGTCCTCCCAGCCGGAGAACGCGGCGGTCAGCCGCAGGTGCGCGCTGGAGGAGACGGGCAGGAACTCGGTCAGCCCCTGGACGAGTCCGAGGATGAGGGATTCAAACCAAGACATGAAGTTACGGAGTCCAAGTGCCGATCGGTGGGAGGGGCGACGGACGGACGCGACGACAGCCGCGTCTGATCACGTGTGCCGGGGGCAGCCTAGCGTCCCGGTATGACAGGTCCGTCACAGGGGCTTCGTGGGAGCCCCTCCCCGGGCGCAACGGACGCGGCGGTTAGCGCCCCGCCGGGCCCGACAGGGTCCAGCCCGGGGTCTGCGGGTGGGCCCGGAGGTCCTCGTGGTGGACCTGTGCGCCGCAGGTGGCGCAGGTGACGACCGGGAGCAGTTCGTGGCCGCAGCTGTGCTCGATCACCATGGGGCGGTCGTCGTCCCCCCGCAGGTGGCGGTCGCCCCAGGCCATGAGGGTCATCAGGACCGGTTCCAGTTCGAGCCCCGCCTCGGTCGGCCGGTACTCGAAGCGCTGGGGCCGTTGGCTGTACGGCCGCTTGGTGAGGATCCCGGCGTCCACCAGGCGGCGCAGCCGGGTGGCCAGGATGTCGCGCGGGGCCCCGATGTTGCGCGCCAGCTGGTCGAAGCGTCCGTTGCCCAGGCAGACCTCCCGCAGGACGAGCAGGGAGTACTTCTCGCCGACTAGGGCGAGGGCGTCGGCGATCGAGCAGGGGCGCGGGTCCTTGGTGGCGGCCATGCTCCTCAGTCTAGTGAGGGTTTGAATTTCCAACCCGAGGGGCGGTGCAAGGGCTTACTGGGTTTGTTTTCCCAACCCACCCGCCTATGGTGGGTCCAGATTTCCTACCTACTGGTAATCGGCAGGAGGCCCGCACCATGCGTGACGCAGTCATCGTCGAAGCCGTACGCACCCCGATCGGCAAGGGCAAGCCGAACGGCGCCCTCGCACACGTCCACCCCGTCGAGCTCCTCGCCCACACCCTGCGCACCCTCGTCGAACGCTCCGGAGTCGATCCGGCCCTGATCGACGACGTCATCGGCGGCACCGTCGACCAGGTCGGCGAGCAGGCCATGAACACCACCCGCTACGCGGCGCTGTCGGCCGGATTCCCCGAGTCCGTGCCCGCGACCACCGTCGACCGCCAGTGCGGCTCCTCCCAGCAGGCCGTGCACTTCGCCGCCCAGGGCGTCATCGCGGGCGCCTACGACCTCGTCGTGGCCTGCGGCGTCGAGTCCATGAGCCGGGTACCGATGTGGTCCAACGTGCCGCCCGGCACGGACCCCTTCGGACCCGGCGTCGCCGAGCGCTACCCGGACGGACTCGTCCCGCAGGGCATCAGCGCCGAGCTGATCGCCGCCAAGTGGTCCCTGAGCCGCGCACAGCTGGACAACTTCGCCGTCTCCTCGCACCGCCAGGCCGCAGCCGCCTGGGAGCGGGGCCTCTTCGACGCCGAGGTCGCGCCCCTGGACGGCGTCTCACGCGACGAGTGCGTACGACCCGACAGCACCCCCGAGATCCTCGCCGGCCTCAGGCCCGCCTACCACGACCCCGCGTTCGCCGAGCGCTTCCCGCAGATCGAGTGGAACATCACCGCCGGCAACGCCAGCCCCGTCAACGACGGCGCCTCCGCCGTGCTGATCACCTCCAGCGAGACCGCGGCCCGGCTCGGCCTGCGCCCGCTCGCCCGACTGCACAGCTTCGCCGTCACCGGCTCCGACCCGCTGCTGATGCTCACCGGAGTCGTCCCCGCCACCGAGAAGGTCCTGCGCCGGGCCGGTCTGCGCCTCGACGACATCGACCTGTTCGAGGTCAACGAGGCGTTCTCCAGCGTCGTCCTCGCCTGGCAGCAGGAGACCGGCGCCGACCTCGCCAAGGTCAACGTGCACGGCGGGGCCATCGCCCTCGGCCACCCCCTCGGCGCCAGCGGCACGCGGCTCACCACGACCCTCGTGCACGCGATGCGCGAACGCGGTGCCCGCTACGGACTGCAGACCATGTGCGAGGCGGGCGGCCTGGCCAACGCGATGATCCTCGAATCGCTCTGAGCGCTCGGCCTGGGCGATTCGGTCGCAGCGTTTCTGTCCGGGGCGTCGGTCTGGGCGCTCACTTCGCGCGCAGCTGGTGGCGCTTGCGCCAGGCCACCACCGCGCCCGCCACCAGCGGCACGGCGATCCCGGCCACCGCCATCAGGAAGGCCGGCGAGGTCGGCGCCGACGCCTGCGCGCCGGCCACCGCGTACGCGGCCGTGTTCGGCACCGAACCCAGCCCCGTCGCCAGCAGAAAGGGCAGGTAGCCCATCCGGGAGACCGCCGCGCAGTAGTTCGCCGCCCAGAACGGCACCCCCGGGAACAGCCGCACCGCCATCATCGACCGGAAGCCGCGCCGGCTGAGCTGCCCGTCGGCCGCCTTCAGCCACCGCCCCCGCAGCAGGGGCCGCAGCGCGTCCTGCCCCAGAAGCCGGCCCAGGCCGAACGCCAGACCGGCGCCCAGCACCGTGCCCGCCAGCGCCGCCCCGAGGCCCAGCTGCCAGCCGAACAACGCGCCCGCCGCCAGATTCAGCAGCGGGCGCGGTACGAACGCCACCGTGCACAAACCGTAGGCCACCGCGAACACCACCGCAGCCGTGACACCGCCCAGCTGGGGCGGCCAGCCGTCCGCGAGCAGCCGCTGCGGCTCGAACAGCAGCACACAGGACGCGGCGGACGCCAGCAGCACGACCAGCAGCGAGAAACGGGACCAGGGCGACAGCAGCACGCGCGTGCAGCGCGCGGCGAACCCGACGGGCGGCGCGGGGACGACGACCGCGGTCGAAGCGAGGGCGAGATCGGTGGCGGCGGCCAGGGGAGAGGCCGCGCCGGTGCTCCCAGAGCGGGTGGGTGCATCGAGCATCCGGCGACAGTAACCGACGGACATGTCAGATCGCCGTATGGTTCGTCTCATGACCGTCACAGGCGCGGACACGGCAGGGGGACCGACCAGCACGCTCGCCGACACCCTGCTGGAGCGGCTCACCACCGTCTTCCCCGCCGCGGCCGACCCCCACCGGGCCGTCGCCATGCGCGCCTATATGAAGGACGTCGCCCCCTTCCTGGGCCTGCCCACCCCCGAGCGCCGCACCCTGACCCGCACCGTCCTGGCCGGCACGCCCCGGCCCGACGAGACGGACTGCACGGCCGTCGCGCTGCGCTGCTGGCGGCTGCCGGAACGCGAGTACCACTACTTCGCCGTCGACTACCTTCGCCGCCACGCGCGCGTGTGCTCGTCCGGTTTCCTGCCCGTGGCCCGGCACCTCGTCTCCACCGTCCCCTGGTGGGACACCGTCGACCTGCTCGCCGCCCACGTGGTCGGTGCCCTGGTCGCCACGGACCCGAAGCTCACGGCCACCATGGACGAGTGGAGTGCCGATACCGACCTGTGGGTCGTCCGTACCGCCCTGCTCCACCAGCTCCGCTACAAGGACCGCACCGACGCCGACCGTCTCTTCACCTACTGTCTGCGCCAGTCCGGGCACCCCGACTTCTTCGTCCGCAAGGCCATCGGGTGGGCGCTGCGCGAATACGCCAAGACCGACCCCGAGGCCGTACGGTCCTTCCTCGCGCGGGAGCAGAGCCGCTTCGCGCCGCTGTCGGTGCGGGAGGCGCTGAAGAACATCGGCGCCTGATGTCCCGTACCGGTGTGCCGTACCGGAAAACCATTCGACCTCGGGCAGCGCGTCGGCAATGATCGACGCATGTTCCGGCACGCCTTCCTCCTCGCAGCATCCGCAGTCGCGGATGCGCCGAAGGCTGCCGTTCCCGTCTTTCTGACAGTCGTCGACGGCGCCCGAAGCTGACCCTCTCCGGATTGTCCGGCGGACCCCGCAGGGGGAGGGTCGGCGAGTCCTCGGGGTCCCCGTTCCTACGCAGTGACTTCGAGGTACAGCCATGTCCAAGACGGCTTACGTCCGCACCAAACCGCATCTCAACATCGGCACCATGGGACACGTGGACCACGGCAAGACCACCCTGACCGCCGCGATCACCAAAGTCCTCGCCGACCGCGGGGCCGGCACCTTCGTGCCGTTCGACCGCATCGACCGGGCGCCCGAGGAGGCCGCGCGCGGCATCACCATCAACATCGCGCACGTCGAGTACGAGACCGACACCCGGCACTACGCGCACGTCGACATGCCGGGCCACGCCGACTACGTCAAGAACATGGTCACCGGCGCCGCGCAGCTCGACGGAGCGATCCTCGTCGTCTCCGCGCTCGACGGGATCATGCCGCAGACCGCCGAGCACGTGCTGCTCGCACGGCAGGTGGGTGTGAACCACATCGTCGTCGCGCTCAACAAGGCCGACGCGGGCGACGAGGAACTGACCGACCTGGTCGAGCTGGAGGTGCGCGACCTGCTCACCGCGCACGGCTACGGCGGTGACTCCGCGCCCGTCGTACGGGTCTCCGGGCTCCGCGCGCTGGAGGGGGACCCCAAGTGGACGGCGGCGGTGGAGGCGCTGCTCGACGCGGTGGACACATACGTTCCGATGCCGGAGCGGTATGTGGACGCGCCGTTCCTGCTGCCGGTGGAGAACGTGCTGACCATCACCGGGCGCGGGACCGTGGTGACCGGTGCCGTCGAGCGGGGCCTGGTGCGGGTCGGTGACCGGGTCGAGGTGCTCGGCGCCGGCGTCGAGACCGTGGTGACCGGGCTGGAGACCTTCGGCAAACCGATGGAGGAAGCGCAGGCCGGGGACAACGTGGCGCTGTTGCTGCGTGGGGTTCCGCGGGACGCCGTCCGGCGGGGGCATGTCGTCGCGGCGCCGGGGAGTGTGGTGCCGAGTCGGCGCTTCACCGCGCAGGTGTATGTGCTGTCGGCTCGGGAGGGAGGACGTACGACGGCGGTCACCACCGGGTATCGGCCGCAGTTCTACATCCGTACGGCGGATGTGGTGGGGGACATCGACCTCGGGGAAGCGGGGGTCGCTCGGCCCGGGGAGACGGTGACGATGACCGTTGAGCTGGGGCGTGACGTTCCTCTGGAGCCCGGGCTGGGGTTCGCCATTCGTGAAGGCGGCAGGACCGTGGGGGCGGGGACTGTGACAGCCCTTGTGTGAGGGGGTTCTGTGTGTGGGGGACTGCGGGCCCGCTGTGGCTGGGTCGCCCAGTTCCCCGCGCCCCTCTGCGTGCAGGCACAATTCAACGGTGAACCACGCCATTCCTGTCACCCGTGCCGTCGACCACGGCACCGCCAAGCTGATGCCCGATGTCGATCGGGAGCGGGCCTGGCTGCTGACCGTGGACGGGGCACCCCAGTCGTACGTCGACCTGGATGACCCCACGTATCTGGAGTTCGAGTACGCGCAGCGGCTCGGGCATGTGCTGGACACCGTCGCCGAGGTGGGGCGGGCGCTGGACGTCGTGCATCTCGGCGGGGGTGCGCTCACCCTGCCCCGGTATCTGGCGGTGACCCGGCCCGGGTCCCGGCAGGACGTCGTCGAGGCCGACGGTGCGCTGCTGGACCTGGTCGTGGAGCATCTGCCGCTGCCGGAGGGCTCCGGGATCAGCCTCCACCACGCCGATGCGCGGGAGTGGCTGGAGGACGCACGGGACGACTCGGCCGACGTGCTGGTCGGGGATGTCTTCGGCGGATCCCGGGTGCCCGCGCATCTGACGACGCTGGCCTATGCCCGGGAGGCCGCGCGGGTGCTGCGGGGCGACGGGGTGTATGTGGCGAATCTGGCCGACGGGGCGCCCTTCGCCTTCCTTCGGTCCCAACTCGCCAACCTCGCCACCCTGTTCGAGGAGCTGGTGCTGATCGCCGAGCCGGGTGTGCTGCGCGGCCGGCGGTTCGGCAACGCGGTGCTGGCCGCCGGGCACCAGGCGTTCGACGCCTCCGCGCTGGCCCGGCGCGCCGCCGCCGACGCGTTTCCGGCGCGGGTGGAGCACGGGGCCGGGGTGCGGTCGTTCATCGGGGACGCGCGACCGGTGCGGGACGAGGACGCCGTGCCGTCACCCGTGCCCCCCGAGGGCTCCTTCGGTGTCGGCTGACAGGCCGTCGGTCCCGGGTGACCGCCGCGTCACCTGCTTCGTACGCCGGGTCAGGTTCCGTACGTCGGGCACGCACAGCACCGCCGCCGTGACCACGACGACCAGGGTGGCGCAGCCCCACAGGGACGCGGTACGGCCGAACGCGGACTCCGCCGGTCCGGCCAGCGCGGTCGCCGGCGGGACCAGGGCGACCGAGCCGAACCAGTCGTAGGCGGAGACCCGGGACAGCTTGTCCTCCGGGATCTCCTGGTGCAGGGCGGTCATCCAGGAGACGCCGAACACCTCCAGCGTGATGCCGGTCAGGAACATCACCGCGCACAGCACCGTGACCGGGACCGGGACCGCGAGCGCGGCGGAGGGCAGGGCCAGCGGGAAGACGCACAGGGTGCCCACGAACAGCAGGCGGCGCGGCTTCCAACGGGTCATCAGCAGGGCACCGGCGACCGTGCCCGCGCCGAAGAAGCCGAGGGCGAGGCCCCAGGGGCCCGGCCCGCCCAGGTGGTCGCGGGCGACGAGCGGGCCGTAGACGGCGTCGGCGGCGCCCACGACGGCGTTGGCGATCGAGAACTGCAGGACGATGCCCCACAGCCAGGGCCGACCGCTGACCTCCCGCCAGCCCTCCCTGAGGTCGGCGAGCAGCCCGCCGCCCGGTGCGCGCGGCGGAAGGTGACCGACGTCGAGGAACGCGCGCAGCGCCCCGGCGACGGCGAACGCGGCGGCGTCCGCCGCGAGCACCCAGCCCGGGCCGACCACGGCGACCATCGCGCCGCCGAGCGCCGCCCCGCCGAGTGCCGCGCCCTGCATCGCCATCCGGAACACCGCGAAGGCGCGGCCGGCCTGCTCGCCCCGCACCGAGGACAGCAGCATGCCCTCCGCCGCCGGGCTGAAGAACGCCTGGCCGGTGCCGCCGAGCGCGGTCAGCAGCATCATCTGCCACAGCCGGGGCTCGCCGAGCAGCACCAGCGCGGCGAAGGCGCCCTGCGAGAGGAAGTTGAGGGTGTTGGCCGCGACCATCACCCGGTGCCGGGGGAAGCGGTCCGCGACCGCGCCGCCGACGAGCAGGAACAGCACCAGCGGCAGGGTGCGCGCGGCGGCCACCAGACCGACGTCGCCGCCGTCGCCGCCCGCCTCCAGCACGGCGAAGGCGGCGGCGATGAGCGCGCCCTGACTGCCGAGGCCGGTCACGAACGCGGCGGCGGTCAGCAGGCTGTAGTTGCGGCCCGCCCAGGCGGGTCTGCGCAGGCGGAGGCGGGTGTCGGCGGCTGAGGTCACCGGGTGACTATCGCCGCCCGGACCCCGGTGTGCCAAACCGGTGTCCCGCCGGGCGCACGGCTCAGCGCTGGGTGGGCTCCCCGTTGAGCCGTACCGTGCTGAGGATCTTCATGATGGTGTCCTTGGGCAGCTCGTCCTTCACACCCTTGGCCGCGTGCAGGTTCCAGGACACGAAGTCGCCGTTGGAGTTCTTGAAGCCGAACGTGATCGCCTTGCCGTCGCTGGCGCACTTGCCCTTCTGGGGCGTGTTCGTCGACTGCGCCCAGGCGTAGCTGCCCTGGACGCCGGAGGCGGTCGTGTAGGGCGTGGCCTTCTCGTCGAAGGTGATGCTCTTCTTGTCCGGCTCGGTGTAGCCGCCGAACACCCACCAGGCGGGCGTGTTGATCGCGATCTCGTCGGTGTTCTTGGCGCCCTCGGCGCCCTTGGTGCCGACCATCGCCAACGGGGTGTCGCTGGGGTCGCCGTCCTTGTCGTCGTCGGACGTGCACCACTTCGACTTGAACTCGGCGGTGCCGCCCATGATGATCCGGTCGTAGCCGTCCGGCTTCTCCTCGTCCTCCCACTCGAAGCCCTGGCTGAGGCCCGGCGACTGGACCTCCCAGTCCGCGGGGACGTCGAAGGCGATGCCCCACTTGGGGTTCACCACGACCTTCCAGCCGGCGACGGTCGGCTGCTCGGTCTCGTTGCTGCGCGGGTTGTCGCCCCCGGTCGTCGCGGTCGCGCTCGGTTCCGCGCTCGGGCTCGGGCTCGCGGTCGCTGTGGGGGTCGGGCTCTGGCCCTTGCCTGCCGCGTCGCTGTCGTCATCGTCGCCGCCCAGCACCAGGAAGCCGGTGACGCCGGCGGCCACCACCACGGCCGAGGCCGCGACGATCGCGACGAGCTTGGTGCGGTTGCCGCCGCCCCCGCCGCCGCTGCCGGGCTGCGGCTGGAGGGTGCCCGGCACGGTCGGGGCGCCCCACTGCGGCTGCTGCGGCTGCTGCTGTGCGTAGGGGTCGGGCTGCTGCTGATAGCCGGGCTGCTGATACGGATTCGGCTGCTGGTATCCCGGCTGCTGATACGGATTGTTCTGCGCCTGCGGGTTCTGCTCTCCCCCGGGCGGCTGCTGTCCTGGCCACATGCGCAGCAACCCTAGTGCCGCCCGGGAGCGGACGCGGTCACCACCCCTTGTCAGGGACGTACCGAATCGGTACCGCCCGTGCGGGGCCGCTCTGGCGGCAGTGGCTACTCGTGGGTAACATCCCGGCCATGAGCGCAGAACAGATGTCCGTCGGCGAGATGCTCGCCGCCACGGTGCCCATGGCCCGGACCCTGAACCTCCAGTTCCTGGAGACCACCCCGGACAGGGCCGTGGTCGCCCTGCCGGACAAGGGTGAGTTCCACAATCACGTGGGCGGCCCGCACGCCGGCGCGATGTTCACGCTCGGCGAGTCCGCCAGCGGCGCCATCGTGCTCGCCGCGTTCGGGGACCAGCTCTCGCGGGCCGTGCCGCTCGCCGTCCGCGCCGAGATCGCCTACAGGAAGCTCGCCATGGGTCCCGTCACCGCCACCGCGACCCTGGGCCGCCCGGCCGCCGAGGTCGTCGCCGAACTGGACGCGGGGCAGCGGCCCGAGTTCCCGGTGGCGATCGAGATCCGGCGCGGCGACGGCGCTGTGACCGGGGAGATGACGGTCGTCTGGACGCTGCGGCCCAACGGCTGAGCAATGGCGCGACGGGGCTTCGGGCCGCTCTGCGGCCCCTCCTCCGCCGGATTCTGTGGATACCGTCGGTAACTTTCAAATTCCGGCACTTTGACCTTCAGTCACTCGCACTCCTTGTTTCCTCCGAGACCTGTGTGCCAAGGTGAGCGTCCCCGTGGGACGGTTCGGACCAGACCGCTCCGTCTGCAGTCCGTGTGAACGTCCCACAGGTACGCACCAATCAGTCACCTGCTTTCCGACGGACGGCATTTCGCATGCCGTCCGTCGGCTTGGAAGGAAATGGTTCAGTGCAATCGCTCAACCCCCCACGCCCTCCTTATCCGCCCCGCCCCGGCCGTCTCCCGGGCGAATCCGACCGAGACCTGGCCGCGCGCATGGCCGCCGGCGACGACGGCGGAGCCGTCGCGCTGCTGCTCGCCCGGCACTGGCGCTCCGCCCACGACTACGCGGCCGTGTGCCTCGCCACCACCGGACACCCGGCGCAGCTCGTGGCCGCCGCGGCCGTCCACCGGGTGCTCGGCCGACTCGCGAGCGGCCGGCCCGGCGGCGCGCTGCGGCCCCAACTCCTCGTCGCCGTCCGCGACACGGTCCGGGAATGGGCCGGAGCCGCCGGAGTTCCCGACGAACTTCCGGAGTTGGGCAAAACCATCGGCGGACGCGGACTGCGCGCCGCGCGCGCCGCCACCCCGGAAAGGCGGCAACTCGCCGAGCACGCTTTCCAGTCCCTTCCGGCGTCCTCCCAATGCCTCTTGTGGCACACCGAGGTCGAGGCCGAGCCGATATCCGTACCGGCCGGTCTGCTGGGCATCGACACCATCACCGCGACAGCCGGTCTGGAACAGGCCCGCGAGCAATTCCGGGCACGTTGCGTCCGCGCTCATCTCGACCTGGCGCCGACGGCCGACTGCCGCTTCTACCACCGCCTGCTCGACATCCCCCTGCGCCGCGGCGGAGAGCTGCTGCCCGACGTCCGCGGCCATCTCGCCCAGTGCCGTCACTGCCGGCACACCGCCGAGCAACTCAGCCACTTCGACGACGCGTTGGACATCCTGCTCGCGGAGACCGTGCTCAGCTGGGGCGCGCGCCGCTACCTCGACTCCCGCCCCGGCCGCGCCGCCATCGACACGCAGGGAGACCCGGGCCGCCGTACGGGGCTCGCCGCGGCCGTTCCGGTCTGGGGCGCGGCCCTCCGTGCCAACACCGTGGCCTGGCGCACGGCGTTCGATGCGGCCGTATCGGCCTCGCGTACGGTGCTCGGTGCGGCGGTTCCGGCATCGCGCAGGACGCTTGGCGCGGGGGTTCCGGGCTCGGGTACGGGGCTCGGCGCGGGGGTTCCGGGCTCGGGTACGGGGCTTGGCGCCGGGGTCCCGGCCTCGGGTACGGGGCTTGGCGCCGGGGTCCCGGCATCGCGCAGGACGCTTGGCACGGGGGTTCCGGCCTCGGGTACGGGGCTTGGCGCGGGGGTTCCGGGCTCGGGTACGGGGCCTGGCGCGGCCGTGCCGGCCTCGCGTACGGCGTCCCGTGCGGCCGGCGGCCGTCACCGCGGTGCCCCCGGCGCCGGGACCGGGCCGTCCGGTCGGCGGGCCAGGGCCCTGCTCGTCGGCGTGGGCGTCTCCTCCCTCGCCCTGCTCGCCGGCGTGCTGGCGACCCGTGGCTCGTCCGACGACAACGGTGTCCCGGGCCCGACGGCCACCTGGGGCGCGCCCGTCGGCGACAACACCCGGCCCGACGCCCCCGGAACCTCCGGCCGGCCGTCGGCGACCGGATCCTCCTCCGCCGTGTCCACCGGGAGCCCCGCCGAGATCGCCCACGGCAGGCTGCGCTCCCGGGCCATCGGCCTGTGTCTCGACACCGCGGGCGGCCGCACCGAGCCCGGTACCCCGGTCGTCCTCGCCGACTGCTCGGCCGCCGGGTCGCAGCAGTGGTCGTACCGGGGCGACGGACTGCTGCACAGCGGTGCCGCACCGACCCTCTGCCTGGCCGCCGACCCAGAGCGCCGCACGGTCGCCCTGGACGGGTGCGTGGTGCACGCAGGCGAGGTCTTCTTCGACCTGACCGTCCGTGGCGAGCTGCTGCTGCGTCGCGGCGGGGGACTGGCCGTCACCGCGGGCGGCGGCGGCACGCACCCAGGCGCCGTGGTCACCGAGCGCGACGGCTCCGAGGGGCAGCGCTGGGCGTTCGAGACGACGGCCGCCGCCGCGGAAGCGGAAGGGACCGGCGAAGCGGAGCGGGAAGCGGGCGCGGCACCGGAGACGCGGACCGAACCGAAGGCAGCCGACGAGGGCGGCGCCCAGCCGAGCCCACGCCAGAGCGCCCCGGTGCCGCGCCGCCCGCAGACCCGGCCCGACGACACCGCGCCCGCACCTGCGCCGCCGACCGAGACCGCGCCGGAGGCCCCGCAGCACGAGACCCGCGCGATCCAGGCGGACTGCTGCGAGGAGCCGGAACCGGAACCGGCGCCCGAGATCCTGGACTCACTGCCCGTCCCCGTCGACCTTCCCGTCGACGTCTCATCGGTCGTCACCTCCGGGCTCGGAGCCGGGGTGCGGGCCGAGGTGGTGGTGGGGGACTGAGGGGGCGCTCGGGGCACCCGGTAGGCTTCGGCCGGTGCGTCGGGTGACCGTTGAGGCGCATGGTGAGCAGAGCGGTCAGCACAGCAACAGGAGGAACCGTCGGTGCACGTCCAGGAGTGGCTCGACACGGTGCCTCCCGTTGCCGTCTACCTCGTGGTGGGGCTGGTCATCGGGCTGGAGAGCCTGGGTATTCCGCTGCCGGGCGAGATCATCCTCGTCTCCGCGGCCCTGCTGTCCTCCCAGCACGGCGGCATCAACCCGGTCATCCTCGGCACCTGCGCCACGGTCGGCGCGATCGTCGGTGACTCCATCGGCTATGCCATCGGCCGCAAGGGCGGGCGGCCACTTCTCGCCTGGCTGGGCGGCAAGTTCCCGCGCCACTTCAGCGAGGCGCATGTCGCCACCGCCGAGCGTTCTTTCGAGAAGTGGGGCATGTGGGCCGTCTTCTTCGGCCGGTTCATCGCCCTCCTGCGCATCTTCGCCGGCCCGCTCGCGGGTGTGCTGCACATGCCGTACTGGAAGTTCCTCACGGCCAACGTGCTCGGCGGCATCCTCTGGGCGGGCGGTACGACGGCGGTCATCTACTACGTCGGTGTCGTCGCCGAGTCCTGGCTGAAGAAGTTCTCGTGGGTGGGGCTGATCCTGGCGGTGCTGATCGGTGTGACGTCCATGCTGGTCATGAAGCGCAAGGCGAAGAAGGTACAGGAGGCGGAGCGGGAGCTGGAGCCGGTCGCCGCCGGTGAGTAGAGCGTCCCCACAGGGGCGGTTGAGCACTGCGCGACCAGCCACAGACGGCCCGCACCCGGAACTACTCGTGAACCCCCCGATGGGCCTTCGCCAGCTCCGCGTACATCGTGCCGTTCAACGTCACCCCCTGACGCTCCTCCTCGGTCAACTCCCTCCGCACCTTCGCCGGCACCCCCGCGACCAGTGACCCGGGCGGCACCACCATCCCCTGCGGGACGAGAGCCTGCGCCGCGACCAGGGACCCCGCCCCGATGACCGCCCCGTTCAGCACGGTCGCCCCCATGCCGATGAGGCAGTCGTCCCCGACGGTCGCCCCGTGGACGACCGCGTTGTGGCCGACGGACACCCGCTCACCGATGCTCACCGGGAAACCGGGGTCGGCGTGCAGCGTGCAGTTGTCCTGGACGTTGCTCTGCGCGCCGACGGAGATCCGCTCGACGTCGCCGCGCACCACCGCGCCGTACCAGACGCTCGCCCCGGCCTCCAGGGTCACGTCCCCGATCACCGAGGCGTTCGGCGCCACGAACGCCTCCGCGTCGATGTTCGGCTCCTTGCCGCCGATGCCCGTGATCAGTGCCCTGTGCGTCATCACCGTCTCCTGTCCGTCCGTGCCACCCCCGCACCGTACGCCACCCGGTGGGGCGAAGATCACAGCCCATCGGCGTCATGGGCGGCACGCGCCCTGAGTACGGTGAGCGGGTGCCGAAGCGCAAGAACACGTTCTCATCCTGGCGGGGCCGCCTCGTGCAGCGGGCCGTCCACGCGGGCTGGGCCTGGGTGCAGCGCACGGGCTCCGTGACGGCCGAGCGCCCCGCCCGCTTCCGCTTCGGCGCGATCGGCGAGGCCACCCGCCTCGCCTTCCCCCTCGGCACGGTCTTCGGGGAACCCTGGATCCATCTCGGCTCGCACTGCATCGTCGGCGAGCAGGTCACCCTGACGGCCGGCCTGATGCCAGACCTCGACCTCGGCCCGGACCCGATCCTGCGCATCGGCGACGGGGTGGTCCTCGGCCGGGGCAGCCATGTCATCGCCGACACGACCGTCACCATCGGCAGCGACTGCTACTTCGGGCCGTACGTCTACGTCACGTCCACGAACCACTCCTACGACGACCCGCACCAGCCCATCGGCAGGCAGTGGCCGCGTATGGAACCGGTGGAGATCGGGCCCGGCTGCTGGATCGGCACCGGCGCGGTGATCCTGCCCGGCGCGCGGATCGGGCGGAACGTGGTGGTGGCCGCGGGTGCCGTCGTGCGGGGTGCCGTGCCCGACCACGCGGTGGTGGCGGGCGCGCCCGCCAGGGTCGTACGCCGCTGGACGCCCGAGGAGGGCTGGCAGCCGCCGCTGCGCTCCCCGGCGCCGGTGCCGATTCCGGACGGGGTCACGTCCGAGCAACTGGTCGCCCTCTCCGGCCTCGACGAGGAGACGGCGGCGAGGCTGGCGGAGCTCGACGAGGAGGGCGCCGCGCGGCTCGCGTCGCCGGCGAGCGAGGGCTGACCGGCGCACCGTCCGGACACGGCCCGCCTCGCAGTACAGTTCGGTGCACGATCATGCGCACCATGCCGATTGGACCCAACCGTGTCGGACCTCGACCTGCTGACCCAGTCCCTGGCCCGCAACGTCAAGCGCTGGCGCACGGAACGCGGCTTCACCCTGGACACGCTGGCCGCCCGTGCCGGGGTCAGCCGCGGCATGCTGATCCAGATCGAGCAGGCCCGCACCAACCCCAGCCTCGGCACCGTCGTCAAGATCGGCGACGCGCTGGGGGTCAGCATCACCACCCTGCTCGACTACGAGCAGAGCCCCAAGGTCCGGATCATCCCCGCCGAGCGCGTGGTACAGCTGTGGAGCACCGACGCGGGCAGCTACAAGCGGCTCCTGGCCGGTGCGGAGGCGCCGGGGCCGCTGGAGCTGTGGGAGTGGCGGCTGATGCCGGGCGAGGACAGCTCCTCCGACCCGCACTCCGCCGGCACGGTCGAACTCGTCCATGTCACGGCGGGCGAGCTGACCCTCACGGTCGACGGGCAGGACTACCGGATCCCGGCGGGCGCGAGCGCCACCTTCGACGCCAACGCGCCGCACACCTACGCCAATCGCGGGGCCGCGGTGATGGAGATGGTGCTGACCGTGTCCCTCCCGCCCGTGAGCTGAGACACCCGCCCGCCCGCCGTCGTAGGGCTGTTACGGTGCGACCATGCGCGCACCGATCGGAGAGTTCGACACCGCCGTCCCCGCCCCCGACTGCCTCGACGAGCTGATCGCCCCGGTGGCCGACGCGGTCCGCCGCTGGAGCGGTGGCGTCCCCGCCGACCAGATCGTCTACGTCGACACCGACCCGCGGTGGGCCGACACCGCCGTCTTCGTGGAGCACTACGGCCGGGACCTGCTGGAGCAGTCCGCGAACTGCGTCGTCGTCGCCGGGAGGCGCGGCGGGGAGACGAGTCTCGCCGCGTGCGTCGTCCTGTCCACCACCCGGGTCGACGTCAACGGTGCCGTACGCCGCCGACTGGGCGCCCGGAAGGCGTCGTTCGCCCCGATGGACACCGCTACCGGCGAGACCGGCATGGAGTACGGCGGCATCACGCCGATCGGGCTGCCCGAGTCCTGGCCGGTGCTGGTCGACCCGGCCGTCGTCGACCTGCCGTACGTCCTGGTCGGCAGCGGGCGCCGGCGCGGCAAGCTGCTGGTGCCGGGCAAGGCGTTCGCGGAGCTGCCCGGGGCCGTCGTACTGGACGGGCTCGGCGTCGCGGTCTGACCCCTCAGCGCACCGCGTGGTGCGCCAGGGCCAGGTGCGGGTCCGCCGCGCCCGGCACCGGCGCCGGGTCGGCGTGCACCAGGGCGGCCGTCAGCCGGGGCACGGCGTGCAGCAGGGCGTGCTCGGCGTCCACGGCGACCGCGTGCGCCTGACGGACGGTCACCTCGCCGTCCACGACCACCGCCACCTCGGCGCGCAGCCGGTGACCGATCCAGCGCAGCCGCAGCTCGCCCACGTCCCGCACCCCCGGCACCTCCCGCAGCGCGCGCTCCGCCCGCTCGGTGAGCGCCGGGTCCACGGCGTCCATCACCCGCCGGAACACCTCCCGCGCCGCGTCCCGCAGGACCAGGACGATCGCCGCCGTGATCGCCAACCCCACGATCGGGTCGGCCAGTTGCCAGCCGAGCGCCGAGCCGCCCGCGCCCAGCAGCACGGCCAGCGAGGTGAAACCGTCGGTACGGGCGTGCAGTCCGTCCGCGACCAGCGCCGCCGAGCCGATCGACCGGCCGACCCGGATGCGGTAGCGAGCCACCCACTCGTTGCCCGCGAAACCCACCAGCGCGGCCACCGCGACGGCCGGGACGTGCTCCACCGGGCGCGGGTCCAGCAGCCGTGCCACGGCCGTCCAGCCGGCGAAGGCCGCCGACGCGGCGATCGTCAGCACGATCACGATCCCGGCCAGGTCCTCCGCCCGCCCGTAGCCGTAGGTGAAGCGGCGGGTGGCGGCGCGCCGTCCCAGTACGAAGGCGATCCCCAGCGGTACGGCGGTCAGCGCGTCGGCCGCGTTGTGCACGGTGTCGCCGAGCAGCGCCACCGACCCGGACGCGGCCACGACCACCGCCTGCGCCAGCGCGGTCGCGCCCAGCACGGCGAGCGAGACCCACAGCGCGCGCAGGCCCCGGGCCGAGGACTCCAGGGCGGAGTCGAGCCTGTCGGCGGTGTCGTGGGAGTGCGGCGTGAGCAGGTGGCCGAGGCGGTGGCGCAGGCCGGGGCGGGAAGCGTGGTGGTGGTGATGGCCGTGGTGGTGCTCGCTCACGTCGGTCCCCTTCCGGTGCTCCGGTGCTGGACGTCTTCCCGCCCACGGCGCCATTATGTGCGTATGAGCGCACGCATGCACCTGTCATCTGCACATGATGCGCATCCGCGCACCCCCGGCGAGGAGCACTTCGCGCTCGCGGCCGAGGTCCTGGCCCTCCTCGGCGACCGCACCCGCCTGACCCTGCTGCACGCCCTGACCGCCGGCGAGGCCGACGTCGGCACGCTGACCGAGGTCTGCGGGGCGGCCCGGCCGGCGGTGAGCCAGCACCTGGCGCGGCTGCGGCTGGCCGGGCTGGTCAGCACCCGCAAGGAGGGCCGCCGGGTGATCTACGCCCTGCGCGACGGCCATCTGCGCCGCCTGGTCGACGAGGCGCTGAACGTCGCGGACCACCGGCTCGGGGACCGGCCGGTGCACGACTGACACGACCGACACGGCTGAGCGGCAGGGCGGCTCAGCCCAGGCGCGGGATCTCGATCGCCGGGCAGCGGTCCATCACCATGTCCAGGCCGGCCGCGCGGGTGCGCTCGTACGCCGCCTGGTCGACGACGTCGAGCTGGAACCACACCGCCTTCGCGCCCTTCGCGACCGCCTCGTCGGCGACGGCCGCGGCCAGACGGCTGTTGACGAACACGTCGACGACGTCCACGTCGAAGGGGATGTCCGCGAGGGAGGCGTAACCCTGCTCGCCGTGCACCGTCTCCGCCTTGGGGTGGACAGGGACGACCCTTTTGCCGTGGCGCCGCAGCACCTCGGCCACGCCGTACGCCGCCCGCGCCCGGTTCGTGGACAGGCCCACCACGGCCCAGGTGTCGCCCAGCTCGGTGAGGATCTTACGGACCGTTGCGTCGTCGTCGCCGTGCACGGCGGCCTCCTGCCGGATGTCGGTGGAACCTCTGTCGTTGTCTGTGGAACCTCTGTCATGGTCAACAGCGGCCCGTGGGCGGTGATTCCGGCGCGGAGCCGGCATACGGGCCCGGGAAAAGCCGCCGCCCGCCTGCGCGCCGCCGCCCGGCCGCCTACGCTCGGGCCGTGCTCCGCATCATCGACGCCCGAACCGGCGCAGCCGTCGCCGCCGCCCCCGTCCGCCGGGGCCTGACCCGGGTCGAGGCCCACGCTTCCGGCCACGGCACCGGGGAACTGCGCGTCCTGCTCGTCGCCGACCTGCTCGTGCGCGCCCTGGAACTCGGCGGCACGCCGGTCTGGGGTCTGCTGTCCTGCGCGGGGGAGCAGACCCGGCTGCGGGCGGCCGCCACCGCGCTCGGCATCCGCCCCTTCGAGGAGGGCCGCGACATCGGCGCCGGGCTCGGCGAGGCACAGGTCATCCACGTGGCGCGGGAGGGCACCGACGTCCCCTACGGGGTGCTGGTGGCCGTGGCCCCCGTGCGGGACCCGGCCCACCCCGGCGACGACGACCCGGCCGTGCTCCGCCTCGCCCTGCTCTCCCACCCCCGCTCCACGCCCGTACGGCTGGACGCGGCCGTCCTGGGCGAGGCCCGCGACACCCTCGTACGCTGGCGGAAGGCCGTGGCCACATGGGCGCGGCAGCCCTCGCGGCCGGTTCCCGAGGAGGTGCGCGGGCGGCTGCGCGCGGCCTGGGAGGACGACTTGGACGTACCGGAGGTGCTGCGCGTGCTGCGATGGGTCGAACAGAACCCGGAGGTCGCGCCCGGCGCCCGCTTCGAGACGTACGCCTACGCCGACCGCCTCCTCGGCCTCGACCTGACCCGGGACCTGGGGTCACCGGTGTGAGGAGTCAGGGGAAGGTGGTCGACATGGGCGGCGAAGCGACGGGACCCCGGACTCGGGCGCGCGCCGGCAGCGGCCCGCTGCGGCGGCTGGTCGTGCTGCGGCACGCGAAGTCCGCGTGGCCGGAGGGCGTGGCCGACCACGAGCGGCCGCTCGCCCCGCGCGGACGGCGCGACGCGCCCGCCGCCGGGCGCGCCCTGGCCGAGGCCGACTGTCTGCCGGACCTCGCCCTGTGCTCCACCGCCGTACGGGCCCGCCGCACCTGGGAGCTGGCCTCCGCCCAGTGGGGCACCCCGCCGCGGGTGCGGTACGACGAGCGGCTGTACGCGGCCGATGTGACCGACCTGCTGACCGTGATCCACGAGACACCGCCCGAGGTACGCACACTGCTGCTGATCGGCCACAACCCCGGCCTGGAACAGCTGGTCCTCACCCTGGCCGGCGACGGCCTCGGCGACACGCTGGACACCGTCCGCACCAAGTTCCCCACCTCAGCGATCGCCGTCCTCGCCTGGTACGGCCGCACCTGGCACACCCTGGCCCCGGGCGCGGCCCTGCTCACCTCGACGACGGTGCCGCGCGGCAGGAAGCAGGGGCAGGGCAAGGCGGGCTGAGGCCGCCCGTCGGAACGTCCTTAACTACGGATTAGGCTGGCCCGATGCAGGACGAGTACCGCACCGTCGCCCACGCGGGCGTGCACGAGACCGAGGTCAACCGCTCGCGCTTTCTGTGCGCGCTCGCCCCGGCCGGCACCGAGCAGGAGGCCCAGGATTTCATCGCGGCCGTCCGCAAGGAGCACGCCGACGCCACGCACAACTGCTGGGCCTACGTCATCGGCGCCGACGCCGGGATCCAGAAGGCCAGCGACGACGGCGAACCGGGCGGCACCGCGGGCGTGCCCATGCTGCAGATGCTGATGCGCCGTGACATGCGGTACGTCGTCGCCGTCGTCACCCGCTACTTCGGCGGGGTCAAGCTCGGCGCGGGCGGCCTGATCCGGGCCTACGGCGGGGCGGTGGGCGAGACCATCGACACCCTCGGCACTCTCACCCGCCGCCGCTTCCGGCTGGCCACCGTCACCGTCGACCACCAGCGCGCCGGCAAGGTGCAGAACGACCTGCGCGCCACCGGCCGCCAGGTGCGCGACGTGCGGTACGGCGAGGCCGTCACCATCGAGATCGGCCTGCCGGACGCCGACGTGGCCGCATTCCGCGCCTGGCTGGCCGACATCACGGCCGGCACGGCCGGGTTCGAACTGGGCGGGGAGGCGTACGGGGACGCCTGACGGACGGGGGGATACCGGAGGGAAAGCCCGTGGTGTCAGGCCCGCACGGGTGTCACTTTTGTGCGATGTGCAGGTGAAGCGAGGGCGTCGGTGCCGGCACCTGCGGGATCGCGGTGCACGGGGTGAGTGTTCTCTTCCAGTACTTCGTTCATGCGGTGGCGTTGGCGCAGTTCAATGACGTCGATATGCCACATTCGACCAATCGGGTGTGATCTCAAAAGGGATCCCACAATACCGATGGAAACGCAGACGAGAAAGATCCAAATGGCCGTGCTCCACACAGTCCTTTTCCTCCGTTGCCCTGGGTCTCGCTGCTTTGCGACATGCGAATAACTCTCAGGTTTGTAGAGGGACACGGAAGAACCGGAAAATACCCTGCACAGACCAACGGGATGACTTGCCTTACATCGGACATAAGGCGGCAGCCGACTGTGCCACCGCCGCCCATGAGGAGCGCCCGCTCCTGAGCGTTCCGCAAGGTCCTGTCCCGCCTCTTGCCCCGTCCCCCGAGCGACGCTTAGTGTCGGTGCATCGATACACCAGCGGGCACCCGCTCTCCCGCCGCACTTTGTGGGGGATGGGCGGTGCATCGTTGTACCAACTGCAACGACAAGGAGCCCCATGCAGAATCTCCGGTCGTTTCCTCTCCTCGCCCCGGCCGGCCTCGCGCTCGGTGCGCTGCTGCTGGCGGGATCGCCACCCGTGTCGGCCTCGGAGCCCTCGGGACCCGCCGCCTCCCCGTCGTCAGCCGAAGGGCTCGGCGGCAGACTCGTCACCGTCTCCACCTCGGCCCAGCTGAGCGCCGCGCTGAAGGCCGCGAAGGCGGGCGACACGATCGAACTGCTCGACGGGAGCTACACGATCGGGACCCTGACCGGCAAGTCGGGCACCGCGACCGCCCCCATCACCATCCGGGCCAAGAACCTCGGACGCGCCGTGATCACGGGCGGGCACCTGAGCATCGTCGACTCCGCTCACATCATCGTCAGCGGTCTGACCTGGAAGAACACCGTCAAGTTCGACACGCTCAGCATCATCGACTCCCAGTACGTGCGCCTGACCCGCAACCACTTCGCGTTCGCCCCGGAGCCCAGTCCCGTCCCCGACAAGTCCTACCACTGGGTCTTCATCTCCGGCACCGACAGCGGCCACCACCGCGTCGACCACAACCTGTTCGAGAACAAGACGCTGATCGGAAACTTCGTCGACATCGTCGGTACGGAGCCTCAGATCTCGCAGTACAACCGGGTCGACCACAACCACTTCCGCAACGCCGTCCCGCAGTACGACGCCAAGGGCAAGCTGAAGAACGGCGGCGAGTCCATCCGGGTCGGCGTCAGCACCGTCTCGGAGTCCAGCGGCTACAACGTCATCGAACACAACCTCTTCGAGGACTGTGACGCCGACCCCGAGATCGTCTCGATCAAGAGCGACGACAACATCGTCCGGTACAACACCATCCGGCACTCCTCCGGAGCGGTGACGGCGCGGCGTGGCGACCGGAACTCCTACTACGGCAACTTCTTCTTCGGCGACGGCAAGGCCGGAACCGGCGGGATCCGCCTCTACGGCGACGACCAACGCGTCTACAACAACTACTTCGAGGGCCTGACCGGCACCGGTTTCCTGGCCGCGCTGCAACTGGGCGGCGGCGACATCGGATACGACGCCGACCCCACCGACCGGAAGGCGTGGAGCAAGCACTGGCCGGTCCGCCGGGCGCAGATCGTGAACAACACGTTCGTCAACAACGTGTCGAACATCGAGATCGCCGGCGACTACACCAGCTACAACTACCCGCCGGTCGGCAGCCTCATCGCCGACAACATCGTCGTCGGCTCGCAGGGGGCGCTGTTCAAGGAGGCGCTGGAACCGGTGAACCACACCTACGCCGGCAACATCGCCCACCCGACCGGTACCGCCACGGTCGGCGTGTCGGCACCGCCGTCCGCCATCCGTGTCACCGACCCTCGTCTGACGAACGACACGGGTCTGTACCGGCTCGCCGACGGCAGCCCGGCCATCGACGCCGCCTCCAGCCGCTACCCGTACGTACACGCCGACATGGACGGCCAGGCGCGGGCGCTGCCCGACGTGGGCGCGGACGAATGGTCCAGGGCGCCCGTTCTGCGGCGCCCGCTCGACATGACCGACGTCGGCGTCAACGCGCCCGAGACAAGCCATCGGCCGTAGGAGGTTCAGGTGACATCAGCACGGAAGATCTCAGAACTTCTCACTCGAGTCGGGCTGGCGCTCGCGTGTGCCGGCGCGGCGGTGCTGGGCGGAGCGGCGCCGGCGAGCGCGTCGACGGTGTCGGTCTACATGAGCACCAGCGGCAGTGACCAGAACGACGGTTCGTCCTCCCGCCCGGTGAAGTCCCTGCAGAGGGTCAAGCAGATCCTCATGACCAAGAGCACCGACAGCGCGACGATCCTCATCGCCCCGGGCACGTACTACGAGACCGCGAAGGCGACCTGGGGCGGCGTGCCGCAGAGCACCCTGCTCTTCAGGCGAAACGGCGACACGGGACGTCCGGTGTTCGACGGCGCCAATTTCTACCCGAACGTGAAGTCGCACTACTGGATGGACACGGCCGGAGGCCCTCGCCTCGATGTCAGGGAACTGCGGGTACGCAACTACCGAACCGGCGGGATCCGGATGGCCACCAGCGACAACATCGTCCGGAACATGATCTTCGAGAACCTCGGCAACAAGTACGTGCCGCACGCCGAATACGACGGCTACGCCGCACTTCACCTGCTCGGCTCGTCGAGGAACACCATCAGCAACGTCACCTTCCGCAATCTGGACAACACGGGTGGCAGCTGCTTCGGCTGTATCCATGCCGTCTACGCGGCCGACGGCAGCAGCGACAACCAGATCGACGACAGCAGGTTCTCCTACATCACCGGGGACCCGGTGCGGCTGCGCAACGCGAGCAGCAACAACGTGATCGAGCTGAACTCGTTCGCCGACTCCGCACGTGGCGGCACCGACCGGGCCATGGTCTCGTTCTGGCAGATCGACAGCGGCGACGTCTGCGGCACCGGAAACAAGGTCAACAACAACACGTGGAACGGGAAGTTCTTCGACGGCACGGACGGTGCGCCGATCATGGCGTCGGGTGCCAATCCGGGACTGACCCGCTGCACCGCCGCGATCAGCGGAAGCGGAAACGACCTCGTTCCCTGACACCGCCCTGTCCGGTCCCAGCCACCGTCCTCAGCGAATCGGATCGCCGATGAACACCTTCCTTCGCCCACCGTCCGACCGACCCCGCACCGCGCCCAGCGCAGCGCTGCTGCGCACCGGCGTCGTGGCGGTGCTGCGCGCCGGCTCCCCGGACCACCTGGTGCCCGCGGCCGGCGCCCTCGTGGACGCCGGGCTCGTGTGCCTGGAACTGACCCTGACCACTCCGGGCGCGCTGGAGGCACTGGAACGTGTGCGGGCCGAGTTCGGCGACGTGGCGGACATCGGTGTCGGCAGTGTCCGTTCGGCCGTCGAAGCCCGTCGGAGTCTGGACGCCGGCGCGAACTTCCTCGTCTCGCCCGCGTCTGCCCCCGAGGTCGTCGCGGAAGGGCTCAAGGCCGGTGTTCCGGTGTACGCGGGCGGGCTCACCCCCACCGAACTGGCCGCCGCCTGGGACGCCGGGGCCAGCGCGGTCAAGCTCTTCCCGGCGTCCACGCTGGGTCCGGCGTATCTGAGAGCGTTCGCCGACCCCTTTCCCGGCGTACCGGTGATGCCCACCGGCGGCATCGGGATCGATGACGTCGGCCGCTGGATCCGGGCCGGGGCGCTGGCCGTCGGTCTCGGCGGTGCGCTGTCCGGCGACGCGTTGCACGGCGGTGACCTCGCGGCACTCGCGGACCGGGCGAGGCGCGCGCTCGACGCGGTAGCGGGAGCCGGGGCATGAGCGTCGGCCGGGTCGTCACCCTGGGCGAGACGATGGGGCTGCTCGCCGCCACGAGCGTCGGGCACCTGCAGCACGTCTCCCACATGGCGCTCGGTATCGGTGGCGCGGAGAGCAACGTGGCCGTCGCCCTCGCACGACTGGGCACGCCGGTGAGCTGGATCGGCCGGCTCGGCGGGGACTCCGTCGGCGACCGCGTCGTCCGCGAACTCACCGCAGAGGGGATCGACGTACACGCCGTACGGGACGCGGAGGCCCCCACCGGCCTGATGCTCAAGGAACGGCTGCCGGGCGGTGCGGTGAGGGTCTGGTACTACCGTGCGCACGGTGCCGGCGCGCGCCTGGCCCCGGCGGACATCGACGACGGTCTGATCGCGGGAGCCCGGCTGCTGCACGTCACAGGTATCACTCCCGCGCTGGGGGAGTCCGCCGCCGCTGCGGTGTCCCATGCCGTGGACGTGGCCCGGGCGGCCGGGGTGACGGTGTCGGTGGACGTCAACCACCGGTCCGCGCTGTGGCCGCCCGAACGTGCCGCGCCGGCCCTGCGGGAGCTGGTCGCGCGAGCCGATGTGGTGTTCGCGGGCGACGACGAGGCTGCCCTCGTACTCGGACGCGAGGGTGCTCCGGAAACGCTCGCCTGCGCGCTGACCGATCTGGGTCCCACCAGTGCGGTGATCAAGCTCGGCGCCGACGGCGCGCTGGCCCGGGCCGACGGCGAGACGCACCGGCGTGCCGCGGTCCCGGTGCGGGTGACCGACCCCGTCGGGGCAGGGGATGCGTTCGTCGGCGCCTACCTCGCCGAGCGGATGGCCGGTGCGGATGTCGAGCAGTGCCTCTCCACGGCCGTCCTGGCGGGGGCGCTGCTCTGTACGGTGCCCGGCGACTGGGAGGGCATGCCGACCCGGACGGTGCTCGACAACTGGACGGGAGCGGCGGACGTCGAGCGCTGAGCATCACACGGGCGCCCGCCTCGGCAGCTCCGGGGCGGGCGCCCGTCTGTGCGCTCTGCGTCGGCCCGTCCGGCAACGCCATGGGCCGGGCCGCACGGACACCGCGGGGCGGGGCGGCACGGACACCGCGGGGCGGGGCGGCACGGACGAAGGCCGCCAGAACCTCGCAATCGCCGCCGCGCCCGGGAGCCGGCCCCGGACGCGCGCCGTCGACTCCTGTACGACAAGCCGCGGCCGGATGAGGAGCGACCGTCATTCGATGCCGGCTCGTGGTTGTCGGAAGGTTTCGGCGGCCGTGTCGGGCAAGGGTTGCCGGACGGTGGTGTGGGGCGGCTTGAGGAGGTCGGCGTGCGGGATGTCGTAGAGGGCGACGACTTTGGCCGTGGCCCGGCTGTTCGCTGCCTGGGGGTCAGCCCTGGACGGGGGCTGTGGACTGGCGTACGACCAGCCGGGGGCGGATGAGGAGCGAGCGTCCGGCTTCGGCGGTGGATTCGATGCTGGCCCGGAGTTGTCGGAAGGTTTCGGCGGCCATTTCGGGCAGGGGTTGCCGGACCGTGGTGAGCGGCGGCTCGAAGAGGTCGGCGAGCAGGATGTCGTCGAAGCCGACCACCGAGATGTCCCGGCCCGCGGTCAGACCGAGATCCCGGGCGCCCCGGCAGATGCCGATCGCGCACATGTCGTTGACCGCGACGAACCCCGTGGGCGGCTCGGGGGCGGACAGCAGTTCGCGGGCGGCGCTGCGGCCGAGTTCCGCGGACTCCTTGTCGCCGAACTCGCTGGTGACGGCGCCGGGCCAGACGATCGCCGCGGACGGATCGACTCCCGCCTCCTCCAGCGCGGTGTGGAAGCCGCGCAGCCGCTCACGGCGGTTGACGCTGTTCACGGAGCCGGAGACGAACGCCAGCCGCCGGTGGCCGAGCTCCAGCAGATGGCGGGTGGCGAGCTCGGCGCCCATCGCGTTGTCGACGCTGATGCTGGCGAGGGACGCCGGGTCGCCGGCCTGGGCGGTGCGGTCGAAGGCGACCATCTTCAGGCCCCGCTTCAGCAGCGGCGCGACATGGTCGATGGAGGGGAGCGAGGAGCACAGCACGACACCGGTGACTCCGTCGGTCAGCAGTTCCTCCCCGTACTTCAGCTCACGGGCGGGATCGCGCTCGCTGTTGCACAGCAGCACGTGGTACCCCTCCGCGAGAGCGATGCCCTCCAGCTCGCGGGCCAGCGCTCCCCAGAAGGGGTTGGCGACGGAGGGCACGATGAGGCCGATGACCTTGATGCGTCCGGTGCGCAGCATCCTGGCGGCACGGTTGGGCCGGTAGCCCAGTCGGCCGATCGCCTCCTCCACCCGTGCGAGCGTGGCCGGCTGCATACGGCCCGTGCGGCCGTTGAGGACATTGGACACCGTGCTGGCCGACACGCCTGCGGCCTCGGCCACCTGATGGATGGTTACCCCGCTCAACATTCCCTCCGAGTCCGGCCGTCCACTCTAGTGCATCGATCCACTGCGCTCTACCTTGGCTTCCTCTGTTAACGCTGGAGAATTTTCTCGTGCACGAGCCGTTGACGCCCTTCCGCACTCGTTTCTAGCATCAGTGTATCGATTTACCAGCCCCACCCCCCAAATCTCAGGTGCTTTGCGATGTATCGATGCACCACCCTGAAGGGGTCTCCATGACACTCGACAGACGATCCGTTCTGGCCGCTCTGGGAGCCGGCACCGCTGCGGCCCTCACCGGGTGCGGCGGCACGGGCTCGGAAGACGGTTCGGCGGGCAGTGGCCCCGCCAAGGGTGAGATATCCCTGCTCACCCCCATCTTCGAAGGCTCCGACGGCAGGAAGCTGCTGGAGCAGGACATCCTCGGCGCCTTCCGCAAGAAGTACCCCGACGTCACCGTGAAGGTCGACTACACCACGTACAAGCAGCTCAACGAGAAGATCACCACCGCCCTCGCGGGCGGACTGCTGCCCGATGTGCTGATGATAGGCGTGGGCTGGGTCCCGCCGTTCGCCGCGAAGAAGGTGCTCGCACCGCTGCCCGAGTCGCTCGCCACCGCCCACGGCTACGAGGAGCGGGTCCTGGAGCCCTCGCGCTACGACGGCAAGCTCTACGCGCTGCCCACCGTGATGGCCACCCGCCTGGTCGCCTACCGCAAGGACCACTTCGCCGCCGCGGGCATCAAGAAGCCGCCCGCGACCTTCGCCGAACTGCGCGCCATGGCCAAGCAGTTGACCAAGGGCGACCGGATGGGCCTCGACCCGTACTCGATCGATCTGCGGCAGTGCTGGGAGACCTTCCTGTTCGCCAACGGCGGCTCCCTGTTCAGCGCGGACGGCCGCAAGGTGACCTTCACCGACCAGCGCGGGGTGGAAGCCCTGCAGTTCTTCAAGGACGTCAGCGCGGACGGCTCGGCCGACTTCGCCAGGAAGACCGAGGGCGACGCGGGCGCTCCCACCAACATCCAGTCGGGGAAGGCCGCCATGATGGTGACGGGCAGCGGCCTGTGGAAGCAACTGCGCGAGCAGACCCCGGAACTCATCGAGAAGGACCTGATCGGGGCGTTCGTGCTGCGGGGCCGCAGGCCCGCGATGCTCACCGGTGGCACCCTGGTCACCCAGTCCGCCCGGAGCCGGCACCCGGAGGCGGCCCGCGCGCTCGTCGAGCACCTGGCCGCACCCGACTCGATCCTGGCGGCCGCCCAGCAGCGCGCCACCGTGCCCGGCCTGCGCGAACTGCGCTCCAGCGCGTACGTCAAGGAGAACAAGCTCGTCGACTTCTCCCTGCAGAACCTCGACAGTGCGTGCGCCGAGGGCGGCACGCCCGCCTGGATGGAGATCCGGGAGAAGATCAAGCCGACCCTGGAGCCCGCCATCGTCGGGGGCGTGTCCGCCGCGGACGCCATCGCCGAACTCGGCGCGCTCGCCGAGTCCGCGATCGCTCGGCTGTGAGGGGCTGAAACACGTGGTCTCCCTGCCCATGGCGAAGACGCGGCCGGACCGGCCGCCGTCGTCACCCCTCCCGCCGTCCCTGTCCCCGGCCGGCCCGCCGCCGCGCGGCCGGGGTCCCGGAGCGCGGCGCCGCCGGGCCGGGCTGCTGATGGTCGCCCCCGCCCTGCTGCACGCCGGGCTGTGGATCGGACTGCCGGTGGTCGCTGCCGTGTTCCTGGCGTTCACGTCGTACGACGTGCTGACCGCCCCCAGGTTCGTGGGCCTGGACAACTTCCGGGACCTGCTCGACGACGCGGTGTTCCGCAAGTCGATGGTGAACACCGTCGTGTACACCTTCTTCACCGTGCCGGTCGGCATGGCCATCGGCCTGCTGCTGGCCATGGCGCTGAACACCGGGCTGCGGGCCCGCGGCGTCTTCCGTACCGCGATCTTCCTGCCGCAGGTCACCGCCACGGTGGCGATCGCCCTGGTGTGGCTGTGGATCTACAACCCGCGCAGTGGCCTGTTCGCCACCCTGCTCGCCCTCTTCGGCATCGACAGCCCCGCCTGGCTGGCCTCGACGACCTGGGCGATGCCGTCGGTGATCCTGGTCGGTATCTGGCAGGGCATCGGGATGAAGATGCTGCTGTACCTGGCGGCCCTGCAGAACCTGCCCCAGGAGCTGTACGAGGCGGCATCGGTGGACGGCGCGTCCCGGGTCCGGCAGTTCTTCTCGATCACCCTGCCGCTGCTGAAACCCGCGACGTTCTTCGTCCTCATCACCTCGATGATCACGGCTTTCCAGTCCTTCGACCAGATCTACGTCCTCACCGACGGCGGCCCCGCCCAGAGCACCACGATGATGACCTACGAGATCTACAAGTCGGCCTTCCGGGAGTTCCGCTTCGGCTACGCCAGTGCCCAGTCGCTGGTCCTCTTCGTCCTGCTGATGGCGTTCACTCTGGTCAACCGGCGGCTCATGGGAGGTACCCGTGGCCACGACTGAACAGCTCCCCACCACCGCGGCAGGCGCCACGGACCGCCGGGCAGCGTCGCCGGCGCGGCCCCGCCGATCCGGCAGGGGCGGGCGGATCGCGCTGTACGCGACGCTGACCACGGTCGCCGTGCTGATGATGGCGCCCTTCGTCTGGATGGTTCTGACCTCGCTGAAGACCCCGGCGGAGTTCGCCGCGCAGGACGCCGCACTGCTCCCGCGGCACTGGCAGTTCGGCAACTACCGGGACGCCTTCCAGGCGGCGCCCTTCGCGACGTACGCCCGCAACAGCCTGATCATCGCGGTCAGCCATACCGTGCTGAACGTCGCGGTGGCCTCCATGGCGGGGTACGCGCTGGCCCGGATCCCCTTCCGGGGCCGGGAGTTCATCTTCTACTGCTTCATCGCGGCGCTGATGATCCCGACGTACACCAAGGTGCTCCCGGAGTTCCTGATCGTCCGCTTCATGCCGCTTGCCGGCGGCAACGACATCCTGGGGCAGGGGGGCAGCGGCTGGCTCGACTCCTGGTGGGCGCTGATCGTCCCGGGTGCCGTGACACCCTTCGCGGTGTTCCTCTTCCGCCAGTTCTATCTGGATCTTCCGGTCGAGCTGGAGGAGGCCGCGCGCCTCGACGGCCTGGGCGAGTTCAGCATCTACGCCCGCATCATGACCCCGCAGATCCGGCCCGCCCTGATCACGGTCGCCCTGCTGACCTTCGAGAGCTCCTGGAACAACTTCCTGTGGCCGCTGCTGGTGACCCGCACCGACAGCCTCCGCGTGATCCAGGTCGGTCTGTCCGTCTTCCAGAGCGAGAACAACACCCAGTGGCACTTCCTGATGGCCGGCACGACCCTCGCCACTCTCCCGATGGTCCTGCTCTTCCTCATCGGCCAGCGCTACTTCGTCCAGGGCTTCGCCACCGCGGGCCTCAAGTGACCGCAGCCGGAAGGCTGCTGAAAGGGATTGTCCATGTCTGCTGATCTCCAGGGGTCCCGTGCGCTCGTGACCGGTGCGGGGCACGGCATCGGCCGGGCCGTCGCCGTCGCGCTCGCCGGGGCCGGCGCGGATGTCGCGGTCCACTACCACAGCTCCGCGCAGGAGGCCGGACGGACGGTGGCCGCGATCGAGTCGCTCGGCCGCCGCGCCAAGGCGTTCTCCGCGGACGTGACGGTGACGGCCGAGGTGGACCGCCTGGTGGAGGAGGCCACCGGATTCCTCGGCGGCCTCGACATCCTCGTCTGCAACGCCGGTCATCTCATCGGCCGTGTCCCGGTCGCCGAAATGACCGACGAACACTTCGACCTGGTCGTCGACACCAACCTGACGGCCACCTTCCGCACCTGCCGCGCCGCGCTGCCCCACCTCGACCGCTCCGCCCACGGCCGCATCGTCACCATGTCGTCCCTCGCCGCGCACAACGGGGGCGGCCCGGGATCGGTCGCGTACGCGGCGGCGAAGGCGGGAGTGCGCGGATTCACCAAGGGCCTAGCGAAGGAGGCCGCCGCGCAGGGCGTGACGGTGAACGCGGTCGCGCCGGGCTTCATCAAGGGCACCGCCTTCCACGACACCTTCACCACGCCCGAGGCGCAACAGGCGCTGGAGGCGGGCATACCGGTCGGCCGCGCCGGCACCCCCGAGGACGTGGCCGCGGCGGTGCTGTACCTGGCGTCCCCCGCCGCCGGGTTCCTCACCGGTACGACCGTCGACATCGACGGTGGCGTATGGCCCCGGTGAACCCGGTGAAGCGGATACCGCGCGAACGCGGCGGCTGGTGGCACGCGTACGTCTGCCCGGTGCACGGCGTCGAGCTCGACCACGGTGATCCGCTGAGCGGAAGCTTCCCGGAGGCCGGTGCGCGCTGCCCGCACGGCTGCCGGGTGGACACCGAGGACGTGCGCGCCGCGTGGACGGTCCTGTCGCACCAGGCGTGGGCCCGGCACATCCGGGCGCTGGCCGAGCGGGGCGAGGACCAGGAGAGCGCACGGCGGCTCACCGAGTACGCCGCCCTGTATGCCGAACTGGCCGGGCAGCACCACGACGGGGCACAGCCGTGGATGCTGCGGGGCCGGCTGTTCCACCAAGCGCTCACCGAAGCCATCTGGGCGGTGAACATCGGGCACGCGGCCTGGACGCTCGCCGGGCGCGGCACGGACTGCGGCGCCGGGGTGCTGTCGCTGCTCGACGAACTGGAGCGGGCCGCGCTCGACGCCCGTGACGTCCTGGTCGCCCGGGGTGACCTGGCGTCCAACTACACGGCCTGGCTCAATGCGGCGGGCACCGTCACGGGGCGGGCGGCCGCGGCGGTGCGCGGCATGCCCTGGACCGGTGCGAAACAGTGGCTCGACGGCGAGCACGGTCTGTACGCCCATCTGCGGTCCGCCGTCGCGGGCGACGGCTGGGAGTGGGAAGGCAGCACGTACTACCACGGCTTCGTGCTGCGGGCCGCGCTGCTGGCGCTGCGCGGCACGGATCCGGCGCAGCTCCCGCTCGACGTCACCGGCACGCTCACCCGGATGACCGATGTGCTGGCGGCGATCAGCACCGACGGCGGTGTGCTGCCCGCGCTGCACGACGGCCCCTACCGGCGCCCTCCGCTGGCCCTGGAGTGGCTCGAACTGGCCGTGCTGGCAGGGCAGTTCGCCCCGTCCCCAGCGCTGGCCGCGATCGCCGGACGGGCCCGCGCCGAGCTGAACGGGGCCGACGACGGTCTGGACCGGCTGCTGGACGGCTGGTTCACGGGCCGGCCGCTGCCCGAGCGCCCGGCGCCGGGCCCGGTCACGGTGTTCGAGGACACCGGCTACGCCGTCGTACGAGCGCCCGGTATCCACGCGGTACTGGACTTCGGACCGCACGGAGGTTCCCACGGCCACCGCGACAAACTGGCGCTGTACCTGTACGGAAAGAACACCCCGTGGCAGCCGGACCCGGGCCAAGTGCCCTATGCCCACGCCGAGTTCCGTGAGCTGTACGCCTCCGCCGCCGCGCATCCCGCCTTCCGCGTGGACGACACGGAGCAGCACGAGTGCGCGGGACGGCTCCTCGCCGCGGACGCCCGGTCGGTCACGGCCGAGGTCACCAGGGCCTACGACGGTGTCCGTGCGGTGCGGCACATCGAGACCGGTCCGGCCCACCTGGTGGATCTTCTGACGGTGACCGCCGACGACGCCCGCCGCGTCACCGCCCAACTGCGCCCGGACACCCCCTTGGACGTCCGGGCCACGACCGGCGGCACGCTGCGGACCACGTGGCACGGCGAGGAGACACTGCACGGCTGGCACACCGCCTCCGCACCGGTGGCCGTGTTCACCCGGCCCGGCCCGGGACCCGCCGACGACCCGCAGCGCACCCGCAGCCGGGTCGACCTGACCGCACGGGCCGAGCGGATCGTGTTCGCCTCCGTCTACCAGGCGGCGTCCGCGGGCCCGGCCGTGACGCGCGTACGACTGACCGGAGCCGGACTCGAAGTGCAGTTCGCCGACGGCTCCGGATCCCTGCACCGGACGGAGTGCTGACGTGCTGCTCACCGCCACCCCGCCCGCCGGTCCACGCCCCGCCCAGGAGCGGCGCCTGTACGACGAGGCCGCACGCCACCGCGCGCTCACCCCGCCGGCGGAGCACCCCACGGCGAGCATCACCTGGCTCGGCCCCGCCGCCGCCAACCCCGCGCTCGCCCACCGCCTGTCCGGTGACCCCGCCCATCTGGCGGAGAGCCGGCGCTGGATCGAGGCCGCGGTCCGCTTCCCCCACTGGGGCAAGGCCCATATGCCGGACCACGACCTGGACGCGGGCTGGCTGCTGCACGGGCTGTCGCTCGCGTACCACTGGCTGGGCGAGGCACTGCCCCCGGACTTCCGGGCCGCACTGCGGCGCAAGCTCCTGCTCCAGGGCCGTCGCCTGCACGAGTTCGCGGTGGCGACCGAGGGCCGCTGGTGGTCCTCGTCGTACTGGCAGAACCACAACTGGATCTGCCACGCGGGTCTTGCCACGGCGGGCTACGTCCTCGGCGAGCGGGAATGGACCGAGCGGGCCAAGGACAACCTGGCCCGGGTGCTGGACCTGCTGCCGGAGGACGGCTCGCACGCCGAGGGTGTCGTCTACTGGCGCTACGGAGTGCCCTGGCTCGCCATCCACCTGGATCTGCTTCAGGACGCCGAAGGCGTCGACTGGTGGGAGCGCGGCGGCTTCCTGGCCAACACCTTCCGCTACCGGCTGCACCAGACCGCCCCCGGATACGCCACCACCGTCGATCACGGCGACTGCCACGACCGGCGCAGCGGACACAGCGCCGCCCTCTACTACCGGCTGGCCGCACGGTACGGCATCGCCGAGGCGCAGTGGCTGGGCGAGAAGGTGAGCCGCGAACTGCTCCCGCAGGAGGCCGCCCTGAGCGGGGTGCGACCCGGCATCCTGCCGGAGGCGTACCTGGAGTACCTCTGGTACGACCCGTCCGTACCCGCCCGCGAACCCACCGCGAGGACCGCCTACTTCCCCGACCTGGGGCTGCTGGCCGCCCGTACCGGCTGGGGCGAGGAGGCGACGCTGGTCTCCTTCAAGGCGAGTCCGGGCGGCGGGCACAAGGCGTGGGAGACCAGCGCGAAACACCGCGCCGAACTCGGCTGGGAAACCCTCACCACCGGTCACCACCACCCGGATTCCGGCTCCTTCGTCCTGGTCGGCCAGGGCGCGTACCTCGCCGTGGACGAGGGTTACAGCAACCGCAAGCGCGCCGCCCACCACAACCTGCTGCTCGTCGACGGCCAGGGATACGCCGACGAGGACCGCTACCACGTCTACCAGGACATCCCCCACGAGCGGCAGGCGCGGCAGCGCGACGTACTCGCCGAGGGCGGCTGGGCGCACGCCACCGCGGAGATCGCCGCCATGTACGAACCGGCGCTCGGCGTACGCCGACTGGACCGCACCCTGGTCTTCACTCCCTCGGGACGGCTGGTGCTGCTGGACCTCGCGGAGGCGGACACCGGGCGGGAGTGGACGTTCCTGCTCCAGACCGACGAGCCGGTGGCGGAAGCGGCGGACGGCGGGCTTGTGATCCGCGCCGGTACGGCGCGGGCCCTGGTACGCCGATTCGCACCCCACCAGGTCCATGTCTCCGCCACGGTCACCGAGGTCGAGGCCAGTCCGACGTCCAGTACGCCGGAGCTGCGGATCACGCGGACGCTGCACACGACACGGACGACGACGCCGCGCACGCCCTCGGCGCACTTCCTCACGGTGATCGAGCCGGGGACCGCGCCCACCGTCCACGAGGTGTTCTGCGAGGAGGGCCACGGTGTGTCGTTCGGCGACGAGACCGTGCTGCTCGCTCCCGTCACCCGGCGGATCCGCGGGGGCGGGGTGACCGCCGAGGCCGCCGCCGTCCTCATCAGGGGCGAGGAGGTCCACGTGGTCGCCGCACGGCGGGTCGAGGTGGCGGGCCGTGTGGTGTGCGACGTCCCGGAACCGTTCACGGGAAGGACCTGCTGACATGCGGATCACTGCCGTGTCTGCCCCGTCCGTGCCCTCCGGCGGCTGGTCACTGCTGCTCCGGCGGCTTGAGCATGTCGCCTACCCGGCCGCCGCCGGGGCCGCGTTCACGCTGCTCGCCCTGGGAGTGGTGACCTGGCTGCCGGCGCTCGCGGCCATGGCGCGGGCGCTGCAGCGGTGGCGGGCGGAGGGCGACGGCAGGTGCTTCACGGGCACCTTCGCCGCCTTCCCCCACTACTGGCGCGCCCTGTGGCGGCAGGGCCTGGCGGCGACCGCGGCCCTGGCCGTCCTCGCGGCCAACGTGCTTGTCCTGTTCGGCCGTCCGGACCCGGTCGCCTTCGCACTCCTCGCCGCCCAGACGGGGATCGCCGCCGCGTCGACCGTCCTCTGCGTGGCGCTGGCCGCGCAGGCCGCGCTGGCGCCCGGCGCCCCGGTCTCCGACTGGGCGCGGGACGCGTTCGCCCTCGGCTTCGGTTCACCCGCCCGCGGAACCGCCCTGCTGGGGGCCGCGATCTCCGCCGCGGTGCTGTCCCTCGTCGTTCCGCTCGGCCCGCTGCTGCTGGGCCCGAGCCTTCCCGTCCTGCTCGCCCTGTCCTTCGCCGATCCCCGGAGGAACCCGTCATGAGACCCATCACCCGCACCGCGCTGACCTCGGCGCTGCTCGCCTGCGCGCTGCCGCTGGCCCTCCCGTCGCCCGCGGCGGCCGCATCCGCGTACTACGTCAGCCCGTCCGGCAGCGACACCAACCGCGGCACCTCTCCCGACGCACCGCTGGCCACGGTCCAGCGGGCCCTGGACCTCGCCCCGTCCGGCGCGGTGGTCAGACTCGCACCGGGCACCTACCACCAGGACTTCACCACCCGGCGGCCGGGCGTCACGGTCACCGGCCCGTCGTCCGCCGTGGTCAAGGGCGCCGGACAGATCCGGGTCATCCAGGTGCAGCACGACAGGACGGTGCTCGACGGATTCACGGTGGACGGACTGCACGGCGCGCCGGACGGCCCCGGCGGGTACCGCGCCAAACTGATCTACGCCATGAGCACCACTCCCGGCGACGGAGTCGACAGGCTGCGCATCAGCAACATGACGATCCAGAACGCCCTGGACGAGTGCGTCCGGCTGCGCTACCTGGTCACCCGCGCCGAGGTGTACGGCAACACCATCCGTGACTGCGGTGTGGACGACTTCCGCTTCGGCGCCGGAGGCAAGAACGGCGAAGGCATCTACCTCGGCACCGACCCGGGCCAGCAGGGGATGAACGGCGCACCGGACGCCGCCCCGGACGTCAGCCGCGACAACCGTATCCACCACAACGTCATCGACACGCAGGGCAACGAGTGCGTCGACATCAAGGAGAACTCGACCGCCAATCTCGTCGAGCACAACGACTGCACCGGCCAGCGTGACACCAGCTCCGGCGGCCTCGACGCACGCGGCAGCGGCAACACCTTCCGCTACAACACCGTCCACGACAACCTCGGCGCCGGCGTCCGGCTCGGCGGAGTCACCCCCGAAGAGGGCCTGCACAACAACGTGTACGGCAACACCATCACCGGCAACGCCAAGGGCGGCATCAAGATCATGACCACCCCGCAGGGCCAGGTGTGCGGCAACACCATGAGCGGCAACACCGGCGGCGACTCCGTGGGCACCCACGGCCACCTCTACGACCCGACCGGGTCGTGCTCGTGAGGCCCGGCAGACCCGTCGCACGGCGCGGGATCCTCACCGCGGCAGCCGGACTGGCGGTCGCCGCCCAGGCCGCCCCGACCGCCCAGGCGGCACAGGCGACGCCGCCCGCCCCCGCCTGGGCCACCTCCTGGGCCACGGCACAGACCGCGCCGACCGCCGCCGACTTCCTGGCGTCCGAGGGCTTCACCGATGTGACCCACCGTGCCGTCGTACGGCTGTCGGCCGGCGGGCGCCCCAGACTGCGCTACGGCCACGCCTTCGGTACCCAGCCCGTACTGGTCGGGCCGGTGACGGCGGACGGCCACCGGGTGACCTTCGGCGGCGCGGCACAGGCGTGGCTGGCCGCGGGCGCGACCCTCACCAGCGATCCGATACGCGGACTGCGCAAGGCCGACGGCACGGACCTCACCGTGGACACCCGTCTCCCGGGCCCCACCGGCCCGTTGTCCTTCCACCGCAACACCCACGCCACGCACTACGTCTCCGACCCCGGCGGCGGCTCGTTCCAGACCCGCACCAACTCGGTCTTCCTGCTCACCGGAGTGGATGTCGCCGAACCGACCGGCCCCACCGTGGCCGTCCTCGGCGACTCCATCGCCGAGGGAGTCGGCACCCCCGACAACGCCAACCTCCGCTGGCCCGACCAGCTCGCGGACCGGCTGCGCGGCGCGACCGTCGCCAACCTGGGCATCAGCGGCAACCGGCTGCTGCTGAACGACGCCCGGTTCGGCCCCGGCGGCCAGGCCCGCTTCGACCGCGACGTGCTGGCCCTGCCAGGGCTGCGTACGCTCCTCGTCCACCTGGGCGTCAACGACCTGCAGCAGCCTCCCAGTCAGACCGAGCCCACCCGGATCCTCGCCGGCTACCGGCAGCTCGTCCTGCGCGCCCACGACGCCGGACTGCGCGTCATCGGCGGCACCATCACCCCGTTCGAGGGCTGGCTCCGCTGGACCCCCGAACTCGACGTGGTCAGGCAGGAGATCAACCACGTACTGCGCGGCGGGCGGCTCTTCGACGCCCTCGCCGACTTCGACGCCGCCCTGCGCGACCCGGAACGCCCGTCCCGGCTGCTCCCCGACTACGACCACGGCGACGGTCTGCACCCCAACTCCGCCGGGCACGCCGCACTCGCGGCGGCGGTCGACCCCCGACTCCTTCACTGAGGTCCGCGCCATGACACAGAACACCTCCTCATCCGGAACGACCAGACGCAGCGCCCTCCTCGGCGCCGCGGCCCTGGGAACGGCCGCCGCGCTGCCCGCCCTCGCCTCCGGCGCACCGGCCCACGCGGCCGAGGCCGGTGACGCCTCGGCACTGCGCGCCCGCTGGCACGAACTCCTCACCGGGGGCCCGGGGCTCGACCCCGACGATCCCCTGATCGCGGCCGCCGTCGACCGGGTCGGCCGCGCCGCGACCACCGCCGCGACCGGCCTCGACCCCACCAGGACCGACGGTCTGTGGCCCGACCTCAGCAACCCCGCCCTGTCCAACCACGTCTCCAGCCCCTTCCGGCGCATCGCCACGATCGCCACCGCCTGGGCCGTACCCGGCACACCCCAGTACGGGGACACGACGACCGCGGACCTGCTCCTCGCCGCCCTCGACTGGATGCTGGACAACCGCTACGGCCCCGCCCACCGCCGCTACGACAACGACTACGACTGGGAGATCGGCGCGGCACTGGCGCTCAACGACACCACCGTCCTGATGTACGACGTGCTCGGCGCGGACCGCATCGACCGGATCAACACGGCAGTACGGCACTACACCCCCGACCCCAACCGGTGGCGCGCGGACCGGCAGATCGTCACCGGAGCCAACCGCGTGTGGATCGGCACCGTCGTCGCCGTCAACGCGATCCTGCGGGACGACCTGGGCTTCCTGGCCGCGGTGCGCGACGCCCTGTCGGACACGGAGGGCGGCGGCGCCAACAGCGTGCTGGCGTTCAACGACCGCGCCGTGGGCACCGGTGAGGGCTTCTACTCCGACGGATCGTTCCTCCAGCACTACAAGCACCCGTACAACGGCGGCTACGGCAAGGAACTGCTGAACAACCTGTCCCGGCTGCTACGGCTGCTGGCCGGCACGCCGTGGACGGTCACCGACCCCGACCTCGACAACGTCCGCCGCTGGGTGACCGACGCCTTCGACCCGCTGATCGCCCGTGGCGATGTGATGGCCTCCGTGTGCGGCCGGGAGATCGCCCGGCCCAGCAAGCAGGGCCACGCCCCCGCACAGACCGTCATCGAGGCCGTGCTGCGGCTGATCCCCGGCTTCCCCGGGGAGACGGCCGACGAGTTCACCGCACTCGTCAAACAGTGGATCACCGAGGACACCTACCGCGACTTCCTCGCCGTCACCGACCTCGCCTCGCTCACCGCCGCGCGCAAGGTGCTCGCCTCGCCGGTCCCCGCGCGCGGCCGGCTGGTGGGCCACCGGCAGTACCCGCGGATGGACAAGGCCGTCCACCACCGGCCCTCCTTCGCCCTCGGCATCTCCGCGTACTCCACCCGCGTCTACAACTACGAGTCGATCCAGAACGAGAACCTGCACGGCTGGCACCTGTCCGACGGAATGCTGCTGCTGTACACCGACGACCTCGGCCACTACAGCGAGGACTACTGGCCGACCGTCGACCCGAAGCGGCTGCCCGGCACCACGGTGATGACGGGCCGTCCGGCCGACGCGGCAGGTCACCGCACCACCAGCACCGCCGACTGGGCGGGCGGCACCGCACTGCCCGGGACGACGCTCGGCGCGTACGGCATGGACCTGCGGGCGTACGGCAGTTCACTGCGCGCGCTGAAGAGCTGGTTCTGCCTGGACGACGTGATCGCCTGCGTCGGCTCCGGCATCAGCGCCGACGCGGGCACCGCCGAGACGATCGTGGAGAACCGCAAACTGCGTGACCCCGGCGCCACCCTCCTCGTCGACGGATCCCCCGCCCCCGACGGGCCGGGCTGGTCGGCGACGCTCGACAAGGTGCGCTGGCTGCACCTCGACGGCACCGGCGGCTACGTCTTTCCCCGGCCCGCGCGCGTCCGTGCCCTGCGCGAGGAGCGCACCGCGACCTGGCGCGAGATCAACCTCAAGTACGGCACCGACGCCCCCGTCACCCGCCCCTATCTCACGCTGTGGCACGACCACGGCCCGGCACCGGAGGGCGGCGGCTACTACTGGCTCCAGGCCCCCGCCGCCTCCGCCGCGCGCACCCGGTCGTGGTCCGAGGCCCCACCGCTGCGGCTCGTCGCCGACTCGACGTCCGTGCACGCGGTGCGGCGCTGCTCCGACGGTCTGCTCGCCGCCAACTTCTGGACAGCGGGCCGGGCCCAGGAACTCGCCTGCGACGGACCGGCCTCGGTGCTCGTACGGCCCGAGGGCAGGCTCGTGACCGTCGCCCTGTCCGACCCGACCCAGCTGCGTGAGCGCGTGGTCCTCGACCTCGACATGCCGGGGCTGAGGACCCTCACCGCCGACACCGGGGCGCGGGCCGGACGCATCCCCGGCGGCACCCGTATCACCGCCGACACCGCCGGCCTGCACGGCGCCACCCTCACCCTCACCCTCACCAGGAGCTGACCTTGCTGTTCGACATGCCGCTGGAACGCCTGCGGGAGTACCGGCCGGAGCCGGAGGAGCCCGGCGACTTCGACGCGTTCTGGGAGAAGACCCTCGACGCCGCCGCCCGACACCCGCTGGACGCGGAGCTCGTCCCCTACGACACGGGACTGGTCACGGTCGACGTGCTCGACGTGACGTTCAACGGCTGGGGTGGTCAGCCGGTGAAGGCGTGGCTGCTGCTGCCCCGGGGCCGCACCCGCCCCCTGCCCGCCGTCGTGCAGTACATCGGCTACAACGGCGGACGCGGCGTCCCGTACTCCTGGCTGACCTGGAGCGCGCTCGGCTACGCGCACCTGGTGATGGACAACCGCGGCCAGGGCGGCGGCGGCAAGAACACCGCCGACACACCCGACATCGCGCCCGACGGCCACGGCTCGTCCTCGCCCGGCTTCCTCACCCGGGGCATCGAGGACCCGTGCCGCCACTACTACCGGCGCCTGATCACGGACGCGGTACGCGCGGTCGACGCGGTCAGGGCCCACCCCGACATCGACCCCGCCCGCATCGCGGTGCTCGGCGGCAGCCAGGGCGGCGGCCTGGCCCTGGCCGTCGCCGGACTGCGGGACGACGTGGCGGCGGCCGTGGCGGACGTCCCGTTCCTGTGCCACTACCGGCGTGCCTCGCAGATCACCGACGCCGGGCCGTACGCGGAGATCGCCCGCTGGCTCTCGGGGCACCGCTTCGCCGTCGAGCGGGCGATGCAGACCCTGTCGTACTTCGACGGCGTCAACTTCGCGGCCCGCGCCACCTGCCCGGCCTGGTTCTCGGTGGGCCTGATGGACAAGGTCTGCCCGTCGTCGACCGTGTTCGCCGCGTACCACCGCTACGCGGGTGCCGCCTCCATCGAGGTGTTCCCGTACAACGGCCACGAGGGCGGCGCCGAACACGACCTGCCGCGCAAGCGCGCCGCACTCGCGGAAGCCCTCGGCGGCTGAGCCGGACACGAGGTGAGGGGTGGATCAGGGGACGGCATGCGTTAGCGTGGCGGGTGTTGACGGCGAGTTCCGTGCCGGTTCGTGCTGGTTGCAGAGGCGCAGTAGGGGTGAATGTGGACGTCGGGGCGATTTCATGAAATTGCTGCACACGTCCGACTGGCATCTCGGCCGCTCGTTCCACCGGGTCAACATGCTCGCGGCGCAGGCCGAGTTCATAGGCCACCTCGTCGCGACCGCGCGCGAGCGCCAGGTCGACGCGGTGGCCGTGTCGGGAGACGTGTACGACCGCGCGGTCCCGCCGCTCGCCGCGGTCGAACTGTTCGACGACGCCCTGCACCGCCTCGCCGCGCTGGGCGTGCCGACGGTGATGATCTCCGGGAACCACGACTCGGCGCGCCGCCTCGGCGTCGGCGCCGGGCTGATCGACCGCGCGGGCATCCATCTGCGCACCGAGCCGTCCGCCGCGGGCACCCCGGTCCTCCTGTCCGACGAGCACGGCGAGGTCGCCTTCTACGGCCTGCCCTACCTCGAACCCGCCCTGGTGCGCGACGAGTTCGGCGTCGAGAAGGCAGGCCATGAGGCGGTGCTCGCCGCCGCCATGGAGCGGGTCCGCGCCGACCTCGCCACGCGCGCGTCCGGCACCCGGTCCGTCGTCCTCGCCCACGCCTTCGTCACCGGCGGCCGGCCCAGCGACAGCGAACGGGACATCACGGTCGGCGGGGTGGCCGCCGTGCCCGCCGGAGTCTTCGACGGCGTCGACTATGTGGCGCTGGGCCATCTGCACGGCTGCCAGACCATCACCGACCGGGTGCGCTACTCCGGCTCCCCGCTGCCGTACTCCTTCTCGGAGGCCGACCACCGCAAGAGCATGTGGCTGGTCGACCTCGCCGCCGACGGCTCGCTCACCGCCGAGCGGATCGACTGCCCGGTGCCGCGCCCGCTGGCCCGGCTGCGCGGCACCCTTCAGGATCTGCTCGCCGACCCGGGCCTCGCCCGGCACGAGGAGTCCTGGGTCGAGGCGACCCTCACCGACGCCGTCCGCCCGGCCGACCCCATGGCCCGCCTCAGCGAGCGCTTCCCGCACACCCTGAGCCTCGTCTTCGCCCCCGAGCGCGCCCCGGACGACCCCGACGCCAGCTACGCGAGCCGCCTCGCCGGGCGCGACGACCAGCAGATCGCCGAGGACTTCGTCGCCCATGTGCGCGGCGCCGGACCCGACCCGCACGAACAGGGCATCCTGCGGGACGCCTTCGACGCGGTACGCGCCGACGACGCCGTGCGGGAGGTGGCCCGGTGAGGCTGCACCGGCTCGACCTCACCGCCTTCGGGCCGTTCGGCGGCTCCCTGTCCGTCGACTTCGACGAGCTGTCCGCCGCCGGACTGTTCCTGCTGCACGGCCCGACGGGCGCCGGCAAGACCTCCGTCCTCGACGCCGTGTGCTACGCGCTCTACGGCGCCGTCCCGGGCGCCCGCCAGAACGGCCAGGGCCTCACCCTGCGCAGCGACCACGCCGCCCCCGGCACCCGCACCGAGGTCACCCTCGACCTCACCGTCGCCGGCCGCCGCCTGGAGATCACCCGGCAGCCGCCCTGGGAGCGCCCCAAGAAGCGCGGAACCGGCACCACCACCGACAAGGCCCAGTCCTGGCTGCGCGAGTACGACCCCGCCGCCGGCGTCTGGAAGGACCTCAGCCGCTCCCACCAGGAGATCGGCGAGGAGATCACCCAGCTGCTCGGCGGGATGAGCCGCGAGCAGTTCTGCCAGGTGGTACTGCTGCCCCAGGGCGACTTCGCGCGCTTCCTGCGCGCCGACGCCGAGGCGCGCGGCCGACTGCTCGGCCGCCTGTTCGACACCCAGCGCTTCGCCGACGTCGAGAAGTGCCTCGCCGACCGCCGCCGCACCACCGAGGCGCAGGTGAAGGACGGCGACGCCGAGCTGCTGACCGACGCGGCCCGTATGCAGCAGGCCGCCGGTGACGCCATGGAGCTGCCCGACCTGGCGCCGGGCGAGCCCGGCCTGGCCGAGGCCGTCCTCACCGCGGCCGCCGTCGCCCGCTCCACCGCCCGCGAGCAGCTCACCATCGCCCACTGCGGCCGCCTCGCCGCCGAGTCCGCCCAGGCCGCCGCCGAGCGCACCCTGGACGACGTACGCGAAGTGGCGCGGCTGCAGCGGCGGTTCGCCGAGGCGCGGGAGCGGGCCGCGCTGCTCCAGGAGCGGGCGGGCGCCCACCGCGAGGCGCAGAAGCGGATGGAGCGGGCGCGCAAGGCGGAGGCGGTGGCGCCCGCCCTGGAACTGCGGGACGCCGCCGAGGCCGAGCACCGCACGGCCGCCGACAAGGAGGCCCGCGCGCGTGCCCTGCTGCCCGAGCGGTTCGCGGAGGCCGGAGCCGCCGGACTCGCCGCCGCCGCCCGGCGGGCCGCCGAGGAGCTGGGCGGGCTGGAGTCGGCCCGCCGCGCCGAGCAGCGGCTCACCGGACTCGCCACCGAGCGCGCCGACCTGGACCGCCAGGAGCGCGCCGACGCGGAGGACCTGGCCGACGCGGAGGGCTGGCTCGCCGGGTGGAAGGCGACCCGGGCCGGCCTCCAGGCCCGGATCGACACCGCCCAGGAGGCCGCGGCCCTGGCCGAGCGGCTGGCCGTCCGGCTTGAGCCCGCGCAGGCCCGCCTGAAGGCCGCCGAACAACGCGACCGGCTCACCGTCGACCTCGACGCCGCCCAGCGTCGGGCCCTCACCTCCGGCGAGCAGGCCGTCACCGCCCGCGCGCACTGGCTCGACCTCAAGGAACAGCGCCTCGACGGCATCGCCGCCGAACTGGCCGCCGGCCTTGCCGACGGAGCCCCCTGCGCCGTCTGCGGCGCCACCGAGCATCCCGCGCCCGCCCGCAAGGTCGCCGGGCACGTCGACCGCGAGGCCGAGGAAGCCGCCCTCGCCGCCTACCAGCAGGCCGAGGAGCGGCACGCCGAGGACGAACGACGCCTGGGCGTCGTACGGGCGGACCTGGCCGCCGCCACCACCGAGGCGGGCGACACTCCGACCGACCGCCTCGCCGCCGAGGCGGCCGACCTGGAGGAGCGGCACGCGCGCGCCCGCCGGGACGCCTCCGCGCTGCACCCCGCGCAGGAGGAACTGCGCCGTGCCGAGCAGGAGCACGAGCGCCGCACCGCGGTCCAGCGTGAGGCGTCGGTCCGGATCGCCTCCCGAGTCGGTCACCGAGAGCGGCTCGACCGGGAACGAGCCGCGCTCGAAGAGGAGTTGGCACAGGCCCGGGGCGCCCTGGACAGCGTCGCCGCGCGGGCCGCGCAGCTGGAGCGGCAGGCCGCGCTGCTCGCCGACGCCGCCGACGCCGCCCGCGCCGCCGAGGAGAGCGCCGAACGCCTCAAGGCCGCCGACGGACGCCTCGACGAGGCCGCTTTCCGGGCCGGCTTCGACACCCCGCGGGCCGCCGCCGAGGCCCTCCTCGACGACGCCGCCCACCGCGAGCTGCAACGCCGCCTGGACGCCTGGCAGACCGAGGAGGCCGCCGTACGGGCCGTCCTCGCCGAGGCCGACACCGCGGCCGCCGCCCAGCGCCCGCCCGCCGACGTCGCCGCCGCCGAGGAGGCCGCGCAGGCCGCCGCCGAACGGCTGCGCCGGGCCGCGTCCGCCGAGGACGCCGTCGCCCGCCGCTGTACTGAGCTCGACCGGCTGTCCGCGCGCGCGGCCGACGGCGCACGACGCCTGGCCCCGCTCCGGGAGGAGTACGGCCGGGTGGCCCGCCTCGCCGGCCTCACCGCGGGCACCTCCGCCGACAACGGGCGCAGGATGCGCCTGGAGTCGTATGTGCTGGCCGCCCGCCTGGAACAGGTGGCCGCCGCCGCGTCCGTCCGCCTGCAGCGCATGTCCTCGGGCCGCTACACCCTCGTCCACTCCGACGACCGCACCGGACGCGGCCGCAGCGGCCTCGGCCTGCACGTCGTCGACGCCTGGACCGGTCGGGAGCGGGACACCGCCACCCTCTCCGGCGGCGAGACCTTCTTCGCGTCACTCGCCCTCGCACTGGGCCTCGCCGATGTCGTCACCGACGAGGCGGGCGGAGTGCGGCTGGACACGCTCTTCATCGACGAGGGGTTCGGCAGCCTCGACGACCAGACACTGGACGAGGTCCTCGACGTCCTCGACTCGCTGCGCGAACGCGACCGCAGCGTCGGCATCGTCAGCCACGTCGCCGACCTGCGGCGGCGCATCCACGCCCAGCTGGAGGTGGTGAAGGGCAGATCCGGGTCGGTGGTGCGCCGGCGCGGTCACCGGCCGAGCGGGCGCCGGGGCAGCGGCGAGGAGTAGACGACGCTGGTGGTGACCGAGCCCAGCGTGCCGATCTTCCCCGACACCTCCTCCAGATGACGCATCGAGCGGGCGGCGACCTTGATCACGAAGCAGTCGTCGCCCGTGACGTGATGCGCCTCCAGGATCTCCGGCGTGACGGCGACCAGGTCGTGGAAGGGCTTGTAGTTGCCGTTCGGGTAGCGCAGCCGTACGAACGCCAGGATCGGCAGCCCGAGCCGCTCGGGGTCCACGACGGCGGCGTACCCCTGGATGACACCGGCCTCCTCCAGCCGCCGCACCCGCTCGGTCACGGCGCTCGCGGACATCGACACGGCCCGCGCCAGCTCGGCGTAGCTGGCCCGGCCCTCCCGTTGCAGGACGTCGAGGATGCGCCAGTCGGTGGCGTCCGGGGAATACGTGGTCATGGCCGAGGAATAGCAGGGGAATCCCCGGAGGATCAAGAGGAGTGCCGGGGATTCTCACTTCAGGGAGCTGATCAGCGACCGTAGATTTCCCACCATGACGACTTCCGTGAACCCCGTCCTGCGCACCGCCCCCGCCGCCCCGGCCGAGGCCGCCGCCCACTTCCGGGCGAGCCTCGCCTTCCACGCCGACGTCTCCGACGTGGCCGCCGCCCTCGCAGCCGACGGCAACCCCGGCTTCGTCGTCCTCGACTCCCGCTCCACCGCGTCCTGGGACCAGGGCCACCTCCCCGGCGCGATCCACCTACCCACCGCCCTCATCCGCGACCAGGCCGAGCACCTCCTCGACAAGTCGGTCCCCGTCGTCACCTACTGCTGGGGCCCCGGCTGCAACGGCGCCACCCGCGCCGCCCTCGCCCTCGCCGAACTCGGCTACCAGGTCAAGGAAATGCTGGGCGGCTTCGAGTACTGGGTCCGCGAGGGCTTCGCCCACGAGACCTGGGAAGGCCGCGCCCAGAAGCCGGCCGACCCGCTGACGGCACCGGTGGACGCGGCGGACTGCGGCTGCTGACGTCAGCCGCGCACCACCTCGGGCACCGGCCGCAGAAGCACCCGGTCAGCCTCCGGAAACTCGCCCTCGGGACGGGCCGCGCGCAGCACCACCTCCAGCGCCGCGTCCGCGTCGCAGGCGTAATGACCGCCGGCCCAGGCGGCGTTGGCCTCCACCACCGCCCACCCGGCGCCCTCGACCAGCCCGACGTCCACGACGATCGCGCTCGGCAGCCCCGTCCCGGCCAGCCGTGCGCCGAACGCCAGGACCTCGGCGTGGCGCGGGTCCTCGGCCGGCGGAGCGACGTCGAGGCCGCCCCGGGCAGCCCGCTGCCGTCGGGGTAGACGCGCGCGGGGAAGCTCTTGTCGTTGGGCGGCTTCAGGGACGCGGGCCGGCGCAGCCTGCGTGCCCGCTCGATCGTGGTGAACTCGACCTCCCGCAGGGTCAGTTCACGTGGCAGCCGGGCCAGCCAGTCCTCCGGCGCCTCCAGCAGCCCGACGCCCAGCTCCCGCGCGACGGCGTCCGCGCACAGCGGACCGGCGTACAGACAGGCGCCCGCGCCCCGCCGCCACTCCTCGGGCACCCGCCACTACCGCAGCGTCTCCACACGCAGCCCGTGCCGCCGCGCCGCGTCCGCGAGGGCGTGGCCGGTGGCGGTGACGCGCGGGGACAGGAAGAGGGTGCGTGGCGTGGTCATGGGACAGGAGAGTGACGTACCGGGGCCGGGAGGAACAGCGAATTTCGCGGGGGCCCGGCCCCGTACGGTCCCTCAGAGCCGGGCCAGCTCGTCCACCAGGTCGTCCAGGCCCAGCGAACCCTGTGACAGGGCCGCCATGTGCCACGCCTTCAGGTCGAAGGCGTCGCCGTGACGCTCGCGGGCCTTCTCGCGGCCGAGGAGCCAGGCGCGTTCGCCGAGCTTGTAGCCGATGGCCTGGCCGGGGATGGTCAGGTAGCGGGTCAGCTCGCTGACGACGAAGTCCGCGGGGCGGCTGCTGTGCGAGCCGAAGAACTCCTCGGCCAGCTCGGGCGTCCAGCGCTCGCCCGGGTGGAAGGGGGAGTCCGCCGGGATCTTGAGGCCCAGGTGCATGCCGATGTCGATGATGACGCGCACGGCCCGCATCATCTGCGCGTCCAGATAGCCGAGCCGCTCCTCGGGGTCCCTGAGGAAGCCCAGCTCGTCCATCAGCCGCTCCGCGTACAGCGCCCAGCCCTCCGCGTTGGCGCTGACCATGCCGATCGACGCCTGGTAGCGGGAGAGGTCCCCGGCGACATGCACCCACTGCGCGAGCTGGAGGTGATGGCCGGGCACCCCCTCGTGGTACCAGGTCGAGGTCAGGTCGTAGACCGGGAAGCGGGTCTCGCCCATCGTCGGCAGCCAGGTGCGGCCCGGCCGTGAGAAGTCCTCAGACGGCGGCGTGTAGTAGGGCGCCGCCGCGCTGCCGGGCGGCGCGATCCTCGACTCCACCTTCCGCACCCGCTCGGCGAGTTCGAAGTGCGTCCCGTCGAGCTTCTCGATCGCCTCGTCCATCAGGCCCTGGAGCCACGCCCGGACCTCGTCGACGCCCTCGATGTGCCGCCCGTGCGCGTCGAGGTGCGCCAGCGCCACCCACGGCGTCGCGGCGCCCGGCAGGATCTTCTCGGCCTCCTTCTTCATCTCGCCGAGCAGCCGGTGGTACTCGGCCCAGCCGTACGCGTACGCCTCGTCCAGGTCGAGATCCGTGCCGTTGTAGTAGCGGGCGAACCGGGCGTACCGCTCGCGGCCCACGGTCTGCGGCGCGCCCTCGATCGCCGGCGCGTACACGTCGCGCATCCAGTCCCGCAGCTCCAGGACCGCCACGGTCGCAGCCCTGGCCGCCTCGTCCAGCTCCCCGCGCAGCGCGTCCGGACCGGCGGACGCGAAGTCCTCGAACCAGCCGCGCCCCGAGCCGTCCGTGTCCGACCACTCGGTGAGCTGTCCGACGAAGGTCTCCGTCGGCCGCGGCGCCGCGTACAGCTTGCGCTCCAGGCCGAGCGCAAGGGACTCCCGGTACCCCGCCAGGGCGGCCGGCACCGCGCGCAGCCGCTCCGCGATGGCCGCCCAGTCCTCCTCGGTCTGCGCCGGCGTCACGGTGAACACCTCACGCACCTGCTGCGCCGGCGTCCCCAGGTTGCCGACCGTCCGCAGACCCTCGTCGGCCTCGTGCACCGCGAGTTCGGCGGTGAGCCGTTCGCGCAGCAGACGCGCGCACCGGCGCTCGATGTCACGCTCCGCGCCGGGCCGGCGCTCCGCCTCGTCGAGCCGGGCCAGGGTGTCCCGCGCCAGTCGCGCGAGCGCCTCCTGACCGGCCGGCGAGAGGTCGGGCAGACGGCTGGAGCTCTCCTTCACTCCGAGGTAGGTGCCGGTGACCGGGTCAAGGGCGACGAGCTCGTCGACGTAGGCGTCGGCGACCTCGCGGGGCAGCGGGCTGTTGGTCTGTGACATGCGCACCATCCTCGTACGAGGACGCGCCGCCCGTCACTGAGATTGTGCTGAGGGCGTAGGCGGCAGCAGCGGCCCGCAGTCCCAGCGCTGGAAGATCAGCCGGGTCTCGACCCGCGCCACCTCCCGCCGGGCCGTGAACTCGTCGAGGACCAGCCGCTGCAGATCCGCCATGTCCGCGACCGCCACATGCACCAGATAGTCGTCCGGACCGGTCAGATGGAACACCGTCAGCGCCTCCGGCAGCGCCCGCACCCGCTCCACGAACGGCCCCACCAGCTCCCGCCGGTGCGGCCGGACCTGCACCATCAGCAGCGCCTGCAACCCGCGCCCGAGCTTGGCCGGATCCAGCCGCAGCTGATGCCCGAGGATCACCCCCGACCGCCGCAGCCGGGTCACCCGGTCCAGACAGGTCGACGGCGCGACCCCCACCTGCGCGGCGAGATCGCGGTACGTCGTCCGGGCGTCGTTCTGCAGCAGCCGCAGCAGCTGTAGATCCACCGGGTCCAGTACGACAGATTCGGCCATGGCCCGAACGTAGCACGGGAAATCTCCCTCGGACCCCGGTCACTGTTCACTCTTCCGCCCATGGACACCGCGAGCATGCCCGCGTACGACGACGTACGCCGCCCCGCATCGAGTGCACCCCGGGCACTGGCCACCGAGGCCGTGCACGCCGGACGCGACGACCTGGCCCGCCAGGGCCTGCACGCCCCGCCCATCGACCTGTCCACCACCTACCCCTCCTACGACAGCCGCGCCGAGGCCGCCCGCATCGACGCCTTCGCCACCACCGGCGCCGACCCCGACGGCCCGCCCGTCTACGGCCGGCTCGGCAACCCCACCGTCGCCCGGTTCGAGACCGCGCTGGCCCGGCTGGAGGGCACGGAGAGCGCGGTCGCCCTCGCCAGCGGCATGGCCGCCCTCAGCGCGGTCCTCCTCGCCCGCGCCGCCACGGGCCTGCGGCACGTGGTAGCCGTACGGCCCCTGTACGGCTGCAGCGACCACCTCCTCACCGCCGGACTCCTCGGCACGGAGGTGACCTGGACCGACCCGGCCGGCATCGCCGACGCCCTGCGCCCCGACACCGGCCTCGTCATGGTCGAGTCACCGGCCAACCCCACCCTCGCCGAGGTCGACCTGCGCGCCGTCGCCCACGCCTGCGGCAGCGTGCCCCTCCTGGTCGACAACACCTTCGCCACCCCGGTCCTGCAGCGCCCCGCCGAGTCGGGCGCCCGGCTGGTCCTGCACAGCGCCACCAAGTACCTCGGCGGCCACGGTGACGTCCTCGCGGGTGTGGTGGCCTGTGACGAGGAATTCGCCGGACAGCTGAGACAGATACGTTTCGCCACCGGCGGAGTCCTGCACCCCCTCGCCGGCTACCTCCTGCTCCGCGGCCTCTCCACCCTTCCGGTACGAGTCCGCGCGGCCTCGACGACCGCCGCCGAACTCGCCCACCGCCTCGCCGCCGACCCGCGGATCGCCCGCGTCCACTACCCGGGCATCGGCGGCGCGATGGTCGCCTTCGAGGTCCATGGCGACCCACACGAGGTCATCGCCGGTGTTCGGCTGATCACCCCGGCGGTCAGCCTGGGCAGCGTCGACACGCTCATCCAGCACCCGGCGTCGATCAGCCACCGCATCGTGGACGCGGAGGACCGGCGGGGGGCCGGCGTGAGCGACAAGCTGCTCCGCATGTCGGTGGGTCTGGAGGACGTGGATGATCTGTGGACCGACCTGGACTCCGCGCTAGGGGCGAGTGTGCCGATCGAAAGGGGCGCGGGGCTGTATTAATCTGCGGCTCCGCCGCGTGGGCGCGACAAGCCACCACGAGCCCGCACCCGCAATCCGCCCCCATAACCCCTACGGCGCTTCGGCCCTCCCCAACTCACCGGCACGCATGACCAGCGGGGCATCCAGCCGGGCCGTGATCACCAGCGTCCCCTCCTCGACCTGATAATCGAGCGGCAGCCCAAGCCCCCGCATCGCCGCCACCATCCCGGTGTTGGACGACTGCGTCACCGCGTACACGCTCTCGCACCCCGCCTCGACGGCCATCGCCACCAGCCGGCGCAACAACTCCCCACCGACCCCGCGCCGCTGCCACTGGTCCTCGACCAGCAACGCGACCTCCGTCTCGTCGCCGTCCCAGAGGAGGTGACCGAGCCCGACGATACGGCCGGAGGTGCTCTGCACGGCCAGCGTGCGCCCGAAGCGGGGGCTGAGCAGATGGTTGAGATACCGGTCCGCGTCCCCGACCGGCCCGTGGTACCGCATGCTCAGCGTCCGCGAGGAGCACCGCTCGTGCATGGCCTTCGCGGCCTCCAGATCGCCGGTGTCAGCACGCCGCACGGCGATGTCGTTGCCCTCGGGCAGCGTCAGCACGTCCTGGCCGCGAGGGACCCGCGGGCCCAGTCGGGCGTCCAGTTCGGCCAGGGCCCGCGCCCGCGCGAACTCGGTCGGGGTGAACGGCAGATACGGCCGCTCCACGGTGATCGCTCCACCGTCCGGCGCCCGCAGGCGCAGCACCGTCTCCTCCAGCGCACCCTCCAGGGGCACGGCGTCCGTGCCCCGCGCACCGGCCGGCAGGGACCGGATCGTGCACCGGCCAAGCAACTGCCGCAGCGCGAGGGGGAGTTCCGCCGCGTCCAGGGCGGTGCGGGTGGCGAGGCCGAGGACCCGGGTCGGCGCGTCGACCAGGTCGTGCGCGTCGGCCCGCTCGATCCAGGTGCCCGAGCCGCCCGCCCCTGCCACGGCCCGGCTGATCTCGGCGCAGGGGAGGTCGCCGGGGGCGCGCAGCAGGAACTCGTCGACGGTGTCCGCGCCCAGCGGGTGGGTCTGGAGGCTGAGGATGTCGACGCGCTGCCCGGCGAGCGCCGTGCACAGGGCGGCCAGGGCGCCCGGCTCGTCCTTCACCGTCGTCCGCATCCGCCACAGGGTGCTCGCACCGGGGACTCCCTCGGGCAGCGCGGGCGGCCCGTCGCCGGTATCGCTCACGGGCGGTGCGTGGCCGTGGCGACGTGACCGCCATGTGTGGAACCCGGTGAGGAGGGAGGCGAGCTTGGTCGGCGTCTTCCGGTTCACGTGAGCACTGTTCATGCGACCACTGTGAAGGAAGGGTGTTGCGTGATCACGAACGCATTGTGACTGATGGGTAAAAGATGGTTTTGTCTGCTTTGCAACAAGTGGCCGCCCGGACAAGGGGAATACCGCGCACCGGGGGATGACGCCGGTGCGCGGCACACGCCGAGCCTACGGGACCCGGGTCCTACTGCCCCACCAGCCCGGGCCGGAGCACCTGGGTGAACAGCACCGTGCCGTCCTGCTCACGCAGACGGACCGTCAGCTCGCCGCTGTCACCGTCGATGTCGACCTCGCCGAAGAACTGGTGACCGCCGGCGGGGGAGACGTTGGCGGTCGTCGGCGCCTTGACGAACACCCGCTCCGGACCGAACGTACCGTCCAGGGCGTTCGCCGGGAACCCGCCCGCGTTGAGCGGCCCGGACACGAACTCCCAGAACGGCTCGAAGTCGGTGAAGGCCGCCCGGGAGGGCTGGTAGTGCTGCGCCGAGGTGTAGTGGACGTCGGCGGTCAGCCACACCGTGCCGGTGATCCGGCGGTGCTTGACGAACCGCAGCAGCTCGGCGATCTGCAGCTCCCGCCCCAGCGGCGCACCCGGGTCGCCCTGCGCCACGGCCTCGATGTTCGCGTGGCCGTCCGTGCCGTCCGGCACCACCAGGCCCAGCGGCATGTCGGCGGCGATCACCTTCCACACCGCCCGCGAGCGGGCCAGTTCCCGCTTGAGCCACGCCAGTTGTTCGGCGCCGAGAATGCCCTGCGGGTCGGTGGTCTGGTCGCCCGGCGAGTTGGCGTTGCGGTGGGTGCGCATGTCCAGCACGAACACATCCAGCAGCGGCCCGTGGTGCACCACCCGGTACACCCGGCCGTCGGGGCGGCGCAGGGTCGAGATCGGGAAGTACTCCGAGAACGCCCGCCGGGCCCGCGCGGCCAGCACGTCGACGTTCTTCTCCGTGTAGCGGGCGTCGCCGAGGATCTCCCCGGGGAACCAGTTGTTGGTCACCTCGTGGTCGTCCCACTGGATGATCGAGGGGACCTGGGCGTTGAACCGCCGGAGGTTCTCGTCGAGCAGGTTGTAGCGGAAGTTGCCGCGGAACTCGGCCAGGGTCTCGGCGACCTTCGACTTCTCCTCGGTGGTGACATTCCGCCAGACGCGGCCGTCGGGCAGGGTGACGGACGGTGAGATCGGACCGTCGGCATAGACGGTGTCGCCGCTGCACAGGAAGAAGTCCGGGTCCAGCGCGGCCATCGCGTCGTAGATCCGGTAGCCGCCGAGCTCGGGGTTGATGCCCCAGCCCTGCCCGGCCAGGTCGCCGGACCACACGAACCGCACCCCGTCGCGCCGCCGCGCCGACGCCGTACGGAAGGTGCCGGTGACCGGCTCGCCGGTGCGGCGCGGGTCGTCCGGGTCGGCGAGCACCACCCGGTAGTGGATCTGCTCGCCCGCCGGCAGCCCGTGCAGCCGGGTGGTACCGGTGAAGTCCGTGTCCGGGCCGAGCAGCGGCCCGTACCAGCGCCGCGCGCCCCGGAACGACTCGGTCGCCGACGTCTCGACGACCATCCGGGCCGGCCGGTCGGAGCGCACCCACACCAGCCCCGAGTGCGCGCTCACATCCCCGGTCTGCACGCCCCACGCCGCCCCGGGCCGCCCGGACCGGGCGAAGGCGGGCGCCGCGCCGGCGGCGACGGGCAGGGTCAGGGCCGCGGACGCGGCCAGCGAGCCGCGCAGGACGCTGCGGCGCCCCGGAAACGGACGATCGGACATAAGGGGGCCTCCTGGTACGGGATCCGGCCGATGTGACCGATGTGCAGTGCCACAACTACTGGGGCGCCGCAGCGCGCACGGAAACCACGAGTGAACAACTCACCCCGAGGAAGGAGGCGACGACAGCCTCAGGGCGCCGTGGCCTCCGCCATCAGGCGTACGCCGTCCCGGATCCGGGACGCGGACAGATGCGCGTACCCCAGGACGAGCCGCACGCGCGCGTGGCCGGAATCGTCAGGTGTCTCCGCCGTACGTGCGTGCACGTAGTCGGCCAGCGTCCGCACCGCCACCCCCGCCGCCCCCGCCCGTTCGGCGAAGTCCTCCGCGGGTCCGTACCGTTCCGGCAGCGCGGCGATGACATGCAGCCCGGCCGCGATCCCGGTCATCTCGGAGCCGGGGAAGTGCTCCCGCAGCGCCGCCACGAGCACATCGCGCCGCTCCCGGTACGCGCGCTGGCACCGGCGCAGCTGACGGTCGTAGTCGCCCTGCTCCAGGAAGTGCGCGAACAGCGCCTGGTCGAGGGCGGGATGACCGAGGTCCATGGTCCGCTTGCGCTCGACGACCGCCTCCGCCAGCGTCTCCGGCACCAGCAGCCAGCCCAGCCGCAGCCCCGGCGCCAGCGACTTGCTCACCGACCCGGCGTACGCCACCCGCTCCGGATCCAGGCCCTGGAGGGCACCCACGGGCGCGCGGTCGTAGCGGAAGTCCCCGTCGTAGTCGTCCTCCAGGACGAAGCCGTCCACCGACCGCGCCCACTCCAGCAGCCGGGTCCGCCGGCGCGCCGAGTACGCGAGGCCGGTGGGGAACTGGTGGGCGGGCGTCGCCACCACGGCCCGTACACCCGACGCCGCCAGCGCACCCAGGGCCAGTCCCTCGTCGTCCAGGGGTACGGGTACGGCGGTGACGCCGGCCGCCGCGTACAGGTCGCTGTGCTGCGGGCTGCCCGGGTCCTCCACCCCGACGGTGCGCACCCCGCGCGCGTGCAGCGCCCACCCGAGCAGGGTCGTCGCCTGCGCCACGCCGGAGACGACCACGATCCGCTCGGGGTCGGCGACCACGCCCCGGCGGCGGGCGAGGAGTTCGGCCAGCGCGGTGCGCAGCCGGGGCAGCCCGCGCGGGTCGGGATAGCCGAGGTCGTGGTGCGGCAGCTCCGCCAGCACGGCACGCTGCGCGGCGGCCCAGGCCGCGCGCGGGAACAGCGACAGGTCCGGGGTCCCGGGGACGAAGTCGGCGCGCGCGCCGGGGGAGCGGGGCGCGAGGTCACGCGCGCGGGGCCGGGCCGCCCGCACGGCACCGCCCACCCAGGTACCGGCACCCCGGCCGCTGCGCAGATAGCCCTCCGCCGTCAGCTGCTCGTACGCCTCCGTGACCAGCCCGCGTGAGACACCCAGGTCGGCCGCGAGATCCCGGCTCGACGGCAGCCGGGTCCCCGGTACCAGCCGTCCCGACCGCACCGCCTCCCGCAGCGCCGCCTGCAACGCCCGTCCACGCGCGCGTGGACGCGCGGAGACGGCCGGCAACAGCACCTCCCACGCCGTGGACGCGGCGGGCTCCTCCGGATTGGTCCGCGATGACGTCATGGAAGTGGACCTTAAACCGGACCGATCCGCCTCCTAGCGTCACCCTCATGAACGCCAGCACCTCGCGCGGGGCGCTTCTCGCCGCGCTCGCCTGCGTCCTCGTCGGCGCGTCCTTCACCGCCAACAGCGTCCTGGGCGCCTACCCGTACGCGGGCGGCCAGGCCCTGCGCTACGGACTCGCCTGTCTGCTCCTGATCCCGCTGGCCCGCGCCGGCGCCAAGGCCCGTCTGCGCGCCCTCACCCGGCGTCAGTGGCTGCGCCTGGCGCTGCTCGCCGCCGTCGGCATGGTCGGCTTCAACCTCGCGGTCCTCGCCGCCGAACGCACCGCCGAACCGGCCGTGCCCGGCGTCCTGGTCGGCTGCGCACCGGTCGTGGTGGCCGTCCTCGTGCCCCTCCTGGAGGGGCGCCGGCCCCGCCGTACCGTCCTGTACGGGGCGTCGCTGGTCGCCCTCGGCGCCTTCACCGTGCAGGGCTGGGGCCGTACGGACGCCATGGGCCTCGTCTGGTCCGGGTGCGCGCTGGCCGGTGAAGTGGGGTTCGCGGTGCTCGCGGTGCCGGTGCTGCGGCCGCTGGGCCCGCGGCTGCTGTCCGCCGTGGTGTGCGGGATCGCGGCGGCCGAGTCGGCTGTGGCCGGGCTGCTGCTGGACGGCGGCGGGTGGCTGCGCCGGCCGGACACCGTCGAGGCCGCCGCCCTGCTGTGGCAGGCGGTCGTCGTCACCGTCGTCGGCTTCGTGTGCTGGTACATGGCCATGCAGCGCATCGGCGCGGAACGCGCCACCCTCTTCTCCGGCCTCATCCCCGTCGCGGCCGCCTGCACCGCCCCGCTCGTCGACACGGGCTCCTACGGCCCCGCCCAGGCGGTGGGCAGCGCCCTGGTGGGCGCGGGAGTCGCCCTGGGCTCGGGGGCACTGCGCCGCACCCCACCCGACCTCGTGCGAGGGGACGCGCGCGTGCCGGTGCCGTCGGGCGGGCGGCGTCGCTGAGCCCGGGACGTGCCGAGAGCCGCGGGGCGCGGCCCGTTCACCGCGCGCGTGGGTCGTCGTGGACGTCGGCCCGGCCCGTTCGCGAGGTGACGGACGGCTCACCGGCTCCCGTCGAGGATCACCCGCGCCACCAGCGCCGGGTCGTCGTTCATCGGGACGTGGCCGCAGCCCGGCAGGCGGACGAGGCGGGCGTGCGGGATGATCCGCTTGGCGCGGACACCCTGACGGGGGACCAGGAGTATGTCGCGGGCGCCCCAGGCGACGGTGACCGGCAGGTCCGCGAGGGGGTCCGTGAACCGTACGGTGGTACCCGCCCGCAGGGTCGCGTCGAAGCCGGTGGCCCCCGCCAGGGCGAGTGTCTCGGCGACCACCGCCTCGGGCGCGCGGCGCGCGGGCCGGGCGTAGATGGTGCTCGTCAGGGCCGTTCGGCCGGCCGCCGAGCGGGCGAGGCGCTCGACGAGCGGGAGCGGCAGCCGCCGGGAGATCCGCCGCATCGCAAGCAGCACGCCGAAGGCGTAGCGGCGCTCGGCCGGCGACCAGAACCCGGCGGGCGACAGCGCCGTGACAGACCGTACGAGCCGCGACCGGCCCAGCTCCAGGGCCAGCAGCCCACCCAGCGAGTTGCCCGCCACATGCGGCCGGTCCAGCTCCAGCGCCTCGCACAGGGCGCCGAGCACCGCGCTCGTCGTGGACAGGTCGTGGGCCAGCGGGCCCGGCAGGGACGGGGACGCGCCGAACCCGGGCAGGTCCACGGCGATCACCTCCCGCTCGGCGGCCAGGATGTCCACCACCGGGTCCCACGCCTGCCGGTGGTGACCGATGCCGTGCAGCAGGAGCAGCGGTTCGCCGCTGCCCACGCGCGCGTACGACACGGTCACCGGTTGCGGACCGTGCGCGGAGGGGACCTTGAAGGAGACGGTGGCGGACATGGGGTGCTCCTCGTCTGGGACGGGCGGCGGCTGCCGTGAGACAGCTTGTCAGCTGTTGCTACCCACCGGTAGCCCCTTGTCCGGACTTCGCCCCTGGGCCTCCTGCCGGCCCCAACTCGCCCTGCGTGGACGCCTGGAAACGCCTGGACACACCGGGCCAGGTCCGCTGGGATGGCGGGGTGAGAGCAGACACCGTGACCGACGTCTTCGAAGAGCACCGTTCCCTCCTCATGGGCGTCGCCTACCGCATGCTCGGGCGGGTCGCCGACGCCGAGGACGTGGTCCAGGACGCCTGGCTGCGCTGGTCCGGCGCGGACCGCGCCGACGTACGGGAGCCGCGCGCGTACCTCGTCCAGGTCACCACCCGCCTCGCCATCGACCGGCTGCGCGGGATCAAGAAGCGCAACGAGGCGTACACCGGCCCGTGGCTGCCCGAGCCGTACGTCACGGACCTCGCCTCCGTGCCCGACACCGCCGAACGCGCCGTGCTCGCCGACACCGTCTCCCTCGCCGTGCTCGTCGTCCTGGAGTCACTGTCGCCGCTGGAGCGCGCGGTGTTCGTGCTGCGTGAGGCGTTCGGCTACCCCTACGCCGACATCGCCGCCGCGCTGGACCGCACCGAGCCCGCCGTACGGCAGCTGGCCGGGCGGGCCCGGCGGCACGTGGACGAGCGGCGGCCGCGCTACGACGTCGATCCCGCCGAGCGCCGTGAACTCACCGAGCGGTTCCTGGCCGCGGCGGTCGACGGCGACCTGGAGGGCCTGATGGCGCTGCTCACCCCGGACGCCAGGCTCGTCGGCGACAGCGGCGGCAAGGCCAAGGCGCCGCTGCGGGTCCTGGAGAGCGCCGAGAAGGTCGGCCGCTTCCTCGGCGGCGTGGCCGAAAAGGGCATCCCCGACATGTCGTTGCGCTTGCTGGAACTCAACGGTGGCATCGCCGCGCTCATCCTGTCCGGGGGGAAGCCGGACAGCGTCCTCCAACTGGACGTGGCGGACGGCCGCGTCCAGTCCGTGTACGTCATCCGCAACCCTGACAAGCTGCGCGCTCTCGCTCTCTAGGCCCTTCCGGTACCGGTTCCCGGCCCCCGGCACATTGGTATTGACCAGTGGTGGGGGCCGCCCTATGGTCGCAGACAAGTGCAACAACCTTTAATAAACAAGGGCGCGAAAACGCCGCCGGGCCACGGCGATTGCGGAGGACAGGGTGGGGACCACGCAACTGGAATCGGTGCCGGAACCGAAGTACTGGCACCTCAAAACCGTGCTCAGCGAAGCACTCGACACCGAGTTCTCGGTGGGCGAGATCCTGCCGAACGAACGTGACCTGGCCGCCCGCTTCGGCGTCGCCCGGGCCACACTCCGTCAGGCGCTGGAACAGCTCGAACTGGAGGGCCGGCTGCAGCGCCGCCGCGGCGTCGGCACCACCGTCGCCCCGCCGCGCGTCGGCGTCGCGGTCGCCACCGCCGGGCAGGCGTGGCCGGGCGCGGCCGACGACGGCTGGCAGCCCGTCGACTGCACGCTCACGGTCCCGCCCGCCGCCGTCGCGGACGCCCTGGTCATCGGGCAGGGCGCGCCCGTGCACACCGTGCGCCGCTCCCGGGTCTCGCACGGCCAGCCCGTCGCCGCCGAACTGCTCTACGTCCCGGGCTCCTCGGTACCCGACCTGACCGCCATCGACGCCCCGTCAGGCAGCGCACGCGCCCGCGTGGTGCTGCGGGAGCTGGAGCGTCTGCGCCTGGAAGGACAGGACCGCTCGGTGGAGCTGGGCTCGGCCCGGGCGGACGACGCCAAGGAACTCGACCGGCTGCCGGGCGCCCCCGTCCTGGTGGTCACCACACGCTTCGTCGCCGAGGGCCGTACCGCCGCCCTGTCCGTCGCCACGTACCGCGCTGACACGTGTCGACTCACGTTCGGCGACTCCGGCGGAGTGGAGATCCACCACGGTCCGGAACGCCAGGCTTCCTGACCCGCCGGGCCACCCGAGCGGCAGACCCACCTGAACGGTCTGCGGCCCCGAGCTCAGCACCCGCGCCCCGGAACCCGTCCGGGGCGCGACGCGTTTTCCCCGGCGGCCCGGTGGCCCGGTGGCCCGGTGGCCCGGTGGCCCGGTGGCCCGGTGGCCCGGTGGCCCGGTGGCCCGGTGGCCCGGTGGCCCGGTGGCCCGGTG
>NZ_JBIRZZ010000012.1:0-110047 GCF_044391385.1 Streptomyces sp. NPDC018693 | reverse complement strand
GGCCCGGTGGCCCGGTGGCCCGGTGGCCCGGTGGCCCGGTGGCCCGGTGGCCCGGTGGCCCGGTGGCCCGGTGGCCCGGTGGCCCGGTGGCCCGGCGGCCCGGCGGCCCGGCGGCCCGTGTCACCGCCGTGCCGTCACCGTGCCCTCCACCGCGAACAGCTGCTCCTCCACATGGTCGAGGGCCAGCCGCAGCGCGCCCGTCGCGACCGCCGCCTCGCCCAGCAGGGACAGGGTGACCTTCGGCGGACGCAGGCAGTAGCGGGCCAGTTCGCGGCGCAGCGGCTCCAGGACGCCGTCCAGGCCCGCCGCCCAGCCGCCGATCACCACCAGCTCCGGGTCCAGGGCCAGCACCAGCGCCGCCACGTCGTGCACCAGCCGCTGGAGGAACCGGTCGACGGCCGCCCGGGCCCGCTGGTCGCCCTCGCGGGCCTGCGCGAACACCGCGGCGACCGCCTGCTCGTCCAGCGGATGCAGCGGCTCGTCCGTCGTCGACAGCAGGGTCTCCGGCGTGACCCCCCGGCCCAGCAGATGCAGCGCCCCGATCTCCCCGGCCGCCCCGCCGAACCCGCGGTGCAGCCGCCCGCCGATCAGCGAACCGGCCCCGGGGCTCAGGCCCGCCAGCACGAACACCACGTCGTCGGACTCGGTGGCGGCCCCCTTCCAGTGCTCGGCGACGGCCGCCGCGTTGGCGTCGTTCTCCACCAGCACCGGGCACTTGAAGGAGCGGCTCAGCCGCTCGCCGAGCGGCAGCCCCGTCCACTCCGGCAGCGCGGTGCCCAGCCGGATCGTGCCGTCCGCCTCGACGATCCCCGGGGTGGCGGCGCCCACGGCCCGCAGCGAGCTGCGCGGCACGCCCGCCCGGCGCAGCAGCTCGGCGACCGCGGTGCGCAGCCGCTCCAGCCGCTCGTCCGCCGGCGCCGTCTCGTCGACGTCCTTGGCCTGCGCGCCCAGCACCCGCCCGTCCAGGTCGGCGAGGAGCGCGGCCACGCGATGCGGGCCGATCTCAAGGCCGAGCAGATGACCCGCCTCCGCGCGGAACCGGAACCGCCGCGCGGGCCGCCCCTGCCGCCGGGCCGCGCCCTCCTCCGCCGCCGTCTCCACCACGAGCCCGGCCGCGATGAGGTCCTCGACGACGCCCTCGACCGTCGGCCGGGACAGCCCCGTCACCCGGGTGATCTCCGTCAGCGTCGCGCAGTCCGTGGCACGCAACGCGTGCAGCACCACCGCGGAGTTGATCCTTCGCAGCAGCGAGGGGTCCCCGCCGGTCAGCCGCCCCACCGTCCGTCCTCCCAGCTCGTGCGCGATGTTGGCCGGATCGTACTCGTCGCGGCGCACCCCGGCGAGCGCGGGCACCGGGCGAGCCGGACGGGCGCCGGACTCACCCGGGCGCCACGAACCCCGACTCGTACGCCGTGATCACCGCCTGCGTACGGTCCCGGGCCCCCAGCTTCGCCAGGACCGCGCTCACATGCGACTTGACCGTCTCCGTGCCCACGACCAGCCGGGCCGCGATCTCCGCGTTGGACAGCCCCCGCGCCATCAGCCGCAGCACCTCCGCCTCCCGGTCCGTCAGCCGAGCCCGTACCAGCAGGTCCCGGGCCGCGCGGTTGCCGCCCGTGTCGCCGTACTCGGCGGCCAGCCGCCGCACCGACGCCGGGAACAGCAGCGACTCGCCCTCGGCGACCAGCCGTACCGCGTGCACGATCTCGGCCGGCCGGGCCCGCTTCAGCAGGAACCCGTCGGCACCGGCGCGCAGCGCGTCGTACACGTACTCGTCGTTCTCGAAGGTGGTCACGACGACGATCTTCGGCGGATCCGCCACCGTCCGCAGCACCGCGCGTGTGGCCTCGATGCCGTCCAGCAGCGGCATCCGCACGTCCATGGCGACCACATCGGGCCGCAGCTGCCGCACCAGCGGGATCACCGCAGCCCCGTCGGCCGCCTCCCCGACCACCTCGATGTCGGGCTGCGCCTCCAGCACGGCGCGCAGACCCGCGCGGACCAGCGGTTCGTCGTCGACGAGCAGTACGGTGACCGGCATCCGGCCAGCCTAGATCAGCGCAGCGGCAGCTCGGCGTGCACCTGCCAGTCGCCTGCGTCGGGCCCGGTCGCGGCGCGCCCGCCGAGCAGCGCGGCCCGCTCCCGTATGCCCCGCAGCCCGCTGCCCCGCCCGGGGCCGGGTATCCCGGCGGTCAGCGGATTGCGCACCTCCAGGCGCAGCACGTCGGCCGTGACGCCCACGCGCACGCGTACCGGCACGGCTCCCGCGTGCCGCAGTACGTTCGTCAGCGCCTCCTGCAGGATCCGGTAGCCCTCCCGCGACACCGGCCCCGGCACCGTCTCCAGGACGCCCGTGAGCTCCGCGTCGACCTCGGCGCCGGACGCGCGCGCCGACTCCAGCAGCCGGTCGGCGTCGGCGAGGCTCGGCCGGTCGCTGAGCGGCCGGTCCGTCTCGCGGAGCACGCCGAGCACCCGCTCCAGATCCTCCAGCGCCGCCCGCCCGGTCTCCTCGATGGCCTCCAGCGCCTGGTTGGTGAAGCGCGGATCGCCCGCCGCGCGGGCCGCACCCGCCTGCAGCACCGCCACCGTCAGCGCGTGCCCGATGGAGTCGTGCAGCTCGCGGGCGATGCGGTTGCGCTCCAGGAGCTGGTCGGTGCGCTCCTCCAGCGCGGCGAGCCGCTCGGCCGCGGACGGGCCGAGCAGCGCCCGGGCGGCGGCCGTGGCCAGGACACCGAGGCCCACCACGGCGCCGTAGAGCACGAGCAGGGGAAGCGGGGCGAGGAGGGCGAACACCCAGTGCGGCGCGGTGTCCCGCAGACCGGGCAGGTCGGTCGCCCGGTGGCCGAGGGCCAGCCCGGTCAGCTGGACCGTGAGCAGGGGCAGCCAGACGCACACCATCCCGGTGACCCAGCCGAGCGCCACGCGCAGCTCCAGCCACACCGTCGTGCGGACCCGGTCCGCCCAGGTCGCGGACGGGGTCAGTGAGAAGCCCGCGCCCGGCTGACCGGGCGTCAGCAGCCACTGCGCCTGGAGGCCCTCACCGACCCGCACCGCCGGGATCAGCAGTCCGACCGGGATCACCAGCAGCGCAGGGGCCCACATCAGCCACTCCTGGACGAGCTCCCACGCACCCGCGAACAGCATGGGCACCCACAGGTGCACCACGCGCGTGTACGTCGTCCCCCGCAGCAGGGGGCACAGCAGCCGGGCCATGGGGTCATCGTGCCAGCCGCCACTGTCAACGCCTCTCCCCCGAGCGGGGGAGACGATCCCCACCGGCGGGGGAGGCCACCGCCCCGCCCGACGGCCAGAGTTGGGGCCATGACCAGCATCGACGTCCAAGACCTCACCAAGGAGTACGGGACCCACCGGGCCGTGGACCACCTCACCTTCCGCGTCCTGCCCGGCCGGGTCACCGGCTTCCTCGGCCCCAACGGCGCCGGGAAGTCCACCACGATGCGGCTGGTCCTCGGCCTGGACCGGCCCACCGCGGGCACCGCCACCCTCGGCGGCCGCCCCTACACCACCCTGACCGAACCACTGCGGCACGTCGGCGCCCTGCTCGACGCGCAGGCCGCGCACGGCTCCCGCACCGGCCGCGACCATCTGCGCGCCCTCGCCGCGAGCAACCGCATACCCGCCCGAAGGGCCGACGAGGTCCTGGAGGAGACCGGGCTGGCGCCCGCCGCCCGGCGCCGGGTGAAGACGTACTCCCTGGGCATGCGTCAGCGCCTCGGCATCGCCGCCGCCCTGCTCGGCGAACCGGAGGTGGTCCTGCTCGACGAGCCGTCCAACGGCCTTGATCCCGAGGGCATCGTCTGGATCCGCGGACTGCTGCGCCGGCTCGCCGACGAAGGCCGTACGGTCCTGGTCTCCAGCCATCTGATGAACGAGACCGCGTCCTACGCCGACCACCTAGTCGTCGTCGGCCGGGGCCGGCTGCTGGCGGACACCCCGCTGCGGGACTTCATCGACGCGCGCGTACGGCCCCGGGTGCGGCTGCGCACCAGCGCGCCCGAAGCGTTCCGGGACGCGCTCGCCCGGCACGGGCACCGGGCCGAGGAACAGGCGGACGGCCAGTGGACGATCGAGCACGCGCGCGTGGACGACATCGGCCGCCTGGCCTCCGAGGCGGGCGTCCCCGTCCTCGAACTGGCCGCCGAGGAGGGCACTTTGGAGCAGGCGTACTTCGACCTGGCCGCCACCGAGACCGAGTTCACCGCACGGCCCCAGGAGGTCCGACCATGACCTACGCACCCGCGCTCCACTCGGAGTGGATCAAGATCCGCACGCTGCGGTCACTGACCGGCGCCCTGTGCGCGATCCCGCTGACCACCGTGGGCTTCTCCGCGCTGGCCGGCGCCGACTCGGAGGGGGTCGACCCCGACCCGCTGTTCTCCGTGTTCTTCGGCGTCCACTTCGGGCAGATCGCCGCGATCGCCTTCGGCACGACGGCCGTCTCCGCCGAGTTCCACGGCGGCGCCCTGCGGCAGACCCTGGCCGCGGTGCCCGACCGGACGCGGTGGTTCGCCGCCAAGGCGACGGCGATCGCCCTCCCGGTCCTGGCGGTCGGCCTGCTCACCGGCCTGGCCACCCTCCTGGTGGGCCCCGCGGCCCTGGGCGACACGGCGGACCGACCGGGCTGGGGCGAGGGACTGCGCGGCGCCATCGGCTGCGGCCTCTATCTGACGCTCATGGTGCTGCTGGCCGCCGCTCTGACCACCGTGCTGCGCAGCGGAGTGGCCTCGCTGAGCGTCCTCATCCCGTTCCTGCTGATCGTGTCCTTCGTGGTCGGCGACATGTCGGGCACGGTCGCCGACCACCTGCCCGACCGAGCAGGCCAGGCCGTGCTCCACACCTCCCCGGACGCCGGCCTCGGACCGTGGACGGGCCTCGCGGAGACCGCGTCGTGGACGGCGGCGGCCCTCGCCGTGGGGGTGTGGCGGGTGCGGCGCCGGGATGCCTGAGCCCGTCGGCGACTGACGGCCCGCCAATTGTCAGTGGCGGGGGCTTTACTGGACCCATGGACATCGCGCGCTGCCTGGACGCCATCGACCTGCTGTGCACCAGCGACTTCCCCGAGGCGCACAGCAGGACCGACGTGGGGGAGGCGGGCCCCGGTTACCTGATAGCGGAGTTAGCGACCAGCGACGACTTCTGGGAGGACGACGGGACGGCACGGGAGGCGGCGGAGGACCAGTACGAAGCGGACCGGGACGGCCTGACGGAGCGGCTGACCGAGCGCTGGGGACCCCCGGACCGCATCGGCCTGGCCGGGGTGCTGATCCGCTCCATGGAGGGCGAGGAGATACCGGAGCCCTGGGACACCCTCAGCAACCACGTGCCCGACCTGCACCTCTGGCGCACGCCGGGCACCGGGCGCTGGGTCGCCCTCGGCATATCCCAGTGGGACAAGGAACTGCCCTTCCAACTCCTCGCGGTCGTCACGGAGATCGACCCGCCCTGAGCCTCAGCCGGCGCGGGCCCTCTCCCGAGCCGCCGCCCGCAGCCGCGCGAACTCCTCCGCCATCGTCGCCGCCGTCCAGTGCGCGTTGAGTCCGCTGGGATTCGGCAGCACCCACACCCGCGTGCCGTCCCCGATCACCCGCTCCTGCGGGCCCACCCGGGCATACCGCTCGTCGAAAGCCGCCCGGTAGGCGGTCACGCCCACCACCGCCAGCCAGCGCGGCCTCAGCCGCGTCACCTTCGCCGCGAGCAGCCGCCCGCCCTCCCGGTACTCCTCGGCCGTCAGCTCGTCGGCGCGGGCGGTGGCCCGCGCCACCACATTGGTGATGCCGAGCCCGTACGACAGCAACTCGCCCTGCTCCGCGGGCCGCAGCAACCGCGGGGTGAACCCGGACAGATGCACAGTTATCTGCACTACGTCTCCTCGTTGGTCCCGGTGCTGGTTCCTGAGATCAACGAGGAGAGTGCGAGTGGACCTGCGGCATGAACTGATGGAGGGGCGGGCGGACGTCCCCCGTGTCGGGACGGTGGTCCCGGCGAGGAGGGTGCACCCTCCGTACATCGTCCTCAACGGGTACGACGACGAGATCGAGCCGGCCACTGCGTACCTGCGGGACCTGGCCCTGCATGACAGCAGTCCGCTGACGGTCCGCAGCTACGGGTACGGGCTGCTGCGCTGGTTCCGCCTGCTGTGGCTGCTCGGGGTCGGTTGGGAGAGGGCGACCGAGGCCGAGATCGCGGTGTTGGCTGGGTGGCTGCGGACAGCGCCGAACCCTCAACGGCAGCGCAAGTCGGCTGGTGGCCCGGCTCCGGGCTCGGTGAACCTGCGTACGGGGAAGCCGGTCCTGCGTGTCGGCTACGCGCCACGGACGATCAACCATGCCTTGTCGGTGGTGAGCGGGTTCTACGAATTCCACGCGCACCAGGGCAACGGGCCGGTCACCAACCCGGTCCCGGTCTCTCCGCAGCGGCGACGGGCCCTGGCCCATCGCAGCCCGCTGGAGCCAAGGGCGGTGCTGGGCCGGGCTCGGCTGCGCCAGAAGGTGGCAGACCGGCCGCCGCGGTCGATCCCCGATCATCTGTGGGACGAGTTGTTCGAGTGCATGGGGTGCGAGCGCGACCGCGCCCTGCTGGAGTTCTACGTCTCCAGCGGAGCCCGCGCCGAGGAATTGCTCGGCGTCGGCATCGGTGACCTGGACTGGGCTGGCCAGCGCGTCTACGTGATCTCGAAGGGGTCGCGGGAGCGTCAGCCTGTTCCGGCCTCTCCACAGGCGTTCGTGCGGTTGGCCCGCTACCTCGACGAGGTCGGCACCCCGCCGTCGGACGAACCCTTGTGGCGGACTCGCCGAGGGACAGACCGGCCCTTGTCCTACTGGGCGATGCGGCGAATCATGCAGCGCGCCAACGAGGTGCTGGGCACCAATTGGACGCTGCACGACCTGCGGCACACGGCCGCGAGCCGCATGGCCAACGGTGGCAAGCTCACGCTGCCGGAGGTGCAGTCCATCCTGCGGCACGCCAACATTCAGACCACCAGCCGCTACCTGACGGTGCGCGTCGAGGAGCTTTTCGACAAGCTCACCGAGCACTACAACGCTCCACGCATCGAACGGAGCTATCCCAGCGGCTACGACGCCGACGACATCGCGGCGGTGTTCGGTGCCTAAATCCCGTCTCAGCACCACCACGGGGGCCAGTCGACGGCACGGTCCGGTTGCCGAAGGTCTCGACTTCGCCAGCCGATTCGTCGGAGGGGCCATCACGCCTGAACCGGCCGTCGCTGCGGTTCCGCCCCGTCCTCACGGGGACCTCGCCACGGCCTCCGTCGCTCACATCGGTCGGCTCGCCGCCACGGTCTGGATGGACGCGTGCCGGGTCACCCGAAACCAGCGAGCACAGGCCGCCCAATGTGTCCTGGAATACCTGCTCGACTTCCCTGGCCAGACATGGCAGGAACGATGGGACGCCAGCCCCATTGGACAAGGGCTGGTCGCCGCGAACACCCTCGGAACTCGACGTTCCACCGGCTTGGCCATCACACCCGGGGTCCGGGCGCTCTACTGCCTGCGTGTCATCCAGCCGACCCTTGTCGCCTTCCGGCGCAACGTGTTGCACAACTTCGCGCCGATGTTCGTCGCCGCTCAGGGCGATCCGCTCCTGGACAAGTACACCGCGCAGGTTCAGGCGCAGCCGATGCGGCACGTCCATCGTCGCGAGGCTATGTCTGAGCTGTGCACCCTCCTCGCGGTCCAAGGAGTGGCACTGGGCGATGTGACTCCGGCAGCGGTGCTGCACTTCACTCAAGAAAACCGCCGGGCCCGCAGTGTCCTGCAGCCGGGGAACAAGGTGGCGAACCGGCTGGTCGGCCAGGGGATGTGGAATGTCCTGCATGCCATGGGGCACTTCCCGCCCGCGACGCCTCCCACGCTCCGGGCCGCTCTGATGCGGGGCCAACGCACCGTTGAGGAGATGGTCGCTCAGTACCCCATCCGCAATCAGGCGGTGCGGGCTCTGTTGATCGACTACTTCACGCGTCGCCGGGCGGACACCGACTACTCCACGCTGAAGAACCTCGTCCTGCTGGTCGCCCATCACTTCTGGGAGAAGATCGAGCGCGTCAACCCCGACCAGGCTGATCTGCGGATCTCCCCCGAGCACTACGCGACCTGGCGGCAGATGATCAACGTTAAGGACAACGGCAAGCCTCGTGCCGGCCAGGACAGCATCGTCATCGCGGTCCGAAGCTTCTACTTCGACCTGCACACCTGGGCCGCCGAGGAACCGGAACGCTGGGCAGCGTGGGTCGCCCCTTGTCCTGTTCCGCCCAGTGAACTCCACGGCCTCGGGACTCGCCGACGCCGGATCAACGAACGCTCAGCCAATCGCACCCGTCAGCGCCAGCCCCTGCTGCCCGTCCTGGTCGACCACGTGGAGACGCGCTACGACCGTGCCCGCCTCCTGCTGGAACGGGCCAACAAGGCAGCGGAAGGAGAAATCTTCACTCACGACGGGACCGACTACCGCCGCGTCATCACCGAAGCCGACCGCAAGCTCCTCCGCCACGGCGACGCGGTCCCCACCCGCGTCATCGAAGAGTCCAGCGGCCAGATTATCCACGTCGGAACCGAGGAAGAAACAGCCTTCTGGGAGTGGGCCGCGGTCGAGACTCTGCGGCACTCCGGAGTGCGGGTGGAAGAACTCATTGAGCTCACCCATCTCAGCGTTCGGCAATACCAGCGGCCAAATGGAGAGGTCATCGCATTGCTGGTGATCGCCCCGTCGAAGACCGACCGCGAACGCGTGATTCCGATGTCCGCCGAACTCTTCCACGTCATCGCATCCATCATCCGCCGGCACACCCGCACAGGCCGCCCGATCCCCCTCGTCAGTCGGTACGACCCGCACGACAAGGAGTGGAGCGCCCCGATGCCGTTCCTCTTCCAACGGCAGAACGGCACCACGCCCGCCGTCTTCTGCACGGGCACCATCCAGGAGATGATCAGTCGACGCGGGCAGGCCCTTGCCGAAGCGCATCCGGGGTTTCGCGGATTGAAGTTCACCCCTCACGACTTCCGAAGAATCTTCGCCACCGAACTCGTTAACAGTGGCCTGCCGATCCACATCGGGGCGGCCCTGTTGGGTCACCTCAACATCCAGACCACCCGTGGTTACGTCGCGGTCTTCGACGAGGACGTCGTGCGCCACTACCAGGAGCATCTGCACCGCCGCCGCCAAGTCCGGCCCGAGGGCGAGTACCGCGACACGACGGACCAGGAATGGGGGGAGTTCGAGGAGCACTTCGACCGCCGAAAGGTCGAACTCGGCTCCTGTGGACGCCCCTACGGCACCCCCTGCCAGCACGAACACGCCTGCATCCGCTGCCCGATGCTGCACATCAACCCGAAGATGCTGGACCGACTCGAAGAACTTGCCCGCCTGCGGCGGGCTCAGGACGAGCGCTGGATCGGCGAGGTCGAAGGCATCAACCTCACGCTCACCTTCCTGCGCTCCAAGCGCGAAGAAACCCAACGTCGAGCCCGGCGCCCAGCTGTCGACCTGGGCATCCCTAAACCCCGAGACACTTCCCCAACACCGGAGGCGCCCTGACGAGACTCGGTAGATATCCCATTCGGCCCGAACGCGGCGACAGAGAGTCAGGACAGCCAATCCTCGGTGTCACGGTGATCGCCGAGCCCCACGATCGTGAACTCGTCCTGAGCCCCACTGGCAGTGATACCGAGTTCGCGGAGAGCCCGGCAGACAGGGGTGCCTTCAACTGGGGCCGTTTCGTTTTCCAGCAGGTGGAGCGGCCCTAGGACAACACTCCCATCACGCCAGACAACCGCGTTTTCTTCCCCGACACCGCCGAAGTACTCGGATTCGACATAAGCCACTGGGCCGCCCTTCGACCACTCCGCCAGCCGCTGATCAAGCTCTGCGGTGAGATTCCAGAAACCGACACGCCGGACTTGGGACTCCACTCCGAGCACGGTCAACAGAGCGTCGGTTACCGGCATGAGCGTCAGCCCGTGACGAAGACGCGTGATTCGGGCGGAAGGCAATTCTGCCGTCACGGCCGTGAGCAGCTCGCTGTCCGCGACCACTGCCTTGAGGTCATAGCTCAACTCGTTCCCCTCTCCGCGCTGATCCTGGCACCCGCTTACCGTCCAGAATCCGCAGGCCCCCCGACCGCCACCTCAATGGAGTCCCCTTGCCCAATCACATACCCGCCCCCACCCGATCGGGTGAAGTGCAGAGAAGCAGCACCGGCCAGAAGCGGTTGCCGGGGCGGGCGAAGTGATGGCCGGTCGCGGCCGTCATCAGCCCGGGGTTGATCCCGCAGAACAGCACGCGCAGGCCGTCCGCGACCACGTCCGGGACGAGGCGGTCGCGGGCGGCCTCCAGCTCCGCCGGGGTGAAGCGGGGAGTCATCGCGTACCGGGCCTCAGAGGATCGCCCCGGGGGTGTAGCCGGCCGCCTCGGGACGCTGCTTGACGATCTCCTCGATCCGGCCGACGAGCAGGGCGACCTGGTCGGCGGCGGCACCCGTGAAGGACAGCTTGTCGGCCATCAGCGCGTCCAGCTCGGCCCGGTCGAGCGGAAGGCGCTCGTCGGCGGCCAGCTTGTCCAGCAGCTCGTTGCGCTCCGCGCCCTGCTCGCGCATCGCCAGCGCGGAGGCCACCGCGTTCTCCTTGATCGCCTCGTGCGCGACCTCACGGCCGACGCCCGCGCGCACCGCGCCCATCAGCACCTTGGTGGTGGCCAGGAACGGCAGATAGCGGTCCAGTTCGCGCGCCACGACCGCCGGGAACGCGCCGAACTCGTCGAGCACGGTCAGGAACGTCTCCAGCAGGCCGTCCAGCGCGAAGAACGCGTCCGGCAGCGCGACCCGGCGCACCACCGAGCAGGACACGTCGCCCTCGTTCCACTGGTCGCCCGCCAGCTCGCCGGTCATCGACGCGTAGCCGCGCAGGATGACCATCAGGCCGTTGACGCGCTCGCAGGACCGCGTGTTCATCTTGTGCGGCATCGCCGAGGAACCGACCTGGCCCGGCTTGAAGCCCTCGGTGACCAGCTCGTGCCCGGCCATCAGCCGGATCGTCTTCGCCAGCGAGGACGGCGCCGCCGCCAGCTGCACCAGCGCGGTCACCACCTCGTAGTCCAGGGAACGCGGGTAGACCTGGCCGACCGAGGTGAACGCCTGCGAGAAGCCCAGGTGGTCGGCGATGCGCTGCTCCAGCTGGGCGAGCTTGGCCGCGTCGCCGCCGAGCAGGTCCAGCATGTCCTGCGCGGTGCCGACCGGGCCCTTGATGCCGCGCAGCGGGTAGCGGCCGAGCAGCTCATCGACCCGGCCGTACGCCACGAGCAGTTCGTCGGCGGCGGTCGCGAAACGCTTGCCGAGGGTGGTGGCCTGCGCGGCCACGTTGTGGGAGCGGCCGGCCATGACCAGCTCGCCGTACTCGGCGGACAGCTTGCCGAGGCGCGCCAGCACGGCCACCGTGCGGTCGCGCATCAGCTCCAGCGACAGCCGGATCTGCAGCTGCTCCACGTTCTCCGTGAGGTCGCGGGAGGTCATGCCCTTGTGGACCTGCTCGTGCCCGGCGAGGTCGTTGAACTCCTCGATCCGCGCCTTCACGTCATGCCGGGTGACCTTCTCGCGCTCGGCGATCGAAGCCAGGTCGACCTGGTCGAGGACACGCTCGTAGTCGGCGAGCGCCGCGTCCGGCACCTCGATGCCGAGGTCCTTCTGGGCGCGCAGCACGGCGAGCCAGAGCTGACGCTCCAGCTTCACCTTGTGCTCGGGCGACCAGAGTGTGGCGAGCTCGGCGGAGGCGTACCGTCCGGCGAGGACGTTCGGGATGCGGGGCTTGGCGGGCGCAGAAGTCACGTGACGAGAGTCTACTGGCGATTCCTGCAGGCCAGCGCCATGGCCCGGCTTGGCGGAACGTACGAGACCGGCGTCACGCCGGGGGTGGGCAGCCGACCGGCCCCGCTCACGGGCAAGCAGTCCGCCGTACGATCCGCCCGCCGAGGGCAAGCAGTTCGCCGTGCGGTTCGCCCGTCCAGGGCAAGCGACTGGCCGTCCGGCCCCTCCGCCTACGCCGCCGGACCCTCGTACGGCAGCAGGTCCGGTCGCTTGGCCGGGCGGCCGTCGCCCGAGGAGCGGCCGGTGAGGCGGCGGGCGATCCAGGGGAGCAGGTGCTGCCGGGTGAAGCGGGCGTCGGCGGCACGGCGGGCGAGCCAGCCGGGGGGCAGGGTGGCGGCCATCGGGGCGTGCCACTCGGGGTCCTCCGCCGGGTAGCCGAGCCGCTGCCAGACCGCCTCGGCGACCCGGCGGTGGCCCTCGGCCGTCAGGTGGAGCCGGTCGACGTCCCACATCCGGGGGTCGCCGAGCGCGGGCGCGCCATAGAGGTCGACGACCACCGCGCCGTGCCGTTCGGCCAGTTCGTCGACGCAGGTGAACAGCTCCTCCATGCGCGGGCGGAACCGCTCCAGCACCGGACCCTGCCGGCCGGGGCTGCGCATCAGCACCAGTTGCTTGCAGGAGGGGGCCAGCCGCTCGACCGCCTCGGTCAGCAGCCCCCGGACGCGGCCCATGTCGCACTTGGGGCGGAGCGTGTCGTTCAGGCCGCCGACGAGGGTGACCACATCGGCGCCCATGGCGGCCGCCACGTCCACCTGCTCCTCGACGATCTGCCCGATGAGCTTGCCGCGCACCGCGAGGTTGGCGTACCGGAAGCCGGGCGCCCGCGCGGCCATCCGGCCGGCCAGCAGGTCGGCCCAGCCCCGGTAGGTGCCGTCGGGCAGCAGGTCCGACATGCCCTCGGTGAAGGAGTCGCCGACCGCGACCAGACTGGTGTGGGTGGGGTTCGTCGTCATGGCGTCAGCGATGGTAACCCGTCTCCATACCCAGCGGTCGGTCGGCCTCCACCGAGCGCCCCGGGGCAGCTCAGGCGCGCTGCCCGAACAGCTCCCGCAGCACGTCCTCCATCGTCACCAGCCCGGCCAGCCGCCCTTCCGCGCCGAGCACGGCCGCGAGGTGCGTACGGCTGCCCCGCATCGCGGTGAGCACGTCGTCCAGCGGCGTCGTCTCCCGTACGCGCGCGATGGGCCGCATGTCCCGCAGCCGGAACGGCAGGTCGCGCGGCGAGGTCTCCAGCGCGTCCTTGACGTGCAGATAGCCGACGATGCGGGTCCCCTCGTCGACGACGGGGAACCGGGAGAACCCGGTCTCGGCCGACAGCCGCTCCAGCTCCTCCGGCGTGACGCCCACGCGCGCGTAGACGACGCGTTCCAGCGGCAGGACGACGTCGCGCACCGGACGGCGGCCCAGCTCCAGCGCGTCGTGCAGCCGCTCCTGGGCGCGGTCGTCGATCAGCCCGGCCTCCCCGGCGTCCTTGACGATCTGCGCCAGTTCGGCGTCCGAGAAGGTTGCCGTGACCTCCTCCTTGGCCTCGACGCGCAGCAGCTTCAGCAGGGCGTTGGCGAACGCGTTGATCGTGAAGATCACCGGACGCAGCGTCCTGGACAGCGTGACCAGCGGCGGTCCGAGCAACAGCGCGCTGCGCACCGGCTCCGCGAGCGCGACGTTCTTCGGCACCATCTCACCGAGCAGCATGTGCAGATACGTCGCCAGCGCCAGCGCGATCACGAAGGACACCGCGTGCCCCGCGCCCTCCGGCACGCCGATGGCGTGGAACACGGGCTCCAGCAGGTGCTCGATCGCGGGCTCGGCGACCACACCGAGGACCAGGGTGCACAGGGTGATCCCGAGCTGCGCGGCCGCCATCAGCGCGGACACGTGCTCAAGACCCCACAGCACGCTCCGGGCGCGCCGGTCGCCCTGCTCGGCGTACGGCTCGATCTGGGAGCGGCGCACGGAGATCAGCGCGAACTCGGCGCCGACGAAGAAGGCGTTGAGGACCAGGGTCGCCAGGCCGATCAACAGCTGGATCGCGGTCACTTCTCGGCCTCCTGATCGGACTCGTCGTCGAGCGGCGCGCGCAGCATCACCCGCGCGGCCCGGCGGCCGGTGGCGTCCACGACGTCCAGTCGCCAGCCGGCGACCTCGACGGTGTCACCGACGGCCGGTATGCGGCCCAGCTCGGTGGCGACGAGGCCCGCGAGCGTCTCGTACGGCCCCTCGGGGGCCCTCAGGCCCACCCGGGCCAGCTGGTCCATGCGGGCGGCGCCGTCGGCCGAGAACAGGGCGTGGCCGTCGTCGTCCGCGCCCGCCGGGGCGAGGTCGGGCGTCTCGTGCGGGTCGTGCTCGTCGCGCACCTCGCCGACGACCTCCTCGACGATGTCCTCCAGGGTCGCCACGCCCGCCGTACCGCCGTACTCGTCGATGACGACGGCCATGGTGCGCTTGCCGCCCAGCCGGTCGAGGAGCCGGTCCACGGTGAGGGACTCGGGGACGAGCAGGGGTTCGCGCATGATCTCGGAGACGGGCACGCGCACGCGGCGCTCGGCGGGGATCGCCAGCGCGTCCTTGATGTGCGCGGTGCCGACGACGGAGTCCAGGCCGCCGCGGTGGACGGGGAAGCGGGACAGGCCGGTGGCCCGGGTCGCGTTCGCGACGTCCTCGCAGGTCGCCTGGGCGTCGAGGGCGATGACCTGGACGCGCGGGGTCATCACGTTCTCCGCGGTCAGGTCGGCCAGGTTCAGCGTGCGAACGAACAGCTCGGCGGTGTCCGCCTCCAGCGCGCCCGCCCTGGCCGAGTGCCGGGCCAGCGCGGCCAGCTCCTGCGGGCCGCGCGCGGAGGCCAGCTCCTCGGCGGGCTCCACGCCGAAGCGCCGTACGACCCGGTTGGCGGTGTTGTTGAGGTGGGTGATGAAGGGCCGGAACGCGGTGCTGAACCAGCGCTGCGGGGTGCCCACCCGCCGGGCCACCGCCAGCGGGGCGGAGATCGCCCAGTTCTTGGGTACCAGCTCGCCGACGACCATCAGGAACACCGTCGACAGGCCCGTGCCCAGCACCAGCGCGACCGAGTGGGACACGGACTCCGACACACCGGCCGACTCCAGCGGCCCGGCGATCAGCGCGGCGATGGACGGTTCGGCGAGCATGCCGACGACCAGGTTGGTGACGGTGATGCCGAGCTGGGCGCCGGAGAGCTGGAACGTCAGACTCCGTGCGGCCTTCAGGGCGCCGGCGGCGCCGCGCTCACCCCGGGCGGCGGCCCGCTCCAGCGCTCCGCGCTCGACCGTGGTCAGCGAGAACTCGGCGGCCACGAAGGCGCCGCACGCGAGCGACAGCAGGATCGCCACCAGCAGCAGGAGCACTTCTGTCATCGGGTCACCTCCGTCCCAGGATCGGACAGGGTGCGGAGGATCGCGCGACAGCGTGTACTGGGAGGCTCGCCCATGGGCGGACGCTCACGACCTTTCATACGGGAACGAGTGCTCCACTCATGGTAAAGGATCAGCAAAGCCGCTCGGTCGGCTCAGTCCGTCAGCGGCCTCACCCAGCGCCGCCACTTCTCCTGCGGCGCGTAGCCCGCCGCGCTCCACGCGTGGTGCGCCGTCTCGTTGCGGACCAGCACCATCGCGTCCGCGCGCCGGCCGCCCAGGCGCACGAACCGCTCGTGCGCCGCCGTCAGCAGCGCCGAGCCGATGCCCTGACGGCGGTGGTCCGGGTGCACCGCCAGCCGGTACAGATGGCAGCGCCAGCCGTCGAAGCCGGCGATCACCGTGCCGACCAGCTTCCCGCCGCGCTCCGCCAGCAGCAGCGCCTCCGGGTCACGGGCCACCAGCCGCTCCACCCCGTCGCGGTCGTCGCTGATGCTCGTGCCCTCCGCGGCGGTCTTCCAGAAGGCGAGCACGGCATCGAGATCCTCGGGCACGGCGGCCCGTATGCGCAGGTCGGTCATGGTGGGATCCCAGCACGCGGGGCGCGGCCGCGCCGGGAATTCCGACATCCGGACGCTCACCGCCCGCGCGGCACGGCCATCACCGGCCCGAGCGCCTCCAGCACGGTGGGACACGAGAACCCGTACCGCTCCCGTGGCCGGTGCCGAGCCAGGGTTCCAGGCGCCCGCCGGGCGGCGCGTCCGTCGTCACGGCCTCGCGAGGCGGCACGAACGTGCCCACCCGGCCCGCTGGGTGGCCCCGGCCGCCGCGGTACGCGGATCCACTCCGACGCGGAACGGACGCGGAATCAACTCTCCCGAGCCGCGCGCGACTCAGGGGCCGCCACCATCCGATCACTCGTGCGCGATCGCCGCCAGCACATTCATGCGGGAGGCACGCAACGCCGGGAGCAGTGCCGCGACCACGCCCACGAGCGCCGAGCCGATCACCACCGCGACCATCGTGCCCCAGGGGATCGCCAGCGCCTTCATGCCCTGGAGCGCCAGGACCTGCTGGATGCACACGCCCCACACCAGCCCCAGCGCCAGCCCGAGCACCGCGCCGAACACCGCGATCACCACCGACTCCAGCCGGATCATCCGCCGCAGCTGCCGCCGGGCCAGTCCGATGGCCCGCAGCAGGCCGATCTCCCGGGTGCGCTCCACCACCGACAGGGCGAGCGTGTTGACCACGCCGAGCACCGCGATGATGATCGCCAGCCCCAGCAGCGCGTACACCAGGTACAGCAGCACCGCGATCTGGTCGCGCACCAGCTGCTTGTAGTCGGCCTGGTCGCGCACCTGCACCTGCGGATACGGGTCCAGCGCCCGCTCCAGCCGGGTGCGCAGCTCGCCGGCGTCGGTGCCGGCCGCCGCGTTGACGTAGAGCACGGACTCCTGGCCGCCGGGGACGTACTTCTCGACCGCCGCGATGCCGAGGAACATCCCGCCCTCCATGCCGAACCCCTCGGCGGCGTCCTGGTCGGTGAGCGCGCCGACCGTCAGCTCGGTGCGCTGCCCCGCCGGGAACTCCACCGGCAGGACGCTGCCCACCCGCACGTCGTGGTCCTTCGCGAAGTCCACGTCCATGCCGATGCGGCCGTCCGCGAGCGCGGCCGCCGAGTCGCCCTCGGCGTAGGTGATGTGCGCGATGTCGTCGACCTGCGCGTCGTATCCGGCGGCGGTCGTCTCGACCCGCTTGCCGTCCGGCAGCGTCACGGCGAGCGGCGCGAACCGCTGCCGTACGACGAGCCCGACGCCGTCGGTGTCCCGCACCGCGTCGGTGACCTCCCGCGAGAACGGCGTGAAGTTGGCGTTCTGGATGACGAAGTCGGCGCCCAGCGTGTCGTCGATCTGCTCGTCGAAGGACTTCGCCATGGAGGCGCTGGCCACCGACATGCCGCCCACCAGGGCCAGGCCCACCATCAGCGCGGCCGCCGTGGCCCCCGTACGACGCGGATTGCGCAGGGCGTTGCGCTGGCTCATCCGGCCGATGGAGCCGAACAGGGCGGGGAAGACACCGCCCAGCACCCGGATCACCGGCCGCACCAGCAGGGGCCCGGCGATCACGGTGGCGACGAGGGTGAGGACCACGCCCAGGCCCAGCAGGGAGGCGGCCGACGCGGTGTCCGAGGAGGCCGCGCAGCCCGCGAGCGCTGCGGCGCCGAGCGCCCCGATGACCGAGCCGACCACCGCGCGCACCTTCAGCGGCCGCCCGACACCGGCGATCTCGGCGTCCGAGAGGGCGGCCATCGGGGAGACGGTCGCGGCGCGGCGGGCCGGGAGGTAGGCGGCGACGAAGGTGACGCCGACGCCGACGGCGTACGCCGCGACCGGAGTCGCCCAGCCGATGGCCATCTCCGTGGTCCTGAGGTTCATGCCGAACGCGCCCATCAGCTCGATCAGCCCGGCCGCGAGCGCGATACCGGTGGCCAGGCCCAGCGTCGAGCCGACCACACCGAGCAGGATCGCCTCGGTGAGCACCGAACGCCGCACCTGGCGGCGGTCGGCGCCCAGGGCGCGCAGCAGACCGAGCTCCCGGGTGCGTTGGGCGATCAGCATCGAGAAGGTGTTGACGATGAGGAACACACCCACCAGGACGGCGATCCCGGCGAAGCCCAGCATCACGTACTTGATGACGTCGAGGAATCCGCCCAGCTCCTCGGACGCGGACTTGGCCTGCTCGTCGGCGGTCTTCACGTCGTAGGCCCCGGCGCCGCCGATCGCCGCCGTGACCCGCTGCTTGAGCTCGGCGTCCGTGACGCCCGGCGCCGCGTCCACCGCGATGCCCGTGGCGCGGTCCGCCGCGCCGAGCAGCTTGGCCGCGGCGACCTCGGGGTCGAGGAAGACCAGGGCCGCGCCGGGGTTGGTGGTGGTGAAGGTGGCGATGCCGACGATCTCGACCTCGAAGGAGCCCGGCTGGGCCATCACGGTGAGCGTGTCGCCGATCTTCACGTCCTTGTTGTCGGCGGTGTCCGCGTCGAGGATGGCCTCGCCCGCGCCGCGCGGGGCGCGCCCGGAGGTCAGCTCGACGGGGCTGCGGTCGGTGACGTACCAGTCGACGGCGATGGTGGGGGCGCCGGTGGTCGGGCCGACGTTCTCGTTGTCGCTGTCGACGACCGTGATGTTCTGCACGCCCACCTCGGCGTGGGCCGAGGCGACCCCGGGGACAGCGCGCACCTGGTCGAGGAGCGAGACGGGCACGGTCTGGACCGCGCCCGTCGGCACGGAGGAGTTCAGCTCGTCCCGCGGCTCCACCGTGACGTCGGCGGAGGTGGAGGCGAAGAGCCGGTCGAACGTCCGGGTCACCGTGTCGGAGAAGATCAGGCTGCCCGCCACGAACGCCACGGACAGCAGCACGGCGAGGGCGGAGAGCAGCAGGCGCCCCTTGTGCGCGAGGAAGCTTCTGAGGGTGGCCTTCAGCACCGGTTCAGCCCTCTCGGGTCGTGTCGTCCGCCATGTCGTCCGCCGTGTCGTCCGTTGTGCCGTTCGCTGTCTCGTCGAACTGGGTGCGGATCACGTCGAAGCGTTTCATCCGCTCCAGCACCGCCTCCGCCGTCGGCCGTTGCATCTCGTCCACGATCCGGCCGTCCGCGAGGAAGAGCACCAGGTCGGAGTGGGCGGCAGCGCCCGGGTCATGGGTGACCATGACCACCGTCTGTCCCAGCGCGTCCACCGCCTGGCGCAGGAAGCCGAGGACCTCCAGGCCGGCCCGTGAGTCGAGGTTGCCCGTCGGCTCGTCGGCGAAGATCAGCTCGGGCCGGGAGACCAGCGCCCGCGCACAGGCGACGCGCTGCTGCTGGCCGCCGGAGAGCTGGGCCGGCCGGTGCCGCAGCCGGTCGCGCAGGCCGAGCGCGTCGACGACCTCCTCCAGCCACTTCTGGTCCGGCTTCCGCCCGGCGATGTCCATCGGCAGGGTGATGTTCTCGGCGGCGCTCAGCGTGGGGATCAGGTTGAACGACTGGAACATGAAACCGACCCGGTCCCGCCGCAGCCGGGTCAGCTCCCGCTCCCTCAGCCCGGTGATCTCGGTGTCGCCCAGCCACACCTGTCCGGCCGAGACGGTGTCGAGCCCCGCCAGGCAGTGCATCAGCGTGGACTTCCCGGAACCGGAGGGACCCATGACGGCGGTGAAGCGCCCGCGCGCGATGTCCACGTCCACCGAGTCCAGGGCCAGCACGGCGGTCTCACCCGAGCCGTACGCCTTGGTCAGACCGCGGGCGCGGGCCGCGATTCCGTCGGCCTGGGCCAGGCCGGGGGCGTGCTCCGCAGCTGGTGTGGACAAGACTGCCTCCTCGTGTCCGGGGCATCTCCGGGGGACAACGCAGACCTCCTGCCGAGCCTAGTGCGACCGTCCCCAGCGGCGACATCGTTCCGGCGGCCGATGCGGGTTCGTTCTCAGGTCGGATCCGGCAGGTCGGATCCGGAGCCCTCCCGGCCCTCTTGCCGGTGCTAGCACCCCGGCGCTAGCGTCGAGGCATGGCCAAGACCCAGCTGAACGTACGCGTCGACGAGGGCACCGCCCGAGCGGCCCGCGAACGCGCGCTCGCCCGCGGCATGAGCGTCAACCGCTACATCGAGGAGCTGGTCAGACAGGACACCGGGGAAGCCGGCCACACCTTCGTCGAGGCGGCCGCCGACTTCATGAAGCAGTACGAGGCCGTCTTCGCCGAGGAGTTCGGCGCGGAACGCGACGGCACGCGCGAGCGCGCCCGCGAAGGTCGCCGCTGAGCCCTTGAGCGACCTCAGGATCGATCTCGCCTGGCTGCTGATGCTCGCCGAACAGCGGATGCCGGGAGACCCCCAGGTCACCGACTGGGGCGCCCTCGTCGCCGCCGTCGCACGCCACCAGGCGGAGATACTCGACACCCCCGTCTACGACAGCCCGCAGACCCGCGCCGCGTCGCTGCTCCAACTCCTCATCCACGTCCCCGCGCTGGAGCGCTCCAACGCGCTGTTCGCCTCCGCGGTCGCCTACGCCTACCTCGTCGCCAGCGGACTGAAGGTCGTCACCTCGCCGGAGCAGGTCCGCGACCTGGCCCGACTGGTCAAGAGCGGCCAGGCGTCGGTGGACGACATCGCGCGGGAGCTGCAGCAGTGGAGCGAGTGAGCCTCACTCGTCGTCGGCCAGGGGACGGTACGCCGCCCCCAGCGCACAGTACGAACTGGGCAGGGCCGGCCCTTTGTCGGGCACCGTCAGCCGCCGGTAGGGGCCCAGCTCGAAACCGGCGTCCCGGATCGCGGCCACCGGGTCGCGCCCCACATGACAACCGCCGAACAGCCGCGGCCACACCGTGCGGTCCAGCACCCGCTGGGTCAGCCGCATCGCCCGGCCGCCACCCCGCCCGTGCTCGAAGAACCGCAGCTCACCGCCCGGCTTCAGCACCCGCCGGATCTCCCGGAGCGCCCGTTCCGCATCCCGCACACTGCACAGCACCAGCGACACCACGGCGGCGTCGAACGCCTCGCTCTTGACCGGCAGCGCCTCCGCCACGCCCGGCACCACGTCCACCGGGACCTCGGCGCGCCGCGCCGCCGTCAGCGCCAACTCCCTCAGCCCGCGCTCCGGTTCGATCGCCACCACCTCGGCGACCGCGCCCGGGTACCGTGCGAAATTCAGCCCGTTGCCCGCGCCGACCTCGATGACCCGCCCCGACAGTCCGGCCAGCAGCTCGGTGCGCAGCGGGCCGATCGCGGGCTCGGCGGCCACGCTGCAGCGGGCGTAGAAACGGGCGAAGAGGGGATGGTGGACGGCGTCCTTGGCGACTGACGACGGCATGGCGGACCTCCTGCGGGCGGGTGCCGCTACCGTGATTGTCCCCCTTGGACGCCGTCCGCACCCCTCGCGGGGCGGGGCGGTCAGCCGATGAAGTTCCGGACCTGCTGGTAGACCCCGTAGTTGTTGTTCATGTCGGAGTGCGAGACGCAGCCGACCTCGACGTTGGTGGCGCCGCTGAGGATCGCGGTGGTGTCCGGCGTGAGCGCCTCGTCGCAGTTGGACCAGTAGCTGGCGTACGACACGCTGCCGGGCGTCTCGTCACCGGAGTTCAGCGCGGTCAGGAAGGAACTGCCGGTGTTCATCTCGGCGCACGAGGTGTACAGCCACGCGCACCAACCGGCCGTCGACGTACCGTGGTTGACGCCCGCCGTGGAGACGAAGTCGTCGACATACGCTGTTCCGCCGAGGTTCTTCAGGTAGTAACGGGTGCTGAGCACACCCATGGAGTGAGCGACGATGTCGACCTTGGACGCGCCGGTGCGCGCGAGCACGTTCTGGATCTCCGTGGCCAGCTGCCGGGCGGTGGTCACGTTCGACTGCGACCAGCTGTACGACCAGGCGTGCAGCTCGGACGCGCTGTAGCCGTCCGCCCTGAAGTTGGCGGCCCAGTCGTTCCAGCTGCTCGACGAGCTGCTGAGGCCGTGCACGAAGACGACCGGGTTGCGGGTCGCGGCGTGGGCCGCGGGGGCGGAGAGGGACAGTGACAGAAGGAGCGATGCGACCACGGCCGAGAGAGCGGAGAGAGCCGTGGCGGCACGACGCTTGTGGCGCTGCATGGTGCCTCCTGGGACGGGTGGGGTCGCCAGGAGTGTCCGGTGCGGTCTACGCGCGCCGCATCGGTGAAATCGCCGGTCTTTACTGTTCAATTAACTCGCCAGTAACGTGAATCGCGTGGTGACTCCGGTGAACCCCCCACTTCTCGACCGCACTTCGCCACCGCACCGCCCGGCCGCCGCGCTCGCCGAGGGCGTCCGGGTGCGGGCGCTGCGCCTGGCGTACGGCGACCAGCGCGCCGCCGACGAACTCGCGGCCCGGCTCACCGAGCGGCAGGCCGCCGGTCTTGACCCGCTGCCGACGGAACCCGCCGAGCTGGCCCCGAGGTTGCTGCACGAGCGCCGCCGCGAGGTGCGTGCGCTGCCCTCGGACACCCGGCTGCTCCTGCTGCTCGCGGCGGCCGACCAGTACCCGGTCGCCACCCACGCCTTCCCGCGCGCCGTGGCCGCCGCCCGCCTCGACACCCGGCCCATGGAAGCCGCCGAGGCCGCCGGGCTCGCCTGCGCCACTGCGGGCGGGGTCGGCTTCCGGGACGCCTGGACCCGGATCGTCGTGTACGAGACGGCCTCCCCGGCCGACCGCCGGGACGTCCACCGGCTCCTTGCCCGCGTCCTGCACGGGGCCGGCGAGGCGCCCCGCCGCTCATGGCACCGGGCGGCGGGCGCGCTGGGCCCCAGCGCCCGGCTCGCCGCCGAACTCACGGCCGCCGCCGACGAGGCCCGCGCCGTCGGCGACCCCGCCCTGTCCCGCGCCCTCACCGAACGCGCCGCCGAGCTCGCCACGGACCCCGCCACCCGGACCCGCCTCCTCGCCCAGGCCGCCACCGACGCCTGGCACACGGGCGACACCGACCGCGCCCGCCACCTCGCGGCACGGGCCCACACCGACGCGCTGACCGGCCTGCTGACCCTGCGCACGGGGGACGCGGCAGAGGCATTCGACGCGCTGATGGCAGGCGCGGTGAGCACGGCACCGCCCGCCGCCGACGAAGCTTCCGGGGCTGGGGGTGCGGTGGGTGGGCGTGAGGTGCTGCCGGCCGGTGCGGTACCGCCCGCCTATGGCCCTCCCCGGTCTGAGGGCGCGGTTCGTGAGGGGCGGACGAGGCGCGCTGTCGGGGGTGAGTCCGGGGTGCGGGCGGGGCGCGCTGTTGAAGGCGTGTCGGGGGCCGAGGGCGCGGCGCGTTCGGGCGAGGCGCGGCGGGACGGCACGGAAGCGGGCCTCCACGGGGCTGGGGGCACTGTCGCGGGCCTCTGCGGGGACGGGACTTGCAGGGCCGCCACCGTCGCGGGCCTGACCGGTGCGGAGGGTGCCGCAGACCGCGGCGGCGAGGCGCACGCGGGATGCACCGCCCTCGGTGTGCCGGGGGCGGACGGCGCGGGTCGTGCGGGGTCTGCGGCGGACCGGGTGGCGCCCGAGGGGTCCGGGGTGGACGGCTTGGCGTGTGCAGGGGGCCGGGGCGGATCAGGTGACGCGGGTGCAGCAGCAGGGGTGGATCAGGTGTCGTGTGCGGGGGTTGGGGTGGATCAGGTGGCGCGTGCAGGGGCCGGGGCGGAACGGATGGCCCGTTCGGGGTTCGGGGCCGACCCCGTGGCCCGTGCAGGGGGCCGGGGCGGAACAGGTGACGCGGGTGCAGCAGCAGGGGTGGATCAGGTGTCGTGTGCGGGGGTTGGGGTGGATCAGGTGGCGCGTGCGGGGGCCGGGGCGGATCGGGTGGCCCGTTCGGGGTTCGGGTCCGACTCCGTAGCCCGTGCGGGTCGGGCTTCGCAGGCTGAGGCGGGTGGGCGTGTGGTGCATGGGTGCCGGGTGGGCTCCGAGGCCGAGCCGCGTCCTGCCCCGGCGATCCCGCCGCCCGTGCCCGGTGATACCGGCGGAACGTTTCCTCCCGTCGGTGGCGCCAGTCACCTCCTCGCCCGGGCAACCGAAGCCGCGATCTACACCGGCCACCTGCGTCGCTGTCAGGAGGCGATGGGAGTCGCGCGGCGGCTCGGGATCGAACCGCCGGGCGTGCTGGGCGGGATCGCGGCCGCCGTGGACGGGCGTTACCAGGACGCTCGGGAACTGCTCGCGGCCGCCGCCGGGCGATGCGGGCCGGGCGGCGACCCCACCCTTCTCCTGCACGCCGGCATCGCCGCGCTCCTGCTCGGCGACCACACCCGCGCCGCCACCGCCACGGTCCGCGCGGCCGCGGCCGCCCGCGCCCGGGGCGAGACGGCGGCCGCCGTCCAGGCGATGGAGTTCCGCGCCTACGCCGACTTCTGGACCGGCCGCCCCCGCGCCGCCGAGGCCGCCGCCCTGGACGCCCTGCACCAGGCGCACGCCACCGGGCAGGACAACGGCGCCTGCCATCTGCAGGCCGCCCTCGCCCTGTTCGCCGCACTCACCGGCGACGCCGACCTGTGCCGTGAGCGTGCCGCCACCGCCCGCTCCCACGCCCTGGCACACGGACTCGGCCTGCCCGCCGCGCTCGCCCAGTGGGCGCTCGCCGTCCTCGACCTCGACACCGGCCGCCACGACGCGGCGGCGGCCCGGCTGCGCGCCCTCGCCGGCTTCGGACCCGGCCACGGTCACCGCGCCATCCGCCACCTGGCCACCCCGCACTACGTCGAGGCCGTCGCCCGCACCGACGACACCCGGGTGGCCCGCGCCGCCCACGCCGACTACGACCGCTGGGCCCGCGCCGTGCGCAGCCCCGACGACCTTGCGCTCAGCGCCCGCTGCCGAGCCCTGCTCACTCCCGGCGCCGACGCCGTCGAGCACTACCAGGCCGCCCTCGACCTGCACGCCCAGGGCACCCGGGACGTCGAACGCGCCCGTACCGAGCTGCTGTTCGGCGGGGCGTTGCGCCGGCTGCGCCGCCGCGCGGAGGCACGGGACCGGCTGCACAGCGCGCTGGAGGCGTTCGAGTCCTTCGGCGCGCCGCACTGTGCGGGGCGGGCCCGCGCGGAGTTGCGTGCGCTGGGTGCGCCGGCGCGGGGGGCCGAGCGGTCGGCTGCCGCCGGGCTCACCGCGCAGCAGCTCCGGGTCGCCCGGATGGCGGCCGACGGGGCGACCAATCGTGAGATCGCGGCGCAGCTCGCGCTCAGTCCTCGCACCATCGACCACCATCTGCGCGGTGTCTTCACCCGGCTCGGCATCCGCTCGCGCATTGAACTCGTGCGGTTGCTGGGGGAGGTGGAGGACGCGTGAGTGGTCGGGTGCGCCGCCGTTGTGGCTGGTCGCGCAGTTCCCCGCGCCCCTAGGGAGTCGCAGTGGCCCGGAATGTCTCCGCTCGCCACCGTCCGTCCAGCCTCGCTGCCAGCCAGCCCGGTGCCGTCGTGCGGAAGTCGGCCGGAGACAGTGAGCCCGCTCCCTCCGGCAGTACTCCCAGCAGCGGTGCGCCGGCCACATCCGGCAGATCCGTCACGTTGCAGCGCATCGCCAGGTCCGGGGAGTCGGGCCAGCTGCCGATCAGCACGCCCAGCAACTCCAGCTCGCGAGAACGCAGTTCACGGGCCGTCAGCTCGGTCGTGTTGAGCGTGCCCAGGCCGGCCGAGGCGACGAGCAGTACCGGTGCCCGGAGCAGCTGGGCCGCGTCGGCGAGGGTGCCGCCCGTGTCGTCGAAGCGTACGAGCAGGCCGCCCGCGCCCTCGACGAGGACCAGGTCGTGCTCGGCGGCCAGCTTCTGCGCGGCCTCCGCCACCTCGACCGGCCGCACCGGCGCCCGACCGGCCCGCCGTGCCGCCGTCGCGGGCGCCAACGGGTCGGGGTAGCGGGCGAGTTCGGCCGTGGTCACCGGCCCGGCGAGCCGCTCGACCTCGTCGGCGTCCCCGCGCTCGTCCGGCCGTACGCCCGTCTGCGCGGGCTTCAGTACGGCCACCGACCGGCCCGCCGCGAGCGCCGCCGCCGCGACGGCCGCCGTGGCGACCGTCTTGCCGACCTCGGTACCGGTCCCCGTGACGATCAGGATCGGCATCCTCATCCCTCCCGCGCCGCCGCGCACACCGCGCGCGCGATCCGGGCGACGTCCGCGTCCCCGGTGACGTACGGCGGCATCGTGTAGACCAGGTCGCGGAACGGCCGCAGCCACACGCCCTCACGCACCGCGGCCCGCGTCGCCGCCGCCATGTCGACGGCGTGGTCGAGCTGGACCACCCCGATCGCGCCCAGGACCCGTACGTCCCGCACGCCCGGCACCGACGCCGCCTCGCCGAGCCCTTCGCGCAGCCCCGCCTCGATCCGCTTGACCTCCGCGAGCCAGTCCTGCCCGAGCAGCAGCTCGATCGACGCGCACGCGACGGACGCGGCCAGCGGATTGCCCATGAACGTCGGCCCGTGGGCGAGGACCGGCACCTCGCCGCGCGAGATCCCGTCGGCCACGCGGGACGTGCACAGCGTCGCCGCCATGGTCAGGTATCCACCGGTCAGCGCCTTGCCCACGCACATCACGTCCGGCGTCACCGACGCGTGCTCCGCCGCGAACAGCGCGCCGGTCCGGCCGAAGCCGGTGGCGATCTCGTCGAACACCAGCAGCACGCCGTGCGCGTCGCACGCCTCCCGCAGCACCCTCAGATACGCGGGGGAGTGGAACCGCATCCCGCCCGCACCCTGCACCACCGGCTCGACGATCACCGCGGCCAGTTCGTGCGCGTGCCGCTCGACCGCCGAGCGCACCTGGTCGGCGTACTCCTCCTCGTACTCGGCAGGCGGCGGGTCCACGAAGACCTGCCGGGGCAGCACCCCGGTCCACAGCTCGTGCATCCCGCCCTCGGGGTCGCACACGGACATCGGCTGCCAGGTGTCGCCGTGGTAGCCGCCCCGCCAGGTCAGCAGCCGCCGCTTCTCGGGGCGGCCGAGCGAGCGCCAGTACTGCAGGCACATCTTGACCGCCACCTCGACCGACACCGACCCGGAGTCGGCGAGGAAGACGTGCTCGAGGCCGTCCGGCGACATGTCGACAAGGAGCTTCGCCAGGCGTACGGCGGGCTCGTGCGTGAGCCCGCCGAACATGACGTGGCTCATCCGGCCGAGCTGCTCCCGCGCGGCCTCGTTGAGCACCGGGTGGTTGTAGCCGTGGATCGCCGACCACCAGGACGACATGCCGTCGACCAGCTCACCGGAGCCGTCGGCCAGCCGCAGCCGCACCCCGCTCGCCGACTCCACGACGAGCGGCTCGACCCGGCCCGGCATCGGACCGTACGGGTGCCAGACGTGCCGCCGGTCCAGCGCCAGCAGCTCCGGCACGCTGAGGTCAGGCATTGGGCGCGAGGTCCGTTCCGGCACCTCGGCGGCGTACGGCGACGAGGTCGGGCCGGGGTTCGTGGCCGGACGCCGGCGCCTCCGCCGTCGTACCGCAGACGCCGCCGCCCTCGTGGGACCCGCACCCGGCCGCGGCGTGCGAGCCGCAGCCGCCCGTCGCCCGGTGCTCCGGCAGCGTCACCTGGTCCGCGCCCTCCACCTCGAAGCCGGCGTCCGCGATCATCTCCAGGTCGGCCTTGCCGGCCTGGCCCTCGCTGGTGAGGTAGTCGCCGAGGAAGATCGAGTTGGCCAGGTGCAGGGCGAGCGGCTGCATGGTGCGCAGGTGGACCTCGCGGCCGCCCGCGATGCGCACCTCCACGTCGGGGCAGACGAAGCGGACCATGGCGAGGATCCGCAGGCACCGCTGCGGCGTCAGGTTCCACTCCTTGGCCAGCGGGGTGCCCTCGAAGGGGATCAGGAAGTTGACCGGCACCGAGTCCGGGTCGAGTTCGCGCAGCGAGTAGACGACGTCCACCAGGTCCTCGTCCGACTCGCCCATGCCGGCGATCAGGCCCGAGCACGCCGACAGGCCCGCCGCGTGCGCCTTCTGCACGGTGTCGACGCGGTCGGCGTAGGTGTGCGTGGTCGTGATGTCCCCGTACGTCCCCTCGGACGTGTTGAGGTTGTGGTTGTAGGCGTCCGCGCCGGCCTCGCGCAGCCGCTCGGCCTGGCCCTCGGAGAGCAGACCGAGGCAGGCGCACACCTCGACGCCCTCGTTCTGCTCCTTGATGGTCTTGATGGTCTCCGAGACGCGGTCCACGTCACGGTCGGTGGGACCGCGCCCGCTCGCCACCAGACAGACCCGCTTGGCGCCGCCGGCCAGGCCCGCGGCCGCCGCCTCGGACGCCTGGTCGGGCTTGAGCCAGGTGTACTTCAGGATGTCGGCCTTGGAACCGAGCCGCTGGGAGCAGTAGGAACAGTCCTCGGGGCACAGTCCGGACTTCAGGTTGACGAGATAGTTGAGTTTCACCCGTCGCCCGAACCAGTGACGGCGCACCTTCCCGGCCGCGGCCACCACGTCGAGCAGGTCGTCGTCGGACGTGGCCAGGACGGCCAGCGCCTCCTCGCGGGTCGGCAGCTCGCGCCGAAGCCCCTTGTCCACCAGCGTGTTCAGCAGGTCCATGGGAGTCGATCCTGTCCTACTCACCCGCCCCGGGCCAAGGTAGGGATCGCACAACACACCCGGTTTGACGTGTGGGTATTGCCACACCCTGGGTGGCGGGCCGGACCGCTAGGGTCTGTGCGCTACCTACAAAAGCACCGGAGGACCGATGGCGTTCGGCTGGATCGACGAGCAGGCGGAGCGGCGCCGCCGCGTGGGACTCGTACGGACCCTGCGCCCCCGCCCCGCCGACTCGCCGCTGCTGGACCTCGCGAGCAACGACTACCTGGGCCTGGCCCGGCACCCGGAGGTCGTCGAGGGAGCCGCGGCGGCCGCCCGCACCTGGGGCGGCGGCGCGACCGGCTCCCGGCTGGTGACCGGTACGACCGAGCTGCACGGCGAGCTGGAGCGCGAACTGGCCGACTTCTGCGGTTTCGAGGCGGCGCTGGTCTTCTCCTCCGGATACGCGGCGAACCTGGCCGCGGTCACCGCGCTCACCCCGCGCGGCTCGCTGATCGTCGCCGACGCCGACAACCACGCCTCGCTCATCGACGGCTGCCGGCTGGCCCGCGCCGGCACCGAGGTGGTGGCGCACGCCGACCCGGAGGCGGTGCGCAAGGCGCTGCGCACGCATGACGGGCCCGCCATCGTCGTCTCCGACACGGTGTTCTCCGTCGACGGTGACCAGGCCCCGCTCGCCGGGCTCGCCGCCGCCTGCCGGGAGCACGGGGCCGGACTGGTCGTCGACGACGCCCACGGGTTCGGGGTGCTCGGCGCCGGCGGGCGCGGTGCCCCGTACGCGGCGGGCCTCGCGGGCGCCGACGACGTGGTCGTCACCGTCACCCTGTCCAAGTCGCTCGGCAGCCAGGGCGGGGCCGTGCTGGGTCCGGCCCGGGTGATCGGCCATCTGGTCAACACGGCACGCTCGTTCATCTTCGACACGGGCCTCGCCCCCGCGGCGGCGGGCGCGGCGCTGGCCGCCCTGCGGGTGCTGCGCCGCGAGCCGGAGCGGGCGGCGCGGGTGCGCGCGGTGGCGGGCGAGCTGCACACCCGCCTGACGGCCGCGGGCCTGACGGCGGTCCGTCCGGACGCCGCGGTCGTCTCGGTGCGCGCGCCCTCGCGGGACGAGGCCGTGCGGTGGGCGGCCGACTGCCGTACGGCGGGGCTGGCCGTGGGCTGCTTCCGTCCCCCTTCCGTGCCCGACGGTGTCTCCAGGATCCGGTTGACCGCCCGTGCGGACCTCACCGAGGCCCAGGTGGAACGCGCTGTCCAGGTGATCGGCGAGACACGACCATGAGTCGGCGTGACACGGCCGTGGCCGCCGCTGCCGGCCGCTCCTAGCGGAACGCGGCGGTGAAGCCCGCCCAGCTCTCGGGGGAGAAGAGCAGCGCGGGGCCGGCCGGGTCCTTGGAGTCGCGTACGGCGAGCAGCCCGGCCCCGGGCCCGGAGGCCGGGCGGGCGGTCTCGACGCAGTTGTTGGCTCCGGTGCTGTAGCTGCTGCGCAGCCACCGCACGCCGGTCAGTCGGGTCGTGGAAGGTACGTGCCGAGGCAGTGCGGTCATGGTGCCTCCTTACGCGCCGTCACCAATTGCGGCGATGTAATCCAGCGTTTCCTCGGGCGAAAGGGCGTGGCTCTGAAGGGCCTCGAAGGCCGCGGTGTAGGTCTCGACGTCTTCTTTCCGTTCCAGATAGAGGCTACTCGTCAAGTGGTCGAGAACAACCACATCCAGATCAGACGTGCTCGAAAATGAGAAGACAACGAAAGGTCCGGTGACGCCGATGTGCGCCCCGGCGGTGAACGGAAGGACCTGCAGCCTCACTTGGGGCAGCCGCGCGGCTGCCACCAGCCGGCGCAGCTGGTCCGCCATCACCTCGGCCCCGCCCACCTGCCGCCGCAGCACCGCCTCGTCCAGCACCGCGCTCAGCTCCAGCGGCGGGTCCGCCCGCAGTACGTCCTGCCTGGCGAGCCGCACCTCGACCAGCGTGTCCAGGCGGTCCTCGGTGACCCCCTCCACGGCGGCCAGGGTCACCGCACGGGCGTACTCGGGCGTCTGCAACAGCCCGGGGACCACGGTCGTCTCCAGTGTGCGCATCGCGCTGGCCTGGGACTCCAGGCTGATGAAATCGCGGTAGGTGGGCGGCAGCACGCCGCGATAGGCGTGCCACCAGTGGTCCCGTCCGCCGCCGCGGTGGGCGCCGGCCAACACGAGCATCAGCTCCCGCAGCTGCCGGTCGACCACGCCGTAGACGTCGAGGAGCAACCGCACATCGGCCGGTTTCACCCCGCTCGTGCCCGTCTCGATCCGGCTCACCTTGGACTGGTGCCAGCCCACCAGACGGGCGGCCTCACCGCTGGTGAGACCGGCGCGGGCGCGCAGCGCGCGCAGTTCGGCGCCGAGTTTCCGGCGGCGCACCACGGGACCGTGCTGCATGGCCCCCCTCCTTACTCCTTACGAGCCGCCCAAGAACGCTCTGTCGTGGCAGAGTTCACCGCTTCGAGCGACAGATATATCCATATCTTGGTGGATCGCCGCCCGTGACCGGTGCGGTGATGGCAGGCTGACGAAGAAGCACCAGTCCGGGACCGTACTCGAACCATCCGCAGCGTGTCGGACTCCGGTCCCGCGGGAAAGGGACGACGTCGCCATGGCAGACCATCTGGAAGCATCCGTCACTCTGCCGAGCGATCCCGCGTCGGTCGCCACGGCCCGCGCCTTCACCATCGGCACCCTGGGGGAGTGGGGCCTGCCGGCGGAGACGGACCTGGCCGAGACCGTCCGGTTGATCGTTTCCGAACTCGCCACCAACGCCGTACAGCACACCTTCGGCCAGTCGCCCACCTTCACGGTGGATCTGGCCCTCGACCACGACGAGAACCTGCGGATCGGCGTCACGGACAGCCATCCGCGCTTCCCCAGGAGACTCCCGGCCGCCGTCCAGCAGGACAACGGCCGCGGCATGGTGATCATCCGCTGGCTGTCCGCCGAGTGCGGCGGCAAGCTACGGGTGCGACCCACCCGCGAGGGCGGCAAGACGGTCTCCATCGAGGTCCCCTGGACCGTGCCGGCCGAGCCGGTGACGACGGCGGGCCCCCAGGAGCCGTAGCGCCCCGGACCACCCGGAGGCACGCGCCGGGACGGGCCCGACGACGCACCGAGAGCGCCCGGAGCGGCTGGGTAGCGGGGGAGGGCCAGGTGTGGGCCGGTGGGGTTTGTGCGGAGGCCCGGCGGCAGGGCGGGCGTAGCAGGGAGTGCCCGGCAGGAGTGGGACGGCGGGCAGGGGGCGCTGGGGGAGTCGGCGGGTGCTGGGGTGGAGTGGCTGGAGGAAGGCGGTTCCCCGCGTCTCCTCCTCGGCGGTGGGCTTCTCCCTCCGCCCCGCCGTCACCCCGCCGGTGTCGATGAGCGACCGGCGTGTTGAGGATGGTGGCCCGGAGCGGGCGGCGGCGTGTCAGGGGCCGTCGCCCGCTCCGGGAATGTCAGCTGACCCGTCCGTACCAGACGCTCTTCGTCCAGATCTTCTGGAGCTTCACGACGTCCCCCGTCTTCGGTGAGTGCCAGATCTTGTTGTTACCGGCATAGATGCCGACGTGGTAGACGTTCGACCCCGAGTGGAAGAACACCAGGTCGCCGGCCTTGCGGTTGGACGCGGAGATATGGCGCGTCTTGTTGTACTGCTGGGCGGCCGTCCGCGGCAGGGACTTGCCCGCCTTCTTGTACGAGTACAGCGTCAGCCCGGAGCAGTCGAACCGGTTGGGGCCCACGGCGCCGTACTTGTATGGGGCACCCTTCTTGGAGGCCGCGACCTGGAGTGCCTTCGTCGCGGGAGTCACCGCCTCCGCCTCGGAGGCGACACCCGGCACCACGATCGTGCCGCCCACGGCGGCGATGGCGAAGGCCGAGGCCGTGCCGGCCCGGGCCATGAGCGACGGGACACGATTGAGCGCAGTCATGCGCAACCCTTCGTCAGCCGCCTGTGAAGGATGACCTGTCGGATTCGGGCTGGCGAAGTTGCCCGGCCGCTGACGCGGCTTCACCCCAAGGGCTGCTCGGCCCGGTCATGGCGTGACCGTGCCGGCGACCCGTCGTGCTTGGGTCCTCCACTCCTGCCGAACCCTTCTGTCGACCGGTCATCCAGGCGGCGGCAGGACTCGGCGTCCGCCCGGACCGCCCCGCCGCTTGTGGCGGGGGCTCGTCAGACACGGATCTTGACCCACGGATGTCCGAAAATCCCAATGGAATCGGGGATTTGTGGGGTTAGTCACCACTCACCCGTTCGGGTGGACATCCTGATTCGCGATCAGGTGTCAAGAGACCCAGACCCCCTCGGACCAGCAAAGAAATGTCCCGTTCTGTCTAGATGCTACGCGCGTCGCGCAAGCTGCCACGGGTCGAAGAAACGAGCCATCCGTACTCCATCCGGGGGTAATCCTTTTGGTCCGTTTGAACCGGGGTCAGGACGCTCGCCGCACACCGCTGACGGGTCGCACCGGGTGGGCGGTGAGTCAACTGTCGGAGAGCGGCGGCAGGGTGACGCGCGCCGTGCGGCGGTCGCCGTCCAGCACGCGCAGCGCACGCGCCAGCGTGGGTGCGTGCAACTCGCTCTCTCCGCGCTGGTGCATCAGTGTCAGGGCCTCCCGCAGCGCGACGGCCTTGCTGACCAGGGCCTGGGCGGCGCGCAGCCCGCGGTACGTGTCGCCGTGCTGGGCGGGATTGATGCGGCCGAGCAGATCGACCACATCCAGGTAACGGTCGATCAACTCCGCCTCTGCGCGCGTGAGTGCGGGCAGCGGGGGCAACTCGGGAGGCAGCATCGATTCTCTCACTTCCCGCCGGTCTCGGAGTGTGATCCGGCTACCTTTGGCAAAAATGTACAGGACGTACATGACGTAAGGTAGGAGCATGGTCTACGAGATTCCGGTGACGCAAGCCAGGGCTGAGCTCGCCGACCTCATCAACCGGGTGGTGTACGGCAACGAACACGTCGTCGTGACGCGGCACGGCAAGCCCCTCGTCGCCCTCGTCTCCGCCGCCGACCTGGCACGACTCGACGCGCTCGACGCCCCGGCCGAGGACCAGGTGATCAGCGCCGTGTCGACGATGCGTGACGTCGACTCCGCTCCCCGCGAACACCGGCGATTCGGGATCGCGGCGGAACACCGTCGGCCGAACCCCTCCTAGAGCGGAACGCCAGGGCAGAGAAACGCGTGTGACCGTGCGTCCCCGTCCGTTACGACGGGGACGCACGGTCCGTTTGCGAAGGAGCCGGCGGTCAGTTCACCGTGGCGAGCGGGCGCTCGACATCCTGGGCCGGGTTCTGCCCGCGGGACTTCAGGTTGGTGCCGAGCAGGACGGCGCCCAGGCCCAGCGCCGCCCACCAGGCCAGCGTGAGCAGGGGGCCGGCCGCCGCGGCGCCGTCGAAGAACGCCACCGAGCGCAGCAGCGAGGCGCCCGCGCCCGGCGGCATCCACTGGCCGATCACGCCGACCGGCTCGGGCAGCAGCTGCGGCGCCGACGACGCGCCCGAGAACGGGTTGCCGATCAACATCACCAGGGCGCTGACGAGACCGACGCCGGCCGTGCCGAGCAGCGCGGCGGTCCCGGCCACGGCGGCGCCGACGGCCAGCATCCACAGGCTGAACACCCCGGCCTCGGCCCACCAGTTCCCGGTGAGCACACCGAGCCAGCTGTCGGCGATCGCGGCGGCCGTCAACCCGACCAGAGCGGCGGCGCCGGTCAGCACGAGCGCGGCCCGGACGCCGCGCAGCCCGAGCAGCGTCACCGCCGCACCGGCCGCGATCCCGGCCAGCACCATCGGCAGCACGCTCGAAGCCAGGGCCGCGCCGCGCGGATCGGCCGCCGGTGCGGCCACCACGTCCTCCGTCGTCAGCCGCGTCCCGCTCGCGGCCGCCTGCTCACCCACCGCCTGCTGGAGCAGCTGGGCGACGACCGGGCTCGCGGCGGAGGCGGTCAGCAGCTTCGGGCCCCCGGGGGTGGCGACCACCGCGCCGTACACGGTCCGGTCCTCGATCGCGTCACGGGCGGCGGCCTCGTCGCCGTAGCGGTGGACCTCGAAGGCGCCCTCGTGTCCCTTCCGCAGCTGCTGCTCCAGCGGGGCGGTGGCGGCGGCGGGGCCGGCGACGCCGAGCGGGAGGTCATGGGGTGCGGTGCGGGCGGCCGGCCAGGCGAAGGCCCACAGGGCGAGGGCCGCCAGGACAGGGGCGAGGAGGGTGGCGACGAGCAGCCGACGGCCGTGCGGGAGGGCGGCGTTGGGGGACATGGGCTTCCTCCGGGAAGAGGGACCTAAAAAGAAGGATCGTTCGTTTTTCGTCTGCCTCCACCGTGCTCCCGTGTCGGCCCCTTGTCAAGAAGGAACGTTCGTTTTAGCTTTGGCGTATGGCCCGTGTATCCCAGGCACACCTCGACGCCCGCCGCCGGCAGATCCTCGACGCCGCCGCGCTCTGCTTCGCCCGCAACGGCTTCCACGCCACCTCGATGCAGGACGTCCTGAAGGAGGCCGACCTGTCCGCGGGCGCGGTCTACCGCTACTTCAGCGGCAAGGACGAGCTGATCGACGCCATCGTCAAAGAGGTGCTCGGTGAGGTCCGGGCCGCCTTCGAGGAGGCCGCCGAGCTGACCCCGCCCCCGCCGCCGGACCTCCTCGTCGGCTCGGTGCTCGGCCGCACCCTCGGCGCCCGCGCGTCGCTCACCTGCGACGGAGAACCCGCCTTCCCACGGCTGATCGTCCAGGTGTGGGGGGAGATCCTGCGGAACAAGGCGCTCGCCACCACCATGCGTGAGGGCTACGGCAGCGTCCGCGAGAGCTGGGTGCGCCTGGTCGAGGCGTACCAGGACGCGGGGACGATGCGGGCGGACGTACCACCGCTGCACGTCGCGAGCACCATGATCGCCGCCGTGCAGGGCTTCCTCGCCCAGCAGGTCCTGTTCGGACCGGTGCCCGTCAAGGTGCTCCAGGACGGACTGCGGGGGTTGAGCAGCCTGCGCGACCCGCGCACCGACGACTGAGGGATCACAGCTCGGTTAACTTGCTCGAAACCCGTCCCAACTAGCCTGCCCCTCCACGCCACCAGGGACTTTGCCCGTGGCCGCGGCAACCGGGCCCCGCACGGCCCGGAGCGAGGATATGAGGTGGGACGTGCAACTGACCCCGCACGAGCAGGAGAGGCTGCTGATCCATGTGGCGGCCGACGTCGCCGAGAAGCGCCGGGCCCGCGGCCTCAGACTCAACCACCCCGAGGCCGTCGCCCTCATCACCTCGCACATCCTCGAAGGCGCTCGTGACGGCCGTACCGTCGCCGAGCTGATGGCCTCCGGGCGCAAGCTGCTCACCCGCGACGACGTCATGGACGGCGTCCCCGAGATGATCCACGACGTCCAGGTCGAGGCGACCTTCCCGGACGGCACCAAGCTCGTCACCGTCCACGACCCGATCGTCTGAGGAGGCCGCCCATGACGCCCATGATTCCCGGCGAGATCCTGTTCGGGGACGGCCCGATCGTCTACAACGCGGGCCGCGAGGTCACCCGGCTGACCGTCCTCAACGCCGCCGACCGGCCCGTCCAGGTCGGCTCCCACTACCACTTCGCCGAGGCCAACCCGGGCCTGGAGTTCGACCGTGCCGCCGCCCGCGGCAAGCGGCTGAACGTCGCCGCCGGCACCGCCGTGCGCTTCGAGCCGGGAATCCCCGTCGACGTCGAACTCGTCCCGCTCACCGGCGCCCGCGTGGTGCCCGGGCTGCGCGGGGAGACCGGAGGTGCCCTCGATGCCTGAGATCTCGCGTGCCGCGTACGCCGACCTGTTCGGCCCGACCACCGGGGACCGGATCCGGCTCGCCGACACCGATCTGCTGATCGAGATCGAGGAGGACCGCTCCGGCGGCCCCGGACTCGCCGGTGACGAGGCGGTGTTCGGCGGCGGCAAGGTCATCCGCGAATCCATGGGCCAGGCGCGTGCTACGCGCGCAGACGGCACCCCTGACACCGTTATCACCGGTGCCGTGATCGTCGACCACTGGGGCGTGATCAAGGCCGATGTCGGCATCCGCGACGGGCGGATCACCGGGATCGGCAAGGCGGGCAACCCCGACACCATGGACGGTGTCCACCCCGACCTGGTCATCGGCCCCGAGACCGAGGTCATCGCCGGCAACGGGCGGATCCTGACCGCCGGGGCGATCGACGCGCACGTCCACTTCATCTGCCCGCAGATCGCCGACGAGGCGCTGGCGTCCGGCGTGACCACACTGGTCGGCGGCGGCACCGGGCCCGCCGAGGGCTCCAAGGCGACCACCGTCACGCCCGGCCCGTGGCATCTCGCCCGGATGCTGGAGGCGATGGAGCAGTACCCGCTCAACATCGGCTTCCTCGGCAAGGGCAACACCGTCTCGCAGGAGGCGATGCTCTCCCAGATCCGGGGCGGCGCGCTGGGCCTGAAGCTGCACGAGGACTGGGGGTCGACCCCGGCCGTCATCGACGCGTCCCTGACGGTCGCCGACCGGACCGGGATCCAGGTCGCCATCCACACCGACACGCTGAACGAGGCCGGGTTCGTGGGCGACACGCTCGCCGCGATCGCGGGCCGAGGCATCCACGCGTACCACACCGAGGGCGCCGGCGGCGGGCACGCGCCCGACATCATGACCGTGGTCTCCGAGCCCAACGTGCTGCCGAGCTCCACCAACCCGACGCGGCCCTACACCGTGAACACCGCCGAGGAACACCTCGACATGCTGATGGTGTGCCACCACCTGAACGCGGCGGTGCCGGAGGACCTGGCGTTCGCCGAGTCCCGGATCCGGCCGTCGACGATCGGTGCGGAGGACATCCTGCACGACCTCGGCGCCATCTCGATCATCTCCTCCGACTCCCAGGCCATGGGCCGGGTCGGTGAGGTCATCCTGCGGACCTGGCAGACGGCACATGTGATGAAGCGGCGGCGGGGCGCACTGCCCGGGGACGGGCGCGCGGACAACCACCGCGTGCGGCGGTACGTCGCCAAGTACACGATCAACCCGGCGCTCGCCCAGGGCCTCGCCCGTGAGATCGGGTCGGTGGAGAGCGGGAAGCTCGCCGACCTGGTCCTGTGGGACCCGGCGTTCTTCGGTGTCAAGCCGCACCTGGTCATCAAGGGCGGGCAGATCGCGTACGCGCAGATGGGCGACGCCAACGCCTCCATCCCGACGCCGCAGCCGATCCTGCCGCGGCCGATGTACGGGGCGATCGGACGGGCGCCGGCCGCCAACTCGGTCAACTTCGTCGCGCCGCTCGCGATCGAGGACGGGCTGCCCGAGCGGTTGCGGCTGGGCAAGCGGTTCGTCGCCATCGAGTCGACGCGCGGCGTGACCAAGGCCGATCTGCGGGAGAACGACGCGCGGCCGCGGGTCGAGGTCGACCCCGACAGCTTCGCGGTGCGCATCGACGGGGAGCTGGTCGAGGCGACGCCTGCGGCCGAACTGCCCATGGCCCAGCGCTACTTCCTCTTCTAAGGGGCGTCGGTGTCATGACGAGGGCTGCACTGCTCGTCCTGGCCGACGGCCGCTTCCCCGCCGGAGGGCATGCGCACTCCGGCGGGGCGGAGGCGGCGGTCAAGGCCGGGCGGATCACCGGGGCGGCGGGACTGGAGGAGTTCTGCCGGGGCCGGCTGCACACGGCGGGACTGGTGGCCGCCGGGCTCGCCGCGGCGGCCGCGCTCGGGGGCGATCCGGCCGAGCTGGACATCGCGGCCGACGCACGAACTCCGTCGCCTGCGTTGCGCGTTGCGGCGCGGAAGCTGGGGCGGCAGTTGATGCGGGCGGCACGGGCGACATGGCCGTCGGACGAACTGGACGCTCTGGCACGGGAGTTCCCCAAGGGCGCCCATCAGCCGGTGGTGTTGGGGGTCACCGCGAGGTCGGCGGGCATCGGGCCCGAGGACGCGGCGTACTGCGCGGCGTACGAGAGCGTGAGCGGGCCGGCGACCGCCGTCGTACGGCTGCTCAGCCTCGACCCCTTCGACGCGACCGGGGTCCTGGCACGGCTGGCGCCGGAGCTGGACCGCGTCGTGGACCAAGCCGTGGAGGCCGCGCGCAGGGCTCTCGACGAGGGGATCGATGCCCTGCCCGCGGCGTCCGGGCCGCTGCTGGAGATCAGCGCGGAGGCGCATGCCGCCTGGCCTGTACGGCTGTTCGCCTCATGACCTCTGCCCACCCACCACCCTCCCGTACAACAGGAGCCGCCATGCACCTCGACCACTCCCACGACGGCCCCGCCGCGGTCAGCGCGGACGCCCGTCGTCCCGACGGCTCACGCCGTGCCCTGCGGATCGGGCTCGGCGGGCCCGTCGGGTCCGGGAAGACCGCCACCGTCGCCGCGCTCTGCCGCGCCCTGCGCGACGAGTTCTCGCTCGCCGTCGTCACCAATGACATCTACACCCGCGAGGACGCCGAGTTCCTGCTCCGGGAAGCCGTGCTGCCGCCCGAGCGGATCACCGCCGTCGAGACGGGGGCCTGTCCGCACACGGCGATCCGGGACGACATCTCCGCGAACCTCGAAGCGGTGGAGGACCTTGAAGACGCCGTCGGGCCCCTCGATCTGGTGCTGGTGGAGTCCGGCGGGGACAATCTCACCGCCACGTTCTCCAGGGGGCTCGTGGACGCGCAGATCTTCGTGATCGACGTGGCCGGGGGAGACGACATCCCGCGCAAGGGCGGCCCCGGTGTCACCACCGCCGACCTACTGGTGGTGAACAAGACGGACCTGGCTCCCCATGTCGGCTCCGACCTCGCCCGGATGGCCGCCGACGCCAAGGCGCAGCGCGCCGAACTCCCGGTCGTCTTCCAGTCGTTGCGCGGGGAGAGCGGTGTGCGCGACGTGGCCGCCTGGGTGCGGGAGCGGCTCGCCGCGTGGGCCGCGTGAGCACCGCCGCCGCGCTCGGTGTGCACGCCACCGCGCGGATCCGGGCGGTGGCCGACGGGCGGGGCGGCACCTCCCTGCCGGTGCTGGAGAGCGACGGGCCGCTCGCCCTGCGGCGCACCCGGGGAGAGCCCGGTGAGGCGCATGCCGTGCTCGTCGGGGCCATGAGCGGGCCGCTCGGCGGCGACCGGTTCGCCGTCGAGGCGGAGGTGGCGGAGCACGGCCGGCTGCGGCTGTCCTCGGCCGCGGCCACCCTCGCCCTTCCCGGACAGGTCGAGGACCACGCCCGCTACGACGTACGGATCCGTGTCGCCGAGCACGGGCGGCTGCACTGGCTGCCCGAGCCGCTGATCTCCGCGCGCGGCAGCGACCTGCACCTCACCACCCGCGTCGATCTCGCCCCCACCGCCACGCTCGTGCTGCGTGAGGAACAGGTGCTCGGGCGCGCCGGCGAGCAGCCCGGCCGGCTCCACAGCCGTCTGGTCCTGCGGATCGGCGGACGGCTCGTCCTCGACCAGCAGCTGGCCTGCGGCCCCGGGGCGCCGGGCGGCTGGGACGGGCCCGCGGTGCTGGCCGGACATCGCTCGGTGGGCCAAGTCGTCGTCGTACGCCCGGAGTTCGACCAGCAGCCCGTCGCCGCCCGACTGCTCGGCGACACCGCCACCCTGGTCCCCCTCGCCGGACCCGCCGCGCTGATCACCGCCGTCGCGCCCGACGGACTACGACTGCGCCGAGTCCTCGACGACGCGCTCGACGAGGCCCACGCGGGGAGTTGCCCCTGAGGAGTCCGCGGCCGTCCGGCCGCCGGCGGGGCTGCCTGCCTCGTGCGGCCGGTAAGCGCAACTCGGTGACGTACATGGGAACGTGTGCTCGCCGGGCCCGTCGCGTTGGTCACCGCGGTCGCGCCGACGGGATGTTGGCTGCGCCGGGTGTTCGGCGACGCGCTTGGCGAGGTTCAGGCGGGGAGTTGCCCCTGAGGAGTCCGCGGCCGTCCGGCCGCCGGCGAGGCTGCCTGCCTCGTGCGGCCGGTGAGGCGCCCGCTCCCGTCTGAGGGAGTCAACTCAGGGGCATGCGCGGGAACTTGCGCTCCTTCGCCGCCTCGGCGGCTTCCTCCGCCTTCACCACGGCCGCGTACTGGTCGACGTACTCCTGGTCGGACAGCGACAGGATGGCGTACATGATCTCGTCGGTGACGGCGCGCAGGATCGCCTTCTCGTTCTCCATGCCGCTGTAGCGGGAGAAGTCGAGGGGTTTGCCGAAGCGGATGGTGACGGGGCGCAGGTTCGGGATGACCTTGCCGGGCGGCTGGGCCTCGAAGGTGCCGATCATCGCGCAGGGGACGACGGGCACCTGGGCCTTGAGGGCCATCACCGCCACCCCGACCTTGCCCTTGTAGAGGCGGCCGTCGTGCGAGCGGGTGCCTTCCGGGTAGATGCCGAGCAACTCGCCCTTGCGCAGTACCCCGAGCCCCTCCCGGATGGCGGCCTGGCCGGCGTCCTTGCCGGAGCGGTCGACGGGGATCTGTCCGGCGCTGCGGAAGAAGGCCGCCGTCAGCCGGCCCTTGATGCCGGGGCCGGTGAAGTACTCGGCCTTGGCCAGGAAGGTGATGCGCCGTCGCAGGACCGCGGGCATCAGGAAGTGGTCGGAGAACGACAGGTGGTTGCCCGCGACGATCGCCGCACCCGTCTCCGGCACATGCTCAAGACCTTCGATACGCGGCCGGAAGAGCAGCCTCAACAGCGGCCCCAGCACCACGTACTTCAGGAGGTAGTAGAACAACGGGATCGCGCCTCCATTCGCCGCAAGCGCTTGTCAGTGTAGGCGTGCCGGTCAGCGACCGGGAACGGGCCGGACGGTCTTCACAGCCGTACGATCACCAGCGCGGTGTCGTCCGTGGCGCCGCTCGGCGGCAGCAGCTCCAGCAGGACCGCGTCGGCGAGGGACTCGGGGTCCGCGCCCCGGTGGCGGGCGAGTGAGTCGGCGAGGCGGGCCAGACCGTTGTCGATGTCCTCGTGGCGCCGCTCCACCAGGCCGTCGGTGTACAGGGCGAGGGTGGCGCCGCTGTCGTACTTCACGCCCGCCTGCGGCCGGGGCATCGGGTCGGGCCGGGCGTCCAGCGGCGGGTCGGTCGCCTGGTCGAGGAACTCCACCCGGCCGTCGGGGCGGACCAGGATCGGCGGGAGATGGCCGGCGCTGCTGTAGCTGATGGTGCGGTGGTCGAAGTCGATGAAGGTGGTGACGGCGGTCGCCGACTCGGCGCCGTTCACGACGTTCGCGTACCGGCCGAGGACGTCCAGCGCCTGGGCCGGCCCGGCGGCGACCCGGGACGCGGCGCTCAGCGCGCTGCGCAGCTGGCCCATCACCCCGGCGGCCTCCAGGCCATGGCCCACCACGTCGCCCACCGAGACACCGATGCGGTCGCCGCCGACCAGGTCGACCACGTCGTACCAGTCGCCGCACACGTTCAGCGCGCCCACCGCCGGCCGGTAACGCACCGCGACCTGCCGGTGCTTCAGCTGCCGGCGTGCCGGCAGCATCGCCCCCTGGAGGGCGAGTGCCACCTCCCGCTCGCGGGCGTGGGCCTGGCGCAGCCGCTCGTTGAGCTCCTGCAGTTCACGCGCGCGCGTGTACAGCTCGGCCTCCAGCACCTGGGCCTCGGTCCCGGTGTGCCCGGTGTGCCGCTGGCGGCGGGCCCGGATCAGCTCGGTGACCTCCTCCACCCGGTGCACGATCAGCGCCACCCGGCCGTCGGGGCCGAGGACGGGCGCGTTCACCGGGCTCCAGTAGCGCTCGTTCCACTGGCCGGGGTGCTCGGAGTCCTCGACGTCGTACCGTTGCAGCGCCATGGTGTCGCGCTCACCGGTGGCCACCACACGCATCATTGACGCCTGGACGTCGCGCATTCCGGTCGCGGCGGGGTCGCCCGGCTTCTCGGGGAAGACGTCGAAGATGTAGCGGCCCACCAACTGTTCGCGGGTGCGCCCGGACAGCCGCTGGAAGTCCTCGTTGGCGTCGGCGTACACCAGGTCGGGGGTGAGCAGCGCGACCATGCCGGGCAGGGCCTGGAAGACCACCGCGTAGTCGATCTCCGAGTTCGCCGAGTCGTTCATGGCCGCGCCCCATCTGCTGGTCCTGCGTAATTTTGCCATGGTGTGTCCCGGTGTGGCCTGTCAGGATTGCCCCGCCGACCCGGGGGACCGGCGGCCGCACGCACCTGCGAAGTGTGGGCTGGGCGCGACACACGGTGGGCGGACCGGCGCCCGGCAGTGTCGGCGTTGGCGTCTGGCCTGGGCCTACCCGGCCGACAGGCAGGCAGCCGCCGGCAGCGTGGGCGCCGGCGTTTGCCCTCGGCCTACCCAGCCTGCGCGTCGCGCCTGGGGTGTCGACCGGCGTGTACGTGCGAGGCGTGTGCTGGGCGTGGGACCCGTGGGCGGGTCGGCGCCCGGCGGCGTGGGCGTCGGCGTCCGGCCCCGGCCTGTCGTTTGGCGGCGTGGGCGCGGGGGCCCGTTCCCGTCCTACCGGCTGGCGGCGTGGGCGCCTATGTCTGCCGCCGACCCGCCGGTCGGCGGCTCGTCGCTCGGGTGTCGACCGGCGGGTACCCGAGAGGCGCCCACCCGGGCGAGGGACCCGGTCGGCGGCTCGGGCCGGTATGGATCAGGGAGCCTCCGCCGCTCACCTTGTCGGACATGGTGACGGCCGACCGGTAGCGGACCCGGCTCCCCTTGCTTGCGACCGCTGCCGGCGGTGACCACGGGTTCAAGCCTGGGGGAGCCGTTCCAGCGCTTGGCGGACCGCTCAGGTCGCCTTGCGCCGGCGGTGGGCGGACCCGTTCACGCCCCTTCCGTTGTGGGGCGGACCGCTCAGGTCGCCTTGCGGCGGTGGTGGGCGGACTCGTTCATGCCCCTTCCGTCGTGGGGCGGACCGCTCAGGTCGCCTTGCGGCGGTGGTGGGCGGACTCGTTCATGCCCCTTCCGTCGTGGGGCGGACCGCTCAGGTCGCCCTGCGTCGGCGGTGGGCGGACCCGCTCACGCCCCCTCCGCCGACGCTCGGCGACCCGCTCACGCCCCTTCCGTCAGCACCCTCTCCAGTGCGTCCAGCGCGGATGCCAGCTCGTCCGAGGTGATGGTCAGGGGTGGGGCCAGGCGGATTGTCGAGCCGTGGGTGTCCTTGACGAGGATGCCCTCGCGCATCAGGCGTTCGCTGATCTCGCGGCCCGTGCCGATGGCGGGGTCGATGTCGACGCCCGCCCACAGGCCGCGCGCGCGGAAGCCGACGACGCCCTTGCCGACGAGCGCGGCCAGTCCGCCCCGCAGCACCACGCCCAGCTCGGCCGCCCGGCGCTGGTACTCCCCGCTCTCCAGCAGCTCCACCACCGCCATGCCGACGGCCGCCGCCAGCGGGTTGCCGCCGAACGTCGAGCCGTGCTCGCCCGGATGCAGCACCTGGAGCACCTCACGCCGGGCCACCACCGCCGACACCGGCACGATGCCCCCGCCCAGCGCCTTGCCGAGCAGCACGACGTCAGGGACCACGCCCTCGTGCTCGACGGCCAGCGTCCGGCCCGTACGGCCCAGCCCCGACTGGATCTCGTCCGCGATGAGGAGGCAGTTCGCCCGGCGGGTCAGCTCCCGCACCCCGGCGAGATAGCCCTCGTCCGGGATGATCACTCCGGCCTCGCCCTGGATCGGCTCGATCAGCACCGCCGCGGTGGTCTCGTCGACCGCCGCCTCCAGCGCGGCCAGGTCGTTGTACGGCACGATCCGGAAGCCCGGGGTGAAGGGCCCGAAGCCCGCCCGGGCCGTCTCGTCCGTGGAGAAGCTCACGATCGTCGTCGTACGGCCGTGGAAGTTCTCCGCGGCGACCACGATCGTCGCCTGGTCGGCGGGGACGCCCTTCACGTCGTACGCCCACTTGCGGGCCACCTTGATGCCGCTCTCCACCGCCTCCGCGCCGGTGTTCATCGGCAGCATCATGTCCATGCCGGTCAGTCGCACCAGCCGCTCCGCGAAGAGGGCGAGCTGGTCGTTGTGGAAGGCCCGCGAGGTGAGCGTGAGCCGGTCCAGCTGGCGGTGCGCCGCCTCGATCAGCGCGGGGTGGCGGTGGCCGAAGTTCAGGGCCGAGTAACCGGCCAGCATGTCCAGGTAGCGACGGCCCTCGACGTCCTCCACCCAGGCGCCCTCGGCACGGGAGACGACGACCGGCAGCGGATGGTAGTTGTGCGCGAGCACGGGCCCCTCGGCCTCGATCAGCTCGGCGGAGGAACGGGTGGTGACGAGAGCGGTCATCAGCGGATCTCCTGGGTGCAGCACTTGATGCCGCCGCCTGCCTTGTGGAACTCCGACAGGTCGACGGGGACGGGGACGTAGCCGTGCTCGGCGACACGCGCGGCGAGCGCCTCGGCCTGCGGCGCGATGAAGACATGCCGGCCGTCGGAGACGGAGTTCAGGCCGAAGGCCATCGCGTCCTCACGGGTGGCCAGCACCGCGTCCGGGTAGAGCCGGGCCAGCACCTCGCGACTGCCCGCCGAGAACGCCTCCGGGTAGTACGCGATGTTGTCGTCGTCGAGGACGAACAGCGCCGTGTCGAGGTGGTAGAAGTACGGGTCCACCAGCGTCAGGCTGATCACCGGATGCCCGAAGAACTCCTGCGCCTCCCGGTGCGCCTCCCGGGTGGTACGGAAACCCGTGCCGGCCAGGACATAGCGCCCCGTCCAGACCAGGTCGCCCTCGCCCTCGCACACCGACTCCGGGCGGTGCACGGCGTATCCGGCGGACTTGAACCAGGTGTCGTAGTGCAGGGACTCGGGGCGCCGCTCGGGCGCGTGGAAGAGGGAGCCGAAGACCCGGCCGTCGACGACGACCGCCGAGTTCGCGGCGAAGACCATGTCCGGGAGCCCGGGTACCGGCTCCACGGTGTCCACGGCATGGCCATGGGCGCGGTAGGCGCTGATCAGCGCCCGCCACTGCTCCTGCGCCAGGTCGACGTCGACCTGGGTGTCGGGCTGCATCCAGGGGTTGATCGCGTACTGCACGGCGAAGTGTCTGGGTTCACAGACGAGAAAGCGCCGAAGGCGCGGCACACGGCTGTCGATCACAGAGGGGTTCCTCCGCTGGTCCTTCCGCTTGTTTCCGCGGTGTCGACTGAGGGTTGACACCACGGTAGAAAGTGACAGAACCGGGCGACAAGAAACGAAAGCTGCGTGTCCGCGCAGCAACGCTGCGTCTTCAGCCCGCTCAGCGCACGTCTGGTGCGGGCTGGCTGGCCCCCGCCTCCGGACTCTCCGGCAGCAGATGCGACAGCACCATCACACTGATCGTCTTCCGGATGAACGGCTCGGCACGGATCCGCTCCAGCACCTCCTCGAAGTGCTCCACGTCCCGCGCCCGCACATGCAGCAACGCGTCCGCCCCGCCCGTCACCGTCATCGCCGCGATGATCTCCGGATGGTTGCGCACCACCTCCGCGAGGCGCCGGGGCGGAGCCGCGCCCTCGCAGTACACCTCGACGTACGCCTCCGTGCGCCAGCCCAGCGCCGACGGCTTCACCGTCGCCGTGAACCCGGTGATCACCCCGTTCTCCCGCAGCCGGTCCACCCGCCGCTTCACGGCCGTCGACGACAGTCCGATCGCCGTGCCGATCTCGGCGAAGCTCGTCCTGGCGTTCGCCATCAGAGCCGTGATGATCTTCCGATCGAGCTCGTCGAACGAGGGGGCGCTGCTGCTCATGCGGGCACTGTATCCAGCGGGAACAGCGACGTACCGCACATGTGCACCCGCACGGTTCGCCCCTACACTCCAGCTTCATGCTGCGCGCCCTCGCCGTCGACGACGAACGCCCCTCGCTGGAGGAACTCCTCTACCTGCTGACCGCGGACCCGCGGATCGGCGCGGTCGAGGGTGCCGGCGACGCGACCGAGGCGCTGCGCCGCATCAACCGCGCCCTGGCGTCCGGCCCCGACGGCCCGGACGCCCTCGACGTGGTCTTCCTCGACATCCAGATGCCCGGCCTGGACGGCCTCGACCTGGCCCGGCTGCTGACCGGCTTCGCCCAGCCGCCGCTCGTCGTGTTCGTCACCGCCCACGAGGACTTCGCCGTCCAGGCGTTCGACCTCAAGGCCGTCGACTACGTCCTCAAGCCCGTCCGCAAGGAGCGCCTCGCCGAGGCGGTGCGGCGCGTCGCCGAGCTGCGCGCCGCCGCCGGACGTGGCACCGTCCCGCCGCGCATCCCCGTGCACGAGCCCGACCCCGACCACATACCCGTCGAGCTGGGCGGCGTGACCCGCTTCGTCGCCGTCGACGACATCACCCACGTCGAGGCCCAGGGCGACTACGCACGGCTGCACACCGACAAGGGCAGCCACCTCGTCCGCATTCCCCTGTCCACCCTGGAGGACCGCTGGCGCGCCCGCGGCTTCGTCCGCATCCACCGCCGCCACCTCGTCGCCCTGCGCCACATCGACGAGCTGCGCCTGGACGCGGGTACGGTCAGCGTCCTGATCGGCGGCGAGGAACTCCAGGTCAGCCGCCGCCACGCCCGCGAACTGCGGGACCTGCTGATGAGGAGGACATGACGATGCCGCAGGACCCCGGCGCCCCCGCCGAACGCCGCGTCGTCGTCACCGGCCCGCCCCGCCGCACCCGCCGCGCCTCCGGCCACAACCGCCCGCGCACCGAGATCGACGAGCAGACCACCCTCGGCCACACCTACGTCCGCTCCCTCATGCGCACCCAGCTGCGCGCCGGACTCACCGTGTTCGCCGTCCTCGCCCTGCTCATCGGCCCCCTGCCGCTCGTCTTCGCCGCGATGCCCCAGGCCCGCCGCCTGGAGTGGGCGGTCCTCGGCTTCGGCCTGTACACGCCCCTGGTCCTGCTCGCCCGCTGGTACGTGCGCCGCGCCGAACGCAACGAACGGGACTTCGTGCACCTGGTCGAAGACCGATGAACTCCGCCTACGCCGTCCCCGCCGTAGCGCTCGTCGTCGTGGCCACCGTCCTCGTCGGCGCCTTCGGCCTGCGCATCTCCCGCACCACCTCCGACTTCTACGTCGCCTCCCGCACCGTCGGCCCCCGCCTGAACGCGGCCGCCATCAGCGGCGAGTACCTCTCCGCCGCCTCCTTCCTCGGCATCGCCGGACTCGTCCTCGTCCAGGGCCCCGACATGCTCTGGTACCCGGTCGGCTACACCGCCGGATACCTCGTCCTGCTGCTGTTCGTCGCCGCCCCGCTGCGCCGCTCCGGCGCCTACACCCTCCCCGACTTCGCCGAGGCCCGCCTCGCCTCCCGGCCCGTGCGGCGGCTCGCGGGGGCCTTCGTCGTCGGCGTCGGCTGGCTCTACCTGCTGCCGCAGCTCCAGGGCGCCGGGCTCACCCTGACCGTCCTCACCGGCGCGCCCGACTCCCTCGGCGGGGTGATCGTCGCCGTCGTCGTCACCGTGACCGTCGCCGCCGGCGGCATGCGCAGCATCACCTTCGTCCAGGCGTTCCAGTACTGGCTGAAACTCACCGCCCTGCTCGTCCCCGCACTCTTCCTGGTCCTCGCCTGGCAGGCCGACGGCGCGCCCCGCCGCGCCTTCGAGGAACCGCCCGCCTTCCGCGAACAGCGCACCGTACGCGTCGACGACACGCTCGACCTCAAGCTGGAGGCGCCCCTGACCGTGACGGTGACCGGCACCGTCGACGGCCTGCGGCACACCGGCAGCGAGCTCCGGCTGCCCCCGGGCACCCACCGCGTCGACCAGGGCACCCGGCTGACCTTCCCCGAGGGCAGTGCCGTCCCCGCCGCCGACCGCGGCAGCAACGGCGGCATGTCCACCTCGCTCGCCGCCGGCCGCGAGGAACGCCCGCTGTACGCGACGTACGGACTGATCCTCGCCACCTTCTTCGGCACCATGGGCCTGCCCCACGTCGTCGTCCGCTTCTACACCAGCCCGCACGGCGTCGCCGCCCGCCGCACCACGGTCGCCGTACTGGCCCTGATCGGCGCCTTCTACCTCCTCCCGCCCGTCTACGGCGCCCTCGGCCGCCTGTACGCCCCCGAACTCGCCCTCACCGGCGACGCCGACGCGGCCGTACTGCTGCTGCCCGACCGGGTGATCGGCGGACTCGGCGGCGACCTGCTCGGCGCGCTGGTGGCGGGCGGCGCCTTCGCCGCGTTCCTCTCCACGGCGTCCGGCCTGACCATGGCCGTCGCGGGCGTGCTCACCCAGGACGTGCTGCCCGCACGCGGCGTACGCCACTTCCGGCTGGGCACCGGGCTCTCCATGGTCGTACCGCTCGCCGCGAGCCTGCTGGTCGGCGGACTCCCCGTCGCCGACGCGGTCGGGCTCGCCTTCGCGGTGTCCGCGTCCTCCTTCTGCCCCCTGCTCGTCCTCGGCATCTGGTGGCGGCGGCTCACCCCGCCCGGCGCGGCCGCCGGGATGCTCGTCGGCGGCGGCTCGGCGTTCGTCGCGGTCGCCGCGACCATGGCGGGCTTCCCCGGCACCGGCGGACTGCACGCCATGCTCGCCTGGCCGGCCCTGTGGTCGGTTCCGCTGGGCTTCCTCACCATGATCCTGGTGTCCCTGGCCACCCCCGGCCGCGTCCCGGCCGGCACGGCGGCCATCCTGGCCCGCTTCCACCTGCCCGAGTCGCTCCGCACACCGGCCTACCTCCCACCGGAGGAGCCGCAGACGACGGAGGCACGGGCATGAGGCGGCGGACGGCTGGCCGGGCGGGGGAGGTCGTGGCTGTGGGGTGGTGGGTGGCTGGGCGAGTGCGGGAGGTCGGGGGCCTGGGGTGGCGTTCGGGTGGCCGGGCACAGCAGGCCACGGCCATGAGGCGGCGGGTGGCTGGGCGAGTGCGGGAGGCCGTGGCATTGAGGTGGCGTTCGGGTGGCCGGGTGCGGGAGGTCGGGGCGATGAGGTGGCGTTCGGTTCGTGCGGCGATGGGGGCGCGGTCATGAGCGGCTTCCTGGCCGGGTTCCTCGTGGCCATCCTCCCCCTGCTGGCCGCCGGGTTCTGGCTCGGCCGGCGCACCGCACGTCCCGAGAACCTCGGGGGCCTCGGCACGCCCGTCGAGCACGCCACCTTCCAGACCCTGCACACCGCCTCCCTCGCCGCGCCCCCGCTGCGGGCCGGTCTCACCGAGGAGACCGCCCGCAAGTCGGCCCGCAGGCTGCGCTCCCTGCTCGGCACGGACGCCCTGTGCCTCACCGACGAGAAGCGCGTACTGGCCTGGGACGGTGTGGGCGCCCACCACCGCGCCGAGATCATGGAACGGCTCTCCGGTGCCCTGGAGACCGGCCGCGGCGAGGCGTTCCGGATCGAGTGCGAGACACCCGACTGCCCGGTCCGCTGGGCCGTGGTCGCCCCGCTCACCGTCGACGACCGCGTCCACGGCGCGCTCGTCGCCTGCGCGCCCCGCGAGTCCGCCGTACTGGTCCGCGCCGCGGGCGAGGTGGCCCGCTGGGTGTCGGTCCAGCTGGAACTCGCCGACCTCGACGACTCCCGCACCCGCCTCATCGAGGCTGAGATCAAGGCCCTGCGCGCCCAGATCAGCCCGCACTTCATCTTCAACTCGCTCGCCGTGATCGCGTCGTTCGTCCGCACCGACCCCGAGCGGGCCCGCGAACTCCTCCTGGAATTCGCCGATTTCACCCGCTACTCCTTCCGCAGGCACGGCGACTTCACCACCCTCGCGGACGAACTCCACGCCATCGACCACTACTTGGCCCTGGTCCGCGCCCGCTTCGGCGACCGCCTCGCCGTCACCCTGCAGATCGCCCCCGAGGTCCTCCCCGTGGCGCTGCCGTTCCTGTGCCTCCAGCCGCTCGTCGAGAACGCCGTGAAGCACGGTCTGGAGGGCAAGGCCGACCGGTGCCACATCCAGATCACCGCGCAGGACGCCGGTGCCGAGGCCGTCGTGACCATCGAGGACGACGGCGTCGGCATGGACCCCGGGCTGCTGCGCCGCATCCTGGCCGGGGAGGTCAGCCCATCCGGCGGCATAGGGCTGTCCAACGTCGACGACCGGCTCCGCCAGGTGTACGGCGACGACCACGGCCTCGTCATCGAGACGGCCCCCGGGGCGGGCATGAAGATCACCGCCCGGCTGCCGAAGTACCAGCCGGGCGTGCACTCGGCGACCGGGCTCGGAGCCGACTGAGCCCGGTCGCCCGGAGGCTCAGCTACCGCGCGTCATGACCAGTGCCAGTGTGACCAGCCCCAGCACGACCCAGCCGAACCACAGCCAGCCGTTGCTGCCGAGCGCCACCGTGTAGGCGGTCACCACGACCAGACCGCCGACGGTGAGCACCCCCATCGTCCGTGTGGAACCGTCCGTCGAACCGGGCATCGCGACACCCTCCTCGGGACACCCTCCTCAGGGTGCGGTTCCCTCCATGGTGCCTCTGTTCTGCTTCCGCACGGTCCGGACGACGCGATGCGTTCCGGACTTCCCCGCACCCTGGCCGGTCCACACGCCCCGGCCGAAGCCGGGAAACCGAAGGGCACCGGACCCGACGCGGCCGGGTCGGGTCCCGGCGGTCGGACGGGAACCGAGCACCGAGGGAGGCGGCCCCGGCCCAGGAACGCCCCGGCCGACCGGGAGGACCGCCCTCGGAAGCCTGTAGCCGCCGGAGCGGGTGCGAACAGGGCCGTACCGCCGTGTCCCCCGGCGGGGCGAAACCGGACGGTCCCGTGCCGCCCGAGGCCGCGGCGGCCCGCTCCATGGCGACCGCGACCATGTCTCCGACCGGGCTCGCCCCCATGACTCGGCCGCTTGTGCGCGGCATCACGCTCCCGGCCAGGACCGCCTCCGCCCTGTCCACGTCGGGCCGGGCCGCCGGTGGCGGGGCGAGCGGACGATTCGTGGCCCGCTGGGGTGCTCGTTCTCCTGCGGTGCCGACCGGCCCGTACCTGAGTGGCTCGGTCGCCCATGTGTGGCGTCAGGATCCTGGCCGGGCCGCCTCCGCCCTGGTCGCGTCCGGCCGGGCGCCGCTGGTGGGCGGGGTGAGCGGACGATTCGTGGCCCGCTGGGGCGCCGGTTCACCTGCGGTGCCGACCGGCCGGTACTTGAGTGGCTCGGGCGCTTGTGTGTGGCGTCAGGATCGTGGCCAGGGTCGCCTGCGCGCTGGCTGCGTTGGGTTGGGCCGCTGGTGGGCGGGGCGGGTGGGCGATTCGTGGCCTGCTGGGGTGCCGGTTCTCCTGCGGTGCCGACCGGCCCGTACCTGAGTGGCTCGGTCGCTTGTGTGTGGCGTCAGGATCCTGGCCGCGCCACCTCCGCCCTGGTCGCGTCCGGCCGGGCGCCGCTGGTGGGCGGGCTGAGCGGACGATTCGTGGTCCGCTGGGGTGCCGGTTCTCCTGCGGTGCCGACCGGCCCGTACCTGAGTGGCTCGGTCGCTTGTGCGTGGCGTCAGGATCGTGGCCAGGGTCGCCTGCGCGCTGGCTGCGTTGGGTTGGGCCGCTGGTGGGCGGGGCGGGCGACTCGGGGTGCGCTCGGGCCCAGACCTCCGGCGGTGCCCAGCAGCCCGGACCCCAGGGTGTACCGCGTCTCACCGGTGTCCGGCCGCCGCGCGATCCGGGGCCGGTAGGGCGGGGCGGGGCGCATCGCGATACCGTCCGAGCGGTCGTAACCCTCCCGCCGGGGATCGCGATCGTCGCGCGCCAGGCTGGAAAGGCTTTCAGCCCTGGCGTGTGTTCAGTGAGGCCAGATAGGCGTTGTACGCCTGGAGCTCCTTGTCGCCGTCCCGATCGGCGGCCCGGTCCTTGCGCTTGGCCTGGCGCTGTTCCGAGCGATACCACTGGAACAGCAGCGCGATCAGGACGAGCACGGACGGAATCTCACTGAACGCCCAGGCGATACCGCCGGCCACGCTCTGGTCGGAGAGCGGGTCGACGCCGAGCGAGGCGGGCGGGTTCCGGAAGGTGTCCACCATGGTCGTCGACGCCATCATCAGCGCGATACCGAAGAACGCGTGGAACGGCATCCCGGCGAACAGCTCCAGCATCCGCATCAGATACCCGGGCCGGTGCGGCCCCGGGTCCACGCCCATGATCGGCCAGAAGAACACCATGCCGACCGCGAAGAAGTGCACCATCATCGCGATGTGCCCGGTCTTCGACCCCATCAGGAAGTCGAACAGCGGCGTGAAGTACAGCGCGTACAGGCTCGCGATGAACATCGGGATCGTGAACAACGGATGGGTGATGACCCGCATGTACCGGCTGTGCAGCAGCATCAGCAGCAGCTCGCGCGGCCCCTTGCGGCCCTTGCCGGCCACCGGCAGCGCACGCAGCGCAAGGGTGACCGGGGCGCCGAGCAGCACCAGGATCGGCGACAGCATGCTGATCACCATGTGCTGCACCATGTGCACGCTGAACATCACCATGCCGTAGTCGTTCAGCTTGGTGCACATCACCAGCCCGACGGTCAGCACACCCCCGACGAACGCCACCGTCCGCCCCACCGGCCACGCGTCCCCGCGCCGCCGCAGCCGTACGACCCCCCACACATACAGCGCGAGCGCCAGCAGACAGGCGACCAGAAAAAAGGGGTCCGCCGACCACTGAAGCCCCCGCCCCAGCGTGAAGGGCGGCAGCTCCATGTCCATGCCGTGCCCACTGTGATCCATCGGCCGGCTCCTGCTTTCGTGGGGGTTGCGCTCAATCTGTCCAGAACAGACTAGAACTGCCCCCGGCCGAGCCTTCGACCGGGGGCGACCACAACGAACCCCGCACCCGCCGGACGGCTAGAGCACGCACTCGGCCTCGGCGTACCGCTCAGCCGGCACCGTCTTCAGCGTCTCCACCGCCTCGGCCAGCGACACCATCACGATGTCCGTCCCCCGAAGGGCCGTCATCATCCCGAACTCCCCCCGATGCACGGCCTCCACCGCATGCCACCCGAACCGAGTGGCCAGCACCCGGTCATAAGCGGTCGGCGTCCCACCCCGCTGCACATGTCCGAGGATCACCGGCCGCGCTTCCTTCCCGAGCCGCTCCTCCAGCTCGACGGAGAGCTGCCGAGCGATCCCCGCGAACCGCTCATGCCCGTAGACGTCCTTGCCGCCCTCGTCGAACGCCATGGTGCCGGGCCTCGGCTTGGCGCCCTCCGCCGCCACCACGATCGCGAACCGCTTCCCCGCCTCGAACCGCGCGCCGACCACCCGGGTCAGCTCCTCGATGTCGAACGGCCGCTCCGGTACGACGACGGCGTGCGCGCCGGCCGCCATCCCGGAGTGCAGCGCTATCCAGCCGGTGTGCCGCCCCATGACCTCCACGACCAGTACCCGCTGATGGGACTCGGCGGTGGTCTTCAGCCGGTCGAGCGCGTCGGTCGCGACCCCGACGGCCGTGTCGAAGCCGAAGGTGACGTCGGTGACCGCGATGTCGTTGTCGATGGTCTTCGGCACGCCCACGACGGGCAGGCCCGCGTCCGACATCAGCCGGGCCGCCTTCAGCGTGCCCTCACCGCCGATCGGAATGATCGCGTCGAGGCCGAGCTCCTCGACATGGCCCCGGGCGCGCTCCACCCCGTCGCGCAGATGCGAGGGCTGGACCCGGGAGGAGCCGAGGATGGTGCCGCCGCGGGCGAGGATGCCGCCCACCGCGTCCAGGTCGAGCTTGAGGTAGTCGCACTCCAGGAGGCCCTTCCAGCCGTCCCGGAAGCCGATGACCTCGTCGCCGTGGTCGGCGACGGCACGGTGCACGACGGACCGGATGACGGCGTTCAGGCCGGGGCAGTCGCCGCCGGAGGTGAGGACACCAATGCGCATAGCCCGAAACAACCTTTTCCATTGGGGCGCGGGGACCGGACCCCGTCGTCCGGCACGAATCCCCGCCACCCTAGCGGCAGGAGGGGGCGGGGCCGTACCGTGCGTCCGCCTGCTGGACGGCCCCGCTCACCTGCGCGGATGGACCGTCAGACGGGCTGCTGACGCTGCCCTGAAAATCAGTTGAACGCCCGGCTCACGCGGGCTGCTGCTGTGCCGCCGAGATGCGCTCGGCCCGCAGCGCGTCGTACCAGCGGTCGTCGGTGGGCGGCAGCGCGTTCACATCGAGCGCCAGCTTCAGCAGCAGGTCCGCGATGAGCGGGTTGCGGGCCAGTACCGGGCCGTGCATGTACGTACCGAAGACCGTGTCGTTGTACGCGCCTTCGGTGCCGTCGCCGGTGCCGTTGCCCTTGCCGAGGCGGACCTGGGCGAACGGGCGGGCGGTGGGGCCGAGGTGGGTGACGCCCTGGTGGTTCTCGAACCCGGTCAGCTGGGGCAGGCCCAGGCGCGGGTCGATGTCGGCGAGGACGTCGCCGACGCACCGCTCGCCCTCGCCGCGCACCGTGGTGACGTCGAGCAGGCCGAGGCCCGGCTGGCGCTGGCCGACGTCGTTGACGAACTCGTGGCCGAGGATCTGGTAGCCCGCGCAGACCGCGAACACGATCGCGCCGTTGTTCACCGCCTGGTACAGGTGCCCGTCACGGCGCAGCCGCTCCGCCGCGAGCCGCTGCGGCCGGTCCTCGCCGCCGCCGATGAGGTAGATGTCACCGGAGGTCGGGATCGGCTGGTCGCTGCGCACGTCGAGGCGGGCCACGTCGAGGCCGCGCTGCCGCGCCCGGCGCTCCACGACCAGGACGTTGCCCTGGTCGCCGTAGGTGCTGAGCAGGTCCGGGTAGACCCAGACGACCCGCAGTTGGTTGTCGCTCACGAAAGTCCCCTGTGTGTCAGTTGCCGACCCGGCGGCGCAGGTCCTGGAAGGCGGTGTAGTTCGCGATGACCTCGATCCGGCCGGGCGGGGCCATCTGCACGGCCTGGTCGACGCTGTCGCACACCTGGAAGTGCTGGTTGGCGACCTCCAGACGCACCGCGAGGTCCAGCTTCCGGTCGCCGATGACGAAGATCGGGTGGCCGGTCAGCCGCGTGTAGTCCACGTCCCACAGCCAGGAGGTGTCGGTGCCGTCAGCTCCGCGGGCGTTGACGGAAAGGATCACCGGGGTGGGCGGCGGGTCGATCAGGCTGAACGTTTCGAGCCAGCCGGCGGGGTTCTTCGCGAGCAGCAGCCGCAGGTCGCGCTGCATGAACTGGACGACGTCGTAGCGCCCGGCGACCGCCTGCACCTGGTACATCCGCTCCAGCGCCACCTGCGGCGGCACCCCGAACACGGCGGCGACGGCCGCCGAGGAGGCCGCGTTGGCCTTGTTGGCACGGCCCGGCAGCTGCAGGTGGATCGGCCAGGCGGACCCGTGCGGGTCGAGGACGTGGTCACCGGAGAGCGCCCAGCTCGGCGTCGGCCGGCGGAAGCCGCAGTCGCCGCAGAACCAGTCGTCGCCGGGCCGCTGCATGACGCCGCCGCAGGACGGGCAGGACCACGCGTCGTCCTTCCACATCTGCCCGGCGGCGACCCACACCACGTTGGGGGAGGAGGAGGCTGCCCACACGACCAGCGGGTCGTCGGCGTTGGCGACGATGACGGCCTTGGACCCGGCGAGCCCCTCACGCCAGTTCTCGGCGAGCATCCGGGTCTCGGCGGCGCGGTCGAGCTGGTCGCGGGAGAGGTTGAGCAGCGCGATGCACTTCGGGGCGGTGTCCCGGGCCACCCCGGCGAGGTACTTCTCGTCGACCTCGATGACGCCGTACCGGGCGTCCGAGCCGCCCGCCAGGGCCGAGGTGATACCGGCCGGCATGTTGGCGCCGAGGGCGTTGGACACGACAGGTCCGGCGGCGCGCAGCGCCTCCGCGATGAGCCGGGTGGTGGTGGTCTTGCCGTTGGTCGCGGAGACCAGGATCACGTCCAGGTTCTGGGCGAGCCGGGCGAGGAGGTCGGGATCGAGTTTGAGTGCCACCCGGCCGCCGATCACCGATCCGCTGCCGCGTCCGGCGGCGCGGGATGCCGCAGCGACCGCCTTGCCCGCGGTCACGGCCAGCTTGGCCCGCGGCGTCAGCGGGTCCGAGTTGCCTGCCATCAGTTCTCGATCCTCCTTGCGTTCGCGCCGCGCCTGAAGCCTGACGGCACCGTGGTGGGTGGTCAGCCTATCGAGATCCATTCGCACTCCCGAATCCCGGCCCACGCGTGCGCGGCGGGGCGTGGGCAGAGAGGACCGTACCCTTGCGGCCATGCGACACGGCTCGATCCCGGGCGCCCGCGGGCGCGTCCGGCCCCTCACCCTGCTCGGCAGCCCGGTGCTGCACGAGCCCTGCAAGGATGTCACGGACTTCGGCCCGGAACTGGCCGCGCTCGTGGAGGATTTGTTCGCGACGATGTACGCGGCGCGCGGCGTGGGCCTCGCCGCCAACCAAGTGGGGGAGCCGCTGCGGGTCTTCGTCTACGACTGCCCCGACGACGAGGACGTCCGCCACCTCGGCCATGTCGTGAACCCGCGCCTGGTGGAGGCGGACGGAGTGGTGATCCGCGGCCCCGAGGGCTGCCTCTCCCTGCCGGGTCTGGAGGCGGGCACCGAGCGCTACGACCATGCGGTGGTCGAGGGCTTCACGGTGACGGGGGAGCCGGTGACCGTGCACGGGACGGGGTTCTTCGCGAGGTGCCTGCAACATGAGGTGGACCACTTGGAGGGCCGGGTCTACGTGGATCACCTCACGGGGTGGCGTAAGCGGAGGGTGTTGCGGCGGGCCGCGCGAGCGCCGTGGGGGCGATGAGTTTTCGCGGGTGCGGGTCCGTCGTGGCTGGTCGCGCAGTTCCCCGCGCCCCTGGGGGTTCAGAACCCTGGGCCGCCCAGTTTGTCCCCCGCTGCCGCAAGGCGCCCCCACAGCAGGTCCGCCAGGCTGCGCACCAGCTCAGCTCGGGAACAGGGGCGCTCACCCAGCCACCAGTCCCCGGCGGCATGCATCATGCCGACGATCCCGTGGCCCCACACCCGCGCGAGCTGCTGACTGCCGGGCCCGAGATCCAGCCGCTCCTCGATGACCTGGGCCAGCTCCTCGCCCATCCGCCGCAACAGCGGAGCGCTGTGCTTGCCGACGTCGAACCCCTGGTCCCCGCTCGGGGACCCCTCCGCCGGATGCATGAGGAACCGGTACACCTGGGGTCGTGCCTCGATCGCCGCGAGGTACGTGTCGAGCGTGGCCTCGACCCGCTCCCGCCGGTCGGCCGGCGCGTCGAGCGCCGCCCGCAGAGAGGCCAGCAGCGCGTCCGTGTGCCGCTTGGCCAGCGCCGCGTACAGCCCGCCCTTGTCGCCGAAGTGGCGGTAGAGGATCGGCTTGGTGATGCCCGCCTCGGCGGCGATGGCGTTCATCGACGCCTGAGGGCCGTCCCGGAGCACCACCCGGTCCGCCGCCTCCAGCAGTTCGCGCCGTCGGCGGTCGGCGGACCGCTGCTGGTCGGTCCGCTGCGTGGTGTCCATGTGCTCTCCCCACCCGTGCTGATTCGGTGACGCCTGCGCAAACTAGCACTCCACACTGCCCTGACATCGAACGGGATGCCGAGCTGTCATCAGGAGTTGACTTTTCCTACCGACCGGTAACAGACTCGAGTTACCGCTAGTAACACCGATGTGTACCGCCGCTGGAGGGGACATGGCCGAGTTCACCATGGAGCTCAACGACGAACAGAAGGAGGTCCGGGACTGGCTGCACGGTTTCGCCGCCGATGTCATCCGCCCCGCGGCCGCCGAATGGGACGAGCGTGAGGAGACTCCCTGGCCGGTCATCCAGGAGGCCGCGAAGGTCGGCATCTACTCCCTCGACTTCTACGCCCAGCAGTACTTCGACCCCACCGGCCTCGGCATCCCCATGGCGATGGAGGAGCTCTTCTGGGGCGACGCGGGCATCGCGCTCTCCATCGTCGGCACCGGCCTCGCCGCCGTGGGCGTCCTCGCCAACGGCACCGAGGAGCAGATCGGCACCTGGATCCCCCAGATGTACGGCGACGCCGGCGACGTGAAGGTGGCCGCGTTCTGCTCCTCCGAGCCCGACGCCGGCTCGGACGTGGCCTCGATGCGCACCCGGGCGGTGTACGACGAGGCCAAGGACGAGTGGGTGATCAACGGCACGAAGACCTGGGCGACCAACGGCGGCATCGCCAACGTCCATGTGGTCGTCGCCGTCGTCGACCCCGAACTGGGCTCCAAGGGCCACGCGTCCTTCATCGTCCCGCCGGACACGCCCGGCCTGTCCCAGGGCCAGAAGTTCAAGAAGCACGGCATCCGCGCCTCGCACACCGCCGAGGTGATCCTCGACAACGTCCGCGTGCCCGGTTCCTGCCTGCTCGGCGGCAAGGAGAAGCTGGACGAGCGGCTGGCCCGGGCCCGGGAGCGGGCCAAGCAGAGCGGCGAGAGGGTCAAGAACGCGGCGATGGCCACGTTCGAGGCGAGTCGGCCCGCCGTGGGAGCGATGGCGGTGGGCACGGCCCGCGCCGCCTACGAGGTCGCCCTCGACTACGCCAGGACCCGGGAGCAGTTCGGGCGGCCGATCATCGACAACCAGGGTGTCGCCTTCCAGCTGGCGGACATGCGGACGCAGATCGACGCGGCGCGGCTGCTGGTCTGGCGGGCCTCGTGGATGGCGATCAACGGCAGGCCGTTCACGGCGGCCGAGGGGTCGATGTCGAAGCTCTTCGCGAGCGAGACGGCGAAGAAGGTCACCGCCCAGGCCATCCAGATCCTGGGTGGCAACGGTTACACCCGTGAATACCCGGTGGAGCGCATGCACCGCGACGCGGCGATCTACACCATCTTCGAGGGGACCAGCGAGATCCAGCGGCTGGTGATCGCCCGGACGCTCTCCGGGATGCCCATTCGGTAGGAGGCGGTCCACGGGTGCGTGGGGGCTGGTCGCGCACACCGCGGCGGAGCCGCATATCGATACAGCCCCGCGCCCTGGGCCGGAGGCCCCTCTACGGCGCCCCACTGCTGTGCGCGATACACGCCACGTCGATCCGATCCGCGAGCTTCGCCAGCTCGATCGTCAACACGGCCACCGTGTCCTCGTCGAGATCCTCCCCGGCCTCGACAAGCCGCACCCACCTGGTCCCCACGGTCCGCAACAACCTGCTCACATCGGCGGCAGCCACCTGCAGGGAACCCCGGTCATCGACGATCAGCGGCAGAGTCACTTCGCGGTTCACAACCGCAGATCGTAGCCCCGCGAGCGTCACGCACCATGCCAAACCGTCGTGATGTTGCAGAACTCCCGGATTCCGTGCCCGGACAGCTCACGCCCGTACCCCGACCGCTTCACCCCGCCGAACGGGAACGCCGGATGCGACGCGGTCATCCCGTTGAAGTACACCCCGCCGGCCTCCAGGTCCCGTACGAACCGCTCGACCTCCGCCTCGTCCCGCGTCCACACATTGGAACTCAGCCCGAACGGCGAGTCGTTGGCGATGAGCACCGCCTCGTCGAGGTCGGCCGCGCGGTACAGGGTGGCCACCGGGCCGAACGCCTCCTCGCGGTGGATGCGCATCTCCCGGGTGATGCCCGCGAGCACCGTCGGCGGGTAGTACCAGCCGGGCAGCTCGGGCCGGCGCAGCCGGTGGCCGCCGCACAGCACCTCCGCGCCGCCGCGCCGCGCGTCGTCGACCAGTTCCTCCAGATCGTCCCGTCCGCGCTCGCTCGCCAGCGGCCCGATCTCCGTCTCCTCCTCCATCGGGTCGCCGACCCGCAGCGCTCGCATCCCGTCGACGAACCGCTCGGCGAACGCGTCGTACACGTCCGAGTGAACGATGAACCGTTTGGCGGCGATGCAGGACTGCCCGGTGTTCTGGGCGCGGGCGTTGACCGCGACCTGCGCCGCCCGGTCGAGGTCGGCGGACGGCATGACGACGAAGGGATCGCTGCCGCCCAGCTCCAGCACCGTCTTCTTGACCATCTCCCCGGCGGTGGAGGCGACCGCCCGCCCCGCGGGCTCGCTGCCGGTCAGAGTGGCGGCCTTGACGCGCTCGTCGCGCAGGATCTCGTCCACCGCCCGCGCCTCGACGAGCAGCGTCTGGAAGCAGCCCTCGGTGAAGCCCGCCCGGTGGAAGAGGTCCTCCAGGTAGAGGGCGGTCTGCGGCACGTTCGAGGCGTGCTTGAGCAGGCCCACGTTGCCCGCCATCAGCGCGGGCGCGGCGAAGCGGACGACCTGCCAGAGCGGGAAGTTCCACGGCATGATCGCGAGGACGGGGCCCAGCGGCCGGTAGCGCACCAGGACCCGGGAGGCGCCCGAGTCCTTCACCTGGTCGGTGGGCGGCTCCTCGTCGGCGAGCAGTGCCCGCGCGTGCTCGGCGTACCAGCGCATCGCCTTCGCGCACTTGGCGGCCTCCGCGCGGGCCTGCCTGATCGGCTTGCCCATCTCGGTGGTGATGGTGCGGGCGATGTCCGCCTGGTCCTCGTCGAGGAGGTCGGCGGCCCGGTTCAGCAGCCCGGCCCGCTCGGTGAACGACGTGGTCCGGTACGTGCGGAACGTGGCCTCCGCCAGCTGGAGCCGGCGCTCCAGCTCCTCCTCGTCCATGGCCTCGTACGCCTTGAGCGTCTCGCCGTTCGCCGGGTTCACCGTCGCGATGGGCATGACCGACCTCCTGAAGCTGACTGTGCTTCGACCTTCGCGCGCGGCGGGGGCTACCGCAACGCGTGGGCGGCTGCTCAGGCCGAGTGCTCCGCCAGCCGGTCGAGAAACGCGGTCTGCGCGGTGACGACCAGCTCCCGGGCGCGGTCGATGCCGTGCCAGGCGACCCGGTCCAGCTCGGGGAACTGAGCGAGGCGGCCCGAGCGCGGCGGCCACTCCATGGTGAACGTGCCGGGGACGACGGTCGCCGGGTCGAGATCCGCCTCGACGGCCCAGGCGGTGACCACCTTGCCGCCGCGCTGGCGGACCTCCCCGAGGTCGATCGGCTCCCCGTCCGGCGGTGCCACGCCCAGCTCCTCGCGGAACTCACGCCGGGCCGCTTCCCAGGGGCGCTCGCCGGGGTCGTACTCGCCCTTGGGGACGGTCCACGCCCCGGCGTCCTTCCGGGCGAAGTACGGGCCGCCCATATGGCCCAGCAACACCTCCAGCCCGTCGGCCGTGTGCCGGAACAGCAGCAGGCCGGCACTGTGCCGCGCGGATGTCATGGCCGTACCTCCGGGTGCGCGGCCAGCAGGGTCTCCACGGTGTCGGCGTCCTCCGGCCGCTTGTCCTCGCGGTAGCGGACCACGCGCGCGAAGCGGAGGGTGACGCCGGCCGGGTAGCGGGAGGAGCGCTGCAGGCCGTCGTAGGCGATCTCCACGACGAGTTCGGGGCGTACGGTCACCACCCGGCCGTCGTCCTCGACGGCGAGCTGCTGGAGGCGCTCGGTCTGCCAGGCCAGCATCGTGTCGGTCATCCCTTTGAATGTTTTTCCGAGCATGGCGTACGAGCCGTCCGCGCGCCGCGCTCCCAGGTGCAGGTTGGACAGCTTGCCGGTGCGGCGGCCGTGGCCCCACTCGGCGGCCAGGACGACCAGGTCAAGGGTGTGGACGGGTTTGACCTTCAGCCAGGAGGCGCCGCGCCGGCCCGCGCTGTAGGGGGCGTCGAGGGCCTTGAGGACCACCCCCTCGTGGCCGCGGTCCAGGGTCTCGTCCAGGAACGCCTGAGCCGACGGTACGTCCAGCGGTCCCGACACCACCGTCCGCCGGACCCGCATCGGCTCGGGCACCAGCCGCGCCAGCGCCGCGTGCCGCTCGGTGAACGGCAGGTCGAGCAGGTCGTCGCCGTCGACGGACAGCGCGTCGAAGAACACGGGGGAGACGGGGACCGCCTCGGCGGCGGTCACCACGTCCACGCGGGAGCCGACGCGCCCGGCGGTCTCCTGGAAGGAGCGGGGCCGCCCCTCGGCGTCGAAGGCGATGACCTCGCCGTCCAGGATGAACCGACGTCCCCTCAGCTCCCGTGCGGCCGCGGTCAGTTCGGGCAGGCGGTCGGTGATGTCGTCGAGGGTGCGGGTGTAGAGGCGGACGTCGTCGCCGTCGCGGTGGACCTGGACGCGGATGCCGTCCAGCTTCTCCTCCACCGCGCAGGCGCCGAGCCGGCCGACCGCCTCGGCCACCGACGAAGCGGTGTGCGCGAGCATCGGCAGCACCGGGCGGCCGACCGTGAGGCGGAAGCGGTCCACCGCCCCCGGCCCCTCGGCGAGCAGCGCCCGCGCGACCGGCTGGAGCGAACCGGCCAGCATCACCGCCCGCCGTACGTCCGCCGCAGGCACCCCCGTCGCCTGGGCGAGCCCCTCCGCCGCGAGCGCGTCCAGCGCGCCCTGCCGGACCTCGCCGGTGAGCAGGCCGAGCAGGAACCGCTGCTCGCCGGCGGTGGCCGCGCCCATCAGCTCGCCGACCAGCCGGGCCCGTGCGGCCTGGGAGCCGGTGCCGGACACCTTGCCCAGCTCGGTGAGCCGGGCGTCCACCTCCCGCACGGTCAGGGACGGCTCCCCCGCGGGGTCGACCGGGCGGCCGAGCACCTTCCAGCCGACGCCGAGGCGGCCCTGCGGGAGCCGGCCCGCCAGGTAGGGGATCACGATCGGCACGTCGTCGGCGTCCGCGTCCCGGAACAACTCGGCGAGCAGCGCGATCTTGCGGGAGCGCGCCGAGGTGGCGGCGACCTCCCGGGACACCTCGGCGAGCCGGGCCAGCAGCATGCAGCCATGGTGCAACGCCCGCGGGACGGCTACACCTGGACCGCCGCGTCCAGGTCGCTCATCAGCAGCTCGCCGTTGATCGTCGCCCCGGCCCGGTAGCCCCGGCTGGCCGCGTTGATCACCTGCTCGGAGAAGCCGCTGGCGTTGCCCGCCGCCCACAGGCCCGGCACGGTCGTCAGGCCCCGCTCGTCGATCACCGGGTAGCTGCCGAACGGGGTGTCCCGCATCTCGGCGCCGAGCTTCGCCAGCAGGTCCGTCTGCGGCACGGCCTTCGGAGCCACGAAGAGCACGTCGCGCGCGTGCGCCGAGCCTCCCCCAGAGAGCCGGACCCCGGTGAGCCGGTCGTCCTCGACCGTCAGCGCCGCGACCTCGCCCGGCACCACCTTCACGCCCGCCGCCGCGAGCCGCCGCAGATCGTCGTCGGACAGCTCCTCCTCGGCCACCGTGTGCAGGAAGAGCGTCACGTCCTTCGACCACTGGGTGACCATCAGCGCCTGGTGCACGCTCGTCGGACCGGTGGCGAGCACACCGAACGCCTGGTCGCGCACCTCCCAGCCGTGGCAGTACGGGCAGTGCAGGACGTCCCGGCCGAACCGCTCGGCGACGCCGGGCACCTCCGGCAGTTCGTCCCTCAGGCCGGTCGCGACGACCAGCCTCCGGGCGTGCATGGTCCGCCCGCTCGCCAGAGTCACCGCGAAGTCCTCGTCCCGGCGGGCGTCCACCGCCCGGTCCCGGACCAGCCGCACGCCGTAGCGCGCGATCTCCTCGCGGCCGACGGCCAGGAACTCGGCGGGCGGCATGCCGTCCCGGGAGAGGAAACCCTGCATGTGGGCGGCGGGCGCGTTGCGCGGTTCGCCCGCGTCGACGACCAGGGTGCGGCGCCGGGCCCGGCCCAGCACCAGGGCGGCGGACAGGCCCGCGGCGCCGCCGCCGATCACGATCACTTCGTAGGTCTCGCCGTATGTCTCGGTCATGCCGACACGGTCGTTCCGGGAGTGCGGGATTGACAAGCTTCTTTGCCGATTCTGCAATAGGGCTCATGACTACCGATGACGTGCTCGCCGAGGTCGGTCCGAGGCTGCGGCGGGTCCGCAAGGAGCGGGAGGTGACGCTCGCGGCGCTGTCCGAGGCGACCGGCATCTCCGTGAGCACCCTGTCCCGGCTGGAGTCCGGACTGCGCAAGCCCAGCCTGGAGCTGCTGCTGCCGATCGCCCAGGCCCATCAGGTGCCGCTGGACGAACTGGTCGGCGCCCCGCCGGTCGGGGACCCGAGGGTACGGGCCAAGCCGATCGTGCGGCACGGGCGGACGTACATCCCGCTCACCCGGCAGCCCGGCGGCCTCCAGGCGTACAAGATCCTGGTACCGCGGCAGCAGCTCGAACCCGAACCGCGCACGCACGAGGGCTATGAGTGGCTCTACGTCCTGTCCGGGCGGCTGCGGATCGTGCTCGGCGAGCACGACGTGGTGCTCACGGCCGGGGAGGCGGCCGAGTTCGACACCCGGGTGCCGCACTGGTTCGGGTCGACGGGGGAGGGGCCGGTGGAGTTCCTCAGCCTGTTCGGGCCGCAGGGGGAGCGGATGCATGTGCGGGCGCGGCCCAAGCGGTCCTGAGGTGCCGGACTGTTCAGACGCCGGACTGTTCAGACGCCGGACTGTTCCCTGATCGGCAAGCGACCGCTTAGTATGCGATCCGACCCGGTCAGACGAAGCAGTCCCGTGGAGGCCCCGCATGCAGGCATGGCAAGTGCACGAGAACGGCGAGCCGAGCGAGGTGATGCTGCTGACGGACGTCGAGCCGCCCACGCCCGGTGACGGCCAGGTCCTGCTGAAGGTGCGCGCCGCCAACATCAACTTCCCGGACGTGCTGATGTGCAGGGGCCACTACCAGGTCCGTCCGCCGCTGCCCTTCACCCCGGGCGTGGAGATCTGCGGCGAGACCGAGGACGGCCGCCGGGTGATCGCCAACCCCGCGCTGCCGTACGGCGGTTTCGCCGAGTACGCCGTCGCGGACGCCGCCGCCGTGCTGCCCGCGCCCGACGTCCTCGACGACGCGGAGGCGGCCGCGCTGCACATCGGCTACCAGACGGGCTGGTTCGGTCTGCACCGGCGTGCCGGGCTGGAAGCCGGTGAGACGCTGCTCGTCCATGCCGCCGCCGGCGGGGTCGGGAGCGCGGCCGTACAGCTGGGCAAGGCGGCCGGCGCCACCGTCATCGGGGTGGTCGGAGGCGCCGAGAAGGCGGCGGTGGCGCGGGAGCTGGGCTGTGACGTCGTCGTCGACCGGCGCGCCGAGGACGTCGTCGCCGCCGTGAAGGAGGCCACCGGCGGCCGGGGCGCCGATGTGATCTACGACCCGGTCGGGGGTGAGGCGTACGCCCAGTCCGCCAAGGTCGTCGCCTTCGAGGGGCGGATCGTGGTCGTCGGCTTCGCCAGCGGCACCATCCCCAGCCCGGGGCTCAACCACGCCCTGGTGAAGAACTACTCGATCCTCGGCCTGCACTGGGGCCTGTACAACACCAAGAACCCCAAGCTGGTCCGGCACTGCCACGAACAGCTCACCGAGCTGGCCGCGCGCGGCGCGATCAAGCCGCTGGTGAGCGAGCGGGTGCCGCTGAGCGGGGCCGCGACCGCCGTGCAGAAGGTGGCGGACGGCCTGAGCACCGGCCGGATCGCCGTCGTGGGGGAGGACGCCGCATGACCGACGCAACGGAACTCAAGCGCCGTACGGCCGAGTTGCTGGCCGAGTACCAGCCCGCGAACACCGACCGCCTGGACTTCCTGCGCGCCCGCTTCGACGCCGGACTCGCCTGGGTGCACTACCCGGAGGGCCTCGGTGGACTCGGCGCTCCCCGCTCCCTCCAGGCCGTCGTGGACGCCGAGCTGGAGGCGGCGGGCGCCCCCGACAACGACCCCCGCCGCATCGGCATCGGCCTCGGCATGGCCGCCCCGACGATCCTGCGCTACGGCACCGAGGAGCAGAAGCGGCGCTTCCTGCGGCCGCTGTGGACGGGCGAGGAGGTCTGGTGCCAGCTCTTCAGCGAGCCCGGCGCCGGCTCCGACCTGGCCGCGCTCGGCACGCGGGCCGTACGGGAGGGCGACACCTGGGTCGTCAACGGGCAGAAGGTGTGGACCTCCAGCGCCCATGTCGCCCGCTGGGCCATCCTCATCGCCCGCACCGACCCCGACGTGCCCAAGCACGCCGGTGTCACGTACTTCCTGTGCGACATGACCGACCCCGGTGTCGAGGTGCGCCCGCTGCGGCAGATCACCGGCGAGGCCGAGTTCAACGAGGTCTTCCTCACCGACGTCCGCATCCCCGACGACCGCCGCCTGGGCGAGATCGGCGACGGCTGGCGGGTCGCACAGACGACGCTGAACAACGAGCGCGTCGCGATCGGCGGCATGCGCATCCCCCGCGAGGGCGGCATGATCGGCCCCGTCTCGAAGACCTGGCGCGAACGCCCCGAACTGCGCACCCACGACCTGCACCAGCGCCTGCTGAGGCTGTGGGTCGACGCCGAGGTCGCCCGCCTCACCGGCGAACGCCTGCGCCAGCAGCTCGTCGCCGGCCAGCCCGGCCCCGAGGGCGCCGGCATGAAGCTCGCCTTCGCCCGCCTCAACCAGGAGATCAGCGGCCTGGAGGTCGAACTCCTCGGCGAGGAAGGGCTGTTGTACGACGACTGGACCATGCGCCGCCCCGAGCTGGTGGACTTCACCGGCCGTGAGGCCGGATACCGCTATCTGCGCTCCAAGGGCAACAGCATCGAGGGCGGGACCAGCGAGGTCCTGCTGAACATCGTCGCCGAGCGTGTTCTGGGCCTGCCCGCCGAGCCGCGCACCGACAAGGACGTCGCATGGAAGGACCTGGCCCGATGAGCACACAGCCCGATCTGCTGTACTCGGAGGAGGAAGAGGCGCTGCGCGCCGCCGTCCGGGATCTGCTCACCGACCACTGCGACACGGCGGGCGTGATCGCGCGCACCGAGTCGGACGCCCCGCACGACCTCGCCCTGTGGAAGTCCCTCGCCGACGGCATGGGCCTCGCCGGGCTGCTGATCCCCGAGGCGCAGGGCGGACAGGGTGCCTCGCACCGCGAAGTCGCCGTCGTGCTGGAGGAGTTGGGGCGTGCCGTCGCACCCGTGCCGTATCTGAGCAGCGCCGTGGTGGCCACCGAGGCCCTGCTGGAGTGCGAGGACGCGGAACTGCTCGGCCGACTCGCCTCCGGGCGGACCGTCGGCGTGCTGGCGGTCGGCCTGCACCTCGCCCCGGGCGCCGCCTTTCCCGTCGTACGACTGGACAGCGGCCGTCTGCAAGGGGAGCTGACCGGCGTCGCGGACGCGGTCGCGGCGGACGTCCTGCTCGTGCCGGCGCAGGACGGTGGGCTGTACGCGGTCGACGCGGAGGCGGCCACCGTCGTCCCGCAGACCTCCCTGGACCTGACCCGGCCGGTGGCGACGGTACGGCTGGACGGCGCTCCCGGCCGCCGCCTCGGCGACGCCGGACCCGCCGTACGCCGCGGCCTGCGCGCCGCGGCCGGGCTGCTCGCCTCCGAGCAACTGGGCGTCGCCGACCTGTCCTTGACCGAGACGGTGCGCTATCTGAAGGAGCGCAAGCAGTTCAACCGGCCCGTCGGCGGCTTCCAGGCGCTCAAGCACCGGCTTGCCCAGCTGTGGCTGGAGGTGGCCGGCCTCCGGGCCGCCGCCCGCAACGCGGCCGAAGCCCTGGCGACCGGCCGGGACACCGAGGTGGCGGTCGCCGTCGCCCAGGCGTACGCCGCGCCCGTCGCCGTACGCGCCGCCGAGGAGGCGGTGCAGCTGCACGGCGGGATCGGCATGACCTGGGAACACCCGGCGCACCTGTACCTCAAGCGCGCCAAGGCCGACTCGATCGCCTACGGCACGGCAGGGGCGCACCGCGAGGCGCTGGCCCATCTGGTCGACCTCCAGGCACCCTGACCTTCACCGGGCTCCTCGGCGCACCTGCGCCGAAGGAGTGAACAAGTGACGGCGGTCCGGCCAACTCCTGCCACATACACGCCGGTTGAGGCATGCCGAGTCGCATACTCCCTGTGGTCCCGTCCGGCCCACAGGGAGGATGCGCATGCCCCTCACCACCCGCCGCACAGCCCTCACCACCCTCGGCGCCGCGTTCGCCGGCGCGATCGCCCTGCCCACCGGCAGCGCGCTGGCCGCCGAACAGCGGCACCACCCCCGCCCGTTGTGGCGCGCCCACGCGCACAACGACTACGAACACCCCCGCCCCCTGTTCGACGCCCTCGACCACCGCTTCGGCAGCGTCGAGGCCGACATCTTCCTCGTCGGCGACCAACTCCTCGTCGCCCACGACCCCGAGGACCTCGACCCGGCCCGCACCCTCGAATCCCTCTACCTCGACCCGCTGGCCGCCCGCGTCAGGGCCAACGGCGGCTCGGTCTACAGGGGTTGGCGTCGCCCGCTGCACCTGCTCATCGACATCAAGACCGAGGGCTCCTCGACCTACCTCGCACTCGACCGCCGTCTGCGGCGCTACGCCCACCTGTTCACGACGTACGCACACGGCCGGGTGCGCCAGGGCCCGGTGACCGCCGTGATCTCCGGCGACCGGGCCGCGCGCGTCCCCATGGAGACCCAGACCGTCCGCCGCGCCTTCTACGACGGGCGCCTCACCGACCTCGGCGGCCCCGCTTCCGCCTCGTTCATCCCGCTCATCAGCGACAACTGGACGCGCCACTTCACCTGGCTCGGCGTCGGCGCCTTCCCCGACGCCGAGCGGCACAAGCTGCACACCGTCGTCGGGGCCGCACACGACCTCGGGCAGCGCGTGCGCTTCTGGGCCACCCCGGACCTCGCCGGCCCGGCCCGCGACGCGATCTGGGGCGCACTGCTCGCCGCCGGTGTCGACCACCTCAACACCGACGACCTGGCCGGCCTGGAGGCGTTCCTCGACGCCCACACCTGACCCGGCGGGGACAGACCACCCGATCGGCGGACAGGTCGGCCGCCCGGACCAACCCTCCGCTACGCCACACTTGCGGCCGAACGCCGCGAAAGCGGACGTAGCGGAGGAGGTTGGCGATGGTCATTTCCATCTCAGTGGTGCTCTTGCTGCTGATCCTGGCGGTGATCTTCCTGCGCAACGGCGGACTGAAGGTCTCGCACGCGCTGGTCTGTCTGCTGCTCGGTTTCCTCCTGTCCGGCACCAGCATGGCCTCGACCATCAGCAGCGGCATCACGGCGACCGCCGACCTCGTCAGCAGTCTGCGGCCCTGAGGCCCTGCTGCCTGGTCACCGGGTGGTTGCGGGCTCGTATCAGCCGCTCGCTGGGCGTCAGGAGATCTCGTCGGTCGTCTCCTCGTCGTCCTCGCCCTCGGCCTGCGACGGCGTCGTACGCTCCGGCTCGTCCGGCAGGTCCTCCGGCTCACGCTCGCCCTCGGCCTGCGAAGGGGTGGTCCAGGACATGATCGCCTCCTGGTGACGGGGACGATCCCCGGGTTCCCCGGTCGGCGCCCCCGTCACCTCCTGGGGCGCGGATGGTCGTCGGTCCACGCCTCGTACGCGCTGAACGGATCCTCCGCGCCGTCCGGCTCGGGGAGCGCCGAGACGGTGGCCAGGGCCAGGGTGTCGACGTCGGCCGAGCCGGGCGGCCGGTGGGTGACCGCGTCGGGCAGCATGACCAGCGAGGTCGTACCGGACCGCGCGCCGGACGGACGCAGCTGGACCCGGATGCCGTGCCGGTCGGCCAGCCTGCCGACCACGAACAGCCCCATGTGCTGGTAGACGTCGGTGTCCGTGGTCGGCGGCCGGTCCAGTTTGTGGTTGATCACCGCGAAGTCCTCGGGTGTCAGCCCGATGCCCTCGTCATGGATCTCGACCATGATCCGGCGGTCGGGCAGCCGGGCCGCCGTCACCTGGACCGTGGACCGGGGCGAGGAGAAGGCGGTCGCGTTCTCCAGCAGCTCGGCGAGCAGATGCACCAGGTCGGTCACCGCCTGCCCGTCGATCTCGACCTCCGGGACCCCGGAGAGCTCGATGCGCTCGTACTGCTCGACCTCGGAGGCGGCGGCCCGGATGACGTCGACGAGGGGCAGCGGCCGGTCCCACTGCCGGGCGGGCCGCTCGCCGCCGAGCACCAGCAGGTTCTCGCCGTTGCGGCGCATCCGGGTCGCGAGGTGGTCCAGGCGGAAGAGGTCCTCCAGCTGGTCCGGGTCGGCCTCGTGGTCCTCCAGATCGCCGATCAGGGCGAGCTGACGCTCGATGAGTGACTGGTTGCGCCGCGAGAGGTTGGTGAAGATCGCGTTGATGTTGCCGCGCAGCAGGTCCTGCTCGGCGGCGAGCCGGACGGCCTCGCGGTGGACCTGGTCGAAGGCGCGGGCGACCTCGCCGATCTCGTCCGTCGTGGTGATCGGGATCGGCTCCACCGGGGTGTCGGCGCGGGCGGGCCCGGCCTGCGACAGCCGGTCGATCGCGGCGGGCAGCCGTTGCTCGGCGATCTCGATGGCCGAGGCGCTCAGCCGGCGCATGCCCCGGCTCATCGACCGCGCCACCCAGGAGGCCAGCAGAAACGCGGCCAGCACGGCGACGAGCACGAGCGCGGCATTGGTGATCGCGTCCCTGCGCGCCTCGTCTGCGATGTCCCGCGCGTCGGCCAGCGCGGTCTCGGTCAGGTCGATCTGCACGCCGCGGTAGGCGTCGAAGGCGAGTGTGGAGGCGGCGAAGAAGGACTCCGGGGTGATGCCGGAGGCGGCGAGCTCGGCGGTCGGCCGGCCGCTGGAGATCTCAGTGATCATCTGCTCCAGGGCGGGCGGGGCGACGTAGGTCTCCCCTGCCGCCGCGGCCTGCTCGGCGGCCTGGGCGCTCTGCTCACGGCCGCGTCGCTCGGCGTCCGCCAGGGCGGTGCTCAGCCGGGTCATGTCCTCGGCGGTGCCCGCGCCCGCGTACTCCTGCAGGCCGACCTGTTCGAGATAGGCGTACGAGCGGAAGGAGGCGAGCTGGATCTCCAGCTCGCCCGGGGCCAGCCGGGAGCGGTCCTGCACGAGCAGGTGGGTGCCGATGGCGCGGATGAGGGACTCCGCCGCCTGCGTGAGGGAGATGGCGTAGAGGGAACGGCCGAAGCTGGCCTGGTTGTCGCTGCCGAAGCCGAGTTCGTTGGAGATCTCCATCAGCGGGTGCTGGACGAGGTGGTAGCTCTCCTCGCTCTGGACGCCCGTCATACGGTCGGTGAAGGCGTTCGCGCGGACCGCGGGGAGCTGCTGCTCACCGTTGCGCACCAGCTGGATCCGCCGCAGCAGGCCGGGAGTCGACGGCATCCGGGCCACCGCCGCGTCGAAGGCCCGCGCGTCCGCGTCGGTGACCGCGCGGGCCTCGGTGACCGTGGGGGACGTACGGTCACCCGCCAGCAGCGGGATCACCGACACGTCGCGCTCGTTGATGGCGTCGCTCGCGTACTTGTTGGCCGCCCGGACGAGTTCGGCGACGCGCACCGCGTCGTCGGCGGCCTGCCAGGTGTCGATCGACCGTTTCACGCGGATGCCGCCCAGCACGAGCGCGACGAGCACGGGGATGAGCAGTACCGCCCGCAGCTTCCTGCCGACGGGCCAGTCGCCGGTCAGGGATCCGCGTGGGCGGCTGTCCGACGGTCTGCCGGACGTGGGGGGTGGGGTATCGGACAAGTTCGTCCCATGGTCATGTGGTCACTGGAGAGAATCCGTGGCCAATTTCTAGCAGTCCGTGACATGCGGGAGTGCCCATTCGGCAAAGAAGTACAAGATTCAATATATCTTGCCGTCGGCTCCCGGCGACTGCTGACCTGCCGTCAGTCGACGGGCCAGGTGTGGACGGGCGCGTTGAGATGCATGTAGTCGATGTACAGCTGCGTCATGCGCCGCAGGGCCTCGTGGCGGCCGCAGTGGTCGCGGCTCTCGATGTGGTGGAGCATCTCCTTCTGCCAGACCGCTCCGTTGCGGGCCGTCACACACCGCTGCTCGATGATGCCGAGCAGCGGCTCCCGCCAGGCTTCGTCCATCCCGGAGTGCTCCAGCCCCCGGTGCGCGAGGGGCAGCAGGCGCCGCAGGACGAGTTCGGGCACCGGGACCTCGCCCGTGCCGGGCCAGTACTGGAGCGCCTCGATGCCGTGCCGTGCCGCCGCGTGCAGGTTGTCGACGGCGGCGGCGAAGGACATGCGTGACCACACCGGACGGTCCTCCTCCACGAGCGCCCGGGTGAGACCGTAGTAGAACGCGCCGTTGGCGAGGGTGTCGGCGACCGTGGGACCGGCCGGCAGCACCCGGTTCTCCACCCGCACATGCGGGCGGTCGTGGGCGACGGCGTAGACCGGGCGGTTCCAGCGGTAGATCGTGCCGTTGTGGAGGGTGAGTTCGGACAGTTCCGGGGTGTCGCCGCGGTCCAGGGTCTCCAGGGGGTCCTCTTCGTCGCACAGCGGCAGCAGCGCCGGGAAGTAGCGAAGGTTCTCCTCGAAGAGGTCGAAGACGCTGTTGATCCACCGTTCTCCGAACCACACCCGGGGCCGTACGCCCTGCACCTTGATCTCCTGCGGCCGGGTGTCGGTGGCCTGCTCGAACAGCGGGATGCGGGTTTCGTGCCACAGCTCCCTGTCGAACAGGAACGGCGCGTTGGCGGCCAGCGCCACCTGGATCCCGGCGATCGCCTGCGCCGCGTTCCAGTAGTCGGCGAACTCCAGCGGGGAGACCTGCAGATGGAACTGGGTGCTGGTGCACGCGGCCTCCGGAGTGATCGTGTCCGCGTAGGTGCGCAGCCGGTCGACGCCGTCCACCTCGATCAGCAGGTCCTCGCCCCGGGCGGCGAAGATCTGGTCGTTGAGCAGCCGGTAGCGCGGGTTCTCCGACAGTGCCCCCTCGCCCACGTGCTCCTGCCTCAGGGTGGGCAGGATCCCGACCATGATCAGATGGGCACCGACCGACCTGGCGCTCTGCTCGGCGTGGTTGAGGGCGGCGCGGATCTCGGACTCCCACGAGTCGGGCCCACCGGCCGTCAGTCGGCGGGGCGGGACGTTGATCTCCAGGTTGAACCGGCCCAGTTCGGTGGACCAGGCGGGATCCGCTATGGCCTCCAGGACATCGATGTTGCGCATGGCCGGCTCCGCCGTGCCGTCGACCAGATTCAGTTCGATCTCCAGACCGACCTGGGGCCGCTCAGCCTCGAACCGCGCTTCGCGCAGCATCTGCGCGAAGGCGTCGAGACACTGCTGCATCTTGATCCGGTACCGGCGGCGGTCCTCGCGGGTGAAGACCCGCGCCGGGACGTCCCTTCCCATCCGGCCCTCCAGGGCTGTCCTGCTCGGACCCCCTCTCCTCCCGAGCGATCACGGTGTGCTGGTGATGCGGAAGACCGTCAGCCGTCGGACACCCTCGACAGATGCCAATTCGCCCAACGCGTCATGCATGACGGGGCCGTTCTCGCAGTGCAGGTGCCCGAGTACCTCGTTCGGCACGAGAGATGCGACCAGGAGCTTGCAGGAACCCAGACTCACGGTACGTAGTCGTTCCTGCGCATCCGGTACGGCCGGGTCGACTTCGAACAGAACGTATGCCTGTTTCATGGCCGGCGCCCTCGGAGTGGAATTGCCTGGCTTGTCGAAAGGCCCCTCGGTTACTCCTCCACGATACTGCCGGGGTGCCCCGGTGGCGCTACCGGTCGCGATCGCGGTCACCCGGCCTGCGGCGCAGTACGCACCAGGCGAGCAGGGCGACGAGGGCCAGGAACTCCAGCCAGGCGAAGAGCACCGCCAGTCCCTCGGTCGTCATGAGGCGGCCCGCTTCCGCTCCGGGCGGACGACCAGGCGATCGGGTTCGACCGAGAGGACCTGCGTCCAGGGGATCCGCTGTGTCCGGCGGCGCAGCCACCGGGCCACGAGCGCGAGGGGGTAGGGACCGGTGACGTCGTGTTCGGCGTAGCCGAAGCGGTAGGTCAGCGCGGACCGGCCGACGACGACCGCGTCGATGCGCCAGGGAGCACCGGGCGAGGGGCGGGAGAGGCGGATGTCGTGCACTGCGCCGAGCCGGCGGCCGCTGTCGTCGACGGCGGCGATGCCGAGGAGGTCAGTCGCTTTCACGGAAAGCCCCCGGAAGTCGTGAGACGACATTGCGGCGCAGCCACCGCTCGGGAGCCGTCAGACGGGGGAACGCCTCCGCCGGGGAGGACAGCCGTACGACGGTGCCGATCTCGTCGATCGCGGCGACCGGTACTTCGAAGGGGCCCTGGCGGCCCGAGAGACGCTCGGCCAGACGCGTCCACCACTGCCCGAGCCGTCCGCCCAGTCGTGCTCCGAAAGCCCGTTGGCCGATCAGGAGCGCCGTCAGCGCGGGCGGACCGTTCGCGTCGGCTTCGGTGAAGAGGAGGTCGTCGACCTTCCCCAGGGGTGTGCCCCTGCTGTCGAGGACCTGCCGGTCGAGGAGTTCGAGCCCGGCGTCGAGAAGGTCGGTCATGGTCACAGACCTGCCTTGGTGGCGATGAGCAGGGGCAGCGCGGCGAGCGCGCCGGCCAGCACGATGAGGAGGTAGACGAAACCGACCGCGTTGGCCAGGCGCCCGTTCACCCGCTCGCCCAGATACCGGCGGTCGTTGGCGATCACCAGGATGGGCAGGTACGTCACCGGCAGCACGGCGGCCCCCAGGTAGACGGCGTAGATGGTGATCGTGATCGGGTTGACCGTGGTGAGGGCCACGGCCACCGCGGCGAGCAGAGTGATCAGCACCAGCGTGTGGAACCGGCTGGCGTCGGCAGGGCGGGCCGCCTTGCCCCAGGTCCAGCCGAAATGGTGCGCGACGGTGTAGCTGGAGGAGAGCAGCGTCTCCAGCGTGGAGCCGAACACGGCCGCGACGATCCCCAGGATGGCCAGGGCGAACCCGACCTTGCCCAGGGCCAGGACGACGGGCAGCACGGTCTGGCTGAGATGCTCGACCTGGATGCCCGCGGGCTGGAGAACCTGGTAGGCGACGACCTGGATGCCGATGGCGAGGATTCCGCCGATCGGATAGCCGACCCAGCAGTTCATCCTCACCTCCGTCAGATTCTTTGCCCGCCAGTGGTGTTCGACGGCCGCGGACGAGAAGAAGAACACCTCATAGGGCGTCATCTGCGCGCCGAGCATCACCAGGGCGTAGAAGAAGTAGGTCGGCAGCCCTTCGCCGTACGGCAGTTCCGGGTGGGTCACGTCGTGGGCCATCCGTCCCCAGTCCGGGCCCAGGTGCCAGACGGCCACGACGAACACGAACAGCGCCACACCCGCGAGCCCGTAGGCGCGTTCCATGTGCGCGAACGGCACCCGCCAGACGACCAGCCAGGCCAGGAACGCCACGGGCGGTACCCACAGCAGATAGTGCACATCGGTCAGCAGCTCGATGGCCAGTGCGATACCGCACAACTCCGCTACCAGGGCGATCGCGTTGACCAGGTACGAGACCACCACGGTGGCCAGCCCGACGCGGGCCCCCATGCGCTCCCGGATCAGGTCGAACACGGTTCGCCGGGTGACCACGGCGACCCGGCCGGCCATCTCCGAGTACAGGGCGACGCCGATGACCGCGACGACCGTCACCCACACCAGGGCCAGTCCGAACCTGGCCCCGATCAGCGCGTCGGTGACCAGGTCCCCGATGTCGATGAACCCGCCGATCGCGGTGAAGACGCCGAGCGCCAGACTGAGGACCTTCTTCACGTCGGCCTCAGCCTTTCCAGCCGCTGCAGCCGTGCTGCCAGCCGTGGCAGAGGCTCGGCCAGAACGCCGAGTTCGTCGAAGCGGCCGCCTCGGGCGGCGATGCGCAGGTCGGCCAGCGCCGTTCGGCACTGCTCCAGTAGGGAGGTGAGCCTGCTGCGCAGGGCCTCGCTGTCCGCGTTCGGGGGCTGCACCGACCCGATCTGCGTGGCCACCGAGTCCAGCGCCGTCTCCGCGTCCGACAACGCCCTGGCCGTGTAGGGCCCGGGTGCCTTGCCCGCGTCGGCCGCCTCCACGACCAGAGCGGCGGTCTGCACCGAGGAGCGCGCCGCCTGAGCGGTGTTGGCCACCTTCTCCCGGTAGTCCGTCTCCGACCACGCGGGACCGACACATCCGGTCACCGTCAGGAGCAGGCCCAGGCCCAAGACGAGGACCGGGCCGAGGGGCGCCATCCTTGACTTCTGCCGGGCCGGCCGCCTACTGGTTCGCGCGATCGCGTCGTTCGCGTCATTCCGGGGCATATCCCCTTCACGGTAGTCATCGGCCGCCACGTGGCGAATTCGCCCCGCCGACCGCTGTGAAGAAGAAGCGGGCGGAGACGCCCTTCGATCGTCAGCCCAGCGACGTGATCAGATCTCGGCAGGCTTGCTCACAGCGTCGGCATGCCTCGGCGCACACCCGGCAGTGCTCGTGCTGGTCCGCGTGGCGCTCGCACTCGTCGGCGCACGCCTTGCACGTCCGCTCGCACGCTTCGAGGTGGGCGCGCGTGATGTTGGCGTCATAGCCGGTGTGCCGCGAGAGGACCCGACCGGTGGTCTCGCAGATGTCGGCGCAGTCCAGGTTCGTGCGAATGCACTTGGTCAGCTCCGCCACCATGCCCTCCGACAGACAGGCATCCGCACACGCCGTACACGCCTGCGCGCAGGCGACGCACTCCTCGATGCAGCGGGCCATCTTCCCGCGGTCCACTCCACCCAGATCGGCCGGATAGGTATCCAGCATTTCCTTCACCGGTGCACTCATCGTCTCGCCCTTCTCTTCGGAGATGTTCCGTCTACGCGTAACACTCGGGCTGCTGAGCCAAACCTCGCGATTCCCTCAGGGGTACGACGCCCTCACGGGTCCGCCGCCTACATCTCACCTGTCCGGACGCGCCGGGCAGGCCAGGGGCGGCGGGCGGTGGACAGGATGGGAGTACTGGGACTCTTGAGGGAGAGCTATGACCGAGACCGGCTCCGGTGAGATCGACCTGCGCCGGATCGGGGCGAATCCCGACTTCTGGTATCCGGTCGCGCTGTCCCGCAGCGTGCGCGGCGGGCGGGTACGGGCGGCCGCGTTCGCCGGTGAGCGCATCGCGCTCTACCGCGGGGAGAGCGGCGCGGTCTACGCGTTGGAGGACCGGTGTGCCCACCGGCAGGTGCCGCTGAGTCTGGGCGTCGTGGAGGGTGAGACGCTCCGCTGCTGCTATCACGCGTGGGCCTATCGAGGCGACGGCCGCATCTCACAGATCCCGTACCTGTCCAAGGGCGACGGCCGACCGCCGCGCGGTGTGCGCGGCTATCCCGTGCACGAAGCCTACGGCCTGGTGTTCGTCTTCCCGGGTGACCCGGCGAAGGCGGCCGTCACCGCGCTGCCCGAGCTGCCGGCCTTCGGCTCACCGCGGTACCGGACCATGACCTTCTCCCGGACCGTGCGCTGCCACTACTCCTTCATGCACGAGAACCTGCTCGACATGAACCACCAGTTCCTTCACCGGGGCGTCGTCGGCAGGCTCCACCCCGTGCTGCTGGAACACCGGACCGGCACGCGGTCGGTGGAGGCCAGGTACCTGTTCACCCACGGCGGGGGCAAGCGAAACCGCGGCGCCGGCCTGCTGGCCGCCGAGGGCATCGGCGGCAGCGACTCCACCGACGTCATGACCATCCGGACCGAATACCCGTACCAGACCCTTGACCTGGTCCCGGAGAACGCCGAGCGGCCGGCCTTCTGCCTGTGGGCGGCCTACGTCCCCGAGGACGCCCGGCAGCGTACGTGTCACGCCTTCGGGCTGCTCATGATCGAGAAGCCCAGGATTCCAGGCGCCCTGCATCTGGCCTGGCCGTTCATCCGGCGCTTCACCGAGCGTGTGTTCACCGAGGACCGCATGGTCGTCGAAGCCGAGCAGCGGGCGTGGGAAGAGCAGGGCGAGGACCGCAATCACGAGGTCTTCCCCCTGATCCTGGACGTGCGCGAGGTGCTGCGCGCCAACGGTGTCCCACTTCGCGAGGCCGCGCCGACGGTCGTGCCCTGACCACATCGCGGTGTCTCACCTCGGTCCGGCCGCCCTCGCGTCACTTCCTTCAAGCCGTTCGGTGTTGAGGGCGTCCACGGCGCCGCGTGCGTCCCCGAGCGTCGCGTAGTCCACCGCGACGAAGTTGACCGGCCTGCCGCGTTGCCGCTCACAGTCGCGTGCCCGCTCCAGCACCTGCTGCCGGGAGTTGATCCTGCCGGCGTCCAGCCGCCGCCCGCCGCCGGCCGTGATGAAGTGGTTGAGCAGGAACAGCCGCTTGCCGGTGCCGCCACGGTTCGGCGTGCACGTCATCTCCTCGGGGCGGCGGACGGCGAACGGCGTCTCCATGCCGTACCGGTAGAAGTTGCGGTACCACGGCGCGGGGCCGTCGGCCTTCTCCGCGAGGACGACCAGGCGCCGACCGCTGTCGATCATGTCCTTCAGCTTCGGCCACGGGCGGTCCGGGTCGGGGTCGGGCTCGTGCAACAGGTCCATGAGCCCCGCCTGCTCGAACGCGCTTCGGGTCTCCTGTGGGGTGATGCCGTCCTGCACGATCAGCGTGACGACCTCCGTGGAGTGCGTGCGCAGCCAGTCCCCGATCTGCCGCAGTGTGGGCTCCAGTTCCAGGGCACCGGCCCCGCAGACCGAGTGGCACAGCCACAGCCCCGGACGGGGCGGATTCGCCCGCGCCACGGTCCTGGTGAGCTGGCGGCGCAGCTCCGGGGAGAACTCGGACGTGCTCAGACGGTCCGCGACCTCCTCGGGCCGCTCCCATCGGTGGGTGTCGATGAGCAGGGCACGCACACCCGCGTTCAACTGTCCGACGATGTCGGGGTCCTGGAGGGGGCCGATGAAGCGGTTCGCCGTCGTGGCCATCGCGTTGTGCGCCGCGAGCTGGGCGATCTCGTCGTAGCGGGCGTCGCACAGGCGGGAGCTGCCCTGGCAGATGCGAGGAGCGGGGCCCGTCATCGCCACGGGCGCCAGGACCGTCCCGACCAGCGCGCACACCGACACGGCCGCGGTCAGGACCAGGGCGTGCCGCGGTGCGGTGAGGACCGGAAGGCTGGGCCTGGTCTGCCAGGCCCAGCCGGCCGTGACCAGCACGGCTCCCGCGGCCAGCAGGATCACCGCGACGACGAGGGCGGAGTTCAGCAGCCGGTCGACGGCGGTGGCCTGGATGTCCTGGAGGAGACCTGCCGCCGCCGGGGGCCAGGAGGACGGTGGGCGGAACGGCGAGTCGCCCACCATGGTGCGCACGAGGAACACCGCCAGCGCGGTCAGCGTGGCGGCGGCCGCGAGGGCCCAGCCCACCGGCATCAGCCGACGCGCGGTGGGCGGCGGGGTGGAGAACCACAGCAGGAGCAGCGCGACGACGCCGAGCGCGGCGGCGGCCGGCTCCACCACCTCCTGGAAGAGCCGGGTGACGGCCCGTGCCTGGTGTGCCTGCGCCGGCACGTCCCCCGACGGACCGAGTTCGGTGGTGATCACCCAGGTGGATCCCCCGGCGTCCCGCAGCAGCTCCGCGGCGGCCGCCTGCACGCGGTCCGAGACGGCGACCGGCACGACAGCGGCCAGCGCCGTGGCCACGTCCCCGCTGTCCAGCGCCGCCTCGACCTCGGTCCTGAGCGCGGGCCGCTCGCCCTCCGGCACGAGCCGCAACAGCGCGGTCGTGGCCGCGGCCGCCTGGTCGGGGGAGAGCGCCAGCGACGGCAGACCCTCCGACGGGCGGTTTCCTGACGCCAACTGCGCCGCCGCTGCTGTCAGACGGTCCACGAATGCCGGGAAGTCGGGTTCGGAACGCTGCTGCAGCGCGGCGACGGCGTCACCGAAGTAGGCATGGCTCAGTCGCTCGATGTTCGCCAGGAGCGGACGGAGATCGACCGTCAGACGAAGCCTGTCACGATCCCCCTCCAGATAGCCGACCATCTCGGCGATCTGCTGGTCACCCATGGCGCGCAGGGTCTCCGGGGGGATCACGACCTTGAGGTTCGCGGTGACCGTGGCCTCCGGGACCGGCAGCCGGCCCAGCAGGTCGCGGACGACCGGGGCACTGTGCGGGTCGACCAGTACCTCGTCGTAGATCCTCTGGTACGCCCGCTCCTCGTCGAGCACCCGGCCGTAGAAGCCGGGGTTGAGCACGGTGCTGCGTACGACGGCAGCGGCGGCCAGCACGGACAGGCTCAACACCGCCACGGCCCAGATCAGCAACCGGATCACCGGCGAGTGACGATCCAGTCCCACCACGCCCCCCTCCTCGCCGCCGCCGACCTCCGTACGGAACGGCTCCGGCAGTAGGTACCACGGCGGTGAGGGGTCTACGCGGGGGTTCGCTGACGTGGCTCCCCGTTGTCAGCTCGTCACACGGAAGGTGGCGTCGCTGCGGGCCGTCGAGCTGGTGATCGGGTCGAGGCGGAGTTGGTACGCGTAGTGCCGGACATAGCGGTCCGGGTAGTTGTACGACTGGAACGACGACCAGGCCGAGTCGGCGAGCCCGGCGACCTGGCGGAAGGTGGCGTCCTCGGCGAACCGGGTGGTGCCGTCGTCGTGGGCGAGCTGGAAGTCGAAGCCGTAGTGCCGCAGGAAGTGTCCGGGCATGTTCACCGACTCGAAGGAGACGGTGCCGGAGCCCGCCAGGCCGGGCCGCAGCCGGAACTGCGCGTCCGGGCCGGTGATGTTCTGGTCGATGCGCACGTCGAAGTCGATGTGCCGCACGTACCGGTCCTGGAAGTTGTACGACTGGAGCCGGTTGACCGGGGTGTTGGGCCAGCGTGCGAGCACGCGGCTCTCCTCGGCGGCCGTGAGGTTCAGGATCGAGCCGTGGCGCTTCTTGGTGGTGCCCAGGTGGTAGCTCCCCGATGCCGGGAGCCGGTAGGTGCCGACGGCGGAGGGGTCGGTCGTCGTGACCGGCATGTACCCGCGGCCGGCGGCGTACTGGTCGAGGTAGAGGGTCCACTCGTCGCGGTCGCGGAACTTCATCCACATCGGGCCCTCGACCTGGGCACCGGTCAGGCCGATGCCGGAGAGGTTGCCGAGGTTCGTCCACGTCCCGAGGATCGAGTTGCTGCCTTCTAGGGTGATCTGGCCGTCGCCGGAGGCCCGCACATAGCGGTAGTTGCCGACGCCGGCCGGCAGCTCGACGATCTGGGTGTCGATGATCTCCTGGGTGCCGGGGCGGTCGATGTAGATCCGCGGGGTGGTGATGGTGCGGAAGTCGCTGGTGCGGGCGTAGAAGATGCGGTGCTTCGTCCTGCCGTCGAGAGGAACGTTCGTCGCCCAGTACAGGACGTAGTCGTTGGTGGCCGGGTTCCAGACCGCCTCCGGCGCCCAGGCGTTGCGCCCGCCTGGGATGGCGCCGGCGACGTCGAGCAGCCACGGCTGCGACCAGGTGACCAGGTCCGTCGACTCCCACACCACGAGGCTGCGGCTGCCGTTGTTGATGGCGGTGTCCCAGTTCTGCCCGCAGCCGATGCACAGGTCGGTCGCGATGATCCAGTACTTGTCGCCGCCCGGGGAGCGGACCAGTGCGGGGTCGCGCACCCCGCGCGTGCCGACCGTGGAGCGCAGGGTCATCCCGCCGCCGTTGAGGTCACTCCAGTTGAGGCCGTCCGCGCTGTGCGAGAAGTAGATCTGCTGACCGGTCGCTCCTTCCCCGATGAAGTGCGTCATCAGGTATCCCGGGTCGGCGGCGGCGGCCCGCTGAGGTGTGGTCAACGCCTGGCCCGTGAAGAGGAGGCATGCGGCGAGCAATGTCGCCGACAGCCGGGAGAGAAGCGCGCGCATGTGCATTTCCCGTCCTTGTCGCAGGTCGCTGTTCGAGCAGGGCGTCATGCTCGCGCCGGTCAGGTCTTCTGACGGGACGTCATGGTCCGCTGGATCAGGATGAAGGTGCACAGCAGCACACCCGTGGCGATCTTCGTCCACCAGGAGCTGAGCGTGCCCTCGAACGTGATGAGGGTCTTGATCAGGCCGAGCACCAGCACGCCGAAGAGCGTGCCCAGCACATAGCCGGAGCCGCCGGTCAGCAGGGTGCCGCCGATGACCACGGCGGCGATGGCGTCGAGTTCCATGCCGACGGCGTGCAGCGGGTCGCCCGACTGGATGTACAGCATGAACAACAGACCCGCCAGGGCCGAGCAGAAGCCGCTCACCGTGTACACGGCGATCTTCGTGCCGCCCAGCGGAAGGCCCATGAGCAGAGCCGACTGCTCGTTGCCGCCGACGGCGTACACACGACGTCCGAAGCGGGTGTAGTGGAGCACGTAGCAGGCGACACCGAGGACGACCAGGGCCACGAGGGCGCCGATCGACAGTTCCCCCATGCCGAGCGACACCCGCGTCTGGGCCAGGGTGCCCACCGAGGAGTCGCTGATGGAGATCGACTCCTTGCTGATGACCAGGCACAGTCCCCGGAAGAGGAAGAGCCCGGCGAGGGTGACGATGAACGGCTGGATCTCGAAGTTGTGGATCACATAGCCCATCAGGAAGCCGCCGAAGGCGCCGACGGCCAGCGCGAGGGGGACGACCAGGAGCAGCGGCAGCCCCTGGCGTTCCACCAGCCACGCCGTGAACATGGTGGTGAAGCCGATCACCGAACCCACGGACAGGTCGATGCCGCCGGACATGATGACGAAGGTGGCACCGATGGCCGCGACCAGCAGATAGCCGTTGTCGATGAACAGGTTGAGAAACACCTGGGGTTCGGCGAACCCGTAGTTCTGGTACCGGCTGAGGCCGCCGAGGTACATGGCGACGAACAGCGCGGCCGTGACCAGGACGGGCAGACGCCGGTCGCCGAGCAGGCGCGCGGCAGGCGAGGCGTTGCCACTCCCCGCCGCCTTGGGGGTCTGGGCGGTCGCGCTCATCGCGACACCTCCATCTTCGAGGCGGCGTCGGCCGCCGGAGCGGGCTCCGCCGGGGCGGCGTCCCGGCGCGGGCCCTTGGGGCCCTTCGCGCCGAAGACCTTGGCCCGGAACTTCGGGGACTGCAGCAGGCAGACGACGATGACGACGGCGGCCTTGAAGACCAGGTTGGTCTGGGTCGGAACGCCGATGGTGTAGATCGTGGTGGTCAGGGCCTGGATGACGAGGGCGCCGACCACCGTGCCGCCGATGGAGAACCGGCCGCCGAGCAGCGACGTGCCACCGATCACCACGGCGAGGATCGCGTCCAGCTCGATCCAGAGACCGGCGTTGTTGCCGTCCGCGGCCGAGGTGTTGGAGCTGATCATCAGGCCCGCGATGCCCGCGCACAGCGCGCAGAACATATAGACCATGATCTTGATGCGCGTCGACCTGATGCCGACCAGGCGGCTGGCCTCGGCGTTGCCGCCGACCGACTCGACCAGCAGGCCGAGCGCCGTGCGGCGGGTCAGCACCACCGTGACGGCCACCACCGCGGCCACCACGAAGATCGAGAAGGGCAGGGTCAGCCAGTAGCCGCCGCCGATCAGCTTGTACGGCTCGCTGTTGACGGTGATGATCTGGCCGTCGGTGATCAGCTGGGCGACACCCCGGCCCGCGACCATGAGGATGAGGGTCGCGATGATGGGCTGGATTCCCATCCTCGCCACCAGGAAGCCGTTCCACAGACCGCAGACGACCGCGGCCACCAGCCCGATGCCGATCGCCAGGAACACCCCGGACAGGGCGTTCTGGTCGGCCTGGTCGCTGATGTACGAACAGGTCAGTGCGCCGGTGATGGCGACCACGGCACCGACGGAGAGATCGATGCCGCCGGTGGCGATGACCAGGGTCATGCCGACCGCCACCAGGATCAGCGGTGAGCCGAACAGCACGATCGAGACGAGGCTGCCGTAGAGGTGGCCGTCCGTCATCCTGATCGAGAAGAAGTCGGGTGTGAAGGGGACGTTGACGAGCAGCAGGCCGATCAGGACCACGACCGGCCAGAACAGGTGGTGATGCGTCAGTGCTCGCCAGCGGGAGGTGGTGGTCACTGGTGTTCTCCGCTCGCGATGGTCTCGAGAATCCTGCTGGTGGTGATCTCCGGCCCGTTGGTCAGCCGCGCCACCAGCCGGCGGTCGCGCAGCACTCCGATGGTGTGGCTGAGCCGGAGCACCTCCTCCAGTTCGGCCGCGATGTACAGCACCGACATGCCGTCCTCGGAGAGGGAGACCACGAGTTTCTGGATCTCCGCCTTGGCTCCGATGTCGATGCCGCGCGTCGGTTCGTCCAGGATCAGCAGCTTGGGCTGGGTGATCAGCCAGCGGGCGAGCAGCACCTTCTGCTGGTTGCCGCCGCTGAGACGGCCCACCCTGGCCTCCGGGTCGGCGGGACGGATGTCCAGTGCCTTGATGTACTTGGCGACGAGTTCGTCGCGCTGGGAGGCCGGGATGGGCCGCGTCCAGCCACGGGCCGCCTGGAGGGCGAGGATGATGTTCTCCCGCACCGTCAGCTCGGGGACCAGCCCCTCGGTCTTCCGGTTCTCCGAGCAGAACGCCACCCCGGCGCCGATGGCGTCGTTCGGGGCGCTCATCGGGATCTGCCTGCCGTCGACGGTCACCTTGCCGCTGTCGGGCTGGTCGGCACCGAACAGCAGCCGGGCGAGCTCGGTGCGGCCCGATCCCAGCAGGCCGGCGAGTCCGAGCACCTCACCCTTCTTGATCTCCAGGTCGAAGGGTGAGATCCCGCCGGTGCGGCCGAGCCCCTCGGCCTTGACCAGGGTCTCGCCGACGCCGGAGTGCAACTGGTGCTCGTGCAGCTCCTCGAGCTGGTCCAGCGCCTTGCCGATCATCAGCTCGATCAGCTGGACCTGGTCGAGGTCACGGACCAGGTGCTCGCCGACCAGGGTGCCGTTGCGCAGGATGGTCATCCGGTCGCAGATCTCGTAGATCTGGTCGAGGAAGTGCGACACGAACAGGATCGCGACGCCCTCGTCCCTCAACTGCCGCATCAGGCGGAAGAGTTCGAGGACCTCGTCGCGGTCGAGGCTGGAGGTCGGCTCGTCGAGGACCAGCACCTTGGTGCCGGATCCCTCGCCGTCGCTGTCGCCGTGGCCCACCGACCGTACGATCGCGACCAGTTGCTGCACGGCCAGCGGGTACGAGGACAGCGGCGCGGTGACGTCGATGTCGAGCCCGAGCCGGTCGACCAGCTTCGCCGCCTCCTGGCGCATCCGCTTCCACTGGATGCGGCCGGCACGGGTGGGTTCGCGTCCGATGAAGATGTTCTCCGCCACCGACAGGTTGGGGCAGAGGTTGACCTCCTGGTAGACCGTGCTGATGCCGGCCTGCTGCGCCTGCAGCGGGCTGGTGAACCGTACCGACTCGCCGTCCAGGGTGATCGTGCCGCCGTCCAGGGAGTAGACGCCCGTCAGCACCTTGATCAGCGTGGACTTTCCGGCCCCGTTCTCGCCCATCAGGGCGTGTATCTCGCCCGGGAAGAGGCGGAAGTCGACGCCCGACAGAGCTCGTACCCCCGGGAACTCCTTGACTACGCCCGTCATCTCCAGGACGGGCCGCGGCTCTGCCATGGCAGCGCTCCTCATGAATGGGTTCAGGTCCGCAGGGAGCCTCGCGGCCGAGGGATGTCGGCCGGCCGGAGGCTCCCTGCCGGTGAGGACGGTCGGTTCAGTACTTGCGCGTGGGGAGCGCGTCCTTGGCCTGGTCCTGCATGAAGTCGCTCTCCTCGGTCTTGATCCAGCGCTCGACCGTCTCGCCGTCCTTGACCTTCTTCACGACGTCCATCAGCTGAGGGCCGAGCAGCGGGTTGCACTCGACGATGGCGTTGATCTTGCCCTCGGACATGGCGACGAAGCCGTCCTTCACGCCGTCGATGGAGACGATGAGGATGTCCTTGCCGGGCTTCTTGCCGGCCGCCTCGATGGACTGGATGGCGCCGATGGCCATGTCGTCGTTGTGCGCGAAGAGCACGTTGATGTCCGGGTTGGACTGCAGGAAGGCCGCCATGACCTGCTTGCCGCCGGCCCGGGTGAAGTCACCGGTCTGGCTGACGACGATCTTCCAGTCGTCCGCGTGGTCCGCGTCCATGACCTCCTTGAAGCCCTTGGCGCGCTCGATCGCGGGGGCGGCACCGGTGGTGCCCTCCAACTGGGCGATCTTCACGGGGCCCTTGTGGCCGGCCTTCTCCAGGACCTTCTCCAGGATCCTGGCGGCGCGCCGGCCCTCGTCCGTGAAGTCGGAGCCCACCAGGGTCACGTACAGGGAGTCGTCGGAGGTCTCGACGGAGCGGTCGGTGAGCACCACCGGGATCTTCGCGGCCTTGGCCTCCTTGAGCACCGCGTCCCAACCGGTGACGACCACCGGCGAGAAGGCGATGACGTCGACCTTCTGGGCGATGTAGTTGCGGATCGCGGAGATCTGGTTCTCCTGCTTCTGCTGGGCGTCGGAGAACTTGAGGTTGTAACCCGCCTCCTTGGCGGCCGACTTCACCGAGTCGCTGTTGGCGCTGCGCCAGCCGCTCTCCGAGCCGACCTGGGAGAAGCCGAGGGTGATCGTCTTGCCGCCGCTGCCGCTGCCGCTTACGGAGGTGTTGTCGTCCTCCTTGGCGCAGGCCGCGAGTCCGGTCGCCGCCGCTACGCCGACCGCGGCGGTGAGGAACTTCCTTCTGTTGAGCATTGCTTGTCTCCTTCGTCGAGCCGCGGAAGCGCTGTCGTTCTGAGAGCCGACCAATGTTCGAAATATTGAACATGCATGGCCGTGTGCCTCGGAGGGCGGTCAGGGTGGTCTGATGAGTGATGCGGAGGTCATATGAGCGTTAACTGTTCCCCCTGGTCAAGAGGTTGCGCGAGAAGCGGGCCATCACGTTTGGATAACGCGAGGTGGTGGGCGAGGCGAACGGTCCTCCGGGCGCCCGGCGCGAAAGTGACCTTCTCGGCAGAGATGTTGACGCCTGGCAGGTGGGGCCATAGTTTCGAGCCCTGAACGAAGTGTCGAACCTTGTACGGTGACTCGGACGATCCGCCGGTCCGGGTGGGAGCACGAAATGAGGGGCAGTGGTCAATGACGACCGGTGTGCGGCTCAGGCTCGGGGAGAGTCTGCGCGCACCAGATCGTCTTGCCGTTGGCGGTGTGCCGGGTGCCCCACCCCTCGGTGAGCTGGGCGACGAGCAACAGGCCCCGGCCGCCCTCGTCGAAGGCGCGGGCCCGGCGCAGATGCGGAGCGGTGTTGCTGGCGTCGGAGACCTCGCAGATCAGGGAGGCGTCGCGAATCAGCCGCAGCCTGATCGGCGGCTCGCCGTATCTGATGGCGTTGGTGACCAGCTCGCTGACGACCAGTTCGGTGACGAAGGACGCCTCCTCCAGACCCCAGGCGTCGACCTGGTCGACGGCGAACTTCCTGGCGCGCGGCACCTGTGCGGTGTCGGGCTCGACGTCCCAGTCGGCGACGTGGTGGGGATCCAGCGCGTGCGTGCGGGCGAGCAGCAGGGCGGCGTCGTCGGTGCGGCGATCGGGGAGCATGGCTGCCATCACCGTGTCGCACAGGGCCTCCAGTGAGGTGGCCGAGTGGTTCAGAACGTGCCGCAGTTCGGCGGCCCCCTGGTCGGCATCGCGTTCGCGGCTTCCGACCAGCCCGTCGGTGTAGAGGGCGAGCAGGCTGCCCTCGGGCAGCTCGAACTCGGTGGCCTCGAACGGCAGCCCACCGATGCCGAGCGGCGGTCCCGGATCTACGGGTACCGGGGTCCTGGTGCCGTCCGGGGAGATGATCAGCGGCAGGGGATGGCCGGCGCTGGCCAGCGTGAAGCGCCGGGAGACAGGGTCGTAGACGGTGTACAGACAGGTGGCCCCGGACTCCCCGGACGGCTGGAGGCCGCCGGCGGGCTGGAGGTCGCTGGCGAGGTGGAGGACCAGGTCGTCCAAGTGGGTCAGCAGCTCGTCCGGTGGCAGGTCGACGTCGGCGAGGGTGCGGACCGCCGTACGCAGCCGGCCCATGCTGGCCGAGGCGTGCAGGCCGTGGCCGACCACATCGCCGACGACCAGGGCGACCCGGGCGCCGGACAGCGGAATGACGTCGAACCAGTCACCGCCCACTTCCGCGCCGGTCCCGCCGGGCTGGTAGCGGGACGCCACCTCGACCGCCTCCTGGTTCGGCAGTCCCTGCGGCAGCAGGCTGCGCTGCAGGGTCAGCGCGGTCGTGCGCTCGTGCGAGTACCGGCGGGCGTTGTCGATGGCGACGGCCGCCTTGGCGGTCAGTTCTTCGGCGAGGATCAGGTCGTCGGCGGTGAATGCCTCGGGCCGGTCGAGGCGGGAGAAGGCGACCACGCCGAGCAGCGCCCCACGGGCCTGGAGCGGCACGGTGATCCGGCCGGTCAGCCCCTGTGCGGCAAGGGCCTCGTCGATCAACGGGTTGCCCGGCGGCCAGTGGGCCGGGTCGGCGGCGAGCCCGGGCCCGAAGGCCCATTCGCCGCCCTGGCCGGGTTCAGCGGCGAGCTCGACCGTGGACCTGCCGGTGGCCATGCAGCGGGCGGCGACGGAAGCGGGAGCGTGGGTGACCGGCATCATGGGCCCGGGAGCCTCGTCGGTGTCCTCCTTCGCGCCGTGCTGGGCGGCACGGCTGAGCGCGAGGGACTCGCCGGGGGTGAACGCGGACCCGGACGGCGGTTCCTCGCCGCGCAGCACCTCGTCGAAGAGATCCACGCAGACGAGGTCGGCGAATCCCGGCACCGGCGTCCTGGCCAGCTCCTGGGCGGTGCCGATCACGTCGAGTGTCCGGCCGATGCCGCCGCCGGCCCTGTTGAGGATGAGCAGGCGTTGCCGGGCCCAGTACTCGGCGCTCATGTCGAATCCCCAGTTGGCGACCGCGCGAACCCTGCCCTCTCCGTCTCGGACGGGCCACATGCTGGTGGCCCAGGCGTTGGCGTAGTCGCTGCCGAGCGGGCGGAAGACGGTGATGAGACGCGCGGGCTCGCCCGTCCTCGCCACCTCGGAGAGCCGGTCGGTGTATGCCTGGTCGTCCAGTTCGGGAAACAACTCGCGGTACTTCTCACCGAGCACCTGCTCCTCGGAGTGCGCCATCACCCGGCACGCGGAGGCGTTGACCCACAGGAACCGCAGCTCGGGGTCGTAGACGCCCAGGGCGAAGGGACACTGCTCGAAGGCCCGGTCGGCGATCACGGGCCGGCGTCCCCAGCGCTGGACGGTCACCGCGTGACCCAGCGCCCGCCCGTCGGGGCCGAACAGCGGATGAGCCGCCACCACGGCGTCCACCGTGGAACCGTCCCGGTGGCGCAGGGGAATGAACCCCGTGGGATCGGGGCCGGCGCCGTAGCCCTCGGGGAAGCCGGGTGGTGGGGCGTCGACCAGCAGGTCGGCCACGGGGCGGCCGACGGTGTCCTCCGCCGTCCAGCCCAGCAGCAGCCGGCCGCCCTCGCTCCAGCCGCTCACCATGCCCTCCGGGTCCACCACGGCAACGGCAGTGGGCGTGTCCTGCTTGTCGGCCATCTCCACGCGCCACGCCTCCGTCCGGACGGCCGTGCCTGTCAGGGCTGGTTTCCAGCGGTTGTTTCCAGACTAGGTCGACCCCTGCCGCCCGGCGCTCCGGCCGGCGCGTGCGCCGCGGTCGACTGCCCACGGAGATGATGCAGGCATCCCATCTCTTCGTCGAGGGGTGAGCCGCAACAGATCGCCGTCGATGCGCTTCACAAAGGGTGGCTGTGACGCGGAAAGCCGGTGCGTGTGCGCCGTGTGCACAGGCGCCCGGGATTCCCTCGGACGGCCCGGAAAGCGCTTTCGAAGCGCTTCGACGCTGGTCAGATGCTGCGGGAGCATGACGAGCTGGACATCGTTTCCCTCAGGCGGGGCAGCGCGGGGTCCTCCCGCGCACTTCGGAGGAATCTTGGAAGTGACCCTTGTGTGCCCTTGGGTGTTCACTTAACCTCGCAGCAACATCGAAGCGCTTCGACTGTGAATCGCCTCCCCATTGATGGGATGTCGCTTCAGCTCAGCCAGTCCCCCAGTAACGACACCGCAGCCGACGGCCCACCGCCGGGTGTCCCGCTGCGCCATGAAGGGTTGACGCAATGACGCCGAACGCCGCCTCCACCTCCTCAGGACCAAGCCGGAGAAGCTTCCTCGCCTCCACGGCGGTCGCCACCGCAGCGGTGGCCGGTGGGATGCCACTGCTCACCGCCTGTGGCGGCTCGGAGGGTGGTACGCGTGAGGGAACCACCTCGGGCAAGGCCGCGGACAAGCTGCTCCCGACCTATGTCGCCAGCTCGGTCGCCGAGCCGGACCTTCCGTCGAAGAACGGTTCGGCCGCCGGTTACACCGGCAAGGTCGACCTCGCGGCCCTGTCCACGTCGGTTCCGGAGAAGCTCGGCACCGGTGTCCCGTTCAAGATCATGTCCCCGTTCTGGGGCTCCCCTCCCAAGCCCGGAAACCCCTACTACACGGCGCTCGACGCCGCGGCGGGCACCAAGGTCACCTGGCAGAACCAGGACGGCAACACCTACGGCGAGAAGCTCGGCGCCGTCCTCGCCTCCAGCTCCATACCCGACATGGTGGTCGTGCCCGGCTGGGAACTGGGCGGCAAGATACCGAACGCGGTCACCGCCAAGTTCATGGACCTCGGCCCGTATCTGGCGGGCGACAAGGTCAAGAAGTACCCGAACCTGGCCGCGATCCCGTCCGACGCCTGGCGCATGAGCATCTTCGGCGGCGCCCTGCGCGGCATCCCGATGCCCTCCGCCGCCGCGAGCACCATCGTGCCCTACTACCGCAAGGACATCTTCGACAAGCAGGGCTACTCCGTACCCAGGTCGGCCGACGAGTTCCTCAGCTGGGCCAAGGACGTCACCAGCCCCAAGGCCAAGGTGTGGGCCTGCGGTGACATGAGCTGGAGCGCGGCGGCCATCTTCGGCGTCCGCCCCGCCGGGCCGCTCGGCTGGAACATCGAGGACGACGGCAAGGTGACGTACCGCATCGAGCACCCCGAGTTCCTGGAAGCCCTGGCATGGGTCCGCAAGCTGTTCGACGCGGGCGTGGTCCACCCCGACGACAAGGCACGCACGGGCGACCCCAGCCAGCGGTTCACCGCCGGGCAGATCCTGGTCTACAACAACGACATGTCCGCCTGGCACGGCAAGACCGCCGAACAGGCCCAGTCCAACCCGGACTTCCAGATCGAGGGCATGGACTACTTCGGCGCCGACGGCGGCAACCCGACGCTGTACGCGTCCCAACCCGCCACCATCTGGTCGCTGATCCGCAAGGGCGCCCCCAAGGAAGTCGTGGAGAACGCGCTGGCCGCCGCCAACTTCTCGGCCGCGCCCTACGGCACCAAGGAGCGGATGCTCGTCGAATACGGCGTCGAGGGCACCCACTACACGGTCAAGGACGGCGTCCCGGTCAAGAACGACCAGGGCAACTCCGAGGTGAACAACGCCTGGATGATGCTGGCGGCCCCGGCTCCCTACCTCGCCCACCCCGACTTCCCCGACATCGCCCGCAAGCAGGTCGAGTGGCAGCAGCGGCAGGGCGCCTTCATGAAGAAGACGTCCACCTACGGCATGAACATCGTCGAGCCGAGCCGCTACGCCGGCCTCGTCAGCCAGTTCGAGCAGCTGGAGCTCGACTACGTGCGGGGCCACAAGCAGCTGTCCGACGTACAGCAGGCCATCTCCACCTGGAAGTCCTCCGGCGGCGACAAGCTGCGCGACTGGTACAAGGAGCTCCTCGACAAGAACGGCAGTGGCAACTGATGTCCCTCGCGGCCGGGAGCAGGCATGACGGGACACGTCCCCCCGCGGCCGTCGAGGAACCGACGGCCGCGGTCCCCGCGGCCGACGTGACGGAGAGCGTGCCGCGCAGGGCCGGCAAGAGGGGCAAGGTTCCCTTCCGGGTCCGGTTGCGCCGCGACCGCGCGCTCATCCTGATGACGCTGCCCGTCATCGTCCTGCTCCTGCTCTTCAACTACGTCCCCCTGCTCGGCAACGTCGTCGCCTTCCAGGACTACGACCCGTACGTCTCCAGCAACGGCATCACGGCGATCTTCCACAGCCCCTGGGTCGGCGTGGAGCAGTTCTCGCGGATGCTCGACGACCCGCTGTTCTGGAGCGCCACCGAGAACACCATCGTGCTGTTCGTGCTCCAGCTGGTGCTGTTCTTCCCGGTCCCCATCGCCCTCGCGCTGGTCATCAACAGCGTGGTCCGGCCCCGGGTGCGGGCCGTGGCGCAGGCGATCCTGTATCTGCCGCACTTCTTCTCGTGGGTCCTCGTGATCACCGTGTTCCAGCAGATCCTCGGTGGCGCGGGCATCATCGCGCAGACCCTGGAGAAGCACGGGTGGAGCGGCTTCGACCTGATGACCGACGCGGACCTCTTCAAGTTCCTGGTCATCGGGCAGAGCGTGTGGAAGGACGCCGGCTGGGGGATCATCGTCTTCCTCGCCGCCCTGTCCGCCGTCAGCACCGACCTGTACGAGGCCGCCGCCATGGACGGCGCGGGGCGCTGGCGACGCATGTGGCACGTCACGCTGCCCGCACTGCGCCCGGTGATCGCGTTGCTGCTGGTCCTGCGGGTGGGCGACGCGCTGAGCGTGGGATTCGAGCAGTTCCTGCTCCAGCGGTACGCGGTCGGTGCGGGGGCCAGCGAGGTCCTCGACACCTACGTGTGGAACATGGGTATCCAGAACGGCGACTTCAGCTACGCGGCCGCGGTCGGCCTCGTCAAGGGAGTCATCGGAGTGTGTCTCGTCCTGGGCGCGAACAAGGTCGCGCACCTCCTCGGCGAGCAGGGGGTGTACAAGAAGTGAGCCTCAACACGCAGCTCATCCGCAGCCTGAAGGCTCCCGCCCGCCCGGTGTGGGAGGAGCCGCCGAGCAAGGTAGGACTCACCGCCAAGAGCGGTTTCCTCACGCTCTGCTGCCTGGGGGTGCTCGGTCCGCTGTGGATCGTGATCGTCACCAGCCTCTCGCCGAAGCCGGTGATCGACCGGGCCGGCGGCCTCGTCGTGATCCCCGAGGGCATCACCTTCGTCAACTACACCGAACTCCTCAGCGGCGGCCAGGTCAGCAGGGCGATCATGGTCTCGGTCGGCGTCACGCTCGTCGGCACCCTGTTCTCGATGACGGTGTCGGTCCTCGCGGCCTACGGCCTGTCCCGGCCGGGCAGTCTGGGGCACCGGTTCTTCCTGATGACCATCATGGCGACCATGTTCTTCGGGGCCGGGCTCATCCCGACGTACCTTCTGGTGCAGACGCTGGGGCTCACCGACACCTATCTGTCGCTGATCCTGCCGAGTGCGGTCAGTGTCTTCAACATCCTGGTGCTGCGGGCCTTCTTCATGGGGATCTCGCCCGAACTCACCGAGTCCGCACGCATCGACGGGGCCGGTGACCTGCGGATCCTGCTGACCATCATCATGCCGCTGTCCCGGGCGGTACTGGCCGTCATCTCCCTGTTCTACGCGGTCGGCTACTGGAGCGCCTGGTTCAACGCCTCCATCTACCTCACCGACCAGCAGATGATGCCGCTGCAGAACGTCCTCATCCAGCTCGTCCAGAAGAACACCGAGGCCCCCACCGGCCTCCAGCAGGCGGTCCGCACCGGCGAACTCTCCGCGCTCGGACTGCAGATGGCCGTCATGGTCATGGCGCTGATCCCCGTCGCGGTCGTCTCCCCCTTCGTCCAGCGGCACTTCAAGAAGGGCATGCTCACCGGAGCCATCAAGGGCTGACCTGGCGTGTGCCGTCCGCGGCCGGTCAGTAACTGGTCGCGCCCCGCGGCGGAGCCGCCTGTCGATACAGCCCCGCGCCCCCAGGCACGTCACCCCCACCCACGTTCACCTGGCAACCCCCTACAACGAGGTATGTCATGCATTCGTTCCCTCTGTCCCGCCGTACCGTCCTCGCCGCAACAGCCGCCGCCACCGCCCTCGCCGGCCTCCCGGTCCTCCAGGGCCAGGCCCGCGCGGCGGAAGCCGCGGAAGCCGACGCCCCCTACCGCTGGCGCAACGCCGCCATGGGCGGCACCGGGTTCGTCAGCGGGATTCTCTTCCACCCCTCCGTACGCGGCCTCGCCTACGCCCGCACCGACATCGGGGGCGCCTACCGCTGGGACGACCGCACCGACAGCTGGATCCCACTGACCGACCACCTCGGCTGGGACGACTGGAACCTCCTCGGCGTCGAGGCCATGGCCGTCGACCCGAGCCACCCGAACCGGCTGTACCTGGCCCTCGGCACATACACACAGCCCTGGGCCGGCAACGGGGCCGTGCTGCGGTCCGAGGACCGGGGGGCCACCTGGACGCGCACCGACCTCACGGTGAAGCTCGGCGCCAACGAGGACGGGCGTGGCTGCGGTGAACGCCTCCTGGTCGACCCGCGCAACTGCGACACACTGTGGCTCGGCACCCGGCACGACGGGCTGCTCAAGTCGACCGACCGGGGCGCCACCTGGGAGGCGGTGAGCTTCCCGGCCGCCCCGAGCGCCACCGGCCAGGGCATCACCCTCCTCGTCGCCGCCGGCCGTACCGTCTACGCCGGCTGGGGCGACTCCGACGGCACCGCCGACAGCCCCAGCCTGTACCGCACGTCCGACGCAAAGACCTGGGAGCCCGTCCCCGGGCAGCCCACCGGAACCGCCGCCCAGGTCCCGATCCGCGCCGCCTACGACCGCCACACCCGCGAGCTGTACGTGACGTACGCCAACGCCCCCGGCCCCAACGGGCAGTCCGACGGCAGCGTGCACAAACTGCGCACCGTCAACGACAAGTGGACCGACATCACCCCGGTGAAGCCGGGCGGAACCGCGACGGACGGCTCCACCGACTCCTTCGGCTACGGCGGTGTCGCCGTCGACGCCCGCCGGCCCGGCACGCTCGTCGTGTCCACCAACAACCGCTGGGCCGAGATCGATACCGTCTTCCGTTCCACCAACGGCGGGCGCACCTGGACCTCCCTGAAGGACACCGCCGTTCTCGACGTGTCGGAGACCCCGTTCCTCAAGTGGGGCGGAACCGAGGCCAAGTTCGGCTGGTGGATCCAGGCCCTCGCCCTCGACCCGTACGACTCCCGGCACGTCCTCTACGGCACCGGCGCCACCATCTACGGCACCCGCGACCTCAAGCACTGGGCGCCGCAGATCCGCGGCCTGGAGGAGACCGCCGTCCTCCAGCTGATCTCGCCGCCGACCGGCACGGCCCACCTGATCAGCGGCAACGGTGACATCGGCGTGATGTACCACGACTCGCTCACGGCATCCCCGTCGCGGGGCATGGCCTCCAACCCCGTGTTCGGGTCGGCGACGGGACTCTCCCAGGCCGCGGCCAGACCCTCGTACGTCGTGCGCGCCGGCTGGAGCAACAACGCCAACGGCGCCTACTCGAACGACGGCGGTCAGACCTGGGCGCCCTTCGAGTCGCAGCCGGCCGCCGCCAAGGACGCGCCCGGCCCGATCGCCACCAACGCCGACGGCAGTGTCCTTCTGTGGTCCCTCGCGTCCTCGCACCCGGCGTACCGCTCGGTGGACAACGGCGCCACCTGGTCCGAGGTCACCTCCTTCCCGAAGGGCGCCACCCCCGTCGCGGACCCCGTGGACCCGACGCGCTTCTACGCCTACGACACGACCGCCGGCACGCTCCACGCCAGCACCGACGGCGGCCTGACCTTCACCACCAGGGCCACCGGCCTGCCCTCGGGCGACGCGGAATTCCAGCTGGTCGCGGCGCCGGGACGGGTCGGCGACCTGTGGCTGAGCGTGAAGTGGAACGGCCTGTACCGGTCCACCGACGGCGGCGCGGCCTTCACCAAGGTCGACAGCTGCTGGGCCTCGTACACCCTCGGCTTCGGCAAGGCCGCCGACGGCGCCGACTACCCTGCGGTCTACATGGTCGGCTCCACCGAGACGATCACCGCCGTGTACCGCTCCGACGACGGTGCGAGGACGTGGACCCGCGTCAACGACGACCAGCACCAGTGGGGCTGGATCGGCAGGGCCGTCACCGGCGACCCGCGCGTGTACGGCCGGGTCTACCTCGCCACCAACGGACGCGGCGTGCAGTACGGCGATCCCGTCTGACGCCCGACCCGGGCGAGGCGACCCGCGGCCCCGGATCAGTAGCCGTAGATCATCTTGTAGGCGACCTCGGGGAGGAACTGTCCGGCCGAGGAGCCGGATCCCACGCCGCAGTTGCCGTCGGACTCGCCCGGGACCTTGATCCACAAGAGCATCTCGGCACCTCCGCCCAGCTGGGTGGGGGTGCCGATACGGCGGCCCGAAGGGTTGCACCACTGGCCGTTGGAGCCGTTGCCGTTGCGGCTGGTGTCCACGACGAACGGCTTGGTGTAGCCGTACCGGGCGCTGAGTTCCCTGTTGACGGCGGCGCCGTACGCGGTGTTCTCGGCTGTGGTCAGGTAGTTGGAGACGTTGAGCGAGAAGCCGTGGGCCTGCCGGAGGCCGGCTCCGTGCAGGCGCTGGGCCATGGTCGCCGCGCTCGCCCAGCCCGGGTTGCCGGCGTCGAGGTAGACCCAGGTGTTGGGGGCCTGACGGTTGAACTCGTTGAGCGCGCCGGTGAGCATGCCCCTGCGTTCGTCGATCTGGGCCTGGGTCATGCAGCCGTAGTCCCCGAGGGAGTCCGGTTCGAGGATGACGACGGCCGGGCGGCCGGCGATCCCGCCCGCGAACTGGGCGATCCAGTTCGCGTAGGCGGACGGCGAGGAGGCTCCGCCCGCGGAGTGCCCGCCGCAGTAGTCGCGGTGGTAGATGTTGTACGCGACGAGGATGGGCAGCTTGTCCCGGGCGTCCGCGGCGCCCACGTACGCGCCGGTGGCGGTGCCGATGGTGCCGCTCCAGGAGCCGAACCAGCGGGCCGTCGGGGTGTTGGCGATGGATGCGTTGATCGCGGGCGCCCGGCCGTCGCCGGGGTTGGCGGCGACCCATCGCTTCGCGCTGGAGTCGGGGTCCGCGTAGAACCCGCTGGTCATGGTCGTCGGGTCGGCCGCGTGGGCGGACGGGGCGGCGGTGAGTGCCAGCGGCAGCGAGGAGAGCGCTGCCACCAGGGCGAGAAGTCTGCGGCGCATGACATTGCCTCGGCTTTCTGACGGTTGGTCAGCAGGTGGAGTTGGTCTGGGTGAGGAGGCCGAGCCGCCAGGGGAGGAGGTTGTAGTCGCCGCCCGCGTTGGGGTTCATGCCCTGGTAGAGGTACTGGAGCCGGCAGGCGGGGATGGTGAGCGTCTGGTCGTGGCCGGCACGGATCATCTCGCCGTGGCTGATGTCCCGGGTCCAGGTGCCCGAGGGGAAGGAGACGTTGGTGGCCCGTGCGAAGGGGTTGCTCTCCGACGCGGCCAGGGGTGTCCAGGAGCCGGCGAGGCTGGTGGCGGTCCAGGAGCGGAAGTAGCGCCGGCCGTCCGATCCGATGGCCTCGACGAGCAGCAGATACTGGTTGCTGCCCTGCACCTTGTACACGTTGCTCGCTTCGAACAGGGCGTACCTGTTGGAGTCCCGGGCCGCGATGACGGTGTTGGTGAACCCGTTCGGGAACTGGCCGACGGTCGTCTGCGAGCGGTACAGGTGGCCGTTGTCGTCGGAGGAGAACAGGTAGCAGTCGGCGCTGTCGCAGATCACCCACATGTCGACCCAGTGGCCGTTGCCGATGTTCTGCCGGATGATGTCCGGCATCGACGCGTAGAAGTTGCGCGGCGCGCTCCACCCGTTCGGGTTGCTGATGTCGGGGTTGGTGGAGTAGGAGGCGTTGCCGGTCTGGTACACGAGGTACCACAGGCGCTGCGGCGCGTAGTAGAAGACCTGCGGAGCGGCCCGGTACCCGCGCCCGATCGCGCTGCGGTCGAGGTAGTGGTGCGTGGCCGAGCCGGCCTGGGACCAGTCACTGAAGTTCAGGTACACCAGGTTGTAGCCGGAAGAACTGGCCACGCTCGCGAACACGTGGTACTTGCCGTTGTACTGGACGACCGTCGGGTCCTTGATCCCGGCGACGTTGTGCGTCGCGTCCGGCTTCGGCGAGATCAGCGGGCCGCTGGAGCTCCACGAGTAACGGCTGGGCAGAGCGGCGGCGTCGGTGGCGCCGCGGGTGGTGGCGGGCGTGCCGCCCATGGTCGTCAGCACCGCGTTGTACGCGGGCTTCTTGTTGCCGTTGCGGTCGAACAGCAGCGGGTTCTCGCCGCTGCGCCAGGAGTCGCTGTCGCGGATGCCCCACACGGTGATGCCGGTGCAGCGCGCGACGTTCATGCAGGCCCTGACGGTGTTCGCGTACGCGGTCGGCGACGCCTGCGCGATGTCCAGTTCGGTGATCTGGACGTCGACGCCGAGGGCGGCGAAGTTCGACAGCGTCGTCTGGAAACTGGCGGGTGGGCCGCCGGTGCCGAAGTGGGCCTGGAGGCCGACGCAGTCGATGGGCACGCCGCGCGCCTTGAAGTCGCGGACCAGGCGGTAGACACCCTGGGTCTTGGCCGCGTTCCAGTTCTCGATGCCGTAGTCGTTGTAGCAGAGCTTCGCCGACGGATCGGCCGACCGCGCGGTGCGGAACGCCTGCTCGATGAAGCCGTTGCCCAGGACGTCCCGGAAGACCGAGCTGCGGAGCTGGCCGCTGCCGCCGTCGGCGAACGCCTCGTTGACCACGTCCCAGGAGTGGATCCGGCCCTTGTAGCGGTGCGCCACGGTGGTGATGTGGTGGTTCATCACGCCGCGCAGCGTGTTCGCGTCCCTGATGGAGCTGACCCAGCCGGGCAGTTGGGAGTGCCAGACCAGGGTGTGGCCGCGCAGGCGCTGACCGCGGGCCTGCGCGCGGTCGGCGATCCGGTCGGCGGGGCCGAAGTTGAACGAGCCGCGGGAGGGCTCGGTGGTCTCCCACTTCATCTCGTTCTCGGCCGTGACCGAGTTGAACTCGCGGTCCAGGATGCTGGTGTACGTGCCGTCGCCGAGCCGCCCGGCGGCCACGGCCGTGCCGAAGTACCGCCCGGACTGGGCCGCTTGGGCGCCCAGCGTGGATGCCTGGACGTCGGGTGAGCCGGTCGCGGTCGTGGGCGTCATCAGGACGGCCGCGGCCAGCAGCCCTAAGACCGAGGCTCGGCGACTGCCGAGCCGTTTCAGCGGGTTCATGGTTCTCCTCGGATCGAGTGGGGGGTTGGGTGGTGCGATCCATGCCATCGGTCAGGGCGTGGACAGCTCGAACCGCGTGACGCGGACCGCGCCGCCGAGTGCCTGCGTGGCGTGGTTGAAGAGGGCGAATCGGTGGCCCATGAAGAACCGCCAGTCGTTGCCCATGGAGAAGGCGGGCCCGAGGCGGGTGAAGGTGGTGCCGTCGGTGCTGTAGGAGAAGGTGCCGGGGCGTGCGGCGCCGGGCCGGATGTCCGCGTGCGCGCGCAGCCAGACGCGACCGCCGGGAGCGGGCGCGCTCGCGACCTCGGTGCCGGTGCCGGTGGTGTTCCAGTTGGTGTCCATGGTCAGCCCGTTGACCATCACCACCCGTGTCGTGCCGCCGTCCCGCTTGACGCCGATCCATGCGGAGGAGTCACGCAGCAGTGCGAGTCCGGCCCGGTCGCCGTCCCGCATCGCGGAGTGGTCGAGCTGGACCGTGGCGGTGGAGGTGGGGCCCTGGATGCGGTGTGTGAGGGTGTTGCGGGCCCAGTACAGGTCGTTGGTGACGGTCGCCGTCCGCAGGGTCAGGCCGTTGTCGACCGACCACTTGGTGTCGTCCGGGTTGTGGTTCCACTCCCACCTCGGACTGAGGGTCCTGCCCTCGAAGGTGTCGACGCCGGTCATGGGGGTGACCTGACGGGGTGGAGTGGGCACGGCCGGGCTGGGATACGAGGTGCCCCACGCGCCGTCGACGAGCTGCACGACGGGCCAGCCGTCCGAGGTCCAGGTGACCGGTGCCAGGGCAGGCATCCGGCCGCCGGGGTACGCGTCGACGAATGCCATGTAGTACCAGGCACCGCTCTGCGTCTGCACCAGCCCGCCCTGGTGCGGGACGCCTCCGCCGGGGATCGGCCCCCGCAGGTCGAGGAGGACCTGCCGCATCGTGTACGGGCCGAAGGGGCCGCTCGACGACTTCAGGATGTACTGGCCGTTCGCGGGGCGGGTCAGGAAGATGTAGTACTGCCCGTTGATCTTGTAGAAGCGGGCGCCCTCCAGGGTGCCCACACTGGACGGCGTCCTGAACACCTGCTCGGTACGCACCTGGTTGCGGCCGTCGGGCGACAGCTGGGCCACGCTGATCGTGGTGTTCCCGTACGCGACGTACAAGGTGTCGTCGCTGTCGACGAGCAGTCCCGCGTCGTAGTAGGGCGTGCTGATCGTCGTCAGCCTGCTCCACGGCCCCTCGACGGCGGTGGCGGTGTAGACGTACGTCCGGGCGAAGTCGATCTGGCCCAGCCAGTAGAAGGTCCTGTTGCTCGGACGGTAGGCCAGCGTCGACGCCCAGATGCCCCGGACGTAGCCACGGGCACCGTTCAGGTCGTACTTGGAGCCGAAGTCGAGGACGGGCACCGAGTGTCCGGCGATCTCCCAGTTCACCAGGTCGTACGAGCGCAGGACGGGCGCGCCCGGCGAGTAGTGCATCGTCGAGGCCGAGGCGTAGTAGGTGTCGCCGACGCGGATGACGTCGATGTCCGCGAAGTCCTGCCAGATCACCGGGTTCGTGTACTCCGCGGCGGCCGCGAGGGCGACCCGATGGGGAAGCAGAACGCCGGCGGCCAGGCCGGTGGCGGCCGCCAGTGCGTGGCGACGGGAGATGTTTTGACGAAGGCATGACAGATCCATGTGTGTCGTTCTCCTTGTACGGCCCGGCCGTTGTTGTTGGCGCGTGTGCGGAGTGACGGATCGATCAATCGGGGTCGTGATCTCGAACGCGTATCGATTTGTCGAGTCAACTGGATGATAGGAGGCCGATGGATCCCGTCAATACCCCTCGCATGATTCGTATGTGGCACCGAAAGATTCGGAAACTGCGGGGTCTTGTCGGCGGTTGCGGGCGGGCGTCCCTGGGGGACGGTGTTGACGTGCGGGAAGCTCCTGGCTTTCCGAATGTCGTCCGAAATTTCGGAGTCCCCCAGCGGGATGAAGGCGCTGGGGGACTACATCTACGGCAAGGGGTCTGAAGTTCGCCTCGTGGGGCGTGGACTACCTCACCGCGCCGCTGGGATCCGGATCAGCGCCGCGGAGGGCGTGGTCGGCAGGGTCACGGTGAGGTCGGCGGTGTCCGGGTGCCAGACGGCTTCGGCCTGACGTGCGGCGGGGTACAGCACCTCGGCGCGGGCCGCGTCACCCGCCCGTTCGGGCAGCCGGAGGGTGGTGGTGGCCGCACCGCCCGGGCGGCGCCAGACGGTGAGGTAGGTGGTGGCGGGGGTGTGCAGGGCGAGAGCGATCCACGGGTCGTCCCAAGCGGGAAGGCCGAGTGGCCAGGACGGCACGGCCCGGGGCAGGTCGGCGCGGATGGCCTTGTACACGGCGACCGCCTCGTGGACCAGGGCGCGGGCCTCGGGCTCCAGTTCCGGCAGGCGGCCGGAGAGGTGGATACGGCCGAGGAGGGCGTTCGCCATGGTGAAGGCGACCTCGTCGAGGGAGTCCTCCGACTGCGGGTAGGCCCAGACGGCGCCCTGCTCGGGGGTGACGGCGGTGGGCGCGGAGGCCGCGATGGGCGCGTAGTGGTGGAGGTTCTGCTGGTCGCTGGTGGACTGCAACTGCAGCCGGGACAGCAGGGCGTGGTCCCAGCGCATGCCGCCGGAGGCGCAGTTCTCCACCACCAGGTGCGGGTACCGGTCGAGGATGCCGTCGAGCCAGTCGAGGTGCGCCCGGTTGTGGCCGAGCAGACCGGCGCCCGGCGTCTCGCCGGGGTGGGCGCCGGTGCCGGAGCCGGGGTCGATGTTGTGGTCGAGCTTGAGGTAGCCCACGCCCCACTCGCCGACCACGCGGTCCACGACCTGGTCCAGGTGGGCGCGGGCGGCGGGGTGGCGCAGGTCGAGGTGGTACCGGCCCGTCTCCGTGACGCGGACGCCGTCGCGGCGGAAGAACGCCTCGTCGGGCAGGGACTTGGCCATGGGACTGTGGACGCCGATGACTTCCGGCTCCAGCCACAGGCCGGGCATCATGCCGCGTTCGCGGATACGGTCCAGCACCTCGTGGATGCCCTTCTCGCCGGGGAAGCGGGAGGCGGACGGCTCCCAGGCGCCGACGCTGGTCCACCAGTCGTCACCGTCGTCGTACCAGCCCGCGTCGATGACGAAGTACTCGGCCCCGGCCTCGGCCGCCGCGTCGATCAGTGGCAGCAGCTTTTCGGTGGTGGGGTCGCCCATCAGGCAGTTCATGTAGTCGTTGAAGATGACGGGCAGGCGCTGGTGGTCGGTGTGCGGGCGGCGGTGGGCGCGGCGGTAGCGGGTCAGCGCGGCGAACGCGGCGTCGGGGCCGCCGTCGGCGCTGAAGGACAGGGCCACGGGTACGGTGCGGAAGGCGGCGCCGGGTTCCAGGGGGTGTCGCCAGCCGTGGTGGGTGTCGGTGGGGCCGAACAGCGCCGCGTAGGCCGCCTGGTAGTGCTCCTGGCACTCCCAGTGCCAGCCGCCGCCGTTGTGCTCGATCTGCCACACCCAGGTGCGGCCGGTGCGCCGGTCCGTCAGGCCGCCCATGGGCAGGTGCCCGCAGCTGGACCAGGTGCCCTGTCCGGTCAGGGCGGAGCCGGCCTTGCCGTGCCCGTACGTCACGCTTCGTCCGCTGACGGCGGGTGTGGTCCGGCGCATCGGCTGTCGCTGCCAGCGGCACTCGGCGAGCCAGTCGTTGTCCGCCCACAGCACGTCGGCGGCGTCGACGGCCGCCGGGTCCTGCGGGGTGAGGCCGCCCACCACGAGCGAGCTGACCGACTCCAGGTGCAACGTGGTCCGCCCCTCGTTGCGCAGGGTGACCTCGCTGCGGAGCACGGGGACGCCGTCCGGGGACCGGTAGGTCACCTCCGCGACCAGCCCGGTGTCCGGGTCGTGGAGCTCCACGGTCAGGGTGTGCCAGTCGCCGTCGCGGGCCGTGTGGTGGGCCCGGTGGCGCAGCCGCCCGCCGAGAGCGGTCCCGATCAGGCGGCTGCCCGACCAGCCGCGGCCGTGACCCGCGGCCGTCACCTCCACCAGAGGCAGGGACGCACGGGAGTCGCCGCCCGCCGCGCCGGGCAGCCCGAGATGGGTCAGGCGGGCGCTGCCGTCCTCGCCGAGGACGAACTCGAGACCCAGGGCGTCGTGACCCCAGTGGAAGCTGCGCTGTTCGTTTTCCATGTGTCCTTTTCCAGGTCAGTGGCCGCGCAGGACCGCGCAGCCGCCGGGCGGCAGTTCGTGGGCCGTGGTGCCGGTGAGCAGGTCGTGGGCGGGCTCCGGCAGCGGCACGGTGTGCTCGGTGTGGTTGATGAGGACGTCCCAGCGGCGGCCGTCGGCGGCGCGCCGGGTGACGGCCTCGACACCGGCGGGCAGGCCGGGTACGTCCGGTTCGACACCGGCTTCCTTCAGCAGGCGGCCGACGACAGCGCCGTAGTCGGCTTCGTCCAGACGGGTGGAGACGTACCAGCCCTGCCCGGTGCCGAAGCGGTGCCGGGTGAGCGCGGGGCTGCCCGAGAGCATTCCGTGGGTGTAGGTGGCGACCGTGTCCGCGCCCTCGGTGCGCAGGGACTCGCTCCAGACCGTGCCCCGCGTTCCGTCCGACAGGGTGATCCGCTCGTCCGTCCGCAGCGGCCGGTATTCCTCGACGCGGATGCCCAGCGCCTCGCGCAGCGGCCCGGCCGGATAGCCGCCGAGGCGGGCGTGCATGCGGTCGTCGACGTAGCCGGCCGCGTGCTGGACGAGGAGGGTCCCGCCGTCCGCGACGTAACGGCGCAGGTTCTCGGCACCCTGGTCGGACAGCAGGAACAGGGATGGCGCGATGACCAGCCGATAGCGGCCCAACTCGTGCTCGGGGCGGGCGAAGTCGGCCGTGACGCCCGCGTCCCACAGCGCCCGGTGCGCCTCGGCGAGCGGCGCGTGGTAGGCGAGGCGTGCGGAGGGCAGGCCGTCCACGCCGAGCGCCCACCGGGCGTCCGGGTCGTCCAGCACGGCCACCGACGCGGTGACCGTCGATCCCGTCAGCTCGCCGAGCCGGGCGACCGCCTCGCCGGTCTGTGTGACCTCACGGAAGATACGGCTGTCCGGGCCCGCGTGCGGGAGCATCGCCGAGTGCCAGGTCTCGGCGCCGGCTCGGGACTGCCGCCACTGGAAGAACAGGGCGCCCTCCGAACCGCGCGCGATGTGGCCGAGGGTGTGCCGCAGGATCTCCCCGGGTTCCTTGCCGATCACCTGGTCGCCGTCGTAGACGGTGCTGGTGCCCTGCTCCATCAGCAGCCACGGGTGGCCGCGGGCCAGGGAGCGGGTGCGGTCGGCATGGAAGGCGGCGTCGACGGCGGCGTCCATGCCGGGGGCGCTCGGATACTGGTCGGACGTGACGACGTCGAGTTCGCGGGCGAAGGCCCACAGGTCCACGTTCTGGTAGGCGGGGAGCATCAGGTTGGTCGTCACGGGCCGGTCGCTGTGCGCGTGGATCGCGTCGCGCTGTTCCCGGTAGGCGGCGATGATCTCGTCGGACCAGAAGCGGCGGAAGTCCAGTGTCTGGCCGGGGTTCTTGTGCCATTGCGTCGCGCGCGGCGGCAGCACCTGTTCCCAGGAGGTGTAGCGCTGGCTCCAGAAGGCTGTGCCCCATGCCTCGTTGAGGGCGTCCAGCGAGCCGTGCCGGGCGCGCAGCCACACCCGGAACGCGGCGGCCGCGTGGTCGCACCAGCACAGCGTGCCGTACTCGTTGTGCACGTGCCACAGCGCGAGAGCGGGGTGGTCGCCGTACCGTTCGGCGAGCGCGGAGGCGATACGGCGGGCCGCGGCGCGGTAGGCGGGCGAGGCGAGGCAGTAGGTGTCGCGGCTGCCGTGGACGAGGCGTGTGCCGTCGGCCGTGACCGCCAGCGCCTCGGGGTGGGCGAGGGTGAACCAGGGCGGCGGGGAGGCCGTCGGGGTGGCGAGGTCGACGGCCACGCCGCCTGCGTGGAGGCGTTCGATGTGGGCGTCGAGCCAGGAGAAGTCGTAGCGTCCCTGCTCCGGTTCGAGCAGGGCCCAGGAGAAGACGCCGAGGGTGGCCAGGTTGACCCTGGCCCGGCGCATGAGTGCGTCGTCCTCCTTCCAGACCTGCTCGTCCCACTGCTCGGGGTTGTAGTCTCCGCCGAAGGCGAGGCCGCCCAGGCGGTCGGTGATGCTGCGTGCCGTCATGGCGGCTCCTCGAGGATCAGACGGCCGTGAAGGTCCACAGCAGGTTGGTGCTGCTGCCGTACGTCCACTGCTTGGTGACGGAGCCCGAGGTGACGTTGCCGCCGCCGTCGAGGACCAGGCCGGTGGTGCGGTTGGCGATGGAGTAACGGTCGCCGCCCCTGTGGATGATCTTCCACTGCTGGTTGGGGCCGCCGTTCCAGGGGGCATGTCGGGCCGGAGAGCCGTTGTCGGTGGCGCCCCAGCCGTCGGCGACCATGCCGTTCGTGCGGTTGACCAGCCGGTAGTAGCCGCCTCCGACCGCCTCCGCCTGCCACTGCAGGTTGGGACTGCCGTCCCAGGTCCACTGCTTGAGGTTGGACCCCGAGGCCACGTTGCCGCCGCTGTCCAGGGCGAGGCCATTGGTGACGTTGGTGATCCGGAAGGACGTCGCCGGGTTGAACTGGACCCGCAGTGAGGTGATCCGGTCGTTGTTGCCGGTGACCCGCAGGTCGGGGTTCTCGGCGGTGAAGGTCCAGGAGGTGCCCGTGAAGTTGTCTCCGGAGTAGCCGACCACCTGGTAAGCGGGGGCCGGCCGCAGGGAGGAGAGCGTGCCCGGGCCCAGTCCGGCCGTGGTCAGGTCGGCGGCGGTGTAGTCGCCGACGGTGAACACACCGGCGTCGCCGGTGTAGTCGACGTCCGCGAAGGCGATGGCGCCGGTGAGCGGCCGCAGGCCCGGGATCGTGCCGGAGAAGGTGAGCTTCAGGACGTAGGTGCCCGCACTGTACGGCGCCGAGGCGGGCAGGGTGACCGTGAGGCCGGCGGAGCTCTGGGTCGGGGTGGGCAGGTCGATGTAGGTGCCGGCGGTGGTGCCGAGGAGCTGCACCGAGGACAGCGACGAGAGGTTGATCCGGTCCGAGCCGAGGGTCTTGATCGTCAGCGAGCTGCCCGGCCAGCCCAGGACGGTGGCGTACAGGACGGTGCCCGCCTTGTTACGGGTGAAGCGGATGTCCTGGGGCGTGCCGGCGTGCGGGGCGGTGAACGAACCGCCGCCCATCTTCGTCGGGCCCTCGCCGTACGCGGTCCAGGCGCGGGTCGCGTACACCGACTCGCCGAAGCGCCTGAGGTGGTCTCCGATACCGAGGAGGATGTCCTTCTGCGCCTGCGGGATGGTGCCGTCGGCCATCGGCGCGATGTTCAGCAGCACATTGCCGTTCTTGCTGACCCGGTCGATGAACGAGTGCAGCATCTGCTGGAACGTGTAGTAGCCGATGCCCTGCGTGTAGCACCAGCTGCTGCTGGAGACGCTGTCGTCGGTGAGCCAGTAGGGGGTCGTGATGTCGGCCGGGCCGCCGCGCTCGTAGTCGAAGACCTCGCCCTTGCCGTTCATGCCGTCCTTGTACGTGGCGACGACCTCACGGCCCCAGCTGCCCGCCTGGTTGTAGTAGTACGCCAGGAAGTTCAGGCGCTGCTGCTCGTCGACTTCGTCCAGGTTGAAGTCCTGCCACAGGATGTCCGGCTGGGCGCGGTCGACGACCTCCTTGAGCTTGTCGAACCAGAGCTGGTTCTCCGCGGCGTGGCCCAGCTGACCGTAGAGCTTCTGGAGGCTGGGGTCCGTCTGGGCGGGGGCGAACTCGTAGAAGCCGGTGAAGTTGTAGGCGTGGTGCATGGCCACCAGCAGCTTGAGGCCCTTGGCGCGGATCGCCCTGGAGAAGATCCCCAGCAGGTCGAGACCCGGACCCTTCTTCACCGAGTTCCACTCGTTGACCTGGCTGTCCCACATGGAGAAGCCGTCATGGTGCTCGGCCACCGGGCCGGCGAACCTGGCGCCGGCGTCGACGAACAGCTGCACCCACTCGTCGGGGTCGAACTTCCCACCGGCCGACTTCAGTTTCGGCGCGAACTTCACGGTGGTGCCCGCCAGGTCCTGAGCACCGTTGATGAAGTTGTGGTACGGCCATGCCGACGGCTGACCGTAGGTCGCGATGTGGTGCTGGTTGACGGAGTCGCCGGCCCGGTACATGGTGCGCGGGTACCACTCGTTGCCGAAGGCGGGGACGCTGAAGACGCCCCAGTGGAAGTAGATCCCGAACTTCGCGTCCTGGAACCACTCCGGGGCCGGCGGGTGCTGGTCGACCGAGTTCCAGTCCGGCGTGTACGTGCTGGGCGCCGCCTGGGCGCCGCCGGCGCCGAACACACCTCCGGCAACGGCCGCCGCGGCGACACCGGTGGCACCGGCCAGGAAGTGGCGTCTGTTGATCGAACTCGACATGAAGACATCCCTGGTGCAGAAGGGGAGGGCAGGGCACGGGCGTCGCTTGTTACGCACGAAGGTCCGTCATGTCTCCCTGGGATGTCAACCGTCGTCCAGGGATGAAAACTGCCACACCGTCAGGTCATTGTCCCCCTTTGAGTCGTGTTTGGTGCGGTTTGCGACTAGCCAAACATGGTATGTCTGTGGCGACGGTTGATGGGATGGATCTTATCCAGGGTGATGTCGCCATCCGCCGCCACCTACCGTCGGGCGACTGTGAGCTGCGGCTTTTCTATGCATCGCGTTAATGGCTGGACACGGCGTCAGGAGCGTGCCTATAAACATCCCATCTCTAGTCCATGGCGATAGGTAGATGTCGTCGATGCGAAACCAGGGGGCCGTATCACCCCTGCATCTCACAGGGAGTTGCCGCCATGCCATCCGCCTCCGCCTCGTCCGCTTCCCCGGCTCCTGCCCGCATCACCGCCCTCGACGTGCTGGACGTGCGTTTCCCGACGTCGGAGCATCTGGACGGGTCGGACGCGATGAACCCCGAACCCGACTACTCCGCCGCCTACGTCGTCCTGCGCACCGACGCCGGCGACCGACTCGAGGGCCACGCTCTGGCCTTCACCACCGGCCGTGGCAACGATGTCCAGGCCGCCGCCATCGCGGCCCTCGCCCCGCACGTGGTCGGCCGCTCGGTCGACGAAGTCTGCGCCGACCTCGGCGCGTTCTCCCGTTCCCTCGTCCACGACCCCCAACTGCGCTGGCTCGGCCCGGAGAAGGGCGCCATCCACATGGCCACCGGCGCCGTCGTCAACGCCGCCTGGGACCTGGCAGCCAAGCGGGCCGGCAAGCCCGTGTGGCGCTTCCTCGGCGAGATGTCGCCCGAGGACCTGGTCGCCCAGGTCGACTTCCGCTGGCTGTCCGACGCCCTCACCCCCGAGGAAGCCCTTCAGATCCTGCGCCGCGCCGAACCCGGCCGCGAACAGCGCATCGATCGCCTGCTCGATCGGGGCTACCCCGCCTACACCACCACCCCCGGCTGGCTCGGCTACCCCGACGAGAAGCTGTCCCGCCTGGCCCGCGAGGCCGTCGCCGACGGCTTCACCCAGATCAAGCTGAAGGTCGGCGCGTCCCTGGAGGACGACGTACGGCGCATGCGCACCGCCCGCGAGACCGTCGGCGACTCCATCCGCATCGCCGTGGACGCCAACCAGAGATGGGACGTCCAGCCCGCGATCGACTGGATGCGCGCACTGGCCCCCTACCAGCCGTACTGGATCGAGGAGCCCACCTCACCCGACGACATCCTCGGCCACGCCGCCGTGCGCCAGGCAGTCAGGCCCATCAAGGTCGCCACCGGCGAGCACATCGCCAACCGGGTCGTCTTCAAGCAGCTCCTCCAGGCGGGCGCGGTGGACATCGTGCAGATCGACTCCGCGCGGGTCGGCGGCGTGGGCGAGAACATCGCGATCCTGCTGCTCGCCGCGAAGTTCGGCGTCCCGGTCTGCCCGCACGCGGGTGGCGTGGGCCTGTGCGAGATGGTGCAGCACCTGTCGATGTTCGACTACGTCGCGGTCTCCGGTACGACCGAGGACCGCGTCATCGAGTACGTCGACCACCTGCACGAGCACTTCGTCGACCCGGTCCGCATCGCCGACGGCCACTACCTGGCGCCGACGCTGCCGGGGCTGAGCGCACAGATGCACCCCGAGTCCCTCAAGGAGTACGCCTACCCCGACGGCCCCGTCTGGACCGCTCGTGCCTGACTCCGTCTCCATGGCCTCGCTCGCCGAGATCGAGGCACTCCTCGCAGGCATGTCGGCCAGGGAGATGGCGGAGGTCTGCGAGGCGCAGGCTCCCCTGCCCGCCGCCGCGACCGCCTTCCCGTACCGGCATCCCAGTATCATCAACGTCACCCTCGGCATGCGGACCCCGGAACAGGTCGGACAGAACATGGAACTCCATGACCAGCGCGTCCCCGCCGGCCCCCGGGGCGACCTCCGTGCTCAGGGGCTGATCAGGACGGACGTGCTCGCGGGGCACGGTGGGGGGAGGGATGTGCGGTGTCTCTGACGGACAAGGCCATCGAGCAGATCCGTGAGCTGATCCGGACCGGCGCCCTGCCTCCGGGCTCGAAGCTCCCTCCGGAGCCGGACCTGGCGGCACAGCTGGGTCTGTCCCGCAACCTCGCCCGCGAAGCGGTCAAGGCACTGGCCGTGGCACGAGTCCTCGACGTCAGGCGCGGCGACGGCACGTATGTGACCAGCCTGCAGCCGAGTCTGCTCCTGGAGGGGCTCGGTGGCGCGGTGGAGCTGCTGCAGGGCGACTCGGTCGCCCTGCAGGACCTCATGGAGGTACGGCGGCTCCTCGAACCGACGGCCACGGCACTTGCCGCCGCGCGGATTACCGACGACCAGCTGGCCGAGGTGAAGCGGCACCTGGACGCCATGCGCGAGGCCCGCGACGACGTCGAGCAGCTCAACGCCCACGACGCCGCCTTCCACCACGCCGTGGTCTCGGCCACGGGCAACGAGACCCTCCTCACCCTCCTGGAGGGGATCTCCGGCCGCACCCTGCGCGCCCGCATCTGGCGCGGTCTCGTCGACGACAAGGCCGCGGGCCGCACCCTCGCCGAGCACGAGGCGATCTTCCACGCGCTGTCCACCCGTGACGCCGCCCTCAGCCAGGCCGCCGCGCTGCTGCACGTGAGCAACACCGAGCAGTGGCTGAGGGAACACCTGCGCTCAGCCGAACCCCTCCCCTTCGGGACAACAGCGCACAAGTGACGACCGGGCGCCGCCCGCCACGCGGCGCACTCACGCGGCCCGGGATCTGAGCCCGGAGAGGGCTCGGATCCCGGGAGTGGGGGGTCATCCGGAGGTCAGAGTGGTCCACTTCTGGTTGGAGCCGCCGTGGCAGTCCCACAGCACGAGCTGTGTGCCGTCGGCCGTGGAGGAGCCCGGAACGTCGAGGC